>DJLZ01000003.1 GCA_002436405.1 Proteobacteria bacterium UBA6503
GGATTTTTAATCTGACAAGACCGTATCAATAGTATGATTGTCAGCGTATGAACGCTGGAAAGAAATTTACGAAAATCAAATTTGTGTAATTAATACGAAGGTATGTACACTTATTGGTGTGACAAATGATGAAATGATTATTTCAGCCCAAAAGCAGAATCAGTGCAGTCGATTTTTATGTGTTTCCTTGAGAATATCGATAACCGTATTTCTAATGTATCATTAGAAAAAGGAAGCAATGCTCTTACCCCTTAAATCGCAACCATCAGCGTGATTAGAATTTAGGAATTGACATTGCAAACATATGAATATATATTCATATGTAAGAATCAAATTATACTAAGGATCAATCATGGCCAACTCCCATTCCGACCACGACCACAAAGACGGCAGCTGCGGCAGCCAAAAACATGATCATAGCGATCATGGACATGGTCACGATCATGACCACGATCATTCGCATGTTCCAGCCGTTACGCAGGATAATGAACGCAAAATTCTGGTCTCTTTCTTTCTGATCTTTACCTTTATGGTGATTGAGGCCGTGGGGGGCTGGATTTCTGGTTCTTTAGCACTACTGGCCGATGCCGGACACATGCTTACTGATGCGGTCGCTTTGGGACTAGCCTATGCCGCCTTCCGTTTTGGTCGTCGTGCCGCCGATAAACAACGTACATTCGGTTATATGCGTTTTGAAGTCATCGCAGGACTTGTCAATGCTCTGACTTTATTTGCGATTGTAGGCTGGATTGTTTATGAAGCGATCGAACGCTTCCAATCACCTCAACCCGTCATGGCTGGCCCGATGATGGCGGTTGCCGTCGCAGGCTTGCTTGTGAATATTTTTGTACTTTGGTATCTCACACGTGGTGATACCGAACATGTTAACGTCAAAGGGGCGATCCTTCACGTGATGGGGGATTTACTAGGTTCTGTCGGGGCTATCGTTGCTGCCATCACTATCTGGTATACAGGATGGACACCTATCGACCCGATCTTGTCGGTGTTGGTATCCTTACTGGTTCTGCGCAGTGCATGGGTTTTGTTTAAACGCACCATTCATATCCTGCTTGAGGGAGCGCCAGCCGATGCCAGCACTGTCGATGTAACGGCACATTTATTGAAAACGGTGGATGGTCTTGAAAATGTAAGCCACGTTCATGTTTGGATGATCACATCAGGTCGTTCAATGGCAACCCTGCATATCCAGCCGAAAGCCGGTGTCGATGTGCCAGCAGTGACCAAACGTGTTGAGCAGGAATTGAAAGATAAATTCAATATTGAACATCCGACCGTCGCTATTGACTGGCAAGGCGATGCCGCATGCAGTCTTGAAGATGCTCCGAAAACAATTAATCCCCACGCAGGCCATGACCACTAAAAAGCAAAAAAATCAATCGCAACAGGATGTCACTATCCTTTCCGAAACCTTCCGCCTGCTGGGTGACCCCAGCAGGTTGAAGATTCTTCTGCACTGTATAGATGGTTCCAAGTCCGTTACAGACATTGCCGAAGAGCTTGATTTGTCCCAATCATTGGTTAGCCACCATTTACGATTATTGCGTGGCGCACGATTGGTTGTCGGCGTAAGGCAATCAAAACAGGTTTTTTACGAAATTGCCGATAGCCATGTAAGCGACATGCTCCTCGACATGATTACACACATTGAAGAAGAGCATGACGACCATTAACGGTATTTGTGATCTTTATTTCGTCAAAATTAATAGCTATATTGTAAAGTATGAACATGAGGAAATGGATCAGCATGATTGTGATGGTGGCCTTCGTCGGTACGACGATGCCCGCCGTTGCGCATGCGGGCATGTCTCATGAAGGCGATGCTGTCGTAGCCAAAGTGGAAAGCATCAATACCGAACAAGCTCAAGCACCTGAACATGAAGACTGCCCTGGTCACGAAAAAGCAGGCAGCAAGACCAGCGAAAAGACTGAAAAGGCCGCTGATAAAAAAGGCAAGGGCTGCTGCGACGGTCTGACATGTAAATGCGTTGGCAATGCCTGCAACGGCCTGTCCAAGATATTAGGCTCGAATAGCCTAGGCTTGTTCTCTCCTCTCGCCGTCAAAGCGCCGTTCTCTTTTGAAGAGCGAATTGCTGCTTCCGATTATTTCACACGCATAAAACGCCCTCCAAGGGCTTAAATCCGCTGCTTCCAAATACGCTTTGTCTCAATGGGACAATTGCGTCTTTTTATCAGTCACACAAGGATTTAAGTCATGAAAAGGCATCGTCTATGGGCGATGGCCCTGTTAGGAGTTATTGCATTAGCAACTCCTGCACAGGCCAAAACCGTCGAATATAATCTGGTTATCGAACGCCAGCCTGTAAATATTACAGGAAAAAGTATCGAAAAAATCACCGTTAACGGCGGCATTCCCGCCCCTGTCTTGCGTTTCAAGGATGGGGACGAAGCAGTTATACACGTCACGAACAAAATGGATCAGGACAGCTCTATTCATTGGCACGGGTTATTGCTGCCCGGTGAAATGGATGGCGTTCCTGGTTTTAACGGCTTTCCTGGCATTCCTGCCGGGGAAACATTTACCTACCGCTTTCCTCTACGCCAGACAGGCACCTATTGGTATCACGCCCATTCCGGTGGGCAGGAGCAAGAGGGGCTTTACGGCGCGATGATTGTAGATCCATCCGGTACAGATCCGATCCGCACGGATCGTGACTATGTGATAGTCCTCTCTGACTTCTCCGAGGAGCCATGGGATGACATCATAGCCAATCTTAAAAAATCAGCTGACTACTATGCTTATAATCGCGTAACGCTCGTGGACTTCTTTAAGGATGCAGAAGAGCGCGGCCTTGGCAAAGCCTGGAAAGACGCAAAAGATTGGGGCCAGATGCGCATGATGCGCACCGATCTTGCTGACGTATCAGGCTATACGTTCCTCGTGAATGGCAAATCACCGACACAGAACTGGACTGGTCTTTTTAAGTCCGGTGAACGTGTACGCCTGCGCTTTGTAAACGCCTCGGCCATGTCTTTCTTCGATGTGCGGATTCCTGGGCTAAAAATGAATGTCCTGCAATCGGACGGTCAGAATACGGAACCCCTTAAAGTCGATGAGTTCCGCTTCGCGCCTGCGGAAACCTATGATGTCGTGGTTACGCCGCAAGACGACAAAGCCTACACCATCGTGGCCGAACCCATCGACCGCACGGGCTTTGCGCTGGGCACGTTAGCCCCGCGCGAAGGCATGAAAGGCGAAGTGCCTGAACAGCGCGAACGGGCCTTGCTCACGATGGGTGATATGGGCATGCACGATATGGATGGCATGGAAATGACCCCGGAAGACATGATTAGCGGATGGAAAAAATCCGGAACGCCTCCAGGCCACAAGATGCTGGATTACGCTGATCTGCGTTACGCAGGCATCCAGAAAGACACCCGCGAACCGGAACGCACGATTGATGTACGTCTGGGCGGGAATATGGAGCGTTATATCTGGACGATGAACGGCAAGAAGTTCTCGGAACAGACCGAACCTATTCGTCTGAAATACGGCGAACGGGCACGATTGACGTTCACAAATGAAACCATGATGGCGCACCCGATGCACCTGCACGGCATGTTTGTACAATTGGAGAATGGTCAGCCCGCAGAAAAACTGCCTAACAAGCATACGGTTATCGTCGAACCGGGAAAATCATACTCCGTACTTGTAACGGCGGATGAACCGGGCGAATGGGCGTTTCACTGCCATCTTCTCTATCACATGATGTCAGGGATGATGACCAAAGTAGTCGTTGCTAAATTTGATGATGCGGACATGCCCTCCAACCCAGCACAACAGCAATCCTCTACAAAGGGAGGCTCCCATGCAAATCATTAAAACACTCACGTCAGCAACAGTTCTTTTTCTTGGCAATCTTGCTCCGGCATTCGCGCAGGATATGGGGCATGACATGGCAAAAGAACATGGCGGCGCAATCTATCACATGTTTCGTGTTGAAACGGATTATGGGTTTGGAAAAGAAAGTGGCGTTGCGTCATGGCATCTGGATGGCTGGATAGGCACGGATGAAAACAAGCTCTGGCTGAAAAGCGAGGGTGCGCGTTCAGATGGTACCACAGAAGATGCAGAGTTTTGGGCAATGTATAGCCGCAATATCTCGACATTCTGGGATGCGCAGTTTGGTATCCGTTATGACGCTAAGCCTGACACTACCGGATATGCCGTTATCGGCATTAACGGGCTGGCACCTTACTGGTTCGAGACGCAGGCACACCTGTTTATCAGCGAGGAAGGAGATGTCAGTGCAAGATTTCGGCAGGAAAACGATTTTCTGATCACACAAAGACTGATCATCGAGCCTTATGCTGAAATTAACCTGTTCGCGCAGGATGTGCCGGATCGCGGTATTGGAGCGGGAATTTCAGACGGCAAGATCGGCCTGCAAACCCGCTACGAAATCACCCGAAAATTCGCACCTTATGTGGACGTTCACTATGGCCGAAAATTCGGTGAAACCTCGTCTATCGCAAAACAAAACGGCGAAGACAAAGACGCATTTGCGGGCGCAATCGGCCTGCGTCTGATGTTCTAAAAATATTCATGATTAACCAAAGGAGAAAACCATGAAAAAATTACTTCTTACCACTGCTGCTCTGGCCATGATGGTCAGCCCGGCTTTTGCCAAAGATTTTACGGTTAAACAAGTCAGCGACCCTGCTGGCGATAAACCGTATTATTTCTCACCAAGCAATCTGACGATTCAGCCTGGAGACACGGTGACGTTTGTCAATGTACAAGACGACATGCATGACGTCATGTTTGTGGAGGTACCAAAAGGCGTTGACGAAATGATTATGAGTCCTATGAGCGAAAAAGAAGGCGATAAGTTCTCGTACACATTTACTGTTCCTGGAACTTACAAATTCCACTGCCACCCGCATGAAGCGCTTGGCATGGAAGGCACACTGATCGTCGGACAAGCTTCGAAGCCGGGTGAAACTGTCAAAATGGATCACCACAATATGGGTAAGAAAACCGATACTGCTAAAACGGCCCCGGTTAAAGGCATCCCAGCAACGGGGATAGTCAATAGCATTGATGTGGCTGGCGGCACGCTCAATATCACACATGACCCAATCAAGGTGCTAAACTGGCCAAAAATGAAAATGGTTTTCACGGCAGAAAAAGGTGTCGACCTGTCTGCTATTAAAGCAGGTGACAGTGTTACTTTTACACTGAAAGATGTGGGTGGTGACGACTATACCGTTTCAAGCATTCAGAAAAAATAAGGCAACCCAGCGCCGCGCGTGAAAATCGTGTGGCGCTAATTTTCAGGAGAAAAAAATGAAAAACATCATGATAATGCTGGCCTTGGTTATAGCCTTCATATTGCCACTAACTGCGGCGTACGCACAAAGCCCCGCACTCAGGAAAGTGGAAACGCAATACACATGCATGGTAACAAATGCCGTTTATGATAGACCGCAAATTGCGGTGGAAGTGAATGGCAAGACCTATTACGGATGCTGCCCGATGTGTAAAGAACGATTGGCAAAAGATGCCAGCCTACGCAGCGCTGTTGACCCTGTCAGCGGAAAAACGATTGATAAAGCTGATGCGGTGATTGGCGCGGCAAGCGACGGTTCAGTCTATTATTTTGAGAGCAAAGATAACCTCAAAGCCTATAAACCCGTACAATAGACCCTCGTAAAATAGAAAACCCTGCGCCAGTCACGCGCAGGGTTTTCTATTGTCAAAGCCGCAAACTTTATGCGGCTTTTTTCATTTGTGACATTTCACGGCAGCTTTTTGCACAGGCGCGGCAGGCCTCAGCACAACGCTTCATGTGATCGCCGCCGATGCGTTCGCACGATTCCGCGCAAGCCTCACAAACTTCGGCGCAGGCCGCGCAAATCGCCATATGGACTTTTGAATTGCGGCGCATGAAATCAGCCGAAGTGTGGCAGATCTGAATGCAATCGGTCATAAGCTTGACGTGCTCAGCTTCAGCGTGTTTGCCGCCTTCAGCGAGGCAGTGATTGTAAAGGGTTTCCTGACAGGTATCGTGGCAATCGTCACATTGGCTGATACAGTCTTGCATATGGGCGTTGTGCTTATGGGGCATGGTTTTTCTCCTCAATTTAATGATAAAAAGTCTTTGGTTATGAACTAACGAAGATAAAAATATGCAGTTCCCTTCATAAGGGAACAATGTGAATTATCTATAAAAACAATTAAGTTACGCGCCTTTTCACCAAAATATGTCCAAGATTAGTTTGTCTTGACCTTCCCATGATGGGAAGGTGTACTATATCAAGGATATGGAATTAAAATAAAGGAGTCGGCCATGACAGCCCATAACCCAAAAGATACACCCAACGTCTCGAATATTTCCCTGCCTATCGAGGGCATGACCTGCGCATCCTGCGTTTTCCACGTTGAAAAAGCGCTTTCCAAGGTCGAAGGTGTTGGCAGCGTTGCGGTCAATCTCGCCACCGAAAAGGCGGAGATCAAGCCATCCGGCCCGGTTGATCGCGCCGCACTCGTCCAGGCTGTCAAGGATGCGGGCTATGATGTGCCTGAACGCACCAGCGCGACCGAGCTTGCCATTGGCGGGATGACTTGCGCCTCTTGTGTGGGCCGCGTTGAAAAAGCCCTCAAGGCCGTACCGGGTGTCACCGATGCGGTTGTCAATCTGGCCACAGAACGCGCCACCGTGCGCGGATCGGCTACCAGCGATGCCTTGATTGCCGCAGTAATCGGCGCAGGCTATGAAGCCCGCCTGATCGAAGCCACAGGTGAGATCGAAGATAATTCCGAGCAGAAAGACGCCGAACGCAAAGAGCTGAAGAGCGATTTCATTCTGGCAACCGTTCTGGCCTTGCCGGTGTTCGTTTTGGAAATGGGATCGCACATGATTCCAGCCATGCATGAGTTCGTAATGAACACGATTGGCATGCAACTGAGCTGGTATCTGCAATTCGCACTGACGAGCTTTGTGCTGGCCGTGCCGGGCTGGCGTTTCTATAAAAAAGGTTTTCCCGCGCTCATGCGTCTTGCGCCCGATATGAATTCCCTCGTGTCGGTCGGGACGTTGGCAGCATACGGTTACTCTCTTGTGGCGACTTTCCTGCCGCATCTTTTACCGGCGAATACCGTGAATGTTTATTACGAAGCCGCCGCCGTGATCGTGGCGTTGGTGCTGCTCGGCAAATTCATGGAAGCCCGCGCCAAGGGCCGCACGTCCGAGGCCATCACGCGCCTGATCGGAATGCAGGCCAAGGTCGCACATGTCCAGCGCAACGGGCAATTTATCGATATTCCAATCAGCGAAGTAGCACTGGGCGATATTATCGAAGTGCGCCCAGGTGAGCGTATTCCGGTCGATGGCGAAGTGCTGGACGGCAAGAGCTTCGTGGATGAATCCATGATCACGGGCGAGCCGATTCCGGTCGAGAAAACCATCGGCAGCACGGTCGTGGGCGGTACGGTCAACCAGAAAGGCGCGTTTACGCTCAAAGCTACGGCTGTCGGCGGGCAAACCATGCTGGCGCAAATCATCCGTCTGGTCGAACAGGCGCAAGGCTCCAAACTGCCCATTCAGGCGGTGGTCGACCGCGTAACCATGTGGTTCGTCCCAGCGGTGCTGGCAGCGGCCACCGTAACCTTCCTTGTCTGGCTGGCTTACGGCCCATCGCCCGCACTGACCTTTGCGCTTGTGAATGCGGTGGCTGTCCTGATTATCGCCTGCCCATGCGCCATGGGTCTGGCCACGCCAACCTCCATTATGGTCGGCACTGGACGCGGTGCGGAACTCGGTGTGCTTTTCCGTAAGGGTGAAGCCCTGCAGCTTTTGAAAGATGCCAAGGTCGTGGCCGTCGATAAAACCGGAACGCTAACCGAAGGCCACCCCGCCCTGACCGATTTGGAAGTGACAGAAGGTTTTGAACGTAATCAGGTCTTGGGACAGATCGCGGCGGTGGAATCCCGCTCCGAACACCCGATTGCCCGCGCCATTGTCGATGCCGCAAAAGAAGAAGGCATTGCCATTCCGTCTTTGAGTGATTTTGATTCTGTAACAGGCATGGGCGTGAAGGCTGTGGTTAATGGCGTGAATATCGAGGTAGGTGCGGATCGCTATATGCGGGAGCTGGGCCTTGATACAGGCGTATTCGCCGCCACGGCGGAGCGTCTGGCCAGCGAAGGTAAATCCCCGCTCTATGCCGCCATCGGAGGCAAACTGGCCGCCATTGTGGCCGTGGCCGACCCGATCAAGGCATCCACACCTGCGGCGATCAAGGCCCTGCACGATCTGGGTCTGAAAGTAGCCATGATCACGGGCGACAACGCCCGCACGGCGCAGGCCATTGCCGCCAAGCTCGGCATTGACGAAGTGGTGGCCGAAGTGCTGCCGGAGGGCAAGGTTGAGGCTGTGAAGCGCCTCAAAGCCCAATACGGCCAGATCGCCTTTGTCGGTGACGGCATCAATGACGCGCCTGCCTTGGCGGAAGCCGATGTCGGGCTTGCCATCGGCACAGGCACGGATGTCGCGATGGAGTCCGCCGATGTCGTGTTGATGTCAGGCAATCTGCAGGGCGTGCCGAATGCCATCGCCCTATCCAAGGCGACCATCGGCAATATCCGCCAGAACCTGTTCTGGGCCTTTGCCTACAACACGGCCTTAATTCCGGTCGCGGCAGGTGTGCTTTATCCCACCTATGGCATCCTGCTTTCGCCGATCTTTGCGGCGGGGGCAATGGCCATGTCGAGCGTCTTTGTGCTGGGGAACGCGCTGCGTTTGCGGCGCTTTCAACCGCCTATGGGGCAAGAATAAAGGAGAGAAACTATGAATATCGGTGAAGCTGCCAAGGCATCCGGCGTATCGGCCAAGATGATCCGCTATTATGAAGAAATAAAACTGATCCCGCCGAGTGACCGCACGGCATCGGGTTATCGTTCCTATTCGCAAAGCGATATTCACCGTTTGCAGTTTGTAAGAAGGGCGCGTGATCTGGGCTTCCAGGTGGCGGAGATCAGCGAATTGCTGGCATTGTGGGGAGATCGTTCACGCAAAAGCTCGGACGTGAAGAAGGTGGCGCAAAAGCATATCGTCGATCTGCAGCAGCGCATTCAGGATATGCAGGAAATGGCGGATACATTGCAGACGCTCGTCAGCTGCTGCGCGGGCGACGGAAGGCCGGAATGTCCGATCCTGGAAGGCCTCGAAAAGTCTGCCAAGACCACCAGCCGTCCTGCCGCCCGTAAAGGTGCAGTTACTTCTATCAAAAAGAAGCGTTAGTCTTTCGTTGGCGGGAAGCCAACTTCGCAGAGCGCAGCTTCCACTTGTTCTTTGCTGGCCGAGGTAACGACTTCAACGCTGCGGCTTGGCGGATCGGCTTTGACATCCGCTTGCGGATCGAGCGATTTGATCGCTGCCGTCACGCCACGGGCGCAGCCGCCACAGGTCATGTTTTCAATATGCAGTTTCATGATAAAGCCTCCTTTTGTTGCTTATAGTTTAAGTATGGGGCTTCCCATCGTTGGAAGGTCAAGGGGTTTTTATCCGCGCGGCCATTGCTGGTGCAGATCATCGATCACAAAAGCATGTCCGTCCTTGGACGCATGCGCTTCTTTTAAATGCGGGTGATCCGGCGCAAGGTTTTCATGTCCGTGCGGCACAATGTCGGGATCATTGGCGGGCCATATCATGAAGCCTGTCAGTGTGGTGCTGTCAGACTAAACTAAATAGTCTCAGCATATCGTAAGGCAAGTAAGTCTTATGCCATAGCAATTTGCCGCCACTGGTTGAGTGAAGTGGCTCGTAAGGCTTTAAAATGTTGTCGTTGTTCTAGATGGCGTTGATGATTGAAGTGGTTTTGGAATGTGGCCTGTATCGCTACAAATTTCTGCAAGGAATGCATGGACCTAAATCTATTCATACCTCGTTCTCGTCGCCTGAAATGAAGATGGGAATTCTCCGCCAAATTGTTGGCATACTGCGTTGTTTCTTGAAGGTGTTTTATTCCTAAGTCCCGCAGTGCTGCACCATAAGACGCCAGCTTATCCGTAACGATTTTATTTGGGTTTCCGTAAGTTTTGATGAGTTTCTTTAGAAATTTAAGCGCTGTTTTCTTATCTCTGCGCTTGGAAACAAAGCAGTCCAGAACAACGCCTTCATGATCAACTGCCCGCCATAGGTAATGATTCTGGCCATTGATTTTGACAAATACTTCGTCAATATGCCAACGCCAGTTTGAGTGAGAGTAGGGGGAGCGCCTTTGCTTCAGGCCATTTGCGAAATGAGTACCGAACTTATTCCACCAAAAGCGAACCGTTTCATGACAAATATCGATACCTCTCTCATGCAGAATATCTTCTACATTACGCAAGCTGAGTGGAAATCGGACATAATACATCACAGCAAGTTTAATGATTTCAGGGCTAGTTTTGTAATATTTGAAGGGATTTGGCTTTTTCATGGGGTCATTTTACCCCATAATCACAAGGGCTGGATTTTAATCTGACAAGACCGTTGCAAGAGCTGCGAGATAAATGGCAGGAGGCGTGGTGTATTGAGCCACACCAAGGCATTGGCCCCACGCTGCTGCAGAAGAGTTTAGCTTATAAAGAGTATGAGGCTGAGAAGGGTGGACTGCCGCCAAAGCAGCACGCACAGCTTTTGAAGCTAATAAGCCAGTATAAACAAAACCCAGAAGCCCTCGAAAATACCACCCCACAGCTTAAGCCTGGCACGCAGTTAGTAAAGGTCTGGCGTGGGAAGCGTTATACCGTCCACGTTACCACCCAAGGGTTCGAATACCTCAATAAGCACTACGGCAGCCTATCTGCTGTGGCGGAAGCCATCACCGGCACACGGTGGAATGGTCGCCGTTTCTTCGCTGTTTAGCATTCTTTACTTGAAAATTATCCCCTCTAAGCCATACTAGCCCCATGAACAGCAAATTCTGTTCTGGGGCTTCATAACCCCTCTTAGACGGTCATAGCATCAGACCGTTACAAAAGATGCTGCCAACCGGTTTATGGCCGGGAGGCAGTGCTATATGTCCAGGCGTAAGCTAAAAAGTGCTGCGCCGTTTCTAAGACGGTTATGAACTCCCGGTCACCAGTTGCTGGTGACCATTTGTTTTTTAACAAGGGGTCCGAACCGATGAGCGACACATACACATTTAGCACTCTCTATGAAGAAGATGCTTTTAATCTATACAACAGCCTTCCACGCAAGTCACAAAAAGCCGTTATAAGGCTTATGAACTTCGAACAATCAAACACCCATGGCTTTTTACTGCGCCGCAAAAGGTTTAAAGAGATGTATGCCTTTGACTGGAAAACACGCAAACTGCTTTCAATGTTCCTGCTGGAAAAACATCCAATTTTTGAAGGAGAGGGGCTGCCCACTATTTTTGAAAGCCAGTCGGATGTGGCCGATACCGTTGCGACCTTAGGGAAGAATGGCTATGCCATATCAGCAAATAAACTCACAGCTAAACTGCCAATGGATGAGTTACTTTTTCAATCGAAAGACAAAACCTCACAGTCATTTAGCGGTAAAACACTGCTTGAGGCAATGGAGCAGAATAATCCTGATAAATTGGCAGGTACATATTGGCTAAAAGACCAAAACACCGCTGCCCAAATGCCCGAGTTTGCCCGTATCGCTTTTGACCCGTATATCTTATCAGTAGTTTCAGGGTATCTGGGGTGCACGCCTATCCACGTACAAACGAACCTGTGGTTCTCATTCGCAGGTGAACAAGACCACAAGACGCTTTCGCGCAATGCTCAGTTCTTCCACCAAGACAAAGAGTTTGTGAAGTTCATTAAGGTGTTTATCTACCTTAATGACGTCACCACTGAGAACGGCCCTCATTGCTACATTGAGGGCAGCCATATTGACGAACTTAACCAGCACGGTATCCCATACTCAACTCGCCTGCCAGACGAACAGGTACTCAGCTTCTATGGGGAAGATAAGCTAAGAATAGTTGAAGGCGAAGCTGGCACAATTATCTTCGGCGATACCGTTGCGGCCCATAAAGGCTTACCCCTTAAGAAAGGTAGCCGCCTTATTCTGCAGCTAGAATATGCGGCATCACTCTATATGTCGCCAGTCTGCCCCTTTAGTGACTTGAGCTCGGAGGCCAAAGGAGCCATTCATCCAGTTGTGCTGAAGCATGGGAGATTGTTTGCTAATTATAGCAATGAAACCAGAGAGATATATGAAGTCATACCAGCCAAGAGGCTTAAGCCTAAAAGAGCATGGCAGAAAGTTTTAGGTTCTTACCGTCACAATGATAGATGAATTTATTATTGTGACTAGTATTATAGTTAGTGGGTAAATGAAAGGAGTTCTTCAATGGGTGAAATAAAGAAGTATATGGATATCTACCGGTGTCACATGGGAGAAATTATTGCAAGAGATAAGTTTCTGAGAGGTATTTTGTCTAAAGGCGGATTCCTAGGTAACAATACCTATGACTATGAAGTATTTGCAATTCACGTTCGTAAAATTCTCGAAGCAATTGCTTATTCATCTTTAGTAGCGAATGTAGAGAAATATAAAGAGAGACATTCAGGTTATGAGGAGCATTGGAAAGCCAAAGGACTTCTTGAATGTATTGAAGAAGTGAATCCTGAATATTACCCAGAGCCTGTCTCCGTCACGAAAACTGGCGAGAACCAACATCATATTGAGCCCAAGGTAGATGCCGAGGCCCTAACTAAGGAAGAATTTTGCTTTTTATACGATAAATGCAACGAAGCATTACATCACTGGCGCCCTTTTGCCCCTGGAGCAAATATAGACTTTGAGAAAAAACCAATCGAATGGTTAGATAAAATTAGAAACCTTATGAACACACACAAGATTTGTATTAACTCTCTGGAGGAGTATTGGCTTGTGCAGATGGTTAGTAATGATGGACGGACTAATATTTTTCAACTTAAGGCTCTCAAAGACTCGACTTCCTCTTAAAACCAAGCGTTACTTACCTTAATGGAGGTAAGTATATATGCCGTATGAAAAAACCAAAACCATAAACTGCGCTATTTACACCCGCAAGTCGACCGATGAGGGGTTGGAGATGGACTTTAACACTCTCGATGCCCAGCGGGAGGCTTGCGAAGCGTACATCGCTAGCCAACGGGGTGAGGGGTGGCGTGCCTTGAAGCAAAAGTATGATGATGGCGGCTTCTCGGGTGGCAGCATGGAACGGCCCGCCCTTAAACGTCTTATGCAGGATATTAAAGCAGGCCACGTGGATATTGTGGTCGTGTATAAGATTGACCGCCTTACACGCTCGCTGATGGACTTTGCTAAACTCGTGGATGTGTTTGATGCCCATAACGTGACCTTCGTCAGCGTGACCCAATCCTTTAACACCACAACCTCTATGGGGCGGCTGACGCTGAATGTGCTGCTATCCTTTGCCCAATTTGAGAGGGAAGTCTCAGCCGAGCGGATTCGCGATAAAATCGCTGCCAGTAAAAAGAAAGGCATGTGGATGGGCGGGGTGCCACCGTTGGGCTACAAAGTTGAAAATCGGCAACTGCTGCTTGACCCGCCAAATATGCCGCTGGCGCAACGTATCTTTAAAGACTACCTAAAACTGGGGAATGTAGTGGATTTGAAAGAGACCTTGGATAAAGAGGGTATTACGTCCCCCATACGATTAACAGCCAAAGGTAACGCCAGAGGTGGTAAGCCATTCTCCCGCGGGGCACTGCACCACATGCTTCGCAACCCTATCTACAATGGCAAGATTCGCCATAAGGACGAGACCTACGATGGGCAGCATACAGCCCTGATTGAAGATGATCTGTGGCAGGCTGTACAGAACAAGTTGGATAGTCAAGCAGCGTTCCGCCAAGGGGAAGTTAAGAAAGTGAAAAGCAAGGCTCTCTTGAAGGGCCTTATTTATACGCCGGAGGGGATTCTTTACACGCAGACCCGAACCAAGAAGGGCAAGACCTCCTACAGATATTACACGAGCCAAGAACTGATAAATAAGCGTGGCCACCCAAGCGCCGCCTTAGGCCGCTTGCCTGCCCATGAGGTTGAACAGCACTTGCTGAAAGGTTTGTACAAGGAACTGACCAAAGATGAGGCCCTCTACAGTTGGTTGGGGCTTGACCCGATGATGGATAGCGACACGGCCAAGCATATCCGTAAGCACATTGAGGTGCTGGGCGAGGGGCTTGCGAAGTGTTTAAAACGAGTTGAAGTACACTCGAAGAAACTAGTGGCAACGGTTTCAATAGCAAGCTACGCTCAATTGATAGGCCAAAAGCTTAATATAAATGTTGAAGCAATGGCTGAAGAAGCACAGGTGAACATCAGCTACTATGTGCGCCGCGCTTATAAGGGCACGGTAGTGATTAAGCCCACGGGCAAAACTGCCCAGACTTTGGATAGCCTGCCGCAGGTGCAACTGCAGAATCTGGTAAGAGGTATCGTTTGGCGGGATGAACACTTTGCCGGCATGACCATCAAAGCCATTGCTGAGCGAGAAGGCCTATCTGAAGCGGGTATACGTAAAATCATCATGCAGAGCTTTGACCAACTCGCGAGTATATATTCCCAGTAATTTCCCTGTTATTTAGAAGCGCAAATAAGTCTCAGCCAAGCTGGGGCTTTATTTTGCTGTAAGGGGTAGGGGTGACTTTTGAAAAGAATCCCTGTTAATTCCCTGTTAAGCAGGGAATTGGGCAAAGCTATAAAGACCAAACGCACTCGGCAAAATCGCCATTTGAGACTTTTGCCCAATATCGCTGAAATACCAGAAGTCTCAGCGTGCGTTCAGTAGGGGGTATTAAAAAACCCCGCTGTGTGCGGGGTTTTGAGGCTGTATCCCAGTTTGTTAGGAAAACCTTTGAATTAGTGGTGGAGGAGATTGGATTTGAACCAATGTAGGCATAGCCAACGGATTTACAGTCCGTCCCCTTTAACCACTCGGGCACTCCTCCACGTGCGGTTAGGTAGCGAGAAAGTATCGTTTTACGTGCGTTCTGTCAACGGGTTTATAGGCAATAAATTTCACTTTTCTTACAACACTCTTTGGGTGGGGGTATTAAATGCCTGATTTTCTCTAGAAAAAGCTAATAAAAAGGGGCTACATCTTGACAAAACAGCCAAGAAGGCCTATTTGTCGTTTCAACATTATATTATTATAGGTGGCTTGCGCCACTTGGCTTATAAAAGCAACGATAGGATTTTTAAAATGAGCAGCATTTTTGAAGGCAAAACCGTATTGATCACTGGTGGTACAGGTTCATTTGGTAAACGCTTTATTACACGCCTTTTGAAGGAACATAACCCAGGTAAGGTTATTGTTTTCTCACGTGATGAATTGAAACAAAGTGAAATGGCGATGGACTTTACAGATCCACGCATGCGCTTCTTTATTGGTAACGTACGTGACGAAGACCGTCTGCGTCGTGCGTTTAACGGTGTTGATATTGTTATCCACGCTGCAGCTCTAAAGCAGGTACCTGCTGCTGAGTACAACCCAGATGAGTGCGTTAAAACAAACGTACTTGGCGCAATGAACATTGTTAACGCTGCGCTTGACCGCGGTGTTTCACACGTTATGGCTCTTTCAACTGATAAAGCCGCGCTACCTTGCAACCTATACGGCGCAACTAAGCTAGCTTCAGATAAGCTATTCACAGCTGCAAACAACATGAGCGGCGCTGGCGGCACTAAGTTTGGTGTTGTACGTTACGGTAACGTTATTGGCTCACGTGGTTCAGTTGTACCATTCTTCGAGCGCTTGGTTAAAGAAGGCGCTAAAGAGCTTCCAATTACCGACACCCGCATGACTCGCTTCTGGATTACTTTGGACCAAGGTATTGACCTTGTATTCGAAGGCCTAGAGCGTATGCACGGTGGTGAGATTTTTGTTAAGAAGATTCCATCAATGAACGTTGTTGACCTAGCTGAAGCTATTGCTCCAGGTATCCCACATAAAATCATTGGTATTCGCCCTGGCGAGAAACTTCATGAACTTATGTGCCCAGAAGATTCAGCACACCAAACAATCGAGTTTAAAGATCACTTCGTGATTATGCCGACAACAACATCGTTCGGCTCTAACATCGATTACACAACTGACCTTAAAGGTGAAAAAGGTACTTTTGTAGCTGAAGGTTTTGAGTACAAATCAAACACCAACCCAGACTTTTTGACTGTGCAGCAACTGCGTGACCTACTAGGTTACAGCGCTGACAAACTAACTAAGTCTGCGTAAGGTCTACAAAAGATGACAGGTTTCCTTCCGTACGGCCGTCAGAGTATTACAGATGAAGATGTGGCTGCTGTTGTAGCCACATTGAAATCTGACTTCCTGACAACAGGCCCTGCGGTAACCACATTTGAGGAAAGCTGTAAATCTGCCTTCAATGCTTCAAACGCAATTTCAGTAAGTAATGCCACGGCAGGTTTGCACGTGGCTTACTTAGCTTTAGGTCTAGGCGAGGGGGATATCCTCTGGACTGTGCCTAATACATTCCTTTCTACAGCAAATGCCGCGCGCCTTTGCGGCGCTGATGTTGACTTTGTTGATATCTCATCAACCACGTTCAACATGTGCGCAACCGCCCTTGAGGAGAAACTGCGCTCAGCTAAAAAGCTGCCTAAGATTGTGGCGCCTGTTCACTTTGCGGGCCAGCCGTGTGATATGCAGCGCATCTGGGAACTTTCAGAAGAATACGGTTTTTATGTTGTTGAAGATGCAGCGCATGCTGTGGGTGCAACATATAAGGGGCAACCAGTTGGTAGTGGCAAATACTCGCACGCAGCGGTATTTAGCTTCCACCCTGTGAAAATTATTACCACTGCTGAAGGTGGTGTTATTACCACCCAAAGCGACGACCTTGCTGAAAAATGCCGCAAGCTACGTAGCCACGGCATGTACAAATCAGCTGAACTTGCAGAACAACACGGCCCTTGGTACTACGAAATGGATACCCTTGGCCTAAACTACCGCATGACGGATATGCAAGCTGCCCTTGGCACGAGCCAAATGAGCCGCCTGAAGGAAAACATTGACCGTCGTAACGCCATCGCAAGCAACTACCACAAAGCTATGCTTGAGATGCCTTATGGCTGCCAACGTATGAACCCAGATGCAACTTCATCATGGCACCTGTTTGTGATTACTTGCGCTAATAGCACCGAACGCCGTGCTTTGTACGAGCACTTCCATCAAAACGGTGTGGGTGTTCAGGTGCATTACATTCCGGTACATACGCAACCTTATTACCAAGCACTTGGCTTTAAAGTTGGCGACTTCCCAATGGCAGAAGACTACTACAGCCGTTGCCTAAGCTTGCCAATGTTCCACGCGATGAGTGAAGATGATCAAAACCGTGTGATTGAACTTTTGAAAAATTTTAACGCTGAAAATTATCAGCATTCTAGAACCGCGTAATATTGCGCTTTAGCCAAAACAGGGGGCTCACATGCCACAAGCTAACTTCAAAACAGAACAAGAAACTTTTTGGGCAGGTGAGTTCGGTGACGAATACACATTCCGTAACGATGGCGCAAACATGCTTGCTGCCAACGCATCACTTTTCACTAAAGTATTCAGCCGTATGGGTAAGCCAAAATCAATCGTTGAGTTTGGTTGCAACCAAGGCATGAACTTGAAGGCAATTAACACACTACTGCCTGAGACTAAACTGACTGGTGTTGAAATTAACAAAACCGCTGCCGAGAAGCTTGAGAAAGACCTTGGCATCAAGGTGCACAATACATCAATCTTGGATTTTGATACCACTGAAAAACATGACCTTGCAATGATTAAAGGTGTGTTGATTCACATTAACCCAGAAGAACTTGCAACGGTTTACGACAAGCTTTACGCCGCTTCAAGCGAGTACATTTTTGTATGTGAATACTACAACCCAGCGCCAGTGGCTATCCCATACCGTGGCCACGATAACAAACTATTTAAGCGTGATTTCGCTGGTGAAATCCTAGAACGTTTCTCAGATCTTGAACTTGTTGACTATGGCTTCTGCTACCGTCGTGACCCTGTATTCCCGATGGATGATGTAACATGGTTCCTAATGCGTAAAACAAAATAATACGCTTTAGCCAGATACAAAAAACCCCTGCTTTGCAGGGGTTTTTTAATGCTTTAATTGCGTGGCTAATCTTACTGGTAAAGGGCTTTATAAATAAGCTCAGCGCGTTGCCAGTCTTCTTCTGTATCAATATCAACTGCGCGCCATGACGGAATACGGATAGGTGTCGCTTGATCTGAGAAGATAGGAACCATCTCAAGAAACACTTCAGGGCGACCCCAGTAAAACTGACCAACATCATGAAACGCAGGCTGTAAGTCTTGGGTACGTGTTTGCGAAAGTTCTGGGTTAAACATTTCAAGGCGGCTGTCACCACGTATTTTAAGGGCACGCTGAATTGGCGATGGAAACTCAACCACAGGGAAGCAGTAGCCAGCATCTTCTTGAAGGAGTGTTTCGTAGCCTTTTTTAAGGTCGCTTGCTTCAAGGAATGGGTTCACTGGGTAAATGCAGCATAGAGCCTCAGTTTTATGGCCGTTGCTTTCAGCCCATTCGAGGGTGTGTTTAATCACATCAAGGGTGGTAGCATGATCGTCTGAAATTTCAGCAGGGCGCATAAATGGAACAGCCGCACCGTATTGCTCGGCCACTTTTGCAATTTCAGCATCATCTGTCGAAACTAAAATAAGGTCAAAAATGCCGGCGTCTTTAGCGGCATCAATTGCGTGCGCGATTGCAGGCTTTCCAGCAAACGGGCGTATGTTCTTACGTGGAATACGTTTACTACCACCACGGGCGGGAATCATCGCAATTTTCATTTTGTAGCTGTCCTTTCGTTCCTGTATAACAGATGTGTAATTTTAAGGAAGTATAAGCCAACCATGCTCAATCAACAAACACAACAATTGATTGTTTTTCGTTGTGATGCCTCAAATACCATCGGTACGGGGCACGTTATCCGTTGCCTCACACTTGCTCACGCCATGAAAGCTAAAGGCGCTACATGCGTGTTTGTGTGCCGTGATGCCAAGGGTCATTTAAATGATTACATTGAAGCAAAAGGCTTTACCGTCCACGCCCTGCCAGAAGATGTAACTATTGAGCAGGATTGGCAACAAACAATCGAGTTTGTTAAAGCCCTAAAGCAAACGCCATTTTGGCTTGTTGTGGACCACTATCACCTTGATGTGAAGTGGGAGCATCAGCTACGCCCTTATGTGGGCCATATTATGGTGATTGACGACATGGCTAACCGTGAGCACGTGTGCGACTTGCTGCTTGATCAAAACATGGTGCCCGATATGGCACACCGCTACAAAGGGCTGCTGCATGGCCGTGTGGTTGAGTTACTTGGGCCTAAATACGCCCTGCTACGTGATGAGTTTTTAGAAGAACGTGCCAAGGTGACAAAGCGTACGTTTACGCCAAAGCATGTGCTGATTAACTTTGGGGGCGGTGATCATAAAAGCATGTGCCTTATGAGTTTGCGTGCGCTGAACTACATGGGCTACCCCGGCAAAGTAACACTTGTTGCGGGCGGCAATAACCCTGACCTTAACGAACTTGAGATTTTATGCAGTAAACGCCCAAATACAACGTTTTTGAAGTCGACCAATAAAATGGCTGAACTTATGCGTGAGGCTGATATTGCAATTGGGGCAGGGGGCTCAACAACGTGGGAACGTATGTGCCTAGGCTTGCCGTGTGTGACGATTGCTATCGCTGAAAACCAAGTTGAAATCGCTGAGTTCTTAGGTGAGAACCATTATACATTCTATGCAGGGTTGGCTAAGAACCTTACCCCACAAAAACTGGCAACATACCTACAGCAGGTCTTCTTTGATGAAAAGAAATTCAGAGGGATTGAAGAGCATTCATCTTCGCATGTTGATGGGACAGGGGCTCAAACGATTGCCAGCATCCTGCTTGATAAAGACAATGAAGTTTTAAAATAATGACGAACACCAAGCCATTTGGGGCGCTGCGCCCCTTAACCAATGATGATGCCCGCCAACTGCTTGATTGGCGCAATAGTGACCATGTACGTAAGTTTATGGTAAACCAAGACCTTATCGAGTGGGAAGGCCACCAGAAGTGGGTTGCAAAGGTTGTAAGCATGCCTGATGACTACCGTTACTATATTTATGAAGTTGAGGGCACACCTACAGGCATGATTGGGTTTTACGGCTTTGATGAAAACCGTAATGCCGAGTGGGGGCTTTACATTGGTGATGAGAACGCCCCTAAGGGCTCTGGCGAAAGTATGTGCCGCCTAGCCTTAGATAAGTTCTTTAACGAACTTCACGGCGAAAGCCTTGAAACATTTGCCCTTGCAGATAATGCACGTGCCATTAAACTGTACCAAAAGCTGGGCTTTCAAACCATTGACAAAGGTGAGAAAAACCACCATTACTTAAAAATTACACGCGCCGAGTGGCAGCAGTAATCACTAATACACGAAAAAACATAGGTAAACACATGAGCCAAATTATCGTTAACGACCCAGCCGTTGAAAGCTACTCAATCGGTCCAGACTCGGCCCCATTTATTATTGCTGAGGTTTCTTGTAACCATAACGGTGACATTAACCGCGCATTTGAAATTATTGAAGCTGCTGCAAAAGCCGGCGCTCATTCAGTGAAATTCCAAACCTACACAGCCGATACGATGACCCTTGATATCAACGAGGGTGAGTTTGCTATTACCGATGAAAAATCACTATGGACAGGCTACAACCTATACAAACTTTACCAAGAAGCCTACACCCCTTGGGAATGGCATAAAGCCTTGTTTGATAAAGTGCGTGAATTTGGCATGATTCCACTCTCAACCCCGTTTGATGCTACAGCCGTGGACTTTCTTGAGAAGGAAGTAAACCCAGGCATTTACAAAATTGCATCATTTGAAAACACTGATATTCCACTCATCGAAAAGGTTGCTAAAACAGGCAAGCCGATGATTATCTCAACAGGGATGGCAACCTCTGAAGAGTTAGAAGAAACTGTTACAGCGGCTAAAAACGCTGGCTGTAAAGAGCTTATCTTGCTGCAGTGTACTAGTGCCTACCCTTCAGACGCTGAAGACGCAAACCTTGCCACAATGGCCGATATGCGTGAACGTTTCGGTGTTCAAATTGGCCTAAGTGACCATACCCTTGGTTTGGCCGTGCCGCTTGTATCGGTTGCAATGGGTGCAACAGTTATTGAAAAACACTTTATGCTGCGCCGTGCTGACGGTGGCCACGATAGCGCATTCTCGCTTGAGCCTAAAGAGCTTGAAGACCTAGTGGTTGAAAGCAAGCGTGCATGGCAGGCTATTGGTAAAGTGTCATACGGCCCATCAAGCCCTAAAGAAGAGAAATCACTTGTGTACCGCCGCAGCTTATACATTGTTGAAGATGTGAAAGCTGGCGATACCCTTACTGAAGAGAATGTACGTGCGATCCGCCCAGGTTTAGGCCTGAAACCTAAGTACATGAAAGAGCTTTTGGGTAAAGTTGCAACCGCCGACCTTAAGCGTGGTACAGCTTTGAAGCACGAGCATTACAAATAAGGCTTATTTAAAGTCTACCTGATAAACGGTCACAGCGTTGTGGCCGTTTTTCTTATGGCCATCAATAATATCGTAAACGGCTTTCTCAAGTTTGCCACCAATGAACAGTTCTGGGCCGGGGCGGAAGATATGAATCGGGATAGCCCCTTTAAACATGTGCGAGATATTATCAATCGCCGAAGTTGCAACAGCCGCAATAGCTGCTGGCATTTTTTTGTTGGTCACAATCCATGGCTCAATGGCCATGTCAGGGCGCTTAATCGTGAAGCCCAAATCCGCAATTTTTTGGAGGTTATTTTCACTCTCATAACGGTGTGGGAAGTAGTAAAGCGTTTTACCTACAAACTTCATTTTGGCGGCTTTTAAAACCTCAAGGTATTTATCAGCATGGGCGTAATTGTGCTCAACGTAGCAGGTACCTAAAAACCAAACCTCATCAGTTTTTCTAAATTCTTTTAATAGCTTACGAACTCTATCTAAAGTATTAGTTTCAACCTTATCTGAGGCTGGTGGCTGAATATCATCATAGATTGTAAATAGGGTCGCAGCCTTTGGGTGGCTGAATTTTAAACCTGAAATAACACGTAAAATACGGCCTGTAATATCGCGGCGTGTAAAGCGGTAATTGAAACGTTTTGACTTTGGATCGTTGGGGTTATGGCGTAGTGGCACGATGAAGTTGGGAAGAGCTGTGCCTTCATCCAAAAGCATGATTTCTTTAGCGCCAAATAGCTGTTCTGCAATGGCCAAAAAGTGGCGGTGCGGACGTGATAAAAAGTTACCTGTTGCTGCAAGCTCGAGCGGAAGCTCACACTTAGTATTCGCAAACTCAACAAGTTCACGGTGAAAGCTGCGGGCTGAAAATACTTTAGACCAAGCGACTTTCATCTTCCCGCAGAAGGTACGGCCTTTGCCTGGGGCAATCCAGTAGTTAGGGTAGGCAACGTATTGTACGTGACCCCAGTCATGCGGATTTACAATTGATTTTAGCTGATCAATTTGTGTGCCAAAGGGCTTGTTGAAAAAGAGAACTGCACACTCTTCAGGTGGCAGGTTGCGTGCATGGCAGGCTTCCAATGCATTGAGGTATTGCATCGGGTGCGAAATTGAAAAGACGTATTTGATTTTAGTGCTCATGCGCTTCTTCTGAATTGGTTGTTCATAACTATTAATGTGAACGCCACACAAACTATATTGTTTGCGGTTCTTTGACTAGTAGTAAATAAGCTCGTCAATTTTACTCAGGCTTATTCTGAATGGCGCTTGCTTCACGGCGGTAGAGGTTGCTTACAATCTCAAAGATAAATGCGGCACTCCAACCGAAGAGCAAAAAGCCATTGGCTGATTCAATACTGCCGAGTAGTTGCCAATCAGGGCCCAGTACAATGTCGCCATAGCCCACAGTTGTAAAGCTTGATACTGAAAAGTAAACCGCTGTGTGTAGGTTCGCAATAGCGCCAACTTTCCAAAACATTAAAGCCCAAACCCACATTTGAACAATACCCACCATCATCACGGCTAGCACAACGGCTGTAATGTAAACGGCCTTCCAGTGGCTAAAAAGGTTGTTTGAAAACCAGGTACTGGTCTTTTTGGCAATGCGCATAATGTAGTCAAAGCAAATCGCCTGAAAGAACACTGTAAAGCCAATCAGCAGGCCACCAATAAAAAAGTGTTCAAACATAGTTGTGAGGTGTTCAGTCATGAGGGTGTAGCGCTTATTATTAATTATGTTCTGTATAGTACTTTGTTTTTATTCACCTTTAAAGGCTGTTTGTCGAAAGCCCAAAACTGTGGCATAACAAATGCCATTAACTAACCGCTAAAGGGTTTAAAAGTGGCAACACAAAACTACGATGTACTTATTATTGGGGCAGGGGGCGCAGGCCTTATGTGCGCGGCCGAGTGTGGCAAGCGTGGCCGCAAGGTACTTGTGGTTGACCACGCTGATAAAGTGGGTAAAAAAATCCTTATTTCAGGTGGTGGACGCTGCAATTTTACAAACCTAAATATTCTGCCTGAGCGCTTCTTGTCAGAGAATAAACACTTTTGTAAGTCGGCATTTAGTCAGTTTGACCAGCACGATTTCATTGCCCTTGTGCAAAAGCATGGGATTAAATTCCACGAGAAGAAACTCGGTCAGCAATTCTGTGATGAATCTGCCCAGCAGATTGTTGATATGCTTCTCGCCGAATGCGCTGAAGCTGGCGCAGCAGTGCAAATGAATACCACAATCGACGGCATTACCCATACAGAGGGTACCTACACAATAAAAACCTCAGAAGGGGATTACACCGCCCAAAGCTTAGTGATTGCCACAGGCGGATTATCAATCCCCAAAATTGGGGCAACCAGTTTTGGTTATGAGGTTGCCAAACAGTTTGATGTTCAACTGACCGACCTTATGCCCGCCCTTGTGCCTTTTACGTTTAATAATAAAGATGCTGAGCTTTACGAAGGCCTTTCAGGCATTGCCTTTGATGCTGAGGTAACGTGCGGCAAAACCCAATTCCGTGAAAATGTATTGCTGACGCACCGTGGGTTAAGCGGGCCTGCGATTTTGCAAATTTCATCGTACTGGCGCCCGGGCGAAAGTATTACTATTCAGCTGCTGCCCGATGTGGACTGGCAAACCTTGATGAAAGATAAACGCCAAACAAACCCTAAACAAGACCTTGCAAACGTGCTGGCCGAACAACTGCCCAAGCGCTTTGTGCAGCGTCTTGTTGAAAATGATTATATTCCGAATACATCGATGGCGCAGGTCTCTGATAAAGTCATCCATGACCTGACCGAGCTGTTTACCAAGTTCACCTTCAAACCAAACGGTACCGAAGGTTACCGCAAGGCTGAGGTTACCCTTGGCGGCGTAAGCACGGCAGCCCTTAACGCCCGCACGCTTGAGTGTAAAACCCAAGAGGGGCTGTTCTTTATTGGTGAAGTGGTGGATGTTACTGGTTGGCTTGGCGGCTATAACTTCCAGTGGGCATGGTCATCAGGGTTTGCCGCAGGCCAGGTGGCCTAATCAATCTATTTCACAAACTCTTCAATGCCTAGGGTGCTCGCAAGGTGGTAGTAAATCACAACCACGACCGCAAAAAAGGCAATCATAATAAGCTCGTGCTTCCAGTGGTTGTTATGCAAAAACCCTTTGTGGGTATCGTCTGTTTTATCCTTTGCGGCCTTATGGTCTTTCACCGAATCAAAAACCTCATCTCCAAACATGACTGACATAAACGTACCCGCAGCTGAAAGCAAAATCACAGCCCAATAAGGGTAAGGGTTGGCTAAAATCTTGTAAAAAATCTGGGTAATGGGCGTTGTGTTGTAGTAGTCAGCAAAGCCAAAAAACACCACTAGGTTTAGGGTAATGGCAATCGCCCATACAATAACTTCCGAGGCAACCATCCGTATACCAAAGAGCAAACGCATCGGAAAGTCGAGCAAAAAGCCAGCATCCGCAATAGGGGTGCACAGTACAAAAAAGCTCCATGTTAGGGCTGCAACAACACCGCCTGTAGCAAGGCCGTACTCATAACTTAAATAGCCAAAGTAGCTCAGCAATATTACGCAAAGCAGGGCAAATTTAGTAATGGTTTTCTTTGCAGGAGTTGGGGCAGTTTGGTCGGTTTGGGCTTGGTGTGACATGGGTTGTACTTTCTTTATTTGATCGAATTATATCAGTTTTTTAGGCAATGCTAAGCCTTTTGCTTGCACCCTGCTAAACACGTGGCACAATGGGCGCCTCTATGCCCAACGAAGGAATGCACACATGCCAAACTCAAAAACTGATTATGCCTACATCGCAGGCTCGGCCCACTTGGATATTATTGCAAGCGTCACTGGCGCGCCTGACGTTATTGATAAAATTGGCACCGTACAATACGAGTTTGGTGGCACAGCCTATAACTTTGCCATGAACATGCAGCTTTCAGGCGTGGATACTGTTTTTACAGGCGCTTTTAACCAAAGCCCTATTTCACAAATGATTCTGACCGAAATGATGAACCAAGGCATCCGCACCCACGTGAAGACCATTGCCAACCTGCCGGAAGCTGGCTTTTGTGCACAGCTTGTGGGGGGCGATCTTTACTCTGCCGTTTCATCAATGCCTGTTGAGCATGTCACCTTCGGCGAAGACTTTTTTAAACAAGGCATGGCCAACTGTAAGGATAAATCAGGCAAGGGCAGCCTTGGCCAAGCGAAGTGCCTTGTGCTTGACTGTAACCTTGCGCCTGAAACGCTGAACAAAGCCGCAAAGGCAGCAAAGTCGCAAGGTATTGGCGTGTACATCGCAGGCGTATCAGAAGCTAAGTGCGTGCGTATTCTTGAGGTTGAACACCCAATTAAAGTGGTGTTCGTAAACGCTACCGAGATGGATTACCTCGTTACCCACATGGACGATGCAAAAACATGGGAAGACGTTGCCCAAATTAAAGGCTGCGCTTTTGTTGTAACCCAAGGCGCCAAAGGCGTGACCTTATGCGAAGCTGATGGCACAGCCCAACACTTTAGCGTGCGTGCCATTAAAACAGCCTCGAATACACTGGGCGCAGGCGATATGTTTAGCTCAACCTTTATTAAAGCCCATGCATTCGATGGTGCAAGCTTCTCTAAAGCCATTGAAGCGGGTATTCAGGCCGCCGCCAACGTGCTTGAGCGTGATAACGCCAGCCTTGGCCGTCAGCAAGCTCTAAACAGCAATATTGAGTCTATTGCCTCACGCGCTGAGATTGATAACCTAACTGAACTTTTAAACCGTGACGGGCTTGAGCGTTTCATGCGTGCCCGCTCACTATTTGAAAAGCCGTTCTATATTATCCTTTGTGACGTTGACCACTTTAAACGCTTTAACGATACCTACGGCCACGACGTGGGTGATGAAGTGCTGCAAAAGGTGGGTAAGGTCATTAAAAAGTGTATCCGTAGTAAAGACGCTGTGGGCCGCTGGGGCGGGGAAGAGTTTGTTTGCCTTATTGATGATGCCAACCTCAAAGTCGCCGAAGGTATTGCCGAGCGTATCCGTACTGAAATTTCAAAAATCAAAATCAAAAACGTTGATGAAGGCATCACTCTAAGTGCAGGCGTAGCCTTTAGCGATGTTGAAGCTGCCTGGACCGAAGCCCTTAAAGCCGCCGACGAAGCCCTTTACCAAGCTAAAGAAAATGGCCGTAACCGAGTTGTGGTTTCTAGCTGGCAGCAGCGCTTGTTGTAATTCTCAACAGTAAAAAATATGCGCTGTTGCTATATCTCGTTGCAGCAGGGCAGGCGGCATGCTAAAGATTGAAGAATATTCAATCTTCTAAATGTTTTCTTTATGTCTTCTTTCGAAGGATAATACCTATGTTTGAAATTACCGCAAACGCCAGCCTGACTGGCCGCAAGCTTCATGTTACCGCATCGGGTTCGACCAATGCTCACGGCTTCGAAGCTGAAACCGAAGTGCACGCGGGCCTCATGACTGTCCGCATCAAGCTGACCAAGCCCGTCAAGAACGACCCCAGCTGCCCGTGCTCGGGCTGTGGCTGTGCCACCCCGAACCCCGAAAGCGGCCTCGATACCTATATCGATGTGCCGGCAGGTGTTCAGCGTGTGGTCGTCACTGTGCCGCTCGAAGGTACAATCGGCGACTTCACGCTTTAATCCCACACATACCCTTCATACAAACCTGAAAGGACTCATATGTTTGAGATTGCCTCCAATGCCACTGTCGAAAACGGCAAGGTCAACGTCAGCGCAAGCGTCAACTGCCCCACGGGCGGCTACGCGCTTGAGGTTGACAAGCAAAAGTACGGCGAAGTTCTGGTGATTTCGGTCACCCTGCGCCGTCCGGCCCCAGGCGCAATGGTCACCCAGGCCTGCACCACGCCCACGCTTGACACCAGCTACGACCTGCCCGAAGGCATCAACCGTGTCTGCGTCTTCATCGAACCGAAAAGCGACCCCGCATTCGACTTCGAGCTCTAACCCTTAACGAAAAGCCCCCAGAGAAATCTGGGGGCTTTTTTGTTTTATATGATTAAACTTATAGTAACTAAAATTATGGGTTGCATTTTTACTCGTAAAATATTGCTATGGGAGGTATTCTCATTTGATGAAAAAGCTCACACCACAATATAAAATGCGTCTGGTTAGGCTAAGCAAACGTTCTATGCGTAAGAAAAAGTTTAGTCAGGCCAGATTTTACTCATTATCCTTATCTGAAGTTGTGGCGCTTAAACAAAAGTTCCCTCTAGTTAGTGTTAAATTTCTCAAGAATGCAGTAATTGAAATTACTGCCCCCCCAGTTTTAAGAATGAATAATCATTCTGATGAAATATTTCAGTTTTTAGCATGTATAAGGGCCTCAGCTGTGATTAAAAATAGGTCTCTAAAAGTTGATTTTACAACAATTCAAGATATGTCTCCGTTGTGTACAATGTTAGTTGCGGCTGAGGTCCACAGGTGGCAGAAGATGTGCAAAAAAAGGTTGAGGGTCGTTGACTCAGATTCTTGGAAACCAGAGATTAGGCGGCTATTTATTGATATGGGTGTATTTGGCCTTGTAGAAGTTGTTAACCCTTTCAGAGATTATGAAAGTCCCCGTGAAGAAAGCTTTATTAAGCTGCGTTCCGGCCAAGAAGTTGATTTAGGGGCAGCATTAGAAGATATTGAGCGTGAAGTGTCAAAAGTAGCGTTGATTATAGAATCTCAGCCTTTAATGTATGGAGGCATTGAAGAGGCTGTAACAAATGTTTCTCAATGGGCATATAAGACAGGTGACTATCCTTTTGAAATTAAGGAAAGATGGTGGTTCGCAGCATCCTATAATCGGTTATTAAAAAGGGTTACAATAATGGTATATGACCATGGTATTGGAATACCAGACAGCTTACCCCTTAGGTGGGCTGAAAAGCTCAAGGATTGGACTGCAAGGCTAGGCTTGAGTGGGTTGAATGATTCTCACCTTATTGAGGCTGCTGTTGAAATGCCGAGAACAGCATCGGGCGCTGATTATCGAGGAAAAGGATTGCCTAAAATGAAAAAACTTCTTGAACGGTTTGATAGGGGGGGGCTTTGTGTATATAGTGGGTTTGGTGAATATCGAATCTCATACCAAGATAATGAATTCGTATCTCATAAAGTTGAACACAGCAACTCATTAGGTGGCACTTTGATTGCTTGGGAGGTTTACTCATCATGAATGATAAAAATAATACTATACATGTTAATCTCGGTCAGGAGTTCTCGAAATATCCAGCAGGGAGAGTCAAGTCTGATGGCCCGCACAGCGGTGAGAGATTTAGAGATGATATTCTGATTCCTCTTTTGGAGGGTTCTCACTCAGTTGAAGTTCTATTAGATGATGGTGTTATTGGCTACGGCTCATCTTTTTTAGAGGAATGCTTTGGTGGGCTTGTCCGCAAGGGGTATTCGCTAGAATTCCTAAAAAAACACCTATATCTTACATGTGCGCAAGAGAGCTTTAAATTCTACATAGATGAAATATGGTCATACATCGAAGACCAAGAACAACGAGGTTGAAATGCCGGATTGTAAATTTGATATTTTTAATTTCTTGGGCGCAATTGGGACAGTATATGGGTTTCTTTCATTTGCTCTTTTTTCTCCTCTGAAAGAGAAAAAAGAAAAGCGCCGCTTACTGTTAAATGAACTCAAAAGTAAGCTTAAAACCTTTCACCACTCAGCAGTTGAGTATTGGGATACAACGACACAACAAGATGCGTTATCAACTATTGCCCTTTCGAATAAATCTGATTGCTATAATGTTCTCAGCCGGCTTGAGAGCATAGACTTAAGGCCTAAATCGAACTTGGTACATATCAAGGCTGCTATTAGGAAATATGACAGGGCTGCCACTGGTGGAAAATTTCAAACAGCTGATAAGGATAACAGTTCAGAAGCCATTGCTTATATGGTGGAGAAATATGAAAATGCTAACGAAGCTATCGACACTGCATTAATGGGTCTTGAAGGAACTGTGTTCGGATTTGTATTTAAATGGTGGAGGCGGGGGGAGTCGAACCCCCGTCCGCAACTTGATCCACGATAAGTCCTACATGCTTAGTCGCTATTTGATTTAACAATAGACCTGTCTAACGACAAACTAGTCTAAGGCGATCCCGAAGAAAATTCAGCCGCTTGCGTGGGCCGCATTAAGCCTATTCCACAAAAATAAAAATTCCAAAGGTCCCTAGTGGAAGAGAGAGTCTCTAGAACCTAGCCGGTTATTAGGCAGCTAGTGCGTATTCGAAGTTATCTTCTGCAACTATAAAATTGACGTTTTTTTAACGGAGGGACATCGCCGCCGGCATGCACTTAGTCGCTTTCAGGCCCCGTCGAAACCGTGGCGCCCCCACGAACTATGTACATTAGTAATATATGCATGTTTTGTGCCTTTTTCAATAAGATTACGTAAATTACTTGTATATGCATATTAATGGATGGGACGATTATTCAGAACTTGTTTGCGCTTTGAACGTTGGTATACACAACAGTAATTAACAAGATAGAGCCATGAAACTCATCCACGCGACAACCGCTGACATTAACTACATTATGACCCTTGAAAATACGCCCGAAAATGTGGCGCATATTGACCAGTGGCCACAAGAACAGCATGAAGAGGCTTTTGCCTCGGACCAGTACGACTATTATATTTTGTATAATGAAGCTGGCGCCAAGCTAGGCTACATCATTGCCCGCCTTGAACCTGACGAGGAACGTGTGAAGCTGCAACGCATCGTGATTGAAGAGAAAAACCAAGGGCAGGGCACCAAAGCAGTAGATGCCTTTATTGAGGCCTACCGTGACGAGCCCTATAAGCTGGCCTATGTGCACGTTAAAGGTGGCTACAAACCGCTTGTGCAGTTTTACCACCGCAATGGCTTTGATGAAGATATGAATGAGGATTTTGATATTTACGGCTACACGGCCTTGAGCCACGTTTTCTAGAATTGTGAATTTAGTGGTGGATTTTTCTTTCTCAACGCCAGCAAGCCGCGCAGCGTAGAATAACTACGTGAGCAGCGAGCAAGGCAGAGAAAGGAAAAGACGACCTAAATTAACGCTCTAGCGCCAATCTTCAGGTGGCTCGTATATGTCATAGAATTCATCAGGTCTGAAAACACGACGATGACCATCACCGTGGGCGAGTGACGGGTTTGTAATTACAAAAAGGCTCATGTCACGCACGTAGGCAACGCCTTCAATGTAGTTGTTTTGTGAACCGATTTTTTCACGGAAGCCAAAGCCCATAGGCTCAAGCAGGCCCTTTTTATCTAGAATATTCAGTGTAACGTCCATCCGGCGGGACATATCTTGCGCCATGGCCTTGGTTTCGTCAGGGTTAAGATTGGTGCCACCTTCTTCAAGGGCTTTGGTAAAACTGTAGTGGGTTGTGAGGTCAATCCAATCCCCCTGGAGGTTGGGGAGGCCTTTGCCTTCACGCAGGTCTTGCTTCGCTTCGTGGGTAAAGCGTTTTAAAGCTTCGGGCGAAGAGGGCATGTGCATCACCTGACGCTCAAGGCTTGTGCGCTGGCGAGGTTTATCATCATCACGAGGATCGTACATGTGTTGCCCTTTTTATTACTATAATAAAGGTGTGGGGTAGGGCGTACGGCTTTTCAAGGTTTTGAGGGGTTATATAAACACGGAACTTTAACGCCACTATTTTAGTTAAACACTGTATTAGCTGTTTGAAATGACGAGAAAGTTTGCTACCGTCATGGCATCAAAATTAATTCAATAAAAACAAAGGTTTTGTTCTTATGCGTATTCTAAAAATCATTATCGCTATTTTGGTGATTCTTCCTGTGGCTTTGTACCTCGTACGTGAGCCTCTAATTAAAATGGCTGTTAACAACGTGGGCACACAAGTTGTGGGCACCGAAGTTAACCTTGACGACGTTACGTTTAAGCCGTTCTCAGGCTTGCTAGAGCTTAAAGGCTTTAGCGTAGCAAACCCACAAGGTTACGAAAGCCCATACGCTGTAACTCTAGGCGGTGTTAAAGTGCAGCTTGAGCCAAAATCACTACTATCAAACCGTATTCAAATTCAGGAAATCACAATCACTGACCCTGCAATTACCATTGAAGGCGGCATGAAAAAGAACAACCTAACCGACCTACAAGAAGGCATGATGAAAAACCTACCAGCCTCAAGCGAAGAAGCTGCACCAGCTGAAGAGCCTGCCGCTGCTGAAGGCGAAGGTAAAAAGGTTGAGATTGACCTTGTTCAAGTGCAATCAGGCAAAGTATCAATCACTAAGCCAATTGCCCTTACTGCAAACCTAGGCACCATCACCATGCGTGACATTGGTAAAGAAGGCGACAACGTGACTCTTGCTGAGTTCATTAACAACATCCTGAATGCTGTTATTAACGACGCAACAAAGTCAGCCACAAGCGAAATGGCCAAGCAAGGCAAGGCCATTATGGATAAAGCTGGCGCCGAAGCCCAAGGTAAAGTTGACGAAATCGGCAACAAAATCAAAGGCTTCTTTGGCGGTAAATAATACTGCTCAAGCTTAAGCGATTAAGGCCTCCCCGATGGGAGGCCTTTTTGTATACTGAATATGCCAAAAAATAAGCCGAAAAATAAGTGATTCCCTTTTGTTTTTATGTGTTTTACAGCCTTGACATGGCTGCTCAAAGGCATATATTGCCTAAATAGGATTAATTCATATCTATTTAAAGATTGAGGTAAAACTGTGACGATTAAACTTTCACGCATGGCCGACTACGCCGTTACGCTAATGGCGGTGTTTGCACGCTCGCAAGAAACATCAAACGAAGCTGAACTGATGACAGTTTCGGCCCTTGCTGCCAAAACAGGCCTGAGCGAAGCAACCGTTAGCCAAATTCTGAAAAAGCTTACCCGCCAAAAACTTTTAAACTCATGCCGTGGGGTAAACGGTGGCTACAGCCTTGCTATGGGCGCTGAAACCATCACCATGGCCCACGTGGTTGAAGCAATGGACGGCCCAATCTCACTCACACGTTGCCTTGATACTGATAATGCCTGCTGCTACGCCGGCACATGCAATACAAAAGATAGCTGGGCGCAGGTGAACACTGCCGTGCGCGAGGCCTTAAACTCAATGACCCTGAAGGACATTTGCCGATGAACACCGCTGCTAAAATGCCAACACCACCTGCGGACAACGTCATCAACAAAGATACGCAGCTCGACAAGACGTATAAATACGGTTTTAGCTCAGATATCGAGATGGACTACGCCCCAAAGGGCCTAAACGAAGATATTGTACGCCTTATCTCAGAGAAGAAGGGCGAGCCTGAGTGGATGCTTGAATGGCGCCTTAATGCCTTCCGTATTTGGCAAAACATGGTTGAACCTAACTGGGCAAAGCTGGGTTACCCACCGATTGACTACAACGACATTTACTACTACGCGGCCCCTAAAAGCCAAAAGGAAAAGCCAAAGAGCCTGGACGAAGTTGACCCAGAGCTATTGGCTGTTTACGAAAAACTAGGTATTCCGCTTAAGGAGCAAGAAGTACTAGCAGGTGTAGAAGGCACCTCAAACGTTGCGATTGATGCGGTGTTTGATAGTGTTTCGGTTGCGACCACGTTTAAAGATAAGCTGGCCGAGATGGGCGTGATTTTCTGCCCAATTTCGGAAGCGATTCGTGATTACCCAGAGTTGGTGAAAAAGTACCTAGGCACAGTGGTACCGCAGGGTGATAACTTTTTTGCAGCGCTAAACTGCGCCGTGTTTACTGATGGCTCGTTCGTGTATATCCCCAAAGGGGTGCGCTGCCCGATGGAGCTAAGCACATACTTCCGTATTAACGCCCGCGACACAGGTCAGTTTGAGCGTACGCTGATTATCGCTGATGACGATAGCTACGTTTCGTACCTTGAAGGCTGCACCGCCCCACAACGTGACGAAAACCAACTGCACGCCGCAGTGGTTGAACTTGTGGCCATGAAAAACGCTGAGATTAAATACTCAACCGTTCAAAACTGGTACCCGGGCGATGAAAACGGCAAGGGCGGTATTTACAACTTCGTAACCAAACGTGGTACCTGTAAGGGCGAACGCAGTAAGATTAGCTGGACACAGGTTGAAACAGGCTCAGCCGTGACGTGGAAGTACCCAAGTTGCATCCTTGAGGGTGATTACTCAGTGGGTGAGTTCTACTCAGTTGCTGTGACCAACAACTGCCAGCAAGCCGACACAGGCACCAAGATGATTCATAAGGGTAAGAACACCAGCAGTACCATTATTTCAAAAGGTATTTCAGCTGGTCGTAGCAACAACACGTACCGCGGGTTGGTGCATATCTTCCCTGAGGCTGAGAATGCCCGTAACTACACCGAGTGTGACTCGCTACTTATGGGTAACAAGTGTGGGGCGCATACCGTGCCGTACATCCGTGCCCACAACAATACAGCGAACCTTGAGCACGAGGCCACAACAAGTAAAATTAGCGATGAGCAACTCTTCTACTGCCGCCAACGTGGCCTGAGCGAAGAAGACAGCGTGTCGCTTATCGTTAACGGATTTGCAAAAGACGTAATGCAACAATTGCCAATGGAGTTTGCTGTAGAAGCGCAAAAGCTGTTGGGTATTTCACTAGAAGGAAGCGTAGGTTAATTATGACTGAACTATTGAACATTGAAAATCTGCACGCGCGTGTTGAAGAAAAAGAAATCCTAAAGGGTCTAAGCCTTAAGGTAAACGCAGGCGAAGTGCACGCCATCATGGGCCCGAACGGTTCGGGTAAGTCGACCCTTGCAAGCGTACTTGCAGGCAAACCAGGCTACGAAATTACTGAAGGTTCAGTGAACTTCCAAGGTGAAGACCTGCTTGAGTTTGAAGCTGAAGAACGTGCCCAAAAGGGTATCTTTCTTGGGTTCCAATACCCGGTTGAAATCCCTGGTGTAAACAGCATGTACTTTTTGCGTACAGCCCTAAACGCCCAGCGTAAAGCCCGCGGCGAAGAAGAGTTAGATGGCATCGACTTTATGGACTTCATCCAAGATAAGCTTGAGCTACTTGATATGAACACCGAGTTCCTAAAGCGCCCTGTAAACGTCGGCTTTTCAGGCGGTGAGAAAAAACGCCACGAAACTTTGCAAATGTGCGCCCTTAACCCAACACTTGCCCTGCTAGACGAGACTGACTCTGGCCTTGATATTGACGCTTTGCAGATTGTGTCACGCGGTGTAAACGCCATGCGTGGTGAAGGTAAAGCCATTGTGCTGATTACCCACTACCAACGCTTGCTTGACTACATCGAGCCTGACTTTGTGCACGTTCTAAAAGACGGCCAAATTATTAAATCAGGCGACAAGACCCTTGCAACCGAACTTGAAAAAGAAGGCTACAGCGGCCTAACGAACGAAACCACCGCTGCCTAACCTGGAGAGATTTATGGCTGTTTTACCTAAACACAAAGCACAACTAAACGCCGCTCGCAAAATGGCCACCAGCCATGCGGAAGCCTTGGCAAGCTACGAAGCCCCACGTGGCTTACAGTCGCTATTGCCAACAGCTGATGCACGCGCCGCGTTTGAAAAAGCTGGCTTCCCGACCCCAGTGAACGAGGCTTGGACGTTTACCAACCTGGCCCCACTAGCTAAAACCAACTTTACCTTGCCACACAAAGGGCAGGTGAGTGGCGCCGTGATTGGTGAAGCTAAACTGGTTCGTGATGCCGTGACCTTGGTTTTCATTAACGGCCAGCTGAGCTACGACCTTTCAGAGATGACATCACTCCCTGTAGGCGTGACGATTGCGCCGCTTAGCCAAGCCGCTTCAATGCTGACAGACAGCCAAGTGGCCAAGCTTAAAGGCAAAACAACTGACGGTCTTGCCGCTGCAAACACAGCCTTCTTGACCGATGGCTACGTACTGCGTGTAGATGAAGGCCAAAACATTACAACCCCTGTTGAGTTGGTATTCCTTTCAACGGGTGGCAAGCAAGCCATTAACTTGAAGACGTTTATTACGGTCGGTAAGGGCAGCACGCTTGAGCTTTCTGAGGTGTACCACAGTACATCGGAAGAAGCCTACTGGCACAACAGCGTGACATATATTGATGTGGCACAAAACGGCCAGCTGCACTTTACCCGTAAGCAAGACGAAGGCACCGAAGCTTTCCATACGGCTGAAGTGCATACCACACTCCAGCGTGATGCTTCATTTTATGGGTTTGTGGCAAACCTAGGCTCAAAAATTGCGCGTACGATGTTCGAAACAAACGTGGCGGGCCACAATGCTAGTGCAAACCTTGCGGGCTTTAGCCTAACGGGTAAAGGCCAGCACCATAACACATCAACCCATACGCTGCACGGGGTTGAGCATACAAACGCCAACCAAATCTTCCGCAATGTTGTGGCAGAAGGGGGGCATAGTGTGTTTATGGGTAAGTACCATGTGCTCGCAGAAGCCCAACATACCGATGCTGCCATGCTGAACCAAAACCTACTCTTGGCGCCAAGCGCTAAGGCCGACAGTAAACCTGAGCTTGAAATTTACGCTGATGACGTCAAGTGCAGCCACGGCGCCACCACCGGTAAGCTTGACGAAACAGCCCTGTTTTACCTGCAAGCCCGCGGTATTGATAAGTCAACCGCCATGGCTATGCTGACCGAAGGTTTTATTGATGACCTGCTCAACGCACTACCAAACAGCCAAGCGCGCGAACGCCTGCATGATGCTATTCACCGCTGGCTTGGCCGCAGCATGTCAACGAGCATGAAAGGCTAACGAGTATGGGTGCAGTCACTTCAATGAACACCGCTAAAGTTGCGAATGCACGCAAAGACTTTGCGTTGTTTGACGCGCAGCCAGAACTTGCATTTCTTGATACGGCGGCAAGCGCGCAAAAACCAAAGCAGGTTCTTGCCGCTATTGAAGACTGTTATGCCCAGCATTACGCCAACATCCACCGCGGTGTGTATAAGCTTAGCCAAGAGGCAACAATGGCTTATGAAGGCGCGCGCAAAACCGTTGCTGAATTCATCAACGCCGACGAGCGTGAGATTATCTTCACCCGTAACGCCACCGAGAGCATTAACCTTGTGGCCAGCACTTGGGGGCGCCAAAACCTTAAAGCGGGTGATGTTGTGCTGCTCAGCGAGCTTGAGCACCACGCCAACATCGTGCCGTGGCACATGCTGCGTGACGAATTGGGTATTGAACTGCGCATTATCCCCATGACGGATGAGGGCGGTATTACTCTTGACGCCTTTAAGTCAGTACTTGATGACAAAGTAAAACTACTTGCCATCACGCACATGTCAAACGCGCTGGGCACCTGCCCACCCGTTGCCGAAATGGTCAAACTTTGCAAAGCCAAAGGCATTACAACCCTTGTTGATGGCTGCCAAGCGGTTATCCATAACATTGTGGATGTGAAAGCACTGGGCTGCGACTTCTTTGTATTTTCAGGCCACAAGCTTTATGGCCCCACAGGTATTGGCGTGCTGTTTGGCCGCTACGACCTTTTGGAAGCCATGCCACCCTACCAAGGCGGGGGCGACATGATTCGCACCGTGACGTTTGATAAAGTCACTTACGTGCCAGCGCCAGGTAAGTTTGAAGCGGGCACACCACACATTGCGGGCGCTGTAGGTTTAGCAGCCGCCATTGATTACCTGAACAGCTATGGCCGTGAGAACATTTTCGCCTACGAAGACGAACTTTATGCTTATGCCACCGAACAACTTCAAAGTATTGAAGGCCTGACCCTCTACGGGACAGACGTTAGCCGTAAGGCTGTATTGTCATTCGCGGTTGATGGCATTCACCCGCACGATATGGGCACTATCCTTGACCAGTACGGCGTATGCGTTCGTGCTGGCCACCACTGTGCACAGCCGCTGATGAAACGCCTTGGCGTGCCAGCAACCACACGTGCTTCAGTCGGTATTTACAACAATAAGGCCGACGTTGACAGGCTCGTAAAAGCCATTAACAAAGCGAAGGAGCTATTTCATGGATAACCTACGCGAACTCTACCAAGAAATGATTTTGGAACACGCCCGTAAGCCGCGTAACTTTGGCGTGCTTCCTGCGGCGAACCACCACGCCCATGGCCATAACCCCCTGTGCGGTGATGAAATCACCGTCCACGCCCAGCTTGATGCTGCAGGTAACGTAGCTGATGTTAAATTTGAAGGCCAAGGCTGCGCCATTTCAACAGCAGCAGCATCGCTGATGACTGACATGGTCAAAGGCAAACCAGCCGCCGAAGTTGAAACCCTATTTCAAAACTTCCACAATGCCGTGACAGGCAAAGGCGGGGAAGAAAAGCTCCCGACAAAGCTTAAAGTCTTCGCTGGCGTGAAGGATTACCCGATGCGCGTTAAGTGCGCGACTTTGGCGTGGCATACGCTGCACGCCGCTATGCACAACGAAGCTGAAGTTTCGACCGAGTAAGGAGCTGCCATGATGACGTATAAATCAAACGGCAACATGAAGGTGGTTATTGCCCCTATGGCTGAGCCTAAAAAGCCTAAGCCTTTAAAAGAGGGCGCAACGCTGACCGATAAGGTCATCCACGCCATTCGCCACGTGCAAGACCCGGAAATCCCGCTCAACGTCTATGACCTCGGCCTTATTTATGATGTGTCGGTTGATGCTGAAAACAATGCCTTCGTCACCATGACGTTGACTGCCCCCAACTGCCCTGTCGCGGACGATATTGTGAACGATGTCCGTAACCATGTGGCAGCGCTGGACGAAATTAAGAATGTAAAAGTTGACCTTGTTTTTGACCCACCGTGGACAAAGGACATGATGTCAGACGCTGCAAAACTTGAACTAGGACTATTCTAATGAGCAAAGCACCACTGACCTTTACAGATGCTGCCATTCAGCGTGTTGAAAAGCTGCTTTCAAAAGCCCCTGAAGGAACGAAGGCGCTACGTGTGGGTGTCGATAAAAAAGGCTGCTCAGGCCTAGCTTACGTTGTGGAATACGCTGAAAAAGCAAACGACACTGACGTGACCCTGCAAGCGGGCGAAAACACTGTGCTCATCACCGCCGAAGCCTCACTCGTGCTATATGGCTCAGTGATGGATTACGTTGAAGAGGATCTTTACCAAGGGTTTAAGTTTGATAACCCAAATGCGAAAGGTACCTGCGGCTGCGGCGAATCCTTCCACGTTTAAGTGGTCTTTTAGGCGATTATGCCTACTTTCTTGAGCTCACATATTGTTAATATGCTTCGCTGCTGCGAAAGCAGACCTACTCATCCTAAAATCCTCACTTAAAAACTTCACTCTGCGAAAACAAATTTTCTCATCCCAAAATCCTCGCTTATCTACCGAAGTTACATAAAGAAGTTATTAATTTAAAAAGCCGCAGATTTTCTGCGGCTTTTTAATGTACGTATGAACTCTAATTAAAACGGGAAGAACATCGGGATGATGTAGGTGGCAACCACCGCGAAGATGATGTTCAGCGGTAGGCCTACTTTCATGAAGTCGGTAAACTTATAACCACCCGCTGAGTATACGAACGTGTTGGTTTGGTAGCCAATCGGGGTTGAGAAGCTGGCACTTGCAGCAAACATCACCGCCATCAAAAATGGGCGGCTGTCAAAACCCAGCTGGTCCGCAAGGGCAATGGCAATCGGTGCAATCAATACAGCAACAGCGTTGTTTGAGATTGTCTCGGTCATAATCCACGTCAGGACGTAAACCACGCCCAAAATCACCATCGGTGAATAGCCGTCTACAAGGCCAATAATCTCTTGCACAAGCCACAAGGCGGCGCCTGTTTTTTCCATCGCCATACTAAAGCCAAGCATACCAAAAATCAGGAATAGAATATTCCAATCAATCGACTTATACGCACGGTCAGTATCCACACAGCCCGTCATAATCACAACCACGGCACCCGCAAGGGCTAGGCCTGCAATAGGCATCACATTAAATGCGGCAAGGCCAACAACGGCAATAAGAGTAAGCAGGGCAATAGGGGCTTTCTCTTTACGGACGGGTTGCTCTTGCGGTTCACTTAGGTTAATCAAGTCACCATCAGCCATTAGGCGGGCAACACCTTCGGCGCTACCTTCTAGCAGTAGGGTATCACCAAAGCGCAATACAATGCGGTCAAAGTCTTTCTTAATGTCAGTGTCGTTACGGTGTACAGCAAGCACGTAAAGGCCGTATTTACGGCGTAGAGCAATCGTCTCGATGCGTTTACCAATAAAGCTTGAATCTGGCGCAATACTACCTTCCATCGTCACAGTCGCTTCAGCGCTAATACCTTCAACGGTTGGGTCTTCTGATGGTTTGAAGTGAATCTCACCGTTTTCTTTCAGGTGCAAAAGTTCGCCGGCGTTAGTTTCAACCACAACACGGTCACCCGCGCGGAGTTTGGTGTGGCCCAGCGCATGACGTAGCGACCAGTGGCCACGAATCACATCAAGTACGTTTGTTTTTTCAGTATCAAGGCCTGTTTCAGCAATGGTTTGATCAATGTAGCGTGACTGCTGCGGGATCATCAGCTCGGCAATAAACTGTCGCTTTGGTTGGTTATCAAGCAAGCCCGCAAGCGAGTGGCGTGATGGCAGCAAAAAGCGCCCTGCAAGTAGCATGTAGCACATGCCCACACTTGCCAAAATAAGGCCTGGGAGTGTCATCTCAAACATATGGATAGCTGGCAGGTTGTGGCTTACGGCTACACCGTTTACCAGTAGGTTGGTTGAGGTACCAATAAGGGTGGTCATACCACCAAAAATCGCTGCGAATGAAAGGGGAATAAGCATCTTCGATGATGCCACGCCCACACTGCGTGCAATTGAAATAATAAGCGGGGTGAGCACAATAACAACGGGTGTGTTGTTCATAAAGGCTGAGGCCACAAGGGCAATAATCATCACACTTACAAGGGCTAGTAAGAATGACTTACCTGCCAAGCGCGTAAGCACTTTACCAATAACCTCAAGGCAACCAGTATTCTCAAGCGCTGAGCTTAAAATGAACATCATCGCAATGGCAATAGGCGCCCCGTTTGAAAAAACAGTCAGAAACTCATCGGTATCAAGAATACCTGTAAGAAGCAGAATAACAACTGAACCTAGCGCCACAACATCAGGCGGGAAACGCTCGGTCATAAACAGAACGAATACGAGCGCCAAAAGGGCGAATACAAATGGAATTTCAAAGCCTGCTAGCACTATATGTACCCTAAGTAGTTGTTAATTATGGCGCAGTATACGTTTAAAGCCTTGCTCAGCAAAGCTTTAAACGCACATTTGTTATAGGGTTTATTTGCCAGCGACGGTCATCCCCTCAATCCGCACAGTCGGCGCTGCGATTGAAAGGTCTAGCTTAAGGTCATCGGCAGGGGTCATGTTCAAGAACATATCCTTCAGGTTACCTGCGATTGTAATCTCATGCACAGGTTGGGTAATCTTGCCGTTTTCAATCAAGAATCCCTCAGCCCCGCGTGAAAAATCACCCGTTGTTAGGTTTGAGCTATGGCCAATCATACCCGTCACCAAGATGCCTTTTTCAACACCTGCAATAAGATCATCACGGCTGGTTGTGCCAGGCTGCATCACAAGGTTGGTCACACCGTCGCCACGGCCGTTAGGCTCTAGGCCCAAGCGCTTGGCTGAGGCTAGGCTTAATAGCCAGTGCTGTAGCTTGCCGTCTTTAACAAGGTCTAGTTTTTTCGTGGGGATGCCTTGGCTATCACATGGGTCTGACCCCAAACCACGGGGGATTGTCGGGTCGTCAGTTAGGGTAATGTCTTTAGCAAAGACTTGTTCACCCATGCTGTCTTTTAGGAATGATGTCCCTTTATCAACGGCCATGCCGCTAATGGCGCCCGCAAACATGCCAAGTAGATCAGGAGAAACTTCACGGTCAAACAAGATGGTCATTTTGCCTGAAGGCACTGGCTTTGCCCCTTGCTTGGCTGAGGCTTTTTCAGCCGCTTCTTTGCCAATGGTTTCCATAGCGGGTAGGTCTTCACGGTGGCGGCAAACACGGTAGCTGTAAGCTGTGGTTTGCGTGCCGCCTTCACCGGCAATGGTTTGCAGCATCGGTACAAAACTTGTGCTTTTCACTTGGGCGTTAAAGCCTTCGCTCGTTAGCACAGTGGTTGTTGAATAGTTAAAGCTGGTGTTTACGCTTTTGCAACGTACGCCTTTTGTGGCTTTAGCTGCATTTTCAAGTGCAAAGGCCATATCCTGAAGTTCAGTCACGTCAGGGTGCGGGCCATCGTCATGTAGGTCTAGCGGTTTTGCAAGTTCTTCAACATTCTCCAAAAACTGGCCTTTGGCGGCAAGCATGGCGTCTTTGTTGGCAGGGGTAGCTTTGGCCATAAGCACAGTTTCGTGCGCCAGCTTTTTAAGGGCAGCGTCTGAAAAGTCTTCCGATGAGGCACTGGCTTTTTGTTGGCCAATGTAAACCGAAAGGCTCACCGAGCGTGTTTGCGCGTTGTCGTATGACTGTGGCTTACCATTCAGCACACCTACTGACTTTTTACCACTTTCACCCATAACCACACGGGCCTTAGCACCAGTTGGCGCTTCGTTTAGGGCGTAGTCGAGCAGTGTTTTACAAATGTCTTTGCTAGTTGATGTTTGCTTAGTCATGTGCTGTACCTCCAACAATAATACCGCCGGTCATGCGTACAGTAGGCATACCGTCGTTAACTGGGGCGCTTTGGCCGTTTTTACCGCATGTGCCGCCTGCATATTCAAGGCGCATATCGTTACCAATACGGTCAATATTCATTAGTGCATCAAGGCATGAGCCAATAAGCGTTGCACCTTTTACAGGGGCTTTAATTTCACCGTCTTCAACCAAGTAGGCTTCTGTCGCTTGGAACACAAACTTACCTGCAGCGGTATCTACCTGGCCACCGCTGTAATCAACAGCGTAAATGGCGCGCTTGGTGTCTTTAATAATATCGGCTGGGTTTTCAGTGCCGTTTAGCATGTAGGTATTACGCATACGTACAAGCGGGCGGTGACGGTAGCTTTGGCGGCGGCCGTTACCTGTTGGCTTCATGTTATGCAAACGGGCGTTTAGGCGGTCGTTCATGTAGCCTACAAGCTTACCGTCTTCAATAAGGGTCGTGTTTTCGGTTGGCGTACCTTCATCATCGATGTTCAATGAACCACGTGAGCCTTCAATGGTACCGTCATCAACAATGGTCACGCCTTTAGCGGCAACTTGTTTGCCCATCATACCTGAGAAGGCTGACCCTGTGCGGATGCTATCACCTTCAAGGCCGTGGCCAATGGCCTCGTGGAAAATTACGCCTGAACCACCAGCACCCAAAATCACAGGCATTTCACCCGCTGGGCATGGCACTGATTGCATTAGCACGTCAACTTGTTTAAGGGCACGGTCGGCAACGGCTTTCCAGCCGTCAAAAATACCTTTGTAGCCATCACGGCGGCTGTAGTTCGCACGGCCAGTTTCACGGCGGGTGCCGTCATCCATGGTTACGCTGATAACCAGCAGCACCATAGGGCGGCGGTCAGTGGCTACGTGGCCATCTGGGCGTACAATCAAAACGTCTTGCACGTTGGCCGAAATCACAACCTGCACTTGGCGCACGCGGTTGTCATAGCCGCGGATGTAGGCGTCAATCTCTTGCGCAAGTTTAATGCGCTTCGGTAGGTCATAGTCAGCGCTAAGTGGTGAAACTTCAGGGTAAACGGGGGTAATGGTGCCAACGGGCGGCATGGCAAGGGTGCCATTGCCAGGGGCTGCTGCTGAAAGTTCCTTTGCGGCTTTTTCGATCGCACCTTTTGTAAGGTCGTTACTGTACACATAAGCCTGAAACTCATCCACCACGCGGCGTAGGCCAAAGCCCATTGAGTTGTTGAACGAGGTTGACTTAATTTCACCGTCGTCAAGAATCACGCTTTCTGAAAGAACGTTTTCAACAAAAAGCTCACCGTCGTCGGCGCCTTTGGTTGCTTTACCTACAATCGGGATAAGTGCCTGCGCATCTAGCCCAATTTTTTGTTCAAGTGGATTGCTCATGTATATGTGCCTTTATGAATCTATTTTTATTCTTTACGGAACCAATGCGCCGCACGCCTATAAGTTCCATTACACTTAGTGTAACAGTTTTAATTCGGCGGTGGGGAAAGAACGTTACTTATAACGTATAGAAAATTGCTACGAACGTAAGCCTAATGAGCGCAAGCGGTCGTACATCACAATGGCACCTGCAACGCCCACGTTCACGCAGAAGCGCATAGGGATTTTGATGGTGAAATCACACTTGGCCAAAATGTCTTTATCCAAGTTGCCACCCTCTGGGCCAAGGATGTAAATGGCTTGGCGGGGGTGTACAAAATTAGGAAGGTCAATGGCGTCGTCAGTCAGTTCAACGCCTACAAGTTTTGCACCTTGAGGCACTTCCATTTTTTCAACAGATTCATAGTTGTAAACAGGAATACTTGAAGTAGCACCTGAAGTATCAGCCTCGCGTAAACCCTTACGAGAATAGTCAGCCGAAACGGTGAAAAAGTAGCTTGCGCCAAACGCGTATGAGGTGCGAAGTAGGTTGCCCAAGTTGTGCGCTTTTGACAGACGATCCACCCCAATGGCGAAGTAGCCTTTCATGTTTGGCGCAGGGCCAATAGGGGCACGCTTGCCACCCTTATTCATGCGAGAGGGTTTGCGTGGGCTCATGTATTGTTTGGTTTGCTTCTTTTCCATAAGTTGGAATATAGCCATTTTTTCAAATGGCGCAAGTTTTTATGCGGCCCAAGGGTGGTTGCGCTCGTGGGGGCTGCGTTTGCTCATTTGCCAGTTATAGTCAAACAGCGGGTTAACGGTGTTGCCTTGGCGGGCGTATTGCTTGCGTGAGATTGAGACTTTTACAAACGTGCGCTTTGTCGTCTCTTCGCACATGCTGCAACGGTGCACCACGAACGGATCCAACTTCAGGATGGTGTGCGTGGGGTAGGTGATAACCTCACTCTTTTCAGCGATAGCATCAAAGGTCTCGAGGCTTGCGGCGCATTCGGTCTTTTCAAGGGGGAAGGGCGCATTGAAAAACTCAGTCGGTAGGCAATCATACAAAATATACGTGTGGCTTACCTCGCCAGCTTCTTGGGCGATGTATTCGGCATTTTCGGTTGTGATATCAAGCTGCGCATCCTTGGTTTCAATATAGGCATCACTGTGTGCCCCAGGGCGGCGGCCAGTGCGGCCGGCTTCTACCTGCTTTTGGTCAATGGTAATGTACACGTAGTGGTCGGCTTCAAAATCGCCGTATTGTTTTTCGTGGGCTTTAATCATGTTAATCACGCAGCTAAAGTCGGCAATTTCATCAGGGATGCGCCAACCTTGTTGCGGCATGTGAATGGGCATATCAAGGTGGCGTACACCTCTGAACTTCGGGAAGGTCTCAGGTGTAAGCTGCCCCACAACGTCGGGTAGGTTTACTTTGTTGAATTGCTGGATGTTCCAAGTTTTACGCTGCATGTCTATACCTTTAAATAATATCCAAACCAACATCAAAGTTCTTGGCGCTATGGGTAATAAACCCACTTGAGATGTAATCTACACCGCTTTCAGCAATGGTGCGCACAGTGTCGGGGGTGACGTTGCCTGAGGCTTCAGTTACCATGTTTAGCCCGCTGGCTTTCACCATGCTTACGGCTTTGGTAAGTGTTTCGCCCGTCATGTTATCAAGTAGCACAATATCTGCACCGCCAAGGTTGATAAGCTCTTGCAGTTGGTCGAGGGTATCTACTTCAACCTCAATTTTAATACTGTGGCTTTTACCAGCTTTAGCGGCGGTGAGGGCAGCTTCTAAGCCGCCAGCGTAAGCGATGTGATTGTCTTTAATCATAATCATATCGTAAAGGCCCATGCGGTGGTTTACGCCGCCGCCGCAGGTAACAGCGTACTTTTGTAGCGCACGTAGGTTCAGTTGCGTTTTGCGGGTATCTAGTAGTTTGGTGGTTGTACCTTCAAGTTGGCGGGCCATACTGTAGGTGGTGGTCGCAATGCCGCATAGGTGACCAAGCAAGTTAAGGGCAACACGTTCAGCCGTTAAAATGCTGCGGGCTTTGCCGCTAACTTTGGCAAGGGGGGTGCCTTTGGTCACAAGTTCGCCGTCATTTACAAAAGCCTCAATGGTCGATGTGGGGTCAACCAGTTCAAAAGTTTTGAGGGCCATTTTAAGGCCTGCAATCACACCTTCATCGCGGGCCACAAAAGTAGCGTTTGCGGTTTTGGTTTCGGGGATTGTTAGCGTACTTGTGATGTCTCCCGTAAGGCCTAAATCTTCCTTCAAAGCGTCTTGCAAAGTGCTGAGGTAAAGTGCTTCAGGAAGCGCTGCCGGGGTGCTGATTCGATGTGTGTTTTGTACGGTTTTAAGCTGCGGTTTCATTGCGGTAAACCCCTTCTTTTTCAACTTTAGATGTTGATTGTAATTTATTGATTAAAATTGATTTTTTATGTGTACTTTGCGTTGTGGGATAGTCGCTACGCATGTGGCCGCCACGGCTTTCAGTGCGGGCTAACGCTGCGGTTAAAACAAGCGGGGCAAGGGTCATTAAATTGTGCAGTTCAATCGCCTGCGGAATGTCATCACCTGTGGCAATAAGAGCTGGCAAGTTTTGCAACGTTGCAAGTTTTTGAATGCCATTTTCAAGCCCCTGTTTTTCACGAACCAGACCTGCTGATTTATACATAGTGTCACGCAGGTTTTGTTTTGTGGCAGCCGCATGTTTTACCAACGTGAGGCGTGGTGGCGTTGTACCAATTTTAACGTTTTGTTTTTCAATTTGCTTAATGTCGGTAGCAGCTGATTTTGCAAAAACCAAACACTCAAGCAAGCTGTTGCTGGCAAGGCGGTTGGCACCGTGCACACCTGTAACGGCAACCTCACCCACAGCCCACAAACCGGGAACATCGGTTTTACCAGCAAGGTCGGTACGTACACCGCCCATGTAGTAGTGGGCTGCCGGCGCTACAGGAAGTAGATCGGTAGCAGGGGTAAGGCCATATTCTGCGCACAAGCGTGTAACGGTTGGGAACTTAGTCTCAACGTTTGCAATGTGGCGTACGTCTAGGTAAGGGGTGCGGTCAGCTGCAAGTTCAGCCCAAACGCCGCGGGCCACAACGTCACGTGGGGCAAGCTCAGCGTCTTTATGCAGGTTTAGCATAAAGCGCTCGCCGTTTTTGTTGACCAACTTACCACCTGAGCCACGTAGGGCTTCGGTCAGGAGTGGCTGTTTGCCGTCGGGCGTTTTAACAGCGAGTGACGTTGGGTGAAATTGCACAAACTCAAGGTCAGCCAGTGTGGCACCAGCTTCGTAAGCAAGGGCAATGCCGTCGCCAGTTGAAGCGGCTGGGTTGGTGGTATGGCTAAACATTTGGCCAGCACCGCCTGTAGCAAGCACAACGTTTGCGGCTTGAAGTTTTAGCCAACCATCTTGGGTATTAAAGCCCCAAGCGCCTGTAAGCTTGCCGTTCTTTTTAACAAGTTCAGCAATGTGGGTATTGGATACCACCTGAATGTGGCGGGCTTTTTCAACTGCTGCTGCTAGAGTTTGCGACAAGTGCCAGCCAGTGGCATCACCACCAGCGTGTACAATGCGGGCCATGCTATGCGCCGCCTCTAAACCTACCAAGATATTCCCTTTAGCGTCACGGTCAAACGGCATCCCTAGGGCCAGCAGTTGTTCAACAACTTTGGAACCTTCTGTTGTTAGGTGATTTACTGCCGCTTTATCAGTCAGGCCTGCACCTGCAAAGTGCGTATCATCCGCATGCAGGGCTGGGGTATCACCTTTAGCAAATACGGTGGCAATGCCGCCTTGGGCATGCGCGGTGCTGCCGCCAACAAGGCCTTCGGTTTTAGTGACAAGTAGTACATTAAGTGGGGCAAGCGCAAGGGCTGTTGCCATACCAGCTGCACCAGAGCCTATCACTAAAACATCAGCGTTAAGGGTAGGGTAGGTTTTAAGATTACGAGGCATAGTCTGACCCTCTCGTTAAGCAACACGTTGGGTTGTTTTGGTTTCAGCTTTGTCCTTAATGCGGCGCTCACGCTCTTCGTCCACTGCGAGCATAGCTTCTACGGCAAGGCGTGCACGGTCGGCCACTTCAGGGTCAACGGTCACTTCAGGCCCTAGCGTACGAAGGCTCTCGAGAATTTTTGGCAATGTAATGCGCTTCATGTGTGGGCATAGGTTGCATGGGCGAATAAACTCAACGTCATGCACTTCGGCGGCCACGTTGTCGCTCATTGAACATTCAGTCACCATCAGGATGCGTTTAGGGCGTTTATCCTTCGCGTAGTTAATCATGCCTGCGGTTGAACCACAGAAGTCAGCTTCTTCAATCACGTCTGGTGGGCACTCAGGGTGGGCGATGATGGTGATATCGCCTTTATATTGCTCACGGTATTTGCGTAGCTCTTCGCCTGTAAAGCGCTCGTGCACTTCGCAGCTGCCTGCCCAAGTTAAAATCTTCTTGCTGGTTTGTTTTGAAATCCAGTTTGCAAGGTATTGGTCAGGGATACACAGAACAGTATCACTCTCGAGTGATTCAATAATCTCAACCGCGTTGCCTGAGGTGCAGCAAATGTCGCACTCGGCTTTTACTTCAGCGCTGGTGTTCACGTAAGTCACAATCGGCACACCTGGGTGGGCTTCACGTAGGGCACGTACATCAGCTGCTGTAATGCTTGAGGCAAGTGAACAGCCAGCTTCCATATCAGGTACGATAACTGTTTTGCTTGGGTTCAGTAGTTTTGAGGTTTCAGCCATAAAGTGCACACCGCACTGGATAATCACATCAGCATCAGTTTCAGTTGCCATACGGGCAAGGCCTAGGCTATCGCCAACATAGTCAGCCACGGTGTGGAAGATATCGGGCGTCATGTAGTTGTGGGCAAGGATGACGGCGTTCTTTTCTTTCTTTAGGCGGTTGATTTCAGCCACGTAAGGGGCAATAGCTGGCCATTCAAAATCAGGGATAACGGTTTTAACCTTATCGTAAATAGGGGCGGTGGCTTCTTCAATTTCAACCGTAAACTTAGGGGTGGTGTTTGTAGGGGTGGTCATGGGTCTTGCTTTCTTCCTGTTTAATGCTCTGATTGAGTATAAATAAGTGTAAAAAAATATGCTCAACGTGGGCGGTCTAATTTTTTAGTTATTAACCAGTTTGTTCCTACTGAATTAATAATACTCAATATGAGTATATATAATATATGCTCAATATGAGGATATATGTCAACGGATAAATTTAAAAAAGTTTAAAAAATAAAAAAGCCCCCACCGTGTTGGTGGGGGCTTCGTAAGCAGTTATAGGGCAGTTATTGGGGGGTTAGGGCTTGGCAAAGCCTGCTTCTTCAAGCATGGCAATGCTGTAGCGCATGCCGCTAAAGCGGTTTTGCGCCAGTTCAGCCATCATCGTACCAAGGATGCTGCGCTGTTGCTTGACCTCGGGGCAGGACTCACCAATGCTGATGAGTTCGGTGACCCGATTATTGATGGCCAGGTTCGTCGTCACGTTATTGCAGCCATCGGGCTGCTGTGCCGAGTGCATAGTGATTGCCTTGGGGCAAACACGGCTGAGGGCCACAACGCCGGCGTTGTTCCCCCGATAGCAGAAAATATCCACCGGCGTATAGCCGCAGGCATTCTGTATCGTCAGGAGCTCAGGGTTGAGCACCGCAAGGGTAATCAGCGCTTCGGTATCGTCCTGTACCGCGAAGGCGTGGGCGATGGTTCTGCCATAGTTCATGGCGTTGGTGATGGTCAGCACGGCCGGTTCGATTGTGGCCATAGCCAGAACACCATCAATGTCACGCTTTTTGGCAAGCCACGTGGTGGGGTAGTAACCACGGTCGTCGGCTGCAAGCAGGATGGAGGCATCACGCTGGGCGAGGGCTTCCATGGCTTCGATGTTGTGATGTTGTGCAAAGTAGTGCGCGGCATTCAGGTCGGATTCGGGCATCTGAGCGGTAACGTCAGCGCCGTTGTCGATGGCCTGTAGGGCAGCGGCAAGGTTGTTGGCCTTGGCGGCAGCCAGCAGGTCGAGGTTCATCGTGAACTGAGCTTGTGCAGTGCGCATAAAGTCTCCTGTTATGGGAGGGAAAAGGAATCAAGATAGTGTTATAAGCCACATGTAAGGCACATGCGTAGGCATTACAAGCCGAAAACTTAAGGTATCAGTGGTTTAGACGTAAAAAACCGCCCCGAAGGGCGGTTTTTCTCGTTAAGGGAATCTAACCCAAATTACCAGTTGGTACGAACCTTGATTTCGTGCTCTTTCAAGCGACGAACAGATTCAACGTCAACGTGGTTTTGGAATCGTTTCCATGTGATGGGGCCGTCCTTGTCTTCTTGTGCGAAGACACCGCCATTGATATAGGCGAGAGCCAGTACGGTTTTAACGTTCTGGTACTGTGCGAACCATGTGGCCATGCTGTTACCGCGGTCGTTTACCTGACGCACAATGTGCGGGTATTCAGACGCAACGGTTACAGCGGCATCGCCATGGTTGTGCATAGCAAAACAGATGCCCGGTGTACTACCGGTGTTATCCGTAAGCTCAAGGGTGGCTTTGTTGATCTTGGCCATGCCAATAACTGCGCGGCAGTTACCGTGGCATGCAAAAAGAATTGCAGCAGAGTCGCCGTTTTCATCCTGAGTCAGAATGTCAGCGCCAGCTTCAATTGCTTTTTTAGCCGAAGCCCAATCATCATTTTTTGCAGCCTTAAGCAGGTCTGCATTAAGCGAAGGTTGTTGGTTAGAAATGTTCATAGAACTCCTTATTTATCGCGAACGATAAATAGTGTCGAAAGGTAAAGAGAAGATATAAAAAGTCCTTTTAGGAAAACATAACTTATGTGCTAACCCTGCAAATGTCAAGGGTTATGAAATCGGCTTGTAATAAAATCAAAGGGTTATGGGATTACGATAAGGATAAAGGGCGCGTTTTATTCAGCGGGAGGGTGAGGATTTTGGGAAGAGATTTTACGTTTTTAAGGCAGTGAGGCACGCAGTGTAGTTACGCCTACATGAGTACCGAACAACGTGAAAAATGTAAAATATCGCCCAAAAGGCCAGCCGTGTTACGACAACCCAGGGGCTGGGCGCTCGAAGAGCACTTCCTCGCGGAACTTGTAGAGTTCTGCTGGGCGGCCACGGCCTGATGTATCAAGCTTACCTGTTTCTTGTACAAGGCCTTCGTTTAGCACCAGACGGCGAAAGTTTTGCTTGTGGATTTTAGTACCAGAAAGAGCCTCAACCACTTTTTGAAGTTCAAACAGGGTGAAGGTTTTGGCCATAATCTCAAACACCAGTGGGCGGTATTTAAGTTTACCTCTAAAGCGCTGTAGGGCGCTGGCCAAAATACGGCGGTGGTCAAGGGGCATAGGTGTGCCCGTCATTTTCGCAATGCGCTGTAGGTCTGTGAGGCGGCCCACACGGTCCGACATTGGCAGGTTGGTTGTTTTGCCATGCAGGTTTTTGTAGTCGCGGTGGGCTTCTTCAACAAGGCCTGCTTCGTAAAGCATTTGGTAGCGCTCAAGCACACGCTCGTTATCAAACGGTGTATCGTCAATCCCCCAGTTCAGGGCAAGGCGCTGCATGCGTAGGCTAATTTCTTTTGGGGTTGGGGCTTCGTTGGCCCAAAGCTTTAGGGCTGGCACCAAGTACTTTTCAATCAGTTGTTTGTTTTCGGTACGTTGGTCTTCCCAAGGCAGAAAGTCATAAATAGGGGTCCAGGTGGCGTCTTCAGTTTTGGGTTGTGTTGGGGGCATAAGGCCCAAGTAGCCAACTGAGATAACGCGCGGGCCGCCTGCAAGCTCGCCCGGGTCACGGAAGCGGTTACCAAAGGTGTACAGCTGTTCAACGTAGTTTGGCATAAGGCCAGTTTGCTCGTTAATCCAGCGGTGTAGACCTAGGTGTAGGGTAAAGTCTTTTTCAGGGTCAAAGGTACCAAAGGGTACGCCGCCATCAACCGTAAGCATTTTGGGGGTAGCATCTTCAACTGTAATCAGGGCAGCGCAAAGGCCCATGGTCATTGTATGGGCGGAAGCTGAGATGCTGGTGGTTGATTTTGGCATGATGCGTTTTCTTCTTATTTATGCTCAATGTATTTATAAGTGTTTAATTTATGTGAATTCGCCGTGTTTGTGAAGTCCTTCGTTGCAAAAAACGGCAGGATTGGCTATTTTGAAGGGGCTTTATTCATGAGGCGCCATTAAAAGATTATAAGAAGATTTAAATAAACCCCTTACCAAAGAGTAAATACCAATGAAAACTGTTGATACAACACTGCTAAAAGACCTTGAGGCCCGCGGCTTGCTGTTCCAAAGCACTGACCGTGAAGAACTAGAAGAACTTCTATCAAGCCCTCAGACCCTATATTGTGGTTTTGATCCATCAGCCGATAGTTTGCACATTGGTAGCCTTGTGCCGCTACTAACGTTGCGTCGTTTCCAGTTAGCGGGCCACCGCCCATTGGCATTGGTAGGTGGGGCAACAGGCCTTATTGGTGACCCTAGCTTTAAAGCGCAAGAGCGTAAGCTGAATGACGACAGCACCGTTAAAGGCTGGACTGAATGCCTGCGTAAGCAAGTAAGCCAATACCTTGATATGAACAACGCTGAAGTTGTGAACAACCTTGATTGGGTTGGCAACATGAACGTGATTGATTTCTTGCGTGATATTGGTAAGCACTTCTCAGTTAATGCCATGATGAAGAAAGAAGCCGTTAAAACCCGCCTAGAGCGTGAAGACGTTGGTATTTCGTTTACTGAATTTTCATACGCTTTGCTACAAGGCCTCGACTTTGCTGAGCTTAACAAAACCCACAACTGCACCCTACAAGTAGGCGGGAGTGACCAATGGGGTAACATTACCGCAGGGGTTGATCTTACACGCCGTATGAACGGTAACTCAGTTCAAGCACTAACCCTACCATTGGTAACAAAATCAGACGGGACAAAGTTTGGTAAAACCGAAAGCGGCACCATTTGGCTTGATGCAGAGAAAACATCACCTTACGCATTCTTCCAATTCTGGCTAAACACGGCTGATGACGATGTAGAGAAATTCTTGAAGTACTTCACATTCCTGAACATGGATGAAATTGCAGCCGTTGTTGCTGAACACAGCGAAGCACCGCACAAGCGTGTGGGCCAAACAAAGCTGGCTGAAGAAGTAACTAAACTTGTACACGGTGAAGAGGGGCTAGAACAAGCCTTGCACTTAACCTCGGTTGTATTCTCAAACGAAGATGATAAATGGCAGCGCCTTTCAGCAAAAGACTTTGAGCAACTTAAACAAGACGGTTTGCCAGCAACAGCAATGGACGAAAACGAAGTGCCAATTTTGCTAGCACTTAGCACAACGGGGCTGGCTTCATCAAACCGCCAAGCACGTGAGTTTGTTGACGCAGGTACCGTAAAGCTAAACGGCCATGCCATTGCCAAGAAAGACTATAACGCCCCAGTGAAGACTGACGATGCGTTGTTTAACAAGTTTACAGTGCTACAAGTGGGTAAGAAGAAAACCCACCTTGTTTACTGGAAGTAAGTGAGAGAGAGGTTATAACAATGCTTGTACTTCTAAGCCCTTCAAAAAAGCTAGATAAGCTTACCCCACCTAAAGGGGCTAAACCGACGCAACCACCATTGATGGATGAAGGTAAAGACCTTCTTAAGGTGCTTAAAGGCCATAGCCAAGATGATATTAAAAACCTGATGGGGCTTAGCGATAACTTGGCCGAGCTGAACTACAACCGCTACCAAGACTTTAAGCTACCGCTTACCGAAGATAATGCGCACCCAGCTCTATACACCTTTAAAGGGGATGTATATGACAACATGGACGTTGAGAGCTATAGCCAAGACGACCTTAAGTTTGCGCAAGATCACATTCGTATGCTTTCAGGCCTGTACGGTGTACTACGCCCGCTTGACCTTATGCAGCCTTACCGCCTAGAGATGGGCACTAAGCTAGAGAATGACCGTGGCGCCAACCTTTATAAGTTCTGGGGCAATCAGATTACAGATACCCTTAACGCCGATAAGCCAAGCGTTATTGTGAACCTAGCTTCAAACGAATACTACAAAGCCGTAAAGCCTAAAGGCCTTAAAGCCCCAGTGGTGAATATTGACTTTAAGCAAATTAAAGGCGGCAAAAAGAAAACCATCGGCCTTATGGCTAAACGCGCCCGCGGCATGATGGCGGACTACATTATTAAAAAACGTATTACCGATGTTGCTAAGCTTAAAAACTTTAGTGAAGCAGGTTATAGCTACGATGCTGATGCCTCGACGGAAGATAACCTCGTTTTTGTACTGAAGATGGACTAAGGAATTATTAAGCCTATGCAACAAGCCACTGCTTTTAAATATACCTCAATGGAAGGCCGTTCACTACGTGAGCGCCTTTTTAAACAAGCAGTAGACGTTGTAGCTAAGCTTAAAAAGAAAGGCGTTACCCCAACCTTGCACGTTGTGCTTGTGGGGGATGACCCAGCCTCTGAAATTTACGTAGACGCAAAAATGCGTGCTGCCAACAAAGTGGGTATTAACGCCGAGCTTAAGCAACTACCAAGTACCATTACACAGGTTGAGCTTGATACCGCTCTTGAAGCCCTTTCAAAAGATGAGGGTGTGCACGGCATCTTGCTACAGCTGCCATTGCCTAAAGGCCTTAAAAAGCGCCAAGCCCTAAACAAAATTGCACCCCATAAAGATGTTGATGGCTTGACCACGCATAACATGGGTGTGCTTGTGGCGCGTGAGCTTGGTGGCATTCGTCCGTGTACGCCGCTAGGTATTATGCGTTTGCTAAAGTCGTACAATATTGACTTTATGGGTAAGCAAGCCGTTGTGGTTGGTCGCTCTCAGTTAGTAGGCCGCCCTGTGGCTGAGCTTTTGGCTCAAGCAGGCGCCACCGTAACCACTTGCCAGCGCCATACCCCTGATATTAGTGAATACACAAAACAGGCCGATATTTTGGTGGTAGCCACAGGTGTGCCGTCACTCATTACAAGCGACATGATTAAACCAGGCGCTGCCGTGGTTGATGTGGGTATTACCCGCCTTGAAACTGGCGAAGTTGTGGGCGACTGTGACCTGAATTGCCGTGACGTTGCTGGCCTACTAAGCCCTGTACCGGGTGGCGTGGGGCCGATGACTGTGGCAACCCTCATGACCAACACCATTGATGCTGCCCTAAAACAAAACGGCGAAAAAGCCCATAAGTGGGAGCTTAACTAACATGCAAGTACTGTACGTTAACACTGATAAAGCTATTCTTGAAAATGCATGGACGGGTAAAGAGCAGGGTATCTTTCTAGCAGGGCCAACACCCCGCAGTGACGATGTGCCTTCATGGCGCCCTGAAGCTGTTGAGTTTTTGAAAGCCAAAGGTTTTACAGGCAACGTGTTCATCCCTGAAGACAAAGGCGCTGAGCGCTATGCCGACTATGACGGCCAAATTAACTGGGAATGGAACGGCTTAGACGCTGCCACGGTGCAAGTGTACTGGGTACCGCGCGACCTTAAAACAATGCCTGCGTTTACGACTAACGTTGAGTTTGGCTTGTACGCCGCAAGCGGTAAATGCGTACTGGGCTACCCTGAGGGGGCACCAAAAATGCGCTACCTACATGCACTGGCTGAAAAGTTTAATATGCCGATTGCTCATACTTTGGAAGAAACCCTCGACCACGCCCTAGACTTGATGAAGCTGACCCACCGCGAAGCTGTTTAAGGCTATTTAACGCCTTTAAAGGCTAGGTACTTACGGTGCGGTGTGCCGTTTTTCCAAACCAAGCTTTCTGTGGCGTAGTGGATAAGCGCCAACACAAAAAACAACCCCCAACCAATACTAATGTAGCCCTGTGTAATAGGGTAAGCCAGCGCAATGGCAATGGCCGGCGTTAGGATAAACGCTGGCACGCCAAGTTTACCTAATGGCCCGTAAATTGGGTGGGCTTTGGTGCCGTGCTCAAGCTGGCGGTTATGGTCGTGGTTAATGTAAACCGTAAAGGCCGTAAGGTCGTGGATAATGCGCGGCATCACCAGCGCAAATAACCAGTACTCATGGTAAATGGCAAATAGGCTCGCAACACTTAAGCTAGCATTAGCGAGTAAGTAATAGCGGCCCGCATTGGTTTGGCTTTTGCGCCAACACGCGCGGTAAAACGGTAAGACCAGCATGAAGCAAGCTGCACCTGACCAAAAGGCTGTGCCGTGCAGCATGGGGTAGTACTGCTGCGCTAGTGGATGGTCGTATAAAAAGAGCAATAGGTAGGCGGCCGTACCCGGTAAGATGTTTGACCATGCAATAACGTTAAAGGCCATGCTGCCATTGCGGGCAAAAAGCTTGTTGATGCCCAGCTGCTGCATAAACACATGGTAAAGGGTTACAAAGGCAAATAGGCCAATTGAAAACACAAACCCTTCAAACGGTGGAATACTAAAAGCTTTAAAGGCCAGCGCACCACCTAGGGGGAGGGCAATAGCCCACGTCACAATAAGGCCTAGGGGCATGCGGTAGTGGCTGATGTATTCTTTATTCAGTAGCATAAACGTACTGCACACAATGTGCGGCAGATTAAAGAAGATGGCATACCAAAAGTAAGCGTAAGGGGTTTGTGGCAACCACGCCAGAACACGCCCACCAAGGGCCAGTTGGTCAACCAGCATAATGCCAAAGCAAAGGGGCACTACAAGGTAGTACCCCAATAACAAACCAAATGGGATGGCTGCTTTTTGCATTAGCTATCCTTTTTGGTGGTTTTCTTAGACGTTGTTTTCTTCTTTGTAGCTGGTTTTTTATCAGCCTTCTTAGAAGAGTCCTTTTCCTTTTTAGCCTTGTCCTTGGCTTTTTTTTGTGCTTCTTCAGCTTCTTCGTCAGTGAGGTAGCGCTCAATACGGATAGGGCCCTTTACGTGTAGGTCACGCTGCGGGAATGGGATCTCAATATCATGCTCGTGGAATTTATCCCAAATTGCGAACAGAACATCACTCTTCGGACGGTAACGACCTTTAATAATATCCTCTACCCAGAAGAATACTTGGAAGTTTACTGAGCTATCAGCAAACTCGGTCAGGTGCACGGCAGGCTCGTCATCTTTAGACGTATCTGGGTGCTCTTTAATAGCTTCAAGAATAAGGTCACGCGCTTTTTTAATGTCAGCATCGTATGACACACCAACAGTCATGCCAATACGGCCACCAGCGTTAGAGTACGTCCAGTTCACTACTTGTTGGGTAATAAAGTCTTCGTTCGGAACCATAATCTCTTTGCCGCTAAAAGTTTCAACCAATGTGTAGCGGGCGCTAATGTGGCGGATGGTGCCAAGGGTACCATCGCTCATTTCAACCATGTCGCCTTGGCGGATGCTTTTTTCAAACAGTAGAATCAGGCCACTGATGAAGTTTGAGGTGATCTTTTGCAAACCAAAACCAAGACCAACACCCACAGCACCTGAGAATACAGCAAGCGATGTAAGGTCAATACCTAGTACGTTCAGGGTTACCAAGAAGCCCACAACGTACATACCGATTTGGGCCATCTTCGTAACAATGGCGCGGTTTGAGGCACTTAGTTTTTTACTGCGGCGTAGGCCTGTATCAATCAGGCTGTTAATGCGGCCAATCAACCAGAAGAGGAGGGTAATCAGCAAAATACCTTGGGCAACTTTGTAGGCGTTTACGTTGACGCTACCAATTTGCATACCAAACTCGGTCAAGAAGCTCTTAAAGTCATCCCACAGGCCAAGCATGTGCAAAACAGTGATTGGCACAATCACCATTGCCACCATAGAGGCTGCCGCACGCTTTTTGGCAATCAGGGTTACAAGACGAATAAACAACCACGCCAAGATAAGCTTGCCAGTACGGTAAGGGAAGATAGGTTCAAAATTGAGGAAAGTTGTTTGGATGTAGTAAAGCAGGTGCAATAAACCGTAAGCAATAATAGGCCATACAAGTGGGCTTAGCAGGCTAACAATTTTTCTGAAAATACCAGTTTGGTCATCATCTTCACTGTAATGGAAGTTACGTGTTAGAAATGAGCTAATACCCCATGCCGCAAAGATAACCAGTGCTACAAGCGCAAATTGCTGAATGTATGGCAAGGCACTTTCAAAGGTAATAGCATCAAGCTTGGTTGTGATTGAATTGATGAAATTTTCCATGGTCAAATGCCTATTTTATGGTTATTGTGACGGAGTATTTTTATATGCGGCCTGCCGTTTGGATACATTCTAAGAATAATATATTAAAAAATAAAGGTATTTCCTGATGTTGTTGCATAAGATCATCTCAAAAAATACTCTTCTTACGGTAGCAGCCGCTGTTCTTATTGCAGGTTGTAGCACAGCCCCAGAAAAGCAATATCAAGACCCTCTAGAAGGTTTTAACCGTAAAGTTTACGACTTTAACGAAGTTGTTGATAAGTACGTTCTAAAGCCAGTAGCACAAGGCTATAAGTTTGTAACGCCTGACCCAGTTGAAGAGCGTGTACATAACTTTTTTGTAAACCTGCTATACCCAACCGTTTTCATTAACTCATTCCTTCAAGGTAAACACGACGAGGGCTTTCAAGGCCTAAACCGTTTTGTGTTTAACTCGACTCTTGGTTTGGGTGGTATCCATGATGTGGCTTCAGATATGGGCCTAAAACCAACCGAAGAAGACTTTGGCCAGACCTTTGCTAAATGGGGTTTTGGTAGTGGTCCTTACATTGTCGTGCCTATTTTGGGTGGTTACACAATGCGTGATGGTATTGGTGATATTGCCGCCTTGCCAACCAACCCTGGCTACTGGGTACAAGACAGTGACGTTAAACTAGGCCTGATGATTGGCGTAACTGTTGACCGCAGTGCCCAATTGCTTGAAGCCCGTAAGTTGGTGAATGGCGATAAATACCTATTTGTACGTGATGCTTACCTACAGCGTCGCCGCCATTTGATTGCTGACGGTGAAGCGCCAGAAGAGGACCCATTCCTCAATGACTAAACGCGCACTTCGCTGGTACCGAGCTTATTTAAGTATGCCATGGCTAATCCTAGCCATGGTTGCTTTTTTAGCCTTGGGTGCCACATACGAAACGCGCTATTTTACCTATGATGCCTCATCTGACACCCTCGTTGCTGAAAACGACCCTGAGCTTGCCTACTACCTAGAAGTGAGTGAAGACTTTGGCTCAGAAGCCTTTTTGTTTTTGACGTACGAGCCTATTGACGTTCCTCTATTTACCCCAACCGCCATTAATCGTCTTGCAAAGTTGCAGGAAAATATTGCTTCTATTCAAGGGGTTAAGGACGTTACTTCAATTCTTGATGTGCCTTTGTTGCGCAGCCCACCGATTGACATTACAAAGATGGCAACCGACTACAACACCTTGCGCTCGGACGACGTTGATATTGAGCTTGCTCAAAAAGAACTTTCAGAAAGCCCGCTTTTCCGTGAATTGCTGATTTCAAAAGACGGTAAGTCAACGGCGATGCGTATTAACCTAGAGTCTGACCATGAGCTTGAAGCCTTGTGGAAGCAGCGCAAGCGCCTGCGCCGCGTGAAAGACAACAGCTTTGCCCAAATGGGGATGCTGCGTGCGGTTGAAAACATGTATGAGTCACGTCGTCGTCTGCATACGGCTGAGCGTGAGCGCATTATCTCAGATATTCGTACCGTGCGTGACACAATCTCAGTTGAAGCTAAGGCTTATCTGGGTGGTGTACCGATGGTTGCAAGCGACATGATTCGCTTTGTTAAAAAGGACATCCAAACATTTGGCGGCGTAAGCTTGGCGCTGATTATGTTTGCGCTGTTTATCTTTTTCCGCCGTATTCGTTGGGTTGTGTTGCCTATTCTAACAGCGGGTTTGGCCGTGGTTTTGACCATGGGCATTTTGGCGCTTATCCGCCAGCCTGTAACGGTGATTTCGTCAAACTTTGTGGCGCTGCTGTTTATCTTCTCAATCTCATTCACGGTACACTTGATGGTGAAATACCGCGAGCTTGTGCGTGATAAAAGCTACCTTGGCCATACCGAAATGGTGGCCATGACCATGACCGATAAGTTTGCCCCATGCCTTTACACCGCCCTTACCACCATGGCGGCGTTTGCCTCACTTACAGCAAGTGACATTGTGCCGGTAGACGACTTTGGTTGGATTATGTGCCTAGGGATGGCCATCGCATTTTTTGCAAACTACACCTTCTTTCCGGCGATGCTGAGTGTGCTGCGCCAAGGTGAAGTTCGTGCACTATCTAAAAAGGAACCATTCCTTACACGTATCATGTGTAAGGTTTCAATCAAAACCCCTGTGGCTGTTATTGCTTTTGCACTGCTCTTTGCTTTGGGTAGCTGGATGGGTATTCAGAAGCTAAGTGTGGATAGCCGCTTTATTGATTACTTCCATGATGATACCGAAATTAAGCAGGGCTTGGTTTACATTGACCGCAACCTTGGTGGCACAATCCCGATGGATATTATTCTGTCATTCGAGCCATTTAAAGCGCCTGTTCTTGATGAGGAAGATGACTTCTTTGTATCAGAGCCTGATGAATTCCCTGAGCGCTACTGGTACACCCCAGACAAGATTGAAAAGCTGCGCCAAATGCAAGAGTACCTAGAAACCTTGCCTGAAGTCGGGAAGATTATCTCACTTGCAACGCTTGAAGAAATTGCCCGCCAGTTTAATAACGGTGAGGCCCTAGGCTCGGTTGAGCTGGCTGCCGTACTTGGCGCTGTGCCTGATGATATTCGTAAAGAATTTATTGAGCCTTACAGCACGCCTGAAAAAGGCATTATGCGCATGTCGCTCCGTATGCATGAGACGGCACCTCGCCACTCACGCGATAAGTTGATTCATAGCATTGAAGACTATGCCCAGAACGAAGTTGGCCTAGGCGAGGGGAATGCCAAAGTTACGGGTATGAACGTCCTGTTTAACGACATGTTAAAGGTATTGTTCCAGTCGCAAGTATCGACCATTGGTTATGTTGTTCTGGCCACGTTTATTATGTTCCTTATTTTGCTACGTTCGCCATTACTTGCAACGGTAGGGGTGCTGCCAAACATTTTGTCAGCAGCTATGGTTCTTGGCTTTATGGGCTTTATGGATATTCCGCTTGATATGATGACCATGACCATCGCCGCCATTATTATTGGTATTGGCGTTGATGATGCGATTCACTACCTGCACCGCTTTAAGCAAGAAATTGAGCGCGGCATGAGCACCCAAGAAGCTATTGAAACCAGCCACCACAACATTGGTATTGCGTTGTACTTTACATCGCTAACTGTGATTGTCGGTTTCTCGGTACTGAGTATGTCAAACTTCATCCCGACTATTTACTTTGGTGTTTTGACGGCACTTGCCATGATTTTGGCCCTACTCGTGAACCTAGCGGTACTGCCTAGCCTGCTGATGAAGCTCTATAAGCCAAAATACACCGACTAGAGTTTCTACACCTATAGCGGGAACTTCTATATCCCTTCAAACATTAGCCCTTTGAGCACGCATAACTTGTGTGTTATAAACTTTGCTAATTGCTATTGAAGGAATAAAAAATGCTACGCAAGCTCACTCTCTCACTTTTCTCGGCCATGGTTTTGTTTGGTCTAACTACACCAGCCCATGCTCACGCTGAAGAACCTGATCAAATCATCATGGTGGTATCAGAGCAGGTGCTAGACGCTGTTAAAGCTGAAAAAGATACCTTCAAAAACAACCCTCAGCCGCTTAAAACTAAGCTTCTAACGCTGATGGAACCTCATACAGATTTTGAATCATTCGCCAAAGGTGTGATGGGCGGCTACTACGACGAAGCTACCCCTGAACAGCGCGAAAAATTCATGCATGATTTCAAGTCAACCTTGATTGACCTTTACACCAAAGCCCTTGTTGCTTTTGAAGTGAAGGAAATGAAAGTACAAGACACAAACTACCGTAACGCTAAAAGCGCAAGCGTAGTCATGGTTGTAACGTCACCTGATGAAAACACATACCTTGTTCAGTACAGCATGCGTAAAGATGATGCTGACAAATGGGTGGTACGTAACGTGGTGCTAGACGGTGTAAACCTTGGCCTTACATACCGTAACCAGTTTAAGAGTGCGATGGAAACCAACGGCCATGACCTTGATAAGGTTATCCTAGGTTGGGCTTCAACCATGAAAGACCAAGAGCACGAAACTCAGTAAGTTTTAGAGTATTAAAAAGCCCCGCTAGCAAGCGGGGCTTTTTGTTTGTTGCTGAGTGCTTATGCACCCAAACCTTTTGAAACAATCTCGTAAGTGTTTTTCGAGAGTTTCTCTACCTTGATGATACGCTCAAGCTGGGCTTTCATCAGGTCACGGTTTGGTTGGGCAAAGCGCTTGTATTTAATAAGCGGTGCCACCAAGCGGGCTGCAATTTGCGGGTTAATGGCATCAAGCTCAATAATCTTATCGGCTAGCCATGTGTACCCTGTTCCTTCCTTGTTATGGAAGTTATGCATACCACTGCCTGTAAAGGCCCCAATAACCGAACGTACGGTGTTTGGACGGGTCATGCTAAAGCCAGGGTGCTTCACAAGCTCTTGCACTTTTGAAAGTGTGCCTGCGTTGGCGTTGCCTGACTGTACGCTGAACCATGTTTCAATCACAAGTGGATCGTCTTTCCACTTGGTGTAGAACGTATCCAAAGCTTCTTGCGCATCAGCAGTGTAAGGTGAATTTACAAGCGCTGAAAGGGCAGCAAAAACATCGGTCATGTTGTCTTGCGCTTCAAACTGGTCAGTGGCCAGTTGCACGTTACCGCTATGGCCAGCATTTAGTAGGTAGCTTAGGCATAGGTTTTTCAGGGCACGTTTGCCAATTTGTTCGGCGTTTGGTTCGTACTCTTCATCAACGATGAAAGTTTCGAACGCTTTCTTGAACAAGTCTTCAAGTTGTACGGCCAACGCATCACGCATAAAGTCGCGCGCTGTTTGTAGGGCTTCCATGTCAACTTCGTCCTGCAGTTCAGCGAGGTACGAAATTGTTGGTAAGCACAGGGCTTCTTTAGCGAGTGATGGTGGTACGTCGCCTGCAATGGCTTTTTCAAGGGTGTACTTAAAGGCTTCAACCAGCATTGGGTCGGCTTCAAGTTTTTTGCCGTTTTGCACACGTGTGGCCAAATCTTCCAGCACAATAATGCCTAGCATTTGGCTGGCATCCCAACGGTTAAAGCCGTCAGAGTCGTGCTTCATCAAGAACATCAGGTCTTCTTTGCTGTAAGGGTAGTCCAGCTTTACAGGGGCTGAGAAACCACGCAGCAGTGAAGGCACTGGCTCTTCGGTAATGTTTTCAAAAGTAATTGATTGTTCAGCATCGGTCAGGTGCAGCACGTTGGTGTCAACATCTAGGCTGGTGCTGTGTGTTACAAGCTCAAGGTCAGTACCGTCTTTGCCTACAAGGCCAAGCTTAACAGGGATGTGGAATGGCTTTTGGCCATCTTTACCTGTTTGCTTAAAGGTGAGGGTAAAGGTGTTGGCGCTTGCATCAAACTTGCTGCGGACTGAAACCTTAGGTGTGCCTTCTTGGCTGTACCAACGGCGGAACTGCTGAAGGTCAGCGCCGGTGGCATCTTCCATGGCTTTTGTAAAGTCTTCACAGGTTGCAGCTTCACCGTCGTGGCGGTCAAAGTAAAGATCTGTCCCTTTACGGAAGCCGTCTTCGCCCAAAATGGTGTGGTACATACCAATAACTTCACAGCCTTTTTCGTACACTGTTACGGTGTAGAAGTTGTTAATGCTTTGGTAGCTCTCAGGGCGGATAGGGTGCGCCATTGGGCCTGCATCTTCAGGGAACTGTACCGCACGAAGGAAACGCACGTCTTCAATACGTTTCGCTGCACGGTCGTTTAGGTCAGCTGTAAACTCAGCATCACGGAATACGGTAAAGCCTTCTTTAAGGCTAAGCTCAAACCAGCTACGGCAGGTGACGCGGTTACCTGACCAGTTGTGGAAGTACTCGTGGCCCACAATCGCTTCGATGCGCATAAAGCGGTCATCGGTTGAGGTATCAGGACTTGCCAGAACAGCGCTTGAGTTAAAGATGTTCAGACCTTTGTTTTCCATCGCGCCCATGTTAAAGGCATCAACGGCAACAATCATAAAGATATCAAGGTCATATTCACGGCCAAAGCGCTCTTCGTCCCACTTCATTGAGCGTTTAAGTGCGCCCATCGCGTAAGGGGTTTTGTGCATGTTGTGTTTTTCAGTGAACAATTGCAGCTTAACTTTACGGCCGCTCATGGTGGTGAAGCTATCTTCTAGGTGGTCAAGCTCGCCAGCAACAAGGGCAAATAGGTAGCTTGGCTTCGGGAATGGGTCTTCCCATACGGCAAAGTGGGCGCCGCCGTCAAGGTCGCCGCTATCAATCTTGTTACCGTTTGATAGAATAACTGGGTAGGTTTTCTTGTCACCCTCTAGGCGCACAGTAAACTTGCTTAGAACGTCAGGGCGGTCAAGGAAGTAGGTAATGCGGCGGAAGCCTTCAGCTTCACACTGGGTGCAAAGCATACCGCCTGAGTCACGGTATAGGCCTTCAAGGGCTGTGTTTGACTTTGGATCAATCTCAACTTCAGTTTCAAGAGTAAAGCTGTCTGGCACGCCAAAGATGGTTAGCTGCTCAGGGGTTGAGGCATATTGGTTGGTGCTAAGTTCGGCACCGTCTAGGGCAACTTTTAAAAGCTTTAGGGTATCGCCATCAAGGTCAAGGTTTTCAGCACGGGCAGCCTTTGGGTTGCGGCGCATGTGTAGCGTAGCTTTTACACGTGTGGCTGATTCGTTCAGTTTAAAATCAAGCTCGGTCTTATCAATCAAAAATGATGGTGGCGTGTAGTCTTTACGGTAAATGGTTTGGCCTTGAGTTTTGTTAGCTGCCATGGGGACATACCTCAGTTTTATTAATTATTAGGTAACCATTGTAAAGCCTTTGGCCGCACACTCAACACACTTCTTATGAAAATCACATTTTGTGGTATTCTATTGCCATAAAAATAAACAAAAGGCACCGCCACCCATGAACGACTTTATTCAATTGCAAAATGACGCCCATACATTTGTCGAGCAAGCCACAAGCTATATGGCCGTGACCTTTATTTTGGTGGTGGGCTTTATTGCCCTGACTATTTTTACAATGTTTATTCTGGATGTAACGCAAACAGCCGATGCGGTACGTCGTAACTTCCCCGTTATTGGCCGCTTTAGATCACTGTTTACAAACTTGGGTGAGTTCTTCCGCCAATACTTTTTTGCCATGGACCGTGAGGAAATGCCCTTTAACCGCGCCCAGCGCAACTGGGTTGACCGTGCGGCTGCCAATAAAATGATGACCTCGGCCTTTGGGTCAACCAACAACTGCACCACCCGTGGCAGCAGTATTTTTATTAACTGCGCATTCCCCGTGATGGATGAAGAGGCTGACCATACCCTTTACCGTGTGGTGGGTGAGGGGCGTGCCAAGACGCCGTACAAAACAAAATCATTCTTTAACATCTCAGGCATGAGCTTTGGCGCCCTTTCAGCGCCAGCTGTAAAAGCAATGTCACACGGGGCGGCCATGGCGGGCTGCTGGCTGAACACAGGCGAGGGGGGGCTTTCGCCGCACCACCTTGAAGGTGGCTGCGATGTGGTCTTCCAAATTGGTACGGCCAAATACGGCGTACGCACTAAGGATGGTCAACTTAGCGACGATAAACTGCGTGAAGTTGCAGCCCTTGACCAAGTGAAGATGTTTGAACTGAAGCTGGCCCAAGGGGCAAAGCCCGGTAAGGGCGGTATTTTGCCAGCTGAAAAAGTAACTGAAGAAATTGCGCACATTCGTGGCATTGAACCGCATACTGACTCAATTTCACCAAACCGCCACCCAGAAGTGAATAGCGTGGGCGAACTGCTTGATTTTATTAATCATATTCGTGACGTTACAGGTAAGCCCGTTGGCTTTAAAACCGTATTCGGCAGCTTTGGCTGGTTTGAAGACTTGTGTAAAGAGATTAACAAACGCGGCGTGAAATCAGCCCCTGACTTTATTACCATCGATAGCGGTGACGGTGGCACAGGCGCTGCCCCTATGGCACTGATGGATAACGTAGGCCTACTCATTCGTGAGGCCTTACCAGGCGTTGTACAAATTTTGAACGAGCATAACCTGAAGGACGAAATTAAGCTTATTGCCTCAGGTAAACTATTGATGCCAACGGATGTGGCGTGGGCCCTTTGCGCAGGCGCTGACTTTATTAACTGCGGCCGCGGTTTCATGTTTTCGGTGGGTTGTATTCAGGCGATGCGCTGTAACAAAAACACCTGCCCAACAGGGGTGACCACCCACAACGAACGTTTGCAAAAAGGCCTCGACCCACAAAGCAAAGCCGTAAAGGTAGCGAACTACGCCATGAACATGACCAAAGAGGTTGAGATTATTGCCCACTCATGCGGGGTAAAATCACCGATGTTACTAAAACCGTATCACGTACGAATTGTACAAGCAGACGGTATGAGTATTCCGCTTAGCAAAGTGAAAGTTCATATTGAGTCTCAAGAGGGAGAGTCTATCCCCGCACAACACTAGGCCGCAATATGAGGAGCCCTTATGAAAATACTCGCACTATTAACAGTTCTATTACTGGGAGGCACCAACGCCATGGCAGATGATACTCAAAACCCTGAGCAAAACTTTAAAAAAGCCATTTTTGCCGCAGGCTGCTTTTGGTGTATTGAACCTACCTACGACAACCTAGACGGCGTGCTTGAAACTATTGTTGGCTACACTGGAGGTGAGACTGAGAACCCCACCTACCAAGAAGTTGGCACAGGGACTACAGGCCATACCGAAGCTATTTTGGTGATTTATGACCCTGCTAAAGTGACCTATGAAAAACTGCTTGAGCAATTTTGGCTTAACGTTGACCCCTTCGACAGTGGTGGCCAGTTTGTAGACCGTGGCCCGCAATACCGCCCGGGTATTTTCTACTTTGATGAAGACCAGCATAAGCTTGCTGTTAAAACAGCCAATGAAGTGGAAGACCAAAAAGGCAAACGTGTGGAAGTTGAAATCACTGAAGCCAGTGCCTTTTGGCCAGCGGAAGACTACCACCAAGAGTATTACGAAAAGAACCCTATGCGCTACAAGCTCTACAAAATGGGCAGCGGGCGTGATAACCGCCTAAAGTCTATCTGGGGCGAGAAAAATAAGAACTAGGAAGTAAATAATGGCACGTATTGTTTTAACAGGTGGCAGCGGTGACCTTGGCGGTCTACTTGCGCCAAGTTTGCTTAAGCAAAACCATGATGTGGTTAATATCGATATCAATCCTTCTAAGGTTGAAGGTGTGCAAACGCATCAAGGTTCAATTACTGATAAAACTCTTGTAGCCAAAGCTATGGAAGGCGCTGATGTGCTGGTGCATATTGCGGCGTGGCACGGCATCCATGAGCCTGACCTTACGCCCTACGACTTCCATGACCTTAACGTTACGGGCACCATGACAGTCCTCGAAGAAGCTGCCCAAGCGGGATGCAAAAAGGTTGTGTTAGTTTCATCGACCAGTGTCTCAAAGCCTTATGGCGTTTATGGCCATACAAAGATTTTGAATGAAGAAATGGCTCGTGCCTATAGCCACCGCCATGGTATGGATATTGCAGTCTTGCGCCCTCGTGCATTTATTCCGTCATGGAATACAAAGGTTTATGAAAACTACACCGATTGGGCAAATTGGTTTATCCGCGGGGCGGTGCATATTGAGGATGTTGCTCAAGCCAGCGATAAGGCCATTGCGTATGTCCTGAACAACACCCTAAATACTGAGGTGCCTATTATGAATGTTGATGGCGCCTATGAATATACCGCCGATGATATTCTGAACTGGGATAGCGAAGGCGAGGGGAGTACCTTTAAAAAGCACTATGGCGAAGACGCTTATAAGCTGCTGATTGGCAAAGGCATTAAAGCCGCCACCCAACCTAAAATTTTAGATATTGAGAACACCAAAGAGCTTTTAGGGTATCAGCCTAAATATAGCTTAAAAAACCTTATCGAAGAGGTTCAGAGCCAGTAGGGCGAGTACCATAAACAAAAAGCCCCCATCGTGTGATGGGGGCTTTCTTTCGTTAGGTGTTATGCAGCAAGCTTTTTGCCCATGCGGGCAAGCAGCTGCGAAGTCGTGATGCCGAAGGCCATCATGTTGACGGCGAACTTGTCGTCGGTCACGAAGCCAGCTTCCAGAAGGGCGACCACCTTTTCGATGGTGATACCCGTCATGGGCTGCAGGTTGTTCATCACGGGCTGCTCAAGAACCTTGGGTTCCATTGCGGCCAGCTTCAAAACGGCATCCACATCACCACGGCGGGCAAACAGGATAACCGGCGAAACCTTGTGCTTGTTGAGCTGCAGGGTCTGGCTGGCCGACGAATGATAGCCCATACCGGGCGTACCACGCTTTTCGACAGCCAGGTTGTAGACCATGACAACACCGTCGACGTTGCCATAATCGGCAAAGTACATGGCGGCGGTCATGCCGTGTTCATCAACGAAGGTCGGATCGGCGCCCATTTCGATGGCGGTGGCAACATCTTCCATGATGTTTTCACTCGCGGCAATGGCCATGGCACGGTTTACGAAAGACTGAGAAGGCATAGGTTGAACTCCAAAAAGAGGAAAAAGGAAATGAATGTGCGATATTTTTGTATGAGTAAAGTGTAAGAAGGATATAGCGGACTTCAACCGCCATCATAAAGAAAGACGAAATTAAGACGCACTTTTTGCCATAATGGTACGGGCAAAGTCGAGGATGCTATTATCGCACCAAATATCGCGGGCACGGATAGGCTGCTTGAGGATAAGGTTTTCGTAGCTTTTGCAGCGTGATAGCGCTACATACACTTGCCCAGGTGCAAAGGCACCACGGCCAAGGTCAATAATCACATTCTCAAGGGTTTTGCCTTGGCTCTTGTGAATGGTTACCGCCCAAGCGAGCATCAGCGGGTACTGGGTGTAGCTGCCTGTTTCTTTTTGCTCAAGCTTGTTGGTTTTCTCATTAAACTCGTAGTCGTAAGTTGCCCATTTCTCTTGCTCTAGGGCGTACGAGCGCTTTTTACCGCCTGCTTTGAAAATGGTCACTTCAATATTTTCATCGTCAACATAGGTTACTGTCCCGATGGTGCCGTTTACCCAGCGCTTTTTAACATTATCGTTACGGGTAAACATGACCTGCGCGCCAATTTTAAGCTCAAGCTTCTCAGGCGAGGGCAGGCGGCCACGCTCAACGTTAAACTTGCCTGAGATAGCCCCCTTAAACTTGTAGCCTTTGCCGGCTAGGTTTTTAAGCTCTTGCTCGTTAAGTTCATCGGCAATTTTGTTGGTTGAGGCCAGCGTAATAGGGGTTTGGTCAAAGTCAAACTCTGAGGTATGGCGCTGGTTGATGTAGTGCAAAATATCAGGCGTTTTGCGACCAATACGAATTTTGTTAAGGGCCTGAATAAACTCAGAGTCCTTTTGGCGGAAGACCGTATCAAACTTAATAAGTTCAAAATCGGCGGCCATGTAATTTTCACTCGCGAAGAAAAACGCGCTTGAGTAATTAATGTTGTAGGCATCACGCTCGTCATTGGTCAGCACGGGCGGTAGCTGGAAAAGGTCACCAATTACGCAAACTTGCACACCACCAAAGGGGAGTGATTTATCGTTATTAAAGCGTAGGGTTTTTTCAATGCCGTCAAAAAGGTCAGCCCGCACCATCGAAATTTCATCGATAATCACAAGGTCAAGATTGCCCAGTACCTTTTTATTCCGCTTGGGCTTCATGCTGGCAATATCAACAAGGCCAGTTTTAATCCCGAAGAATGAGTGAATAGTCTGGCCACGCACGTTAAGCGCTGCAACACCAGTCGGGGCCACAACGGCCACGTTCTTTTTGGTGTTTTTACGAAAATGCTCAAGGAAGGTCGACTTACCTGTACCCGCTTTACCACTAATGAACACATTTTGGTTTGTGTTTTCAAGCAGATGTAGCGCCCGTTCAAACTCGGGCGTGAGGGTCATCTCATCTGATTTAATCTTGGGTGCTGTCGACATTTTATTAAAGTAACATACATTGAAATATTACGCAGTAATTAAGCTTTGCAACTGGGCGAATGGCTGCTATAAACTAAGGCAGTTATCAAAGTGCGGGTATAGCATAGTGGTAATGCTCTAGCCTTCCAAGCTAGCTAGAGGGGTTCGATTCCCCTTACCCGCTCCATAAATTTAAAGCCCCATGGGCTAGGCTCACTCAAACGGAGTTTCTATGACTTCAAAACCCCTCCGCGTTGCACTTTTCTCAGGTAATTATAATTACGTGCGAGATGGTGCAAACCAAGCCCTAAACCGTCTAGTTGGCTACTTGCTGCGCCAAGGCGTTGACGTGCGTGTGTATGCCCCTGTGGTAAAGCAACCTGCGTTTGAGGCGACAGGTACGCTGATTGGGGTGCCGAGTATTGCCATCCCTGGTCGTGGTGAATACCGCATTACAACGGGTTTATCAAACGAAGTTCGCCGTGATCTTGAAGCCTTTGACCCTGACGTTGTGCATATTTCATCGCCTGACCCTGCCGCACACCGTGCCGTGAGCTGGGCGAAAGAACGCAACTTGCCAGTGGTTTCATCAATTCATACCCGTTTTGAAACTTACTTAACTTATTACAACCTTTCACTGTTTGTACCGCTATTGATGGCGATTTTGCGCCGTTTGTACAAACGCTGCGACGTTCTGCTTGCGCCAGTAGAATCAACCGCCACTGTGCTGCGTGAACAAGGCATGGGCGATCATATTGAACTATGGAGCCGCGGCGTTGACCGTAACCAGTTTAACCCTGACCGCCGCAACATGGCGTGGCGCCGTCAGCATGGTATTGAAGATAACGAAATTGCCGTCACATTCCTCGGGCGTTTGGTTCTTGAAAAAGGCCTTGATGTTTTTGTGGACGTGATGAAGCGCCTGCAAAAAATGGACGTGAAGTTTCGTCCGCTCATTATTGGCGATGGCCCCGCACGTGAATGGTTTGAAGAACACCTACCAGAAGGCGTATTTGTTGGCTTTAAAGAAGGCGATGAACTTGGCGAAGCTTTGGCTTGCGGTGATGTTTTCTTTAACCCCTCAGTCACTGAAACCTTTGGCAACGTAACCCAAGAAGCTTTAAGCTGTGGTTTGCCTGTTGTTGCGGCCAGCACCACAGGGGCAAGCAACCTTGTTGAGCATGGCGTAAGCGGTATGCTTGTTGAACCAGGCGATATTGACGCCTACGCACAAGCCCTTGCCATTTACATTCAAACCCCTGAGCTTTGCCGTGAACATGGCCAAGCGGGCGTAGCCTTTACCCAGAACCGCGACTGGGACAGTATTAACAATGCTGTGCTGCAAACATACGAAAAGCTTGTATCTGGTCGTCTTCAAAAAGTAAAAGCGGCATAGCTTTACCAATCAGCCTGCATAGACTAAACTTGCCTATATTCATTAATAAATAGGTTTGCTATGCGTCTATTACTTCATACTTTTATTCTTACGTTATTGCCAACACTGGCTCTTGCTCAATCAATGCCGCAAGGGGCTGATGTTGTGTACTACCATCAAGAAACCCGCCTCAAGGGCTATTTAAATGAGCCTGCCTCGGCCACAGAAGATACACCCGTGGTTTTGCTCACACCTGCATGGAAAGGCCTGACCTTAAACTACAAACAAAAGGCTGATAAGATTGCCGCCGACACTGGCTACATCGTTATGGCGATTGATGTTTACGGGGAAGGTGTTCGCCCGCGTAGTAATGATGAAGCCGCTAAACTTTCAGGCGCATACAAAGCCAACCCCGAACTTTTCCGTGGCCGTATGATGGCCGCCGTTGATTACATGACCCGCCGCCGTAACATTAAAAACAATCAAATTGCCGTGATTGGTTTTTGCTTTGGCGGAGCAGGGGCGCTTGAGCTTGCCCGTACGGGGACTGACGTTGCAGGCGTTGTTTCATTCCACGGCAACTTAAAGTCAGCCGTGCCAGCGCAGGTTGGGGCGATTAATACAAAAGTGCTGGTATTACACGGTGCGGCAGACCCCATTGTGCCACCTGAAGAAGTGCAAGGCTTCAAAGAAGAAATGAAAGCCGCCGAAGTAAAAGACTGGCAACTTGTTGAGTATGGCAACGCCGTCCATAGCTTTACCGATAAGAACGCAGGCACTGATGTAAGCACTGGTGTTGCGTACGACCCTGTAGTTGCCAAACGTGCCTTTGCCGAAATGCACAGGTTTTTAGCAGAAGTTTTTGAACAAAAATAATACCTTTAAAAACCATAAAAGCCACCAAAACAGCAGTTTAGGGGGGCTTTTTTTATGTAAAAATAACGTTTTTAAGTGGGGCTGGGCTTGAAAAAGTAAAAAAGAGGGGTTATCTGGCCTTGCAACGGTCGTAAAACCTGATAGAATGCGCCCGTATCCTGCCATAGGTACACGAGTTTATTGTGTGGTGGGGTTGACACTTTAAATTGATACTTGAAACATCCAATAAGGAAGATAGTAAAATGGCAAAAGAAAAGTTCACGCGCACGAAACCGCATGCGAACATTGGT
>DJLZ01000005.1 GCA_002436405.1 Proteobacteria bacterium UBA6503
CGCAGGAGAACAAGACCATAAGACGCTTTCTCGCAATGCCCAATTTTTCCACCAAGACAAAGAGTTTGTGAAGTTTATTAAGGTGTTTATCTACCTTAATGACGTTACCACTGAGAACGGGCCGCATTGCTATATTGAGGGTAGCCATATTGATGAGCTTAACCAGCACGGTATTCCATACTCCACTCGCTTGTCAGACGAACAGGTGCTAGGCATCTATGGGGAAGATAAACTAAGAATAGTAGAAGGCGGAAGCTGGTACCATCATTTTCGGCGATACGGTTGCGGCCCATAAGGGATTGCCCCTCAAAAAAGGCAGCCGCCTAATACTGCAGCTAGAGTATGCTACTTCACTCTATATGTCACCAGTATGCCCCTTTAGTGACTTAAGCTCAGGGGCCAAGGAGGTAATACATCCAGAAGTGCTGAAGCAGGAGAGGTTGTTTGTTAATTATGATGCTCCCACTCGAAGAAGATATACTTCTATATCAAAGAAACAACTTAGGCCTAAATTTAGATGGTTTGAAAAACATTGGTTAAGATATATCAGGGCGTCTGAATAACCTCATAGCACCACTTATAGCTGGAATATAGAAATGGCTTTCCGCCTTCACGGTCTGTAAGTTTGACTGGTATTTTAAATTGAGTGCCAACCGGAAAGTCTTTTCTCATTTTTCTTGAGCATTCAACATCCATACTTGTTGGGAAAATTTGGCCCTCAATAGGGCGTACGTGTACTCGAGAAGACTTACCCGCTTTTATAGCGTAGTAGGTTTCCACAATGATATAAAAATACTCAGACATCACTGGACTTCCTTTTAGAACCAAGCGTTACTTACCTTAATGGAGGTAAGTATATATGCCGTATGAGAAAACCAAAACCATAAACTGCGCTATTTACACCCGCAAGTCGACGGACGAGGGGTTGGAGATGGACTTTAACACTCTCGATGCCCAGCGGGAGGCTTGCGAAGCGTACATCGCCAGCCAGCGGGGCGAGGGCTGGCGTGCCATAAAGCAAAAGTATGATGATGGCGGCTTTTCGGGTGGCAGTATGGAGCGACCAGCCCTTAAACGCCTGATGCAGGATATTAAAGCCGGCCAGGTTGATATCGTGGTTGTGTATAAGATTGACCGCCTTACACGTTCGCTGATGGACTTTGCCAAGCTTGTCGACGTATTTGATGCCCACAACGTGACGTTCGTCAGCGTGACCCAGTCCTTCAACACTACGACCTCTATGGGGCGGCTGACGCTGAATGTGCTACTGTCCTTCGCCCAATTTGAACGAGAAGTCACCGGCGAGCGGATTCGGGATAAAATCGCTGCCAGTAAAAAGCGGGGCATGTGGATGGGCGGCGTACCCCCATTGGGTTATAAAATCGTTGACCGCCACCTTGAGGTTCAGCAAGGCGAAGTGGCGCAGGTGCGGAATATTTTTAAAACCTACCTAGAGCTGGGTGCGGTAAAGGAGCTTAAGAAAATGCTGGATAAAAACGGAATTAAAAGCCCCGATCGTATCTCAGCCAATGGTAATCCCTATGGTGGCAAACCGTTTAGCCGCGGTGCCCTCTACGCCATGTTGAAGAACCCCGCCTATATCGGGAAGGTTAAACACAAGAGCAAGGTTTACCAAGGCACGCACGAGCCCATTATTGATGAGGCAACTTGGCACGAGGTACAAAACCGCCTTGATGAAAATACGCAGATTCGTACAGGACGGCTTGAAAGCCTTTATTTACTGCGGGGCCTGTTATTTGATGTGGACGGTACACCCTATAGCCCCACCCATACAAAAAAGGGCAGCTTGAAATACCGCTATTATATCTCCCAAAATCTACTGCAGTTTAAAGAACATCCTAAGGGATTAATCGCTAGGCTGCCTGCGGGTGAGGTTGAAGAAGTCATTATCATTAATCTACGAAAATATTTAGCTAGAGTATTGGCGCAACAAGTTGATGGGGCCTCTCAATACTTATCGCAAAATATGGATAAGCTGGAGGGGGCTGCACTAGTGAGGGGGTTGGTGACACGTATCAATGTTGGCCCAGAGGAAATGGTGTTAAATCTAGATGGTAGCAGGCTTAGCGAAATTGTGCGAAGCAGCCTAGATCTTACATTGAGTGGCCAAATACAATTGGATAAGCATCTCACTATCCCATATGTTGTAAAGCAGGGCAGGAACGGTTCTTTAATAATCAACCCCGAAAGCAAAGAACTGGAATTATTTGATATGCCCAAGGATGAGTTAAAGCGGCTGGTGCAAGGTGTGGTTTGGCGAGATAGGCACTTTAACGGTGAAACCCTGACGGCCATTGCCGAAGATGAAAACTACTCCGAGTCGTACGTGCGCCATTCTATTAACAAAAGCTTTGATACCCTCACCAAATACTTCCAATAATTCCCTGCCTAATTCCCTGCCTATTTCCCTGTTTTTAGATTGTCTCAAGCTCTTTGCGTAAGGTAGAGTCTCGTTTTAGGTTCTTCTTGAAGTTTGTTTTACAAAAAAATCCCTGTTAATTCCCTGTTAAACAGGGAATTGGGCCGGCAATTAAGGGGGCGCAAACGCACCTCAAGTTTCAATTCTGAGACTTTTGCAGAGAATTGGGCGTTTTGAGGCGTAGAGAAAAGTCTACTGGTGCGAATGAAAACAAAAACCCCGCTGTGGGCGGGGTGTTGGGGGGAAGTCTCTGGGTTGTGTTACAACCCAAGACTTAATGGCGGAGACGGTGGGATTCGAACCCACGATACGGGTCTACCCCGTATACTTCCTTAGCAGGGAAGCGCCTTCAGCCACTCGGCCACGTCTCCGTAAGTTCGAAGGTGACTTTAAAAGCTTGCGGGGTGAGTGTCAACAAGGTTTGTGGCTATATTTAAAATAATTGCAATTTATAGGCATTTTCTGGTTGCATCCGTCACGATTTTTTAGCATATTACCTCTCGTGCCGGCATAGCTCAGTTGGTAGAGCAACTGATTTGTAATCAGTAGGTCACGAGTTCGAATCTTGTTGCCGGCACCATTCATTTATAATCCCCCATATTTGTAAGACATAAACGCAACACTGTTGTGCTTTTTGCGCACGTGTTTAAAATTTGTGTACGGTTTGCCTTTTCATTACGTATCAAAGCAAGTAAAGTTTGGGGCATGAAGGCGAATAAAACACTCCAAACAGTTCTGTTGTGCAGCACACTACTTGCGGGTAGTGGTTGTTCTATTGTTGTAAAGCGCGTTGGTAACAGCTTTTCAGGCTCATTAAACGCCGCTGTCATGAATCATGATGACCTTGAGCTTGTGCGTGATGGCGCACCGTCATACATGCTCTTGATGGACAGTATTTTGGCTCGTAAGCCTTCTGACCCTGCAGCGTATAGCTCAGCGGCCAACCTATACAGTGCTTATGCGGGTGTGTTTGTTCAAGACCAAGCCCGTGCACTACGCCTTTCGGACCGTGCGTTTGATTATGCCCAAACAGGCTTATGCTTAGACGTTAAAACCCTATGTAACGTTGACGACCTTAACTTCGAAGATTTTGAAGCAGGCATGAAATCAGTGAAAAAATCTGATCTTGCCACGCTATACACCACTGCAACCGTATGGGCAGGGTGGGTGCAACTGCGTAAAGACGATTGGGGTGCAATTGCACACCTCGCTAAGATTACTGCCATGATGGAAAAGGTTATTGAGATTGATCCAGCCTACGAAGATGGCAAGGCCCAAATGTACATGGGCGTGCTTGAATCATTGGTACCGCCAGCTGCTGGTGGCGACCTTGAAAAAGCAAAAATGCATTTTGAAAATGCTGATGAAATGTCAGACGGTAAAAACCTATTTGTAAAAGTTCTGCTGGCTGAAAATTACGCCCGCATGATGTTTGAACAAGAGCTGCACGACACCTTGTTGAAGGATGTTTTGAAAGCTGATCCACACGCCGAAGGCTACACCTTGATGAACGTAGTGGCACAGCAACGTGCAAAAGAACTTCTTGAAACATCAGACGAATATTTTAATTAATAAACAGTAAGTTAATATTTTAACTTAAATAAAAACTTTAAATAAACTGAGCGTAAAATGAGCCTTAATTTCACATTCAAAAAGCTATTTCTAACTGCCATTTTGGGCGCTGTTGCAAGCATGGTTGCAGGCACGGCGTTGGCCCAAACTTTTAAAGTGGCAACACTCAGCCCAGGTGGTTCGTACTGGGTGCAAAGTTTTAAAGAAGGTGCCAAAGAAATTGCTGAACGCACAGGCGACCGTGTGAAGTTTAAATTTTACCCAGGTGGTGTTATGGGCGGTGACCTTACCGTGCTTCGTAAGATGAAAATTGGTCAGCTTCAAGGTGGTGCCATGGCAACGGGTTCGCTTTACGGCCAGTACCCTGATGCGGCCGCTTTGGGTATTCCGTTTACTTTCGAAACACAGGAAGAAATGGAATATGTGATGAACGGCCTGATGGACGACATTAAAGCAGGTGCCCGTGAAAACGGTTTTGTGATTACTGGCGTTATGGGCGGTGGCCCTGCGTACATTTTAAGTAAAGAAGAAGCCACAAGCTTTGACGATATTAAAAGCCATAAAGTTTGGGTGCCAGATAATGACCCTCAAACAGCTGATACCCTTAAAAAGCTAGGCATTAACCCTGTGCCACTTGGCGTGGGTGATGTTCTAACGGGCCTACAAACTGGCTTGATTGATACGGTTGCAGCTTCACCAGTCGTGGCGATTGCATTGCAGTGGCATACCCGTGTAAACCACATGATTAAAGTACCAGTGCTTTACCTTACAGGTGCGGTGGTGCTGAACGAACGTGACTTTGCAAAACTAAGCGACGCTGACCAAGCTGTTGTGCTGGAAGTATTTGGCAAAGTGGCGAAAGACATTCACGCACGTAACATCGAAGACAACGAAAAAGCATACATGGCTATGGTTGATCAAGGTATGAACGTGATTGAGCCACAAGGCGCTGACCTTCAAACCTGGAAAGACCTTGAAAAAGAAGCCCGTGCCCTTGTTGTGAGCAGCAGTGACTACTCGCCTGAAATTCTAGAAAAGCTCCAAAAACTGCAGGCTGCGTACAAAGCACAAGCCCAAAAATAAGAAGCCAAGAAGTTATATATTAAATGCATAAGCTTGTACGGGTACTACGTTACCTTAAAAACATTGAGGAAGTTTTGCTCGTCATTGCGTTTGTAGCGCTTGTGGGCCTTGCGTTCACTCAGGTTATTTTGCGTAACGGTTTTGAAACCAGCATCATCTGGGCTGATATTGCCATCCGTATTTTAGTGCTATGGGTCACCATGCTGGGGGCCATGGTTGCTACCCAAAAGAAAAAGCATATTAAAATTGACCTTGCTGAACAGTTCCTTTCTCCTAAGCAATACCGCTACGTACGTGGGTTTGGCCGCTTTTTTGCCGCAGCCATGATGCTTATTGCCGCATATTACTGCCTGCAAATGACCATGCTTGAATATGAGTTTGGCACCATTGCGTTTGCTAATGTGCCGACTTGGGTTTGCCAAAGTATTCTGCCGATTGGGTTCTTCTCGATGGGGGTTCAGTTTGCGACCCAAGGCTACATGTACCTGCGAGGGCTTTTAGTATGACCTATGCCGCAGCCTTTGCCACCCTTGTTCTAGGCCTCCTTGGCCAGCCACTGTTTGTGGTTATTCTTACTTTTGCCATGCTTGGCTTTGTGGTGCAGGATATTCCGCTCAGTGTGATTGGTGCTGAACTTTACCGCATTACCGATACCCCGCTTTTGGCAGCGATTCCGCTGTTTACGTTTGTTGGCTTTTTGCTGAGTGAATCTAATAGCTCAACCCGTATTGTTAAGCTGACCGATGCTTTCTTTGGTTGGATGCCTTCTGGGCTTGCGTTTATTAGCCTTACAACATGTGCCTTCTTTACGGCTTTTACAGGGGCTTCAGGCGCAACGATTGTAGCGCTAGGGGCTTTGCTTTTGCCAGCGCTGCGCCACGCCAAATACCCTGAAAAATTCAGCCTGGGCTTGGTTACCTCATCAGGTAGCTTGGGCTTGCTATTGCCGCCATCAGTGCCACTGATTTTGTTTGGCATCTTGGCGCAACAAATGAACCAAGGCTACAATATTACAATTGAAGACCTATTCATTGCGGGTCTTATGCCTACAGCATTGATGATTATTCTACTGGCGATTTATAGCTTTTTTGCTGGCGGTAAAGCGGCCCGTAAGCGTTTGCCATTCTCATTCAAAAACACTCTTACCGCTTTATGGGAAGCCAAGTGGGAACTACCACTTCCTGTCTTTGTGCTGGGTGGTATTTACTCAGGCTACTTCGCCGTTTCTGAAGCAGCAGCTATGACGGTGTTTTATACCTTTGTGGTTGAGGTATTTATTTACCGTGAAATCCGCCTACGTGACCTTACACGCATTACCTCTGACGCTATGGTTATGGTGGGGGGCATTATGTTGGTGCTTGCCACAGCCCTTGCATTGGGCAACTACTTTGTGGATGCACAAGTGCCGTCAAAGGTCTTTAACTTTATTCAAACCCACGTGCATTCAAAGATTGCCTTCTTGCTACTGCTAAACGTGTTCTTGCTATTGCTGGGCGCTATGCTTGATATTTTTGCAGCGCTTGTGCTTGTGGTACCGCTTATTTTGCCCGTGGCCGTTGCCTTTGGTATTGACCCTGTGCACTTGGGGATTATCTTCCTTGCGAACATGCAAATTGGCTACATGACACCACCAATCGGTATGAACCTGTTTATTGCAAGCTACCGCTTTGATAAACCCGTGACGGCGATTTACCGTGCCTCGTTACCATTTATGTTGGTACTGCTGGTGGCACTGATTGCCATTACGTATGTGCCGTGGTTATCGCTGGCCTTTATTCGATAAACTATCAGATAAACTAAAAGCCCTGCATCAAGCAGGGCTTTTTATCATTTAACACTTAAGCCCTAAAACGGGCGTTTAAAGCGTTTTAGGCTTTAGGGCCTGTAACGAGTGATCCATCCTCAATAAACAGCGCCATTTCACCTTTTAGGAGGGCTTTAAGCTCTTTTCCGAGGAGTTCGTAGCGCCAGCCTTTATCAAGTTGGCTTGGTTTACCCAAAATAAAGTCTTCAATATCGCTGGTGGTGGCAATCAGGCGCGGGGTAATGTTTTCCTGTTCTGCCGTATGAGCCACCAAAAGCTGTGTCAGCTTGAGCACCATGCCATCAGCCGTTTCGCTGCGCTGCGGGCGCTTTGCTGGGCGCTCAAGGTCGGCCGCATCTGCTGACTGAATCTCTTGCAAAATCGGGAACAGCTCTGAACCATAACGGCGGATAAAGTCTTTGCTAATCATGCGCATGTTTTCAGTTTCGGGTGCTGTTGTTGGGCGTTGTTGTGCTAGCACAATCAAAGCTTCGTTTTTAATAATGTAGTGGCGCGGGCGGTTTTCTTCCTGCGCTTTTTCATCACGCCAAAGGGCAAGGCGGCGCAACGCTGTGTACGCCTGAGGCGAGCGGTCTTTTAAACGCATGCCTTTGGTCAGTTGGTCAGGGTTGCTTGCAAAGGCCTCTTCTGAAAGTAGGCGCTCTTCTTCATCATCCAGCCAGCTGAGGCGGTCTTTGCTTTTTAGGCGGTTAATAATGTTGTGGTAGGCCTTAATTAGGTAAACCACATCATCAAGGGCGTAGCGCAGCTGTTGATCAGTGAGCGGGCGGCGTTGCCAGTTGGTCAGCTGTTGGGCTTTGCTGAGGCGGGTGCTCAGCGTGCGCTCAATAAGGTTGATGTAGCTAATTTGCTCCCCAAAGCCAAGGGCCATGGCGGCAATTTGGGTATCGAAAACGTTTGGCAGCACTTTGCCTGTCATCTGTTGAAAAATCTCAAGGTCTTGGCGGGCTGCGTGGAAAACCTTCACCACTTTAGGGTCAAGCAGTAGGTCGAGGAGGGGTTGAAGGTCAAGCTCCTTTGCTAGGGGGTCGATGGCGTAGGCTTCTTCTTCGGTACCAACCTGAATCAGGCAAAGCTCAGGGTAGTAGGTGCGCTCGCGATGAAACTCAGTATCGACGGCAATGACATTGGCTTTTTTAAGGTGGGCAAGGGCTTGGTCAAAATCTGCTTGGGTTTGGATAAGCATAAAAAATGGGGTCTTTCTTCTTGGTCGCCCTTCAGCGGAGGGCGTTTGTTATATGCTTTAAGTATATAACAGTTTTCAGAATAAAAAAGGCCACGCCATCAGTATAGATACTGAGGCGTGGCAATTTAGTCGTTATTGGATGAAACCCTTAGGCCGCTTGGATGCGGCTTTCGGTGTCGAGCTGGCCCTTGGCGTAAACCTTCAGGTCGGGGTCGGCACGGCCAATGCGCTCGGCAATGGCCGCCATAGTGGCTGAACGTTGCTGTGTGCAACGGAAAGCATCGGGCAGTGGTACGCTTTGGGCGGCAAACGCCACAGCAGTGTAGCGGTTGGTCCACTTACGCACCAGTTCAACATCGGCAGGCTTCAGCGGTGCCGGCGGAACGGGCTGAAACAGCACGTCGATCGACGGAATCACTGTAAGAGCCATTGCCACACGCTTAGCTTCACCAAACACCGACGCAAGGTTTGCATCGGTATAGCCCAGCTCCGTAGAGATAAGCTTGTTAAGCTCAGCCTGGGTCATGCCCAGAGTTTCGACGGCGGTTGAAACCTGTACGCCGGCTTCATCCTTGAGGTTGTAGATGAACCAAGCCAGCTGCTGGTCGATTTCGGCCTTACGCTGCTTTTGGGTTTCGTTGGGCTTGGACGGACGGTAAACCGCATGGGTCAGCCGTACGATATGAGCCTCAAGCGCCCCAAGGGCAACATCCGGCGTGGTATTGGCCATGTTGGCTAATATCAGCTGGGTCGCTGGGGTATCACTGTTGGCACGGGCCCGCAGCTCGAGGGTGGAGAGGTAGAAACGCAGCGACTCGAGAGTCAGCGCTTCGCCAGCCACCAATTCAAAGAAGGTCTTCATAAGACATCTCCAGTTAGAGGGGGTAGAAAGAAAAAAGAGAAAGAAAGATAGGGATTTATCCTCCTTAGTATGGCCAGATATTCAAATATTACAAGGGTATAAAACGCAAAAAACCCCTGCCGCAGCAGGGGTTTTAATGTTGTGACCTTTAGTACGCTTTAAGGGCAGCTTCCTTCGGCGCTTCAGAGTCTAAAATGCTAATGGTGCATTTGCTCAAACGTGCCGCGTGGAAGTAAATACGCTGCAGCTTATCAATCACATCCATTTCAACACTAAAGGTGTTGAGGCGGTTTTTCTCTGAGGCTGTAAGGCGCTCGGTCAGGTGTTTACTTGCTTTGTTCGCCACTGACTTAAAGTCACGCTTCATGCCGATAACACGCTCGGCCGCGTCACGGTCAAGCTCAGTAATACTGCGGATACTGTCCTTAATGGCGCGGCGGCACACTTCGGTCAGGCTCATCAATACTTTTTCAGTCTCGTCGCTAATTACCACGGCGTGGTCAAGGCGGTTGAGGCCAATGTTTACAAAGTTAATCTCAATCACGTCGCCAATGCTTTCCATGTGGTGGCTGGCGTAAGTTAGGCCTAAAAGCTCGTTGGTTTGTTTTTCAGTCAGGCTTTGGCCTGAAACTTTACCAAGGTAAGTCACGATGTGGGCGTAAAGCGAGTCTACGTCTTCATCAAGCTTACTAATGGCTTTAAGGTCAGCACGTGAACCATGGAACAACGCCGGGATAAGACTATCGTACATATCAATAACCTCGTTCCCCATGCGGGCAAGCTCGCTACGGGTTGCCTGTAGGGCAAGCACTGGGGTTGAAATCAGGAATTCATCCAAAAACAGTGGCTGAATTTCTTCATCATCCAGTGGCTTATCAGGGATTGCCCAAGTCAGGAAGCGGGCAAACTGCGTTGTAAATGGCAAGAACAGCATCGCAATACCTACGTTAAAGAAGGTGTGGGCGTTCGCCACTTGGCGCGGCACGGTGTAAGCCAACGCTTCAACGCCTTGCAAGTCGGTAGGGGCTTTGGGTGACCACTGTGTCACAAGCTCGGCAAAGTAACCGATGAATGGGAAGATTAAAATAACACCCAATAGCTTAAACAATACGTGGGCAGCGGCCGCACGCACAGCTTCACGGTTTTTACCAATGGCTACAATACCGGCGGTCAAACAGGTACCAAGGTTTGCCCCAAGGGTTAGGCCAATACCAACATCAAGGGTCAGTAGGCCTTGGCTTGCAAGGGCAATCACCACAGCCAATGCCGCAGCGCTTGAGTTTGTAAGGGCTGTAAATACCGCACCCGCAATAATACCGTATAGCGGGTTTGAAAGGTCAGCCATCACGTTAATAAACGGGTCGTACGTACGTAGGGGGTACATGCTTTGGCTCATCAATGAAATACCAAAGAAGATTAAACCAATACCCATAACGGCGTGGCCAACTTGGGTGAATTTATCTTTCTTCGATAAGAACATCATCAAGAAACCAACACACACTGGCACAAGGGCAAACTCGCTAACTTTAAACGCCAAAATTTGGGCGGTAATGGTTGTGCCGATATCGGCACCCAAAATCACACCAATACTTTGGGCAAGCGACATCAGGCGGGTAGAAATAAAGCCCACAAGCAGCACGGTTGTTACGGTGCTTGACTGCACAACGGCGGTTACAAAAATACCTGTAAGCAGGCCTGTAAAGCGGTTGCTTGTTAGGCGCCACATGACTTGCTTCATTTTATCGCCAGCAACAACCTTAAGGGCGGTACCCATTTTCTCGATACCGTAAAGCATAAAGGCTAGGCCACCAAACATACCAATGCATAGGTGCATCCACTCTTTGTTGCTTAGGCCAACGGGCGCTTCGGGGATAATATCAATATTTGCCAAGTCAGCGGCTTCGGCCAATAGGGGCATCCCCAACAGGGCAAGTGTTAGGCAAACCATAAAACGTGTGTTCATAAATTTAGAAGCGAAGCGCTGCATTATTTGGCTTCTTTCTTCATAAGTTTTTGAACCATCTCATCCGCCTTCACCACAGTTACAGGCATAGGGGCATATTGCATAACCTTACGGGCTTTTGAGGCAATCAGCACTGACTTTAGACCACGGTGGCCATGGCTTCCCATCACAACCATGTGGGCATCAATCTTTTTAGCGTACTCAACAATACGGCGTGACGGAATACCATCAAGGAACTTGGTTTCAGCCTTAGTAAAATCAATGTTTGGGCAGGTTTCTTTTGCTTCTTCGATGAATTTTTCCATCATTTCGGCGGCAATAGCGTCAAACGTGCGGCTGTCGTCGCTGCTTTCGCGGCGGTAGTAACCTGGGGCTGAGGCTGGCTCGTGCACAATGTGCAGCACAATAACTTGGCGCTCCATAAGCTCGGCAATGTTCATGGCAAAAATAAGCGCTGCTTCTGAGTGCTTACTAAAATCAACAGGCACCAGAATAGGGCCTTCGGGGTTAAGAACACATGCTGTCATTGTGAGGGGATCCTTCTTTAAATTAGAGGTGCTACTTTATAGCTTAATCATGCCGTAAGCAAGTAGCGCCCATACGATTGGCGCTGCAAACAGAAAACTATCCATACGGTCAAGAATACCACCATGACCAGGAATAAGCGCACCGCTGTCTTTTACATCAAACATACGCTTGAACTTCGATTCAAACAAATCACCCGCTTGGCCAGCAAGGCTTACAAGGGCGGCCCATACGTAAAGGGCAGGGGTTGCTGATTCAACGTACACCATAAACACGCCTGTTACGGCAAGGGCGCCAAACAAGCCGCCAAATAGGCCCGCCCATGTTTTGTTAGGGCTTAGGCTTGGGGCAAGTTTAGGGCCACCAATAGTTTTCCCAAAAATAAGGGCAAAGGTATCGGTAAGCCATACCACTGATGCAAGCCATAGTAGGCTGTTGGCTGAAATATCACTTACAAGCAGAATGGTCAGCATTGGCAGGGCAACATAAACACCTGTGAACAGCGCAAGGCTGCGGTGCTGCGGTTGGCCCACAAGCGCTGCAGGAATACCCAAAAACGCCACCGCCCAAAGGGGGATACTTGGCAGAATAATGAAGATAACGAAAAACAACCCAATGCAAAAGGCGTTGGCAATAGCCGCTTCATTACGAATAAGCTTTAGCCACTCAAGGCTAATAAGGCCTGTAATGATACCAAGAAAAATAAGCCAGTATGGGCTGCCAAGCATGTAGCCCCCAACTAGAATAGGAACAAGAACAAGGGCAGACAGTAAGCGAACAACAATATTAGGCATGGGTATATTTGATACGTTATTATATAATTGATTTTCTGATATCCGGAGGGGCGGGCGCAAAGGTGCATAACCCCGCAGGAATTTAAATATAAAACACATTTTACCCGAAAAGGGGAAGCATGAAATTTATTTTATACGGCCTTGGTTTATTTATTGTTTTAGGCAGCATCACAATTATGTGGCTCGGCAATGTGCCTGTGGTGCGTGTGCTTGAAGTGCAAAAGGTAAATGCGCAAAAGGCGTTTGAAGTTGATGCCCCCCATACGGTTGACCTTTTCTTTGTGCCTAAAGCCGCTGTGGTTGAAGGTAAAATCCGTCTAGTCCGTGCGGGCCACGTGGCTGAGGTTGCCGTTGCGCCATCAACAGAAGCACAGGCCCCTGAAGGCAAGCTGACCGTAATCGCCCCCCTCCAAGACCGTGAGATGGCCATCATCCCCCCATACAACAACATACCCGTTGGTGCTCAGGTACGGGGTGAGCGTTTAGGTAGCGGCTATTAAACGATATAGTTTAGCGACGCATGCTAATGCGGCTAATGGTGCGGGTGGCCTTATCAACCTCAATAGCCCAAAGCGGCTTAAGTGGGGTATCAAAACGACCGTAGCGGTAGTCACCAATCACCAAAGGTTCTTCTGAATACACGCCCATAAAGTCATCCGTAAACCATGCATAAGTGTGGATAGAATCTTTAAGCTCAGGGTACTGGGTCAGCAAAGTCTCAGCGCTGATGTAAGGCACGGTACCTGCAGGCGTAATATCAACCTCACCCGTAAGTTTGGTAGTGATGTTGGCAATCGCAATTTCGTTAAGCTCAGGGCTTTTAAATACAGCACGGTAGTGCAGCGGTTTAAACAGCAGCGGCATCACGCGCAGGTTTTCAGCCACAACATTGTTTTTCTGAAGTTCTTCAGCATATACGGTTTCAGCACGGCTGTGCCACATAGCTAAAAAGCCGATGTACGCGCCCACAAAAGCAATGCTCACCATCAAAGGGGCGGGCTTCATGCGGCGGTAGCTAAGCCAAATACCAATCATCAGCGGGAATGTGACCAATGGGTCAATAATTGAAACCCAGTCCCCTGAAACACGCATATCCGTAAACGGCCAAAACAAAACAGTGCCATAGCTGGTAAGGGCATCAACAAAGCCGTGGGTGGCATAACCAATCAGACTAAACAGGTACATACGCTTAAATGGCGGGATGTTACGGTCACTAATCTTAAACAGCTTCTGCCATAAATGCGTGAGCAGCCAAACGCCCGCCGCGACTAAAAATGCCCCAACAGGAATAAACGCAAGGCTATGGGTAAAGTGGCGGTGGTACAAAATACCCATGAGTGGGTTGGTATCGCTACGAATCAGCACGTCAAGGTCAGGGGCAAGGCCACCGAGTGCGCCCATTGTAATGGCAAGGGCATAGTATTTTTTGCGTGAGCATGCTTGGGCGGCGGCAGCGCCAAAGGCGGCTTGTGAAAGTGGATCCATTTGTAGGGCCTTTATATGTTAAAAAAAGCGTGGAAATTGCTTGTAATTTTTATTGGTTAGCGTATGAATACTACCCTGTTTTTGAACAGAGGCAATACAACTCTATTACCCAAGTATTACGAAGCAACATGACATACCGTTACATCCCTAAACCGTTCGAGTTTAAATCAAGCACCCAAGGGGTTGCTGTAACAGTTGTGCCTGCTTACGTGCCTGAGCATTCAAACCCAAAGCGCCACCAATATGTGTGGACCTATAATGTGGTGATTGAAAACCAAACCAATAAACGCATTAAGCTAATGCGCCGCCATTGGGAGGTTATTGATGCCCGAGGCCATAAAGAAGAAGTTGCAGGCCCCGGCGTTGTGGGTGAACAACCCGTACTTGAACCTGGCAGCAGCTTTACATACGCCAGCCACACGATGCTGCGTACCTCAACAGGCTTTATGAAGGGCGATTATGACGTTGTAGACGACCTTGGCCAAAACCTAAAGGTTGATATTCCGGCGTTTTCACTTGATGAACCTTTCGAGCGTCCGGTTATAAACTAACTTCTAGGCGTAGTCTTTTTTATAGTAAAGCAGCTCTGTACCTTTGTCGTTAAGGTCTTCATGGGCTTTAAGGCTTAGGTGTTCTTCAAGTAGGTGTGCTTTATTGAAAGCAGGCAGGCCTGAGTAAAAATCCGTGGGCTCAATGGTGAGCCAAACCTCATCCAGTAAGTTATTTTCTAAGCAGTAATCATAAACCCGTGTGCCGCCCAACACAGCAACGCGCTTTGCCCCATGTGCCGCTAGGTAGGCAATAGGGTCATCCACCTCAGGGTCAAGATGGGCAAAGTGTTCGGCCACTTTATTTTCAGGGTGTTGGGTAAATACCAAGCAGTTATAGGGGCGCATGGTATTTGCGTATTGTTCGGCGGTGTTACGGCCCGCAATAATCCAGTCACACTCATTTAGCTTGGCATGAAAGTGGGTTTTATCTTCATCGCTTACCCAAGTCTCCGAGCGGTGGGTACTGTCTTTAGCAATAAAGCCATCGCGGCTTTGGGCTACAAGGCATACCAAGTGTGGGTTTGTGGGGGTTGGGTGAGCTGTTGGCGTATTTGTAAAATCAGTCATACCAAAAGCATACATTTGCTTAGGCTAAAAGCACAAGAAAAGTATCAGTTTTTTAGGTGCAATATATATAGGCAAGATTACAACATATGGCCTGCCATTCAACCCATAGTGGGTTGATAAAACCAAGGATATGTGGCATTTTCCAAGACTGATTAAACTAAAACTAAGACCAAAAAACAGAGTTTCCAATGCGTCCCGTAACAGTATTTGTTTTCGCCATCCTATTTGCAGCTTCAGCCATCGCACCATTACAGGTGCAAAATGCCTATGCACAAGAAGCCACAAAAGAGTCAGCACAAAAGGCTCTACCTGCAAACATCCAAGAAGCAATTGATGTAGCCGTTGCCACTGAAAACACATTTGTTATTCAAGCGACAATTAAACAAGCTGCCACCCAATACCCTGAGCATGCGGCAACAATTCTGGCGCAAATGCCTAAGGCTGAAGGCCAAAAGCAAGACGACACGCCAGCCCCAGCTGAAGTGGTTGAAAAAGTTGTTGAAGCTGAAACGCCAAAAGGTGCCCCAGCCCCTGAAGAAGAGTCTGACTGGTCGGGTACGATGGAAGCCCGCTACGAAAAACGTTCTGGTAACACCAAGTCGCAAGAGTTCCGCGGTAAGGTTGATATGGAACATGAAAAGGGCGACTGGCGTAACCGCTTCGGCCTAGAAGGTCGCTACGCCTCAGCTGATGGCGACACTATCAAAAAAGACTACGGCGCAACTTACGGTCTTGACTACAAGCTAGACGAACACTACTTCGTGTTTGGTGAAGTTGACTACGAGGTTGATGAGTTTTCAGGCTACGACTTCCGTTTGAGCGAAAGCGTTGGTGCGGGTTACCGTACTGAATGGCCAGCAAAAAAGATGATGCTTGATGTGCGTGCAAGTATGGGTATGCGTCACTTCCGTGAAGACGTTGCCGGTGCCGACACTGAGCATGAAATCCTGATTCTAAAACCAGAAGCCACCTACAAATGGCAAGTGCGCGATAACGTTGACTTTATGCAGCGTGTATCAGCCGCTATTGGTCAAGACATCACCACCGCTGAGACTGAAACCAGCCTAACTTACAAAATTAGCGACAAGCTAGGCCTTAAGGTTGCTATTGAAAACGAGTACACCTCATCAGTACCAGCGGGCACCAAAAAGCTTGATACCTACACCTCAACAGGTTTGGTCTACAAGCTGTTTGACTAATCATTTGCAAATAAAGGCATGACAAATCATGCCTTTAGCAGATATTATAAGGCACCCGTAAAGGGCGGTATGCCTAAGTACCCTATAAAAATAACCCTTTAGAGGCTTTGCCCCACCATGCACGATAATGCTGATATCCTCGTCACGATGCTGATTTTCTTGGCAGCGGCCGTTGTGTTGGTACCGTTGTTTAAGTGGCTTAAAGCCAGTACTGTGCTGGGTTACCTTGCTGCAGGTCTACTTATTGGCCCTGAGGTTCTAGGCCTAGTGCGTGATACCACAAACATCAGCACACTTGCCCACCTTGGGGTGGTGTTTCTTCTCTTTACCCTTGGGCTTGAACTTTCATTCGAGCGTTTACGTTCAATCCGCAGTTATGTATTCGGCCTCGGTAGCCTTCAGGTTGGCCTGACAGGGGCTATTTTCGGCTTTATGGCATGGTATGGCGGTATGAGTGTGAATGCCTCGATTATTGTGGGCGGTGCCCTTGCTTTCTCATCAACAGCTTTTGTGATGCAGCTGCTGCAAGAACGTGGTGAACTTGGCACAAAGCCGGGCCGTATTTCATTTTCAGTATTGCTGCTACAGGATATTGCCGTGGTGTTCTTCTTGGCGCTATTGCCAATTATGGCGCAGGACGAGATTGAGCTTAACGCCGCACTTTTACAAGCGGTGGGTAGTGGCGTATTTGCGCTAATTGCGATTATGGTCGCAGGCCGTTTTGTGCTGCGCCCGATTTACCGCATGATTGCCTCAACCCGCAGCCAAGAAATTTTTGTGGCCACAACCCTGCTTATTGTTTTGGGTGTCGGCCTTATTATGGAACACGTTGGCCTTTCAATGGCATTGGGCGCCTTCCTATGTGGCCTGATGCTGGCTGAAACTGAGTACCGACACCAAATTGATGCTGACATTCACCCGTTTAAGGGCCTACTTATGGGCTTGTTCTTTATGACAGTTGGTATGTCGATTGATATTGCCGCTATGCGTGCCGAATGGTTGCTACTGATTCAGCTAGTATTTGTATTGGTAAGTGTGAAGGTGGCGATTATTACCACCCTCGGCTTGGTGTATAAGCTTTCATACGGTGTGGCACTACGTGTGGGCCTTATTTTGGCGCAGGGTGGTGAGTTTGCATTTGTTCTATTGGGGCAGGGGTTAAACCTTGGCCTGATTGATGGCCCAATGGTACAGCTGATTTTTGGTGCGGTACTAATTTCAATGGTCTTTACACCGCTGCTTTTCCATATTGGTGAGCTTGCGCAAACCTACCTAGACCAAGCCGATAGCCCTGATGGCATGAGCCAAACCATTCATGATGAAATTTCAGACGTTGAAAAACACGTAATTATTGCAGGCTTTGGCCGTGTGGGTCAGTCAGTGGCTAAAATGCTAGGCAGTGTGAATATTCCGTATATCGCACTTGATCTTGACCTCAACCGTGTAAACCAGTGCCGTGCTAAGGGGATGACTGTTTACTATGGAGATGCTAGCCGCTTGCAGCTGCTAACTGATGCTGGTGCCAACCGAGCCCGCGCCATTATTATTACCATTGATCAGCCAGCGATTGCGAACCGCATTATCCGTGAGCTACGTGAAAACTTTAAAAACGTCCCGCTGCTTGTGCGTGCCCGTGACCGTCGCCATGCTTCATCGCTTGAGGTTGATGGTGCACATGCTGTAGTGCCCGATACGGCCGAATCTAGCTTGCAGTTGGGCAGCTTGCTGATGAAGTCACTCGGTGTAAGCCAAGATGAAACCAGCCGTGTTCTAAACGACTTCCGCCGTGAGAACTACGCCAAGCTTGACGATGTTATTCTTGGTCGAGAACGCTAAATAACGCCATGAGAACTAATTAAATAAAGCCCCTTAAAAGGGGCTTTATTTATGCCGGAAGGGCTGTCTTGGCAGCAATTAGCCTTCCAGTAGCGCGAGCAGACGTCCTCCCATCTCATTTGCGGCCTGAAGTGTCAGAATATTCACTCGGTCACGCAATACATCGCTTGCCAAAGTCGTGGTTTCCGCAGCAAGGTCTGCATCACGGATTACGCTGTTGGCATTAAGTGTGTTCTCTTCAAAAGTGCTTACTTGGTTTGAGGCGTACTCAAGCTGAGAAAGCAAGCCACCAATTTTTGAGCGCTCTGTAGAAATAAAGTCTGTGGCGGCACGCAGCTCGTTTACAGCGTTTTGCGCACTCCCTAGGGTTAATACGTTTAGGCCAGCAATCTGAACTTCTAAAAAGTCAGTCTGGGCTTTTTTGTAAATCAGTTGTTCGCCTTGGGCATGGTCAATCTGGAAGGCCATTTGCTCGTTACTAAAACCAGCTGTTGCAGGGCCTGCGGCATTGCGAAGGTAAGTATCAAGGCTGCCGTGGTCGGCTGCGGTGAATGAATCGTTGTAAAGCAAGAAGTCACCAATCTTACCGCCAAAGTTCGCGCCTGAAGCAAGCAAGGTGCCATCGTGTAAACGGGTTTGCTGCTCAATACCACCAAGGCCAATATCACCACTGTGTGAAGGCAAGGCTGCACCAATACCTGGGATTGTCGCAATAGCAACGCCATTCAGGTAACCCGTAAAGGTGTTGGTGTTTGAGTTAAAGTCCATCGACATGGTGTATTGGGTGTTGGCCGCAATTGGGGTGTTAACAAACGCACGTTGCGCACCATTACCACGGTAAACGCCCATGTATAGCTGGCCACCTTGAACGTAAATGTTTAGGCCGTTAACGTTTGCACCTTCTTCGTAAAGCACCTGTGTTGTGGCAATGTCAGCGCCAGTTTCAAAACTCATAGCAATGCTACGCTCTTGGAAAGTACCTAGGTTAATCGACGCACTATCGTTTACGCGTAGGTAGTCGTTCACACCGTCAAATACCAAAGCATCACGGCCAAACACGCCACCAAAGTCTAGGGTAGGGCGGTTCGCTGGTGTGCCTTGGAAGGCTGAGTTGTTACCACCAGTCACCTCAAGGTCACCAACTGACTGCACGGCACCGCCGATAATGTTTACTGTACCATCTTCAGGGCTAATATTTTGAACAAGGTTCGTAAGGTCACTTGGGATGAATGCCGGTGCGTTAGGGTCGTTTGTGCGCACAATAAAGTTTGCATCCTGTACGGCAGGGTCAATGTCGGTGGCAAAGTCAAAGTCACTCGAGATTGTGATTTTGATGCCAATCTTATCAAAGTCTAGGTCAAAGGTACGGCCAGCGGCAATACCACCTACCGGGCCTTGAATGCTCTCACGGTATGAGGTGTTTGTGTTTTCAATCTGGAATACGTTTGTGGCGCTGTCGTACGTAAAGTCAAAAATGTCGTTGTTCTGGAATAGGCCATCGTTATCAAACTGGAAGCCCACCACACCATCATCAGTCTGTAGGTCGTTCCCCACAGGGCCTAGGGCGTATTCAGGGCGCTCACCTAGTAGGTTTTCACCGTTGTAGGTGGTGCTGTTGATGTCGGCGCTAATGCCGTCTTTTAAAAGCTGGAATTCGGCGTCTAGGTAAGCACGCTCTTCGTTACTTAGGTTGTCAGATGAAGCCATGGCAGCAATTTCTGACATGCGCTCAATTTTACCCTGCATGCTCTTAAGGCCAGAGTCTGCAATTTGTAAAACTGACGTTGCTTGCTTAATGTTTGAAAGGGCCGACTTAGCCGACGCCAAGTTAAGGCGCAGGTTGTTACTAATAGCCAAGCCACTGGCATCATCACGTGCTGTCGTGATGCGTGAGCCAGATGAAATTTTGGCAAATGTTTTACGGGTCGCCGCGGCACCCTCTCGCATTTCTTTAAGAGAGGTTAACGCGCTAATATTGGTCTTGATAGATAAAACCATGGCTGCCTCCCTTAAGTTGCGCAATAGCCAACACAAGGAAAGCCCCACCACGGCGAGGTAAACATACTCTGATGTTCTTAAGTTCTTTCATTGGCCTACTTGCCTTTTTCTATATTTTTTAACGAAGGTTAGCCGTACATAGCAGTCCTTCGTATGGTTTATGTCAGTGCGTAATAATCGCTACAATAAAAAAACTGACATTTTCTCCTGACAGGGGGTTGAAAAACATTCGCATCATCCTAATGCGGCGCTTCATCGAGTGCCCTGTTTGTCTTCTTAGCCTCCGTTAAGTAGTCGTAGTAATTGGTTGCCAGCGTCTAGCGCTTGGCGCATGGTTAGCACGTTTACACGGCTTTTCAGCACGTCTGCTGCCACTTGGGTGGTTTCCTTTGCCATATCAGCATCACGCAGCACACTGTTGGCATTGACGGTATTTTCTTTGAAGGTGCTTACTTGGTTTGAGGCAAACTCAAGCTGTGAAAGTAAACCACCAATTTTTGAACGCTCAGTTGATAAAAACTCAGTCGCCGCACGCAGCTCATCTGCTGCAATGTTGGCGTTACCAATATTCAAAACGTTTAATGATGACAGCTGCACCACCATAAAGTCAGTTTGTGGTTTTTCGTAAATCAGCTGTGTGCCTTGCGCATGATCAATCTGGAAGGCCATTTGCTCGTTACTAAACCCAGCTGTTGCAGGGGCTGCTGCCCCACGTAGGTGAAGGTTTAGGTTGGCATGATCGCCCGCAGCAAAAGTATCGTTATAAAGCAGGAAGTCACCCACTTTACCTTGGAAGCGGTTGCCTCCACCACTAATTGTAGCGCCTGTGTGAATACGTGTAGAACCATTCAGGCCACCAAGAGCAATACCGCCCGAGTGGCTAGGCAGTGCCGCACCAATGCCACCTTGGTTGGCAAACTCAACACCGTTAAGGTAAGCACGCACAGTGTTGGTTGTTGAGTCAAAATCAAATGAGGCGGTGTATTGAGTGTTTGCAGCGATAGCCACACTGGTAAAGCTGGAGTTGGCACCGTTACTACGGTAAACACCCATGTATAGGCGGCCACCTTGAATGTAAGCGTTAATACCGTTTACGCCGCCACCTTCTTCGTAGATAACCTGTCGGCTACCCACATCGCCTGCTGTTTCAAAGTTAAAGGCAATAGTACGTTGCTGGTGCACGCTGGTGTTAATGGCACCACTGTTACCAATGGTTAAAACGTCGTTCCCGTCAAAATCGATAGCATCACGGCCAAAAATACCGCCAAAGTCTAGGGTAGGTCGGGCACCTGCAGCACCTTGGGTTGCTTGGTTGTTACCGCCAGTTACTTCAAGGTCACTAACAGATTGAATGCCTGTACCTACAACGTTCACCACACCATCTTCGGCGCTAATGTTGGCTACTAGGTTTGAAAGGTCATTCGGTGTAAAGCCAGGGGCTAGCGGGTCGTTTGCACGGATAATAAAGGTTGCATCGTCAACGGCAGGGTCAATATCGGTTGCAAAATCAAACTCACTCGAAAGTTTGATATCAACCCCCATTTTTTCAAATTTCAGGTCAAAGGTCTTACCATCAACAATGCCACCTACGGGGCCTTGAATACTTTCACGGTATGAGGTGTTTGTGTTTTCAATCTGGAAAACATTGGTCGCACTGTCATACGTAAATTCAAAAATGTCGTTCGCTTGGAATAAACCATCATTATCAAACTGGAAGCCCACCACGCCATCGTCAGTTTCGATATCCGAGCCAATAGGGCCAAGGGCAAATTCTGGGCGCTCACCCAAGAGGTTTTCGCCATTAAAGCGAATGCGCTGGGTATCTGCCGTAATGGCATCTTTAAGGGTTTGAAACTCAGCATCCAAATGGGCACGCTCAGCGTTTGAAAGGGTGCTTGAGGCCGCCATGGCTGAAAGTTCAGTCATACGGTTAATCTTAGCCTGAATAGTCTCGAGGCCAGAGTCTGCAATTTGCAGTACGGCTGTGGCTTGCTTAATGTTTGAAAGGGCCGAGTCGGCCGACGCCAAGTCAAGGCGCAGGTTGTTACTAATTGCAAGACCACTGGCATCATCACGGGCTGTCGTAATACGCGAGCCTGATGACAGACGTGCGAATGTCCGCTGTGTTGCGGCCTGGTTTTTATCTAGGTTGTTAAGAGAGCCCAGCGCGCTTATATTTGTTTTAATCGATAAAACCATCGCTGCCTCCCCACATGTTGCGCAAGTTGCCACAACCGAGAAGCACCATAAACATGGTCAATACACTGAGATGTAATAAAAGAATTTCTCATCGGGCCTACTTGCCTAATTAAAATTATATGTTTAACGAGTTGCCGTACATGGCCGCTCTACAATTGATTTATGTAAACCAACACAAACATAGTGTCTTATTTTGAACCAAATTACCATGGATAAATACATAAAACCTTAAAAAATAAGCGTTTTGAGGGTGGGACGGGGTAGAAATAAAAAACTGACAACAACTGCCAGTTGTGATTGTAAGGTGATGTTTTACAACAAAAAAACGCCCGGTCAAGCCGGGCGCCATTCGTAAGCAGGTTATGCTTCCCTCTTGGCCTCAACAAAGGCACAAGAACATAAAAAAGTCACTACGTTATTATTATAATTATTAATAGCGACATCGAAACGTGTCTACAGAGGAACGGTCAAGAAGATTACCTAATCATTAGAACGTATATAGAACCCCCATGCAATAAGATAATGTGCTCAAGGTGAGTTTTTCTGCACAATATATGCGCTTGGTTGTATACATCTGGGGTGTGGAACACAATATCTTGTGGTTTTGTGAGGTGGCTCAAAATGGCGCATATAGGGGCTTTTGCGGCGCTGAGCCTTGCTGCTTAGCTGTTTTGTTGCATATGTGCACCACAGGTGCCTAATTATTGTGCACAGGGCCGGCGTGGGTATAAAAAAGGGACTGCGAGCCGTAAGCGAGTAGGACGGCATCCCGAGGGTAAAGCCCGAGGTTGCCGATAGGTCTGGCGGAACGCCAGCCTATTGGCGTAGAGCTATGCTCGGCCAATAGGTATAAAAAAAGACCCCCAGCGCAAAGCTGGGGGTCTTAAGTCGTTATATGCCTTAGAGGCTGTAGTCGTTCGCGATTTCCGCATGGTCCTTCTTCAGGATAGCCACACGGTTCTTGCGGTGATTGAGCTGTGCCTTCCACAGAGTTACAAACTCTGCTTCGCGCGCACCCAGATCAAGTTCGGCACGGTCAAAGACCACCTCACCCGAAATCAGTCGCATGAACTCCTCGCCCTGCAGGGTCTTTTTCACGAGCATGGCTCGCGTCAGCATTTCCATCAGGTCGTTGCCGTCAGCATCCTTCGCAGCAGCGAAAGACAGCATGATAGCTTCGGCCCGGATGTACTGCTCCCTGAGAAGCTTGTCGATTTCTTCGTCAACCTTTTCGGCATTCGCCTTGGTGACTCCGAAACCGCCTTGCTCCATGTAATTGCGGAAGGTTAGTTCCTCCGAATTACTCATGGCATACTGGCTAACCATGCCGGCGGCGATGTTGGTCGCAGCCTGAATGTCGCTCGATGCGCCAGAGGTTACCGCGTCAGGCCCCAGATAGAGCTTTTCGGCGATTTGTCCGGCCATAGCGATCCGCAGACGACCCAGAAGGTACTTCTGCGAATGCGACACACGGTCCTTGGTAGGTGACGTCCATACAGCACCCAGCGACATGCCTCGCGGCACGATCGTCAGCGACTGCACATCATCGGCGTGATCCCGGCCCAGCGTCTTGCGACTCTGACCGGCAACCACCGCGTGGCCCAAAATTTCATGGACCGCCGTGGTGAACTCGTCGACGAATTCCTGCTCGCGGGGCATCTCGTCACCGAGACGCAGCGATTGGAACGCGTTACGAATGTCAGCCATTTCGATGACGTCGGCCTGCCGGTTTTCAGCGATTTCCGCTGCACGCTTCAGGATTTCGGCGAGATCAGCACCAGAACACGCGGGGGTTTCCCGAGCGATGGATTTGAAATCGACGTCCTTGGCGAAAATTTCCGGCAGTTGGACCTTGCCCTTACGCGCGCCACGACCAGCAATACGCTTGGCCATAACGCCCTGCGGGGCAACCGTGGTACCTTCTTCAGCCTGTGCAACAGCAGCACGCTGCTGACGCACGCGCGCGGTAAGCGCACGCTTCTGAAGGTTCTTGGCATGGATGTTGAGGATTTCCTCACGACCCGACATGTCGGGCAGCGGAACAGAAACCTTACGGTCGAAACGACCGGGACGCTTGAGGGCGTCGTCGATCATGTCTTCACGGTTGGTTGCTGCGATAACGATAACACCGCTATCACCCTCAAAGCCGTCGAGTTCGGTAAGCAACGCGTTCAGAGTCTGAACACGCTCGTCATTGCCGCCGCCGCCATGAGCAGCGCCGCCATCACGTTTACCGAGAGCGTCGATTTCGTCGATGAAGACGATACACGGCGCATGCTTACGAGCCTTAGCAAAAAGCTCACGCACACGCTTTGCACCGACACCGACATACATTTCGATGAAGTCCGAACCAGAGGCGGTCAGGAATCCCACCTGCTTACCATCGGTACGACGGGCGTTCACTTCGCCGGCGATTGCTCGCGCCAGAAGCGTTTTACCCGTACCCGGAGGACCCAGGAACAAGAAGCCTTTCGGCACCTCGCCACCCAGACGACCCTTGGTACCCGTATCGAGCACCTTTTCGATCATATCATCGAGCTGCGGCTTGATGTGCTTCACACCACCAACGTCTGCAAGGCGAACCTTGGGCGTCTCGACGACCTTTCCAGGTGCGCCGTTCGTGCCCGCGGCACCACCCATGCCACCCATGCCACCACCGCCGCGCATGCGACGAATAATGCCCGGGAGGAACATGAACAGAGCGAAGATGATAATCATCGGGAGGAGGAAGCTCATGAAGGATGAGCCCGATTCCGCCTGATAATTCACGTCGTACGGAACTTCCGTTGCGCCGACCGAATCGCGAAGTTCATCGGTCATGACCGAATCACCCGCCATGGTCGCACGAACGATAGCACCGTTCTTGAGACGTGCCGTCACGATGGCAGGGCCGTTTTCACGCGTGGTGATGACCATACCGATGACGTCGCCGTTTTCGACGTAGGTTTCGAATTGGCTGTAAGAAATCTCGCTGGGCGAGACTTCAGCAGCAGGTGCGAGCGGCTGCTCGACCTTTTCGGCAGCTGCCGTATCCAGAATCGGATGCGGCGGTGCTTCCTGGCCCATGTTCAGGCCACCAAGGGCCAAGAACGCCAGGAATCCTGCCGCTATCAAAATGAAAATGAAACGTTGCATTGTAGAATTCCTCTATAAAAGAGAAGAGAAAAAAGAAGAGAAAAGAATAAAACTCAGAAGAAGATATCTTGACCAGAATCGGAAAAATCACGAAATCCGGCACTTTTAATATAAGTCCTAAATTTATAAGGACGATATGGGCAGACCGCAAGCTAAAAATGTATACAACACCAAATTAAATAGTAAGCCAAGTTATTGCATCTACATAATAAACAGTAGGGCTATACTGCATGCTAGAGGATACCTAATAGGGTAGTGAGCTGATTTTATTTCAAAAAAAACAAAAAAAATCGGGATTAACACTTGATTATTTGCAGTCCATACGCCAAACTTTTAAAGTCTATGACAAATAACATCTTCTTTTCAACTTCGTAAAATCCAAGCTTTCACTGCACTTTCGTGCTTTAGCATGGATTCCTAATTTCTTTTTTCTTTTCTTCTTCCTCTCTTTAAGGAGTTTAATTATGACTTCCACCAATGAAAACTGGGCCTGCACGGTTCCGGGTTGTATGCGTGATAACCGCGCGTGTGACCGTCTTGCAGGTGTACCGACCGACGCTGACGCGGACGTCAAGATCTTCAAGGATCCGGAAAGTGGGGCAGCCTACTGTGCGGATTACATCGATTGGCTAATCGATTCCAAGAAGTTCAACGACGCTTTCGAGTCTGCGCCGACGGCAGAAGACACGGAAGCCGAAACTGATGCGGCGCCCCTGACGCCGACCGTGATCCTTGCTCGCTTGAAAGAGCGTGTACAGGGTCAGGATCGCGCCTGCCAGTCGATTGCTTCGGCAATCTTCGAGCAGCGGAAGAACCGTGAGCTCCGTACGGAGCACAAGGATCTTCTCGACGAGAACGACCTGGACGATGAAGATGTGAGCAAGGCGAACATCTTTATGCCTGGTCCGACTGGTTGCGGTAAGACGTATATCGTCAAGACCGTTGCCAAGATCGTCGACGAGCCGTTCTACGTTTATCGTGGGACCGCGGGTCTGACTGCTGCCGGCTATGTCGGTGGTAATGTCGAAGACATTGTCGAGGAGTACGTTGCCAAGGTCCAGGAATGGCTCGAGGCGCGTAACGATCCGGCTGCGAAGGACCCTCGCAAGGTTGCGGAATGGATCAACACCAACGGCGGCATCATTGCTGTCGACGAGGTGGACAAGATCGCCGCTTCCAAGGGCACCGGCAAGGACGTCGGTGGTCAGGCTGTCCAGGACCGTCTCCTTACCTTCATGGAAGGTGAGGAAATCACCATCAAGCTGCCGCACCCGAGTAACCCTCAGGCCGCGGTACAGGTGACTGTCGATACGACGCACATTCAGTTCATTCTGATGGGTGCGTTCAGCCCGGCAGGCGACGGCAAGGATAAGATGTCCCAGCGCAAGCTGATCGACATCATCAAGCAGCGTCGTGGTTCCACCGGCAGCGGCATGGAAGGTCGTGCAGACGAATCCAGCCGTGTTTCGGATGGTAACCTCTACCTTTACGCAAAGGAAGAGGACTTCGTCAGCTTCGGCTTCAAGCCGGAGTTTGTTGGCCGTATCATGGGCTATTTCGCACCGCTGCGTCAGCTCGGTGAGGAAGACCTCGTGCGTATCCTTACGCACGTCCGTGGTAACCCGGTTGCCGTCGAAAAGGCTCGTTATAGCATTCTCGGCTCGGAGCGTGGTCTGCGTGGCTTCAACCTGAAGTTCACCGACGACGCGCTGAAGGCAATTGCCAAGAAGGCGGCTTCGAAGGGTACTGGTGCACGTGGTCTCAAGACCGTGCTGCGTCAGACGCTCAGCGAAATCGGTTTCATGGCTCCGGACCTGGTCGGCGAATACGATGAGATCCTCATCACTGCCGATATCGTCGAAACCGAAGGTGTCATCGTCAAGGACGGCGACAACCAGACGTTCCGGAAGTCGGGTCGCAAGACTCTGACCCCGGTCGATGATAAGCCTGATAACGACGCGTAAGCGACAAAACTGAAGTGGCCGCCCTTAGGGGCGGCCACTTTTTTTGTTCTAAATAGAGAGGTTAAGTTTACTCAGCTTGCCCCTCAGCTGGTGCGTCAGCCTGCTCTTCAGCTTCACGGGCAGCTTTTGCAGCGGCTTCGGCTTCTTCAGTTTCTTTAGCGTTTTGTTCAAACAGGGCATCAAGTTCGTCTTGGCCCAGCTTGTTATCAACAGCTGTGCGAAGGGGCAAGGCTAGGTAGTATGAAAAAGCCTGCGCACCTGAGCTTGTAAGGTGGCGGTTGTCGTAAAACGCATCTTGGTTGTTAACGGTAATCTTAAGCCAATCACTGGCATTCACAATATCGGTGCCAACTGTTTGAGCAAGCTTAGTAAGTTCCTCTGAAAAACGAGCATTCAGCTGCTTTAGAATGTCTTTATCGTGTGTCCACTCTGGTAGGCTTGAATCAAGCTTTTCAAGCGTGGTGTCTGACAAAATAGGGGCATCGGTCAGCATGATAGGGGCAATCAAAACCACACGGCTGCCGTTGGCTTTAAAGTGCTCAGCAATTTTACGGATGTTATCAATGGCAGGCGGTGTGTAGTACGCCATGCGAAGTTCAGTAAGGGGTTTTAAAACCTTCTTCTCAAGAGTTGATTCAAACGTTTGTGGCAGCTTAACACCAAAAAGTGTCAGCGTGTATGAAGGTACAGTGTAAGCCAGTGGGCGCTTTTGATAAAAGTCGCTCAAGCCTAGGTAAATAGCCACAACATCAGGGTTTGTATCAGCAAGGGCTGGCAAGCGGTTGAGGGCATCTTTTGTTGTTTGCCCCGGAATACTTGCGTTTAGAACTTCAATTTTGTATTTCTGCGCATTGTCTTGGATAAGTTTTTCAATATGGTCAGGCAGGCTTTTGCCTTGAAGGGTACCAAAGCTTACCGCATCACCTAGAAAGAGCAGCGTTGCATCAGGTGATTCAATCGTGGCTGATTTACGCATGCCTTGGGCATCAATCTCAACGCCGGTATCGGTCGGTTTTAGTGTTGTAAGGGCAAGCTCAACATCTTGAATGGCATTTTGCTTCAGCCAGCCTGCTTGACGCTGTGTTTTTTGCACGTCAGCGTAAGAGGCTTTGTAGTTTGGTACAAGGGCAGGGGCTTGTAGGTCGTCATCCCATGAAACATACGCAGGGCGTTTATCTGCTTCGTTTGAGGCTGGTGCACCGTCGGTCAGGTGTAAAATAACACCGCTCATAGCTTCGGCTGCAAGAATGGCCCCAATGATTGTATAAAGTGCGCGTCGTTTCATGGGTAGACTCCTATAAGTATGGTCAGGTTAGGCAGATTCTTTAAGCATGTCCTTAAGTTCGCCGTTTTGATAGGCTTCGGTCACAATGTCGCAGCCGCCAATAAACTCGCCGTTAATGTATAGCTGAGGGATTGTTGGCCAATCGCTGTATTCTTTAATGCCTTGGCGAATGGCGCCATCTTCAAGCACGTTAATGTCGATAAAGTCAGTGCCAACCATATCTAGAATTTGCACAACACGTGCTGAAAAACCGCACTGTGGAAAGTCTTTCGTGCCCTTCATGAAAAGCACAACTTTGTTTTCGCTGATAAGTGTATCAAGGGCTGTTTTTAGCTCTGGAGTAAGATCTGTCATAGGTACAATCCTTTTATATTTTAAGGTTTTAGAAGGCCTTATTGAGGTTCTTTAGTAATAAGTTGTAGGGCATGCAGCGGGCCGTCAAAGGCGTCGCCTAGGGCTGCATAAACCATGCGGTGTTGGGCAATGCGTGTTTTGCCTGCAAAGGAAGGGCTTACAACGGTGGCCTTCAGGTGCGTTTGGTCATTGAATGGGTCTTCTACCACAACGGTGGCGTCGGGCATGCCATCTTTAATTAATTTCTCAACTGCTTTTGGGTCAATCATGTTGTCACCAGTTTTTTGTTACTGTGGAACTATAGCTTGCCTTGGTCTGAAAAGCTATAGTGGATGCCGTCGCCTATAATAATATGGTCTTCGATAAGAATCCCCATAGGTGCGGCAAGTTTTTGAATTTCTGTTGTGAGGTGAAAATCATCCTGCGAGGGGGTAGGGTCGCCCGAGGGGTGATTGTGCACCAATACAAGCGAACGAGCGCCTTTTTCAAGGGCTGTTTTAATCACTTCACGTGGGTAAACCACTGAACTATCAATCGTGCCTCTAAAAAGCATCTCTTCAGCCAAAACGTGGTTTTTGCTATTGAGGTACACCACATGAAACTCTTCATGTTTAAGTGGTGTCATTTTATCGTAAAGGTATTCCAGCAAATCAAGGCGGTTTAGGAAGCTTGCTTTCTTAACGACAGCTTGGCGTTTAGCTTGTTTGTTGAAGGCTTTTAGAACTTCAAAAACAAAGGCTGTTTTGTCGCCAAGGCCAGGGGCAAGGGCAATGGTTTGCTGTGGAAGATCCATGACCTTTGCAAGCGAACCCGCTTTTTGAATCAGAAATTTAGCCGCCGGCTTGACATCACGACGGGGGACAAACTGCATCAGCAGTAACTCAAGAATTTCATAATCCGCAAGGGCATCGCTGCCTGCGTCAATGAAGCGCTTTTTCAAGCGTTCACGATGGCCAAGGTGGTGCGGTTTATCTTGCGTTGCCATTTTAGAAATTATGCACTGTATGGTGGGCAGTCGAGACCTTTTGGCGACTTGGTCAAAATCTCGCAGCCAGTATCGGTCACAACAATTGTGTGCTCAAACTGTGCCGAGTCTTTACCGTCGGCTGTAATCACCGTCCAGTCGTCATCTAGGGTAATGCCATCGTAGGTGCCAACGTTAATCATTGGTTCGATGGTAAAGGTCATGCCTTTGCGTAGGCGCATATCAAGGCGTGGGTCTTTAGGGTCGTAGTGGAGCACCATTGGCTGCTCATGGAAAATACGCCCAATGCCGTGGCCACAGTAGTCACGCACAACGCCGTAGCCTTTAGCTTCGGCAAATTCTTGAATGGCTTTACCAATATCTGAAAGCATGCTGCCTGAGCGTACAGTGTTAATGCCCAGCATCATGGCGTCGTAGGTGTCTTTTACGAGTTGTTGGCGCTCTTTGCTCACGTTCCCTACAAAGAACATGCGTGAGGTATCACCATGAAAACCATCAACAATGGCTGTCACGTCAATGTTGACGATGTCGCCATCGGCCAAAATATCTTCTTCAGACGGAATACCATGGCAAATCACTTCGTTTTTACTGGTGCAGACTGACTTCGGAAAACCACGGTAGTTCAAAGGCGCTGGAATACCACCACGCTCAACAATAAAGTTGTGACATAGGGTGTTTAGCTCTTCGGTTGAAACGCCAGGCTTTACATGCTCGGCAATCATATCAAGGGTTTCGGCTGCAAGTTTGCCTGCAGCTTCCATCTTTTTAATTTCAACGTTGTTCTTTGGTTTTACTTTCGCCACGGGATAAATCTCGTCTAGTTAATTGTTTCTGTTTGTTTTTATACGCCTTAAAACGTGATGGGTAAAGGTTTATCAAGCACAATTTCAGCGTCTGAAAGCGCACATTGATACGCCACCGCTTCAACGCCTTGGGCCATCGCTTCTTTAAGCGTTGCTGCGTAAGTAGGGTCAATTTCGTCAGCGATGTTAAATGAGTTACAGTCTGAGCGCTGCACAAGGTAGAACATCAAAGCGCGGTTGCCTTTTTTAGCTTCTTCTGCAAGTTCGTTCAGGTGCTTAGCGCCACGGCTTGTAACCGCATCAGGGAAGAGGGCTGTATCACCTTCGGCCAATGTTACGTTTTTCACTTCAACGTAGCACGGTGTGCCGTTTGTTTGCTGTACAAGCAAATCAATGCGTGAGTTTGTGCCGTACTTTTGTTCCGGCTTAATGCTTTCAATCTCATTTAGCTCTTTCACCTTACCGGCAAGCAAAGCTTCATGCACAATCTTGTTAGGGCGGCCCGTGTTTACACCAACCCATGAGTTTGGTGCCTTAATCATCTCAAGCGTGAACTTAAGTTTGCGGTTAGGGTCTTTAGCAGGGCTTAGGTAAACGCCAGCGCCTTCGTCCATCAAACCAAGCATTGAGCCTGTGTTCGGGCAGTGGGCAGTTACAATCGTACCGTCTTCAAGTTCAGCATCCACAAAAAAGCGCTTGTAGCGCTTGATGAATTTACCGCGGATTAGGTCAGAGTCGAATTTCATAAAAAATAGCCTTTCAGTAATGGCTGAAAGGCTATCGTATTGAGCTTGTAAATTCAACTATTCATCTTTTAAAAACCAGCGCTTTTGATACGCAATAAAACCAACGGCGCAGCCCAAAATGGCGCCCATCATGCCTAGCACAAAACCCATCTCGCCGTTAAGGTCGGCCATGCGCAGGTGGGCAAGGGTCATTTGGCTGGCAATAAGCCACCCCGCAAGTACGTGGAGAAGTAGAATTTTAATATCAATATCATGGTGTTGCATGCCCAGCCCTTTCAGTAATCATTTCATTTGCACTCTCTATTAAATGGTGATTGTTAGGGCATTTCTCAAGGGGAGGGGGATTCGCCGTTTGACGGCATGGCCTAATCTGCATAAGATAGCGCTTATAATTAAAAGGCTTAGAAAATGCTGCACCAATCACTTTTTGTTTTCGATATTGAAACTGTTCCAGACACAAACGCCGTGTATAACCTAACGGGCAGTACCGAAAAAGACCCTGAAAAACTGCGTGAAGAACTTACCCAGTACCACTTAGATATTACCGATGGCCGTAACAGCTTTCCGCGTCAGCCATTCCATAAGGTTGTGGCCGTAAGCTTTTTAGAAGCTGAAATTGTGCGTAATGATGATGGCACCGAAAGCTACCACCTAAAAACAATTGCCTCGAACCAAAAAGACGAAGAGAAATACATCGTTAAAGGGTTCTTTGATTACCTACAACGCATTAAACCACGCCTTGTTAGCTACAACGGCCGCAGCTTTGATATGCCTGTGATGAAGTACCGTGGCATGGCTCATGGTGTAAACGCCAAATGGTTTTACGGCGCTGGCGATAAGTGGAACAGCTACATGCAGCGCTATAGCCCTGACTGGCACTGCGACTTGCTTGAAGTACTTTCTGATTTTGGGGCTTCAGCCCGTGTAAAACTGAACGAAGCCTGCTCGATTATGGGTTTCCCGGGTAAGTTTGGTGTTGATGGTTCAAAGGTAACCGAAATGTATGAAAATGGCGAAATTGACGCCATTAAACACTACTGCGAAACAGATGTTCTGAACACCTACCTTGTGTACCTGCGCACCATGCAGCACCAAGGTAAAATGACGACCGTTTCTTACAACAAAGCGATTGCAGATGTGGTAAGCTTTATTGAAAATGAAAGTGCTGAAAAGCCCTACCTAGCCGAGTTTATGGACGCTTGGGGCGATGCATGTAATAACAAGTTTATGCTGGATGAAGACTTTGACTAAACGCCAAAACTTTACTTTCTGTAGCGCAATTTTTGCTAGCTTACTTATGCTAAGCCCGTTGGCGCATGCGCAAAATGAAAGTGGTGTAAACCCTCTAGAAATGGAGCAACTTCAAGCACAGGTTGACGTGATGCTTGAAGAAATGTCAGAGCTGCAAGGCTACCGTATTTGCGGCGAACAAGGCTTTGTTTTTGACCCGAACTCAGCAGATGCAGATGCCGATGGTTGCGTGCAGCCCGTACAAACCCAACCAACCCTAGAAGCCCCACGTATTGTAGGTGGCGAGCTGGCCCCAACAGCCAAAACATTTAAACTAAGCGCCAACCCTAAAGGCAGCAAACGTGGTGAAAGTATTCCACTGAAAAGCATTAGTGGGGCGGCCACGGGTTCGGCCAATACCCAAAGCCCAGGCGCAAGCTTGAAAACGATTAGCATGGAAATGGACCGTGCTGATCCTATCCAAACTACCAATGGTATTGACCAAGACCCTGCCCAAATGCCCCGTGCAGTGGAAGCGGTGCCTGCCCTAGAGGCCGACTACCCAAGCGACCGTGTGCGTGCCCTTGTTGAAATGGCCGTGGCCCAAGCCCTTAAAGGCGCTGAAAACCCACAAGGTGGTGTGATTCAAGCGCCAGAGTCTACCCGCAATGCACCACTCGCTGACGTAAAGCCAACCATGGGCGGTAAAAATGCGCAAACCATGCCTGTGCAAAGTGCACAAGGGGCGCTAATCCCAAGTTGTTCAGACGGTGAGTTCTTAACCGTTATGGGCGGTGAAGTTGTATGCCGCCGTGCTGCAGCAGCTGGCAAAATGGCATGCCCACCTGCAGTACTACGTACGTACGTTGACTGGCATGACCAGCACATCCACTTCCACATCCCGTACACACCGCATGGTCAGGTACGTACAGCGCAAGAAAACTCAGACATCATTAAGGTTGAGTGTAATAACAGCGTTTATAAGATGGTTGAAATTACCCGTAACGAATGTGGCGGCGGTACCTGCCAAGAAGGCCGTAAACCTGCCTACAGCATGACCTATTACTGTAACCAAGATAAAACCAAACGCTGCTACGCAAAGCAGAATGGCCACTTGGTGAATCATACGTACACCTCAAGCTACATCAATAAACAGTATTAAGGCTATTGGTCTTTAATGGCGTTGTAACGGTCTAGAGCCTCTTTACGGGCTTTTGAGTGATCGACCATGGGTTTAGGGTAATCTTTACCCAGTTCAATGCCTGCAAGCAGCAAATCGCTGTTTTTGGCCTCCCACGGCTTATGGATAAGATCGTTCGGCAAGTCTTTTAACTCAGGCACAAATTCACGGATGTATTGGCCTTTGGGGTCAAATTTTTCGCCTTGTGTAATTGGGTTGAATACACGGAAGTACGGCGAAGCGTCAGCACCGCTGCCTGCAACCCACTGCCAGCCGGCAACATTGTTGGCAAGGTCGGCGTCAACCAGCGTATCCCAGAACCATTCTTCGCCTTCTTTCCAGTGGATAAACAGGTCTTTAATCAAAAAGCTAGCGACAATCATACGCACACGGTTGTGCATCCAGCCTGTTTGCCAAAGCTGGCGCATGCCTGCATCAACGATAGGGTAGCCTGTTTGGCCTTGTTGCCAACGCTTAAAGGCTGCGTCGTCATGGTCCCACGTAAAGTTTTCAAACTGTTCTTTCCAAGGTTTCGTGGCAAAGTCTTCAATATGGTAAATCAGGTGGTAGCCAAACTCACGCCAGCCAATTTCCTTCATGTAGGTATCAAGGCCTTTATCGGTGCCCATTTCGTCAGCCACCTCATGGTAAACCTGGCGGGGGCTAATTTCACCAAAGTGCAGGTGCGGGCTTAGCTTTGAGGTACCATCAACGGCGGGGAGGTCCCGCTGGTTGTTGTATTTGTAAATACGGTCTTCGGCAAAAGCTCTAAAGCGTTTAAGGGCGGCGTCTTCACCAATTTCCCAATGCTCAGTAAAGCCTTTAGCCCAGTTTGGCTTGGTTGGTAACAGGTCTAGCTTTGCAAGGTCAGCACTGTCAGCACTTAGGCCATCAATTTGAGATGGGGCGCTTTTAGGTAGGTTAGGTGTTTCTTGCTTAAAGCTCTCAAGGCAAGCCCCCCAAAACGGGGTAAACACTTTGTAAAACGGGCCTGACTTTGGGGCGATTTCCCAAGGTTCACGCAGCAGAGAAGTGTTAAAACTTTCAACCTCAACATCGGCGTTTTGTAAGTCAGCCTTCAGTTGGGTGTCACGCTTGATGGTATCGGGGAAGTATTGGCGGCCCCAATAAACGTGCGAAATATCATGCTTTTCACATAGTTCCGGGATGATTTTTAGTGGGTCACCTGCATAAAAGTGCAGCTTTGCACCACGGTCTTCAATGCTTTTAGCGAGGCTGGCCAAGCTGTGGTGCAGCCACCATTTTGTGGCGCCACCAAGGGGGCGGGTGTTTGCTGTATCCAGAATAAAGACGGGCAGCACCTTGCCATTATCAACAGCCTTACGCAGGGCTGGGTGGTCAGTGAGGCGAAGGTCTCGTCGGAACCAAACAATCGTCTTCTGCATTGGTTAAGCCTTTTTCTTGCGTGGTGTTGTTTCGCGGATGCGGCCTTCTTGTGAAAGCATAATCGCAATGCTGCGGGTTTGCTCAAACTTAGAAAGGGTAATGTTTAGGATAACCATCAGCGGCACACAAAGTAGCGCGCCAATTGGGCCCCAAATTGTGCCCCAGAAGGCAAGCGAAAGCAGAATAACCAATGGGCTTAGGTTCAGCGATTTACCCATAAGGCGAGGCTCAATCACGTTACCAATCATCAACTGCACACCAATCAAGGCAGCCGCTGTTACAAAGGCGCCTGTAATAAGGCCTAGCTGAATAATCACCACAGGCACAACCATCAAAATAGCAAGGATTGAACCCACAGTCGGGATGAAGTTAAGGGCAAAAATCACCAAACCCCAAAACGGTGCATAGCTAATACCTGCAATAGCGAGCACGGCATAGCTGAGTAGGCCGGTCATGAAACTCATGAGGGATTTAATCTTCAGGTACTTGCCCACGTCTTGCGTAATATTATCAAGGGTATTGCAGGCATCGTCGTAGCTTTTGTCAGATGGGTATAGGGCCTTAAGTTTACGGTCAAACGATGGGTACTCAAGGGCAATAAACAGGGTGTAAATCACAATCAGCGTTGCGTATTGGGTAAAGCTTGTAAAGGTATCGGCCACACCGCCCACAAGTGAAGGGATGCTGATAGCATCAAAAATGTTTGTGGCATCAACGTTGTGTTCAGCCAAAAGGGTTGTGGCTTGTTCAAGCAGGCCATTAAGCTTGGCTTGATAAAACGGCGCTTGGTTAACCACTTTGTAAATTGAGCCTGCTGCCAAACGGAACAGGGCATACACAGCTGTTACAGCCGCAATAACCGTAACCAAAGCGCTGGCCTTACTTGGTAGTTGTTTACCGCAAATTTTAAACTCGCTAATACGGCGGGTAACCATCACCAAAATGTAGAACAGCAAACTTGCAATAACCAACGGCAAGATAAGGTCTTTACCGATAACGAGCAGATAGACCACGGCGATCGTGGCAAATAGTGCTGTTGTGAAAAATACAAACTTACTTTGCGGCATTGTGGAATCTCTTTTTATTTATTTTTGCCGATTATACAGCATTTTATCTAAAAAGAGAGTGTGTTTTGTTTAGCAAGGAACACCACCACAGCAAGGCATGCCATCAGTACTGCATGAGCTGTGTTTGTAGTAAGTGGTGCTTAGTGAACCGCTGTTACAACATACACTGCCTGACTGACATGTTGGGGTACAACCGCCAGTACCAGCGCCTGAACCATACCAACCCCATGTGCTGTTCCATAGTGTTTTACACTGGCCGTTGGCAATAAACACGCCACCACTTGTCGTACAGCCACAAGCCCCAACTGAACAACTTGAGTTACTGTATGAGCCTGAAAGTGAACCGTTGTTACATGAACGGGTTTGGCTGGTACAGCTGCTGCCACACGGTACGCTTGAGTTCTGGTAGGCCGTTACGTTTTGGCCGTGGTTGATGCTACCGCCCCAAGGCAGTGAACAACTAGCGCATGAGCCAACTGAACAACTTGAATTGCCATAAGACCCTGAAAGCGATCCGTTTGTACACGTACGTGTTTGGCTATTACAGCTGCTACCACAAGAAACTGATGAGGTTTGGTAAGCTGTTACACTCTGGCCATTTGAAATTGAGCCACCCCATGGCAGTGAACAACCACAAGCCCCAACTGAACAGCTTGAGTTACCGTATGAGCCTGAAAGGCTACCGTTATTACATGTACGGGTTTGGCTGTTACAGCTGCTACCACATGAAACTGATGAACTTTGGTAAGCCGTTACACTTTGGTTGTGGTTAATGCTACCACCCCATGGTAACGAACAACTTGCACATGCTGAAACCGAGCAACTTGCGTTGCTGTATGACCCTGAAAGTGAGCCATCATTACAGGTACGTGTTTGGCTGGTACAACTGCTGCCACAGGCAACACTTGAGCTTTGGTAGGCTGTCGTGCTTTGGTTGTGGTTAATGCTACCGCCCCAAGGTAGGTTACAGCTTGCACAAGCCGTTACAGAGCAACTATTATTGGCATAGCTGCCTGAAAGGCTACCGTTATTACAGGTACGTGTTTGGCTAGTACAGCTGCCGCCGCATGGCTCAGAACTATTCTGGTAGGCTGTAGTGCTTTGGTTATGGTTAATGCTGCCACCCCATGGCAAGCTACAGCTTGCACCGCCACAGCTGCCCGAGGCTTCATCCCACGTACCGTTCGCACAGGTAAACGAGGCTGAACCTACGTTAGGTGCAGCACTGTCTGACACATTACGGGTTGTCCCGTGTGAGCCTGCAGTGGCCGAGGCATTACAGGTGAATGAGCTTGTTGTCCAGTTTACGCCACTGGTTGTACAGCTTGCGCACGTTGGACCAGGGCAGTTGGCTTTGTTATAGGTTGCTGAACCATCAAGGTTACCGTTGTAACAGTTACGGGTTTGGCTAATGGCAGCACAGGTGCTGTAGCAGGGGCGTGTTGTTAAGTAAAAATCACGGCTACCACCATGAGGCACGTTGGCACCGTCAAGGTTACAAGCAGCACAAGGTGGTGAAGATACGCTCGCTGGAGGATTATTGTAAAAAGCTGACCACTCGGCTGAGGTTTTGGTCGGCACAAAAATAGCGCTGCCGCTGTTATTTGTTACAACACGACATACCGTATGTTCATCAATAACAGCGGTTGCGCCATTGTTAACTTGGTATGAGTTTGCAGCCATAGCTTCGCTTAGCCCGAGTCCCGTAAACAGGTACAGTGCTAGAAGTGTAAGCTGTAAAAATCGCCACATTTATGTACTAAACCTTAACTACTATTTATCAAGCTTACTGCGGAGGTTTTTAACCTCTGCTTTAAGCGCATCAATTTGTTTTTGTTGTTCGTTCACGGCCGCTACAAGTGGTGCAACAAGTTTACCGTAGTCAACAGCAAGTGTGCCGTTTGGTGTTTCTTGCACAGCTGCAGGGACGACTTCACGAACTTCTTGCGCAATAAAGCCAATGCTGGCTTCGTCATTTGCTTTCCAGTCAAAGTAAACAGGCTCAAGCTTACTCACTAAATCAATACCGCCCGTAACAGGTTCAATGTTTTTCTTTAGCGTACGGTCAGAACTGTAAAAGAAGGCGTTTGCTGTCATGTTACCGCTTGAGGTTACGTTACTGCCAAATGTACCAGTAGAGCCTACACTTAGCGAACTGTTTACACGCCCAGTGCCGTTAACATGCAGTTTATAACTTGGTGTACCGCCAATACCTAGGTTGCCTGAATCATCAAGCATCATCAGCTGGTTGTTGCCAATACGGAAGCCCAAATATTGGCCCGCTGCTGAGTTTAAAAGTGTTTGGCCTGAACTGTTTTGGATAATTGCATATTCGCCTGCACTGTCGCCTAAAGCATCATTTGCTAGGCCTGGCCATGTGCCGCCGTGACCAACGACACCCATGCGAAGGCCACCAATGTATGAGGTACCTGAGGCTTCAATAGCCCCAACAACGTCAAGCTTTGCGCTTGGGCCGGCTGTACCAATACCAACATCACCCGTAGTTGTTAGATGAATGCCTGTAATACAGTCGTCACCATCTTTTGCGCCACCAAATGAAGGGCCGTAAACTTTAGCTTTATTACCACAGGCTTCAACCGCATCGGCGCGGTCTTTCACTTGGGCCATTTGGGCCGTAAGGCGTGCTGTGCTTGAGGCACCGCCACCCATACCACTGGTTGCTAGAGCTGAACTGTTCTGGGCATATCCCTCAGTTACTCCCCCTAGTGCAGCCAAAAATGTTGCCGCAATAAACGTATTTAAAAGCGTCTTGCTTTTCATGGTTCCATCACACCTATATCGGTTTTAGTTAAATTCCCCGTACAATTATGGGGTGAAGCACAAATTTTAACCGTCGTGGCGAAGTACGACTTCGTCCTTCGGTAGTTTCTCAAGTTCTTGTTTCACCATAATAAACTCGTTATCGCCGTGGGTGCCGCTTAGCACTACGCCTGAACCAATCCAAGTATGTTGGCCAATAACGGTGCCTGGTGAAATAACGCAGTTAGCCCCAACACGTGAATGACGGCCCATAAAGGCGCCACAGTGGCCGCGGCCTGTTGGCAAAGCCTTGCCTTCGGCGTTTTTGTAGTAAACTTCGGTTTGGTTAAACTTGCGGTTTGACAAAATAGCCCCTGAAGCCACACGAGCGGCCACACCTAAAACACTATCGCCAGCAAAGCTAGAAGCCTGAATTTTTGAGCCGTCTAGGCAAATTGAGTGTTTAATGTCAGCCCCGTGGCCGATCACGCAGTTTTTTGAAACATACGCTTGCTTACGCACCACGGCGTGGCTGCCAATTTCAGCGCCTTCGCCAATAAAGACGGGGCCTTGCAATACAGCGCAAGGGCCAATTTCAGCGCCTTTACCAATCCAAACAGGACCATCAATAACAGCAGAAGGGTGCACGTTGCCCAAAATTTCAGGCTCGCCAAGGGTTTCGAAGAGTTTTGGTAGGTTGTTTAAGGCTTCAACGCAAGTGTCAAATTGGTTCAGCCATTCAGCTAGTTTTGGTGAAATTTCACCTGTTTCGAATAGTTTTTGGATTTCCATAAGAAAAGTGCCCTGCAACGTTGTTATTGTTGCAGAGCACTATATCAAGTTGCCTTTGGGTTGCAAAGGCAATGTTGGTTAGGCGCTAGGGCGTGAACCGCGTGAACGGTTTTTGTTAGCGCCTTTACTTGCGAACTTGCCTGAAGTATTAGCCGCTTTTTTGCCTTTAAAGCCTTTTGACTTTGCAAAGCGAGAGGCCATCTTCTTGCCACCTTTAGCTGAGCCTTTAGGTGTACCTGCTGAACTGCCTGCGCCCATGCGCTTTTTCTTGTTCGAAGGTAGGTTCTTTGGCTTCTTGCGCTTAGGCATTTGGCTTTCTAGCGCTGCTTTAGGGTCTTCAATCAGGGCTTGAAGTTCAGCGTGGTGCTTCACTTTCTTCTGGTTTGAAGGCTTAGCAGAAGCTTGAACGCTTAGGGTTTCACCATCGTTTGAGCGGAATGATGATTTTTTACCTTTAAAGCCATCTTTCTTGAAGCCGCCTTTAGAGTTGCCCTTAAAGCCGTCTTTCTTAAAGCCGCCTTTTTTGTCAAAACGCTTTGTTGACTGTTCTTCACCTGATTCTGCTGAGTCAGTGAATTTAGGGGTAAAAGATTTAGGAGCTTTAGCGCCTTTCTTGGTTGGCTGCACTTTTGGTGCGTGGCTTGATGGGCCAGGTTTTTCACCAACTTCAATCTTACGACCAGTAAACTTCTCAATCGCATGAAGTAGACCACGTTCGCTGCGGCTTACCATTGAGTAGGCAACACCTTCAGCACCAGCACGACCAGTACGGCCAATACGGTGTACGTAATCTTCAGCCACTTGCGGTAGGTCAAAGTTAATCACGTGGCTAAGGTCTTTAATATCAAGGCCACGGGCAGCAACGTCGGTTGCTACAAGTACTTTAACTTTGTTTTCGTGCATAAGTTCAATTACGCGGCGGCGTTTTGATTGACGCAAGTCACCGTGTAGCGAAGCCGAGCGGTGGCCCCAGTCTTGAATTTCTTTAGCAATTTTATCAGCTTGGTGCTTGGTTTTAATAAACACAACAGCCTGCCATACTGAGCTATCAGCCAGTAGGTCACGCAGAAGGGCTTTCTTCTGTTCGCGGCTGTCAGCGTAAAATAGCGACTGTGTAATGTTTTTGTGCTCTGAGTGGCTTTGCGCAAGCTTGATCACTTCAGGGTCTTTCAAGAAGCGCTTAGCTAGACGCTCAACACCTGGGCTAAACGTTGCTGAGAATAGCAATGTTTGGCGGCTGTAAGGCATTGTTTCGCAAATGGTTTCAACAGGCTTTACAAAGCCCATATCAAGCATACGGTCAGCTTCATCAAGTACGAATGTTTGTACTTTAGACAGATCAACGCGGTTTTCGCCCATGTGGTCAATCAGGCGGCCAGGGGTGGCTACCAACACATCAAGCGGCTTTGAAAGCATTTTAATTTGTGGGCCGTAGCCTACGCCACCAACAACCATACCAGTTTTAAGCTGTGTACCTTTTGTGAAGGCACGTACTGAAACTAGAATTTGCTCTGCAAGTTCACGTGTTGGGCTAAGGATAACAACCTTAGGGCCTTTTTGGACGTTGTTTGTGTCGTGCAGTAGTTTGTGCAGCAGTGGCAATGTGAAGGCGCCAGTTTTACCTGTACCTGTTTGTGCACACGCCATAAGGTCTTTGCCTGCAATAATCTCAGGGATAGCCTTTTGCTGAATAGGGGTTGCTTTTTCGAAGCCCTGTTTAGAGCACGCTTGTAGAATATGACGGTGGAGGTCAAATTGTTTGAAGTTCATAAACTTTTTCCTTGTGTTTGAGCCGCCATTATTGGCTCTCAATCCGTGCGGGAACGACCCGCCAAGTAAGTTCTTTCACCCTTACTTGGCCGAACTGCCAAACACAGAAAAAACTTTGTTGAACCTTCTTATGGGACAGATTGCATACAATTTCAAGGAAAGAATTCAATAAAGTGCAATAAAAAGCAAAAACGCCCCTAAATAGCACTTTAGGAGCGTTTTTATGTAAAAAATTTACTATTTCTTGCCGAAGAGGCGTCCCATCAGTCCGGGTTTTTGCTCGTTCATCTTTTCGCGCATTTGTTTAACAGCGTCACGAGTGTCAACCTCAGGGGCAGGGGCACGCTTTGGCGCGTCACGCAGTTCGGCGTCGCCATTGCGAATAACTTCAAGGGTACCACCGTTGTTGTTTGACCCACGGAAGTTCTTATCGTGGCGGTAATCACCTGTATCAAGGGTTAGGCCTTGCTCTTCTAGGTGCGCCTTCAAAATGCGGTACTCTGGCAGTTTTTGGTAATCTTCAATGCTTAGGCGCTCAATGTGTGTATCTTGAGTGTTAATCTCAATGCTAGGGCGTTGGCCCGTAAATAGGTGCCCGCCATCTGGGCCTTGGTACGAAACTGGGCGGCCTGTGCGGTTAGATTCATCAACAGCACGCTCGTGCGAGCGGATGCTTTCTTTCAAACCTTCAAGTTTGGACTGAAAAACAGGGCTAAGCTCGCCCTGAGCATTTAGACATTTGCGGATGCTAGAGCGGGCATCGTCTAGGCGAGGGTCATCATCACGTTGGCCAAATGAAGGGCCGCGGGTTTCTAAACTGTCTGATCTGCTCATGGTTTTCCCTCTGTAAATAAATTAACCATATTAAAGGTGTAGTAGGGCTAGTATACCATTACAAGCCTGAAACGGTAAAAATAGGCAAATTATGTTATGTGCCTGTTTTTATTGAAGGTCTTGAAAATTTTGGTATACTTATAAGTCTGGTTTCTTGGAAAAAGAAAAACAACGAAGAGAGCCGAGCCCCATGGCGACTGCTAAAACCCGTAAAGTTACTAAGAAAGCTGCTTCTAAAAAGGCAGCTATTAAGAAAGCAATTTCTAAAGTAGTAACACCTAAAACAGTTTCTGAGCCTACCTCATCAGCGTTTGAGGTATTGGCGCCTGCACAAGCCTCATCACAAAGCACATCATCAAATGTTGAAACATCAACTGCCACCACATTGACAGCAGATGCTGGTTGGGTGTTTTACTTTTCGGTGCATGCCGCTGACGTAAGCAGCGCTTGGTCGATTTTATCTGACCGTCTAAGCGGTAAGGCTGTGCGTACAGGCCGTATTAGCGCCGCTGAATATTTTGCTTCTGATTTTGCCCCACGTTACACCACCCGTGGGGATTTGTTTGTTCTGCGCCTAACGCAAACCAGTAAAGAAGACCTTGGGATGCTCGCCGGTGAAATTGAAGACGCCTTCCGCGATGCGGGTGTTCGCCCAGGCCCAATGCTGCCTGATACCCGTACGATTGAAGGTGTTCAGTATACCTATTACCGTAACGAGACTGACGACAGCGGTAAGCTTATCACCGCCGCCGACCTTGCTGCGATGCGTAAGGACAACCCATTTTTGGTGATGTACAACCCACTCGAAAAAACCGACCCTTGGGACGACCTCTACTATGAGTATGTGCCGTCTGTTGAAGATGTTGATACCTCAGCCTTTTTTGGTGATGTTCAGCCTGTTTCAAAGCCCGAGTCTAAAGGCTTTGACCTTGACGTAGAAGACTTTGACGCCGACCTTGGCAACCTCCTTAACGAACTGTTTAAGATTGGTCGTAAATACCTTACCCAGCCAGAAGGCGTACAAGGGTGGGTGTTTGATAAAGGTCTTGGCCGCCTAGGTAAACCAAGCTACCGCTTTTACGCCTGCGCCGAAACAATTAAGCCTGTGCGCAAAACAGTTGCTGCCGCTGGGTTTAACTACACTATCGAAGAACGTGGCGAGTGGCATGGCGTGCAAATCCCGCTTGAGAGTTTTAAAACCGTGCAACGCACCCTGTCTGAGCCGGGCAAGCTTGCCGAACTACGTGACTTTTATAAAGCCACCGCTAAAGCTATTATGGATAATGTGCCTGCGCTTCCTGCGCCTGAAAATCTTCCGTTCGCAGACGATACGCTTTTTGTTTCTGATCTTTAATAAGGAGTATGCGCATGTCGCCTGCCGAACAACACCTTGATGCACAAGTTCGCCAAAAAATCGCGGCAGCTCATACCCTTTCAAACCCTGATAATGCCCCAGATGTGCCGTGGAGCAGCATCCACCAACTGCTAGAAGCCCGTGCCGCAAAGCAAGCGAGTGCGCCTTATTTAGTGTTCTCGGATGAGGGTACTCGCCACGAAATCTCATACGCTCAGTTTTATGCCCGCTGCTGCAAAGTTGCTAATATTATGCATGGCCTTGGCCTCAAGGCCGGCGACCGTATTGGTACTGTGGCTTATAACCACCCTGATACTGTTGTGGTGTATTACGCCGCGTGGATGGTGGGCCTCGTGGTGATTCCGTTTAACATTGGTGACGGTGACGACCGTATGGTTTACTCGTTCAACAATGGTCTTGCAAAAGCCCTGTTTGTCATGCCCGACTTGGCTGGCCGTGTGGCCGCCCTTAAACCCCAGTTTGAAACTGTTGAGCACTACCTTGAGCTTAACAACGGCGATGCCCAGTCCCCATTTTTAAACCTGCACGAAGCTGAGCTTCAGGCCGAAGCTACACCGCTTGTAAATGTTGATGTTTCGCCTGAGTCTGAAGCCCTGATTGTTTACACCTCAGGTACTACGGGTAACCCAAAAGGGGTGGTACTGCAGCAAAAGAACCTACTTATTGATGCTCACTGCATTGTCGAGTGGTATGGCTTTACGCCTGATATGCGCGCCCTTAACGTGCTGCCTATCCACCACGTAAACGGTATGGTGGTGACGCTGCTTACGCCGCTTTACTACGGCGGTAGTGTAGTGCTAAGCCGCAAGTTTTCAGCCTCACGCTTTTGGCAAACAGCCGCGGCCGAAAATTGCGTATGGGGCAGTGTGGTACCCACGGTGCTGAACTTCCTTTGCGAAGCCAAGGCAAATAATGGCGAACATGCCCCTGACGATATTGCCCAAACACCGCTAAAATTCCTGATTTGCGGGGCAGGGCCTTTGACCATTGAAACTGTTAAACGGTTTGAGAAAAACTTCCCCACCAAAATTATTCACGGCTATGGCTTGTCTGAAAGCACATGCTACAGCTGCTACTTGCCGTTTGACCTACCTGAGGCTGAGCGTAAAAAATGGCTGTGCGACTTTGGCTACCCAAGCATTGGCGTAGCACTGCCTTGCAACGATATGGCGATTCATAGCCCTGAAGGCAAAGACGTTGCTGAGGGCGACCGTGGTGAGATTGTTATCCGTGGGCATAACATCATGCAAGAATACTTTAAGCGCCCCGATGCAAACGCCGAAACGTTTGAGCATGGCTGGTTCCGAAGTGGCGATGAAGGCTTTTATAAAACAGACGACCAAGGCCGTAAGTTCTTCTTTATTACAGGCCGCTTGAAAGAGCTTATCATCCGTGGCGGTATTAACTATTCACCGCTTGAAATTGATGAAGTTCTGGCCTCAATCGAGGGCGTAAAAGCAGGTATGGCTGTGGGCTTTGAACACAGCATTTACGGCGAAGAAATTGGCGCCTTTATCCAAAAAGAAGAGGGGGCCACCCTAACCGAAGACGACGTTTTAAAAGGCTGCGCTGCGCTGCCATTCTCAAAACGTCCTAAGGTGGTACTGTTTGGGGATGAATTTCCTGTAACGGCCACAGGCAAGTATCAGCGCCTTAAGCTTAAACCACTGTTTGAGCAGTGGAAGGACACTCAATTTAGAGAAGTGTAACTTTATTCGCCTCATCACAGAACTCACACTTGCATAATAAAAGGATTTCACATGACGCTCATCAAAACCCTCAAACAATGGCAAGAGTCTGAGAATAACGTTACCCCTGAACGTATCTACCTAAACCGCCGTAAGTTTATGACCAAAAGCGGTGTATTTGCTGCAAGCGCCGTGGGTGGTATGTTGGCCGCCAATAAGCTGCTACTGGCCGCAGACGGTACGCCTCTTAAAAAGCTGCCTCACCAAAAAACACAGTATAACCCTGGTGAAGAACTGACCACCGAGCAAGCCATCACGAGCTACAATAATTTTTACGAGTTTGGTACCAATAAAACCGACCCTGCCAAAAACGCCCACCGCTTAACCATCGAACCTTGGAAGGTTAAGGTCATGGGCCTTACCGAAGCCCCCGGCGTTTACGATATTGATGACCTTATTGACTATAATAACCTAGAAGAACGCATCTACCGCCTGCGCTGTGTTGAGGCTTGGTCAATGGTGATTCCGTGGGTAGGGGTGTCACTTGCCAGCGTGCTTGAAAAACTTAAGCCGCTTAGCACCGCAAAATACGTGCGCTTCCAAACCAAGCTTGATACTGAAGAAATGCCTTGGACGCTGACCCAAGGCCTAGACTTTCCGTATGTTGAAGGCCTGCGTATGGATGAAGCCCTGAACCCCCTCAGCTTTATGGCTGTGGGCTTGTATGGTAAAGAGCTACCAAAACAAAACGGTGCACCTATGCGCCTTGTGGTGCCGTGGAAGTATGGCTTTAAGTCAATCAAATCAATTGTCAGTATTGAGTTTACTGACCAAAAACCCCTGACCACTTGGGAAAAATCAGCCCCCCACGAATACGGTTTTTACGCCAACGTAAACCCGAATGTGGATCACCCACGTTGGCGCCAAGGGAAAGAGCGCCGCATTGGCGAGTTTCGCCGTCGTGAGACCCTCATGTTCAATGGCTACGAAGAAGAAGTCGCCCATATGTATAAAGATATGGACCTGACGAAATTCTACTGATGTCAAAACTTAAAGCCATAACCTCAGTCCGCAATGTGCGCCGCTATGGTAAGCCCATTGTATTTCTGGTGTGTTTATACCCCGCCGCATGGCTGGCATTACAGTGGTATTTTGCCTATACAGGCCAACCCCACGGCTTAGGCTTTAACTTTTTTGAATTTACCAACCGCACCACGGGCGAGTGGGCACTGCGCTACTTGCTGGTGGCTTTGGCTGTCACCCCTGTCGCAAAGCTAACCAAGTCGTTTAAACCCATACTATTCCGCCGTATGTTGGGGCTGTTTGCGTTTTTTTACGTTACAATCCATATGTGCTCATATGTATTCCTCGACCTTGAGGGTAATATGGCCGAATTTATCGAAGCCATTGCCGAGCGCCTGTTTATTACCGTAGGGATGCTCGCCTTCGTACTGCTCATCCCATTGGCCGCCACCAGTTTTGATAAAGCCCAACACTGGCTAGGCCTCGAGCGCTGGCGCAAGCTCCACAAACTCGTCTACATCATCACACCTTTAGGCATCCTGCATTTCTACATGATGCAAAAAACCACCACGCCCGAGCCTTTTATATACCTAGGCATCTATATTCTACTTATGGCTATCCGTTACCTTGACAAACGCCGTGCAAAGGCCTAAACCAGTAGCTCGATTATTTATCTTCTTGTCTTTTCTGAATACCTACCGACCTTTTGAGGGTTCTGTATGACTGACCAAACCAATGGGCCAAACGGCCCGAACACACCTACATTGGCGGATAATGTATCCGTTAAAATTGATGAAATCACAGGCGACTTACCTGCGGAAATTACCTCGTGGATTATGGGTGCTAATAGTATGCGCAAAGTTCCTGATGAGCGGCCATACTACGAGCTTACCTGCCAGGTAAACCATGATGAGCCTTTTTCCCTGTATGCCATCCCGACTGATGAAGACCTTGATACCGTACATGTGATTGATGCTATGGCATTTGTGTACCCATCAAAAAAGATGTACTTCACCAAGGGCTATCCCATCCGTGAAGATGGTATATGGGCAATAATGCTTTGTTTTATTGATAAAGCCACCAATACAGCCATTAAGTTTAAGCTACGTATAACCTACGCTAATGCGTAAACCGTACGGCTATCTTAAACCTGTTTGCGAAATAGCCACCCATTCGGGTGGCTTTTGCTTTTGGCAGGGGGCAACCTTTGGTATACTTGGCGCCATAAAAACAATCAGAATAGGCGTACCCTCATGGCCAAGATTAAATCTCAAGCAAATATTAACTCAGATGCGTTTAAGGCGAATACTGAGTTTCATCAAAAACTCGTCGATGATTTAAACGACAAGCTTGAAACCATTCACCTTGGCGGCCACGAAAAAGCCCGTGAAAAACACCTAAGCCGTGGCAAACTGCTGCCACGCCAGCGTATTCATAACCTGCTAGATAAGGGCGCACCATTCCTTGAGTTTTCAGCCCTTGCGGCGACAGGTATGTACGATGACGAAGTGCCAGCCGCAGGTATCATCACCGGTATTGGCCGTGTTGAAGGTCTTGAATGCGTGATTGTTGCCAACGACGCTACCGTTAAAGGCGGGACATACTACCCGATGACCGTTAAAAAGCACCTACGTGCCCAAGAGATTGCCGAACAAAATAACCTACCATGTATCTACCTTGTAGACTCTGGCGGGGCGAACCTGCCTAACCAAGATGAAGTTTTCCCCGATCGTGACCACTTCGGCCGTATCTTTTTTAACCAGGCGCGTATGTCAGCCAAAAACATCCCACAAATTGCCGCAGTTATGGGCAGCTGTACAGCGGGTGGCGCCTATGTGCCAGCCATGAGTGACGAAGCTGTGATTGTGCGCGAGCAGGGCACCATTTTCCTTGGTGGTCCTCCACTAGTAAAAGCTGCCACGGGTGAAGTTGTAAGCGCTGAAGACCTTGGCGGCGGTGATCTACACGCCCGTACCTCAGGCGTGGCCGACCATTTGGCTGCAAACGATAAGCAAGCCTTGCAAAAAGTGCGTGAGATTGTGCGTAACCTCAACCGCCCTGCAAAGACCGAGCTTACAACAAAATCACCAATTGAGCCGCACTACGCCCCAGAAGAAATTTACGGGGTTCTGCCGCAAGACCTTAAAACCCCGTTTGACGTGCGAGAGGTTATTGCCCGCATTGTTGACGGCAGCGAGTTTGATGAATTTAAGCAACTGTACGGCGAAACTTTAGTATGTGGCTTTGCCCACATCCACGGTTACCCTGTGGGTATTGTGGCAAATAACGGTATTTTGTTCTCAGAAAGTGCGCAAAAGGGTGCCCACTTCGTTGAGTTGTGCGCAAAACGTAAAATCCCACTAGTATTCCTGCAAAACATCTCAGGCTTTATGGTGGGCAGCAAATACGAAGCTGAAGGCATTGCCAAGCACGGCGCCAAAATGGTAACGGCCGTGGCTTGTGCCAACGTGCCTAAGTTTACCGTGCTTATTGGTGGGTCATTTGGTGCCGGGAACTACGCCATGTGCGGCCGTGGTTATAGCCCGAACATGCTGTTTATGTGGCCTAACTCACGTATTTCGGTGATGGGCGGCGAGCAGGCAGCCAGCGTTCTTGCCACGTTGCAAAAAGATAAAGCCGAAGCCAAAGGCGATAAGTGGAGCGACTCGGAAGACCAAGCGTTTAAAGAGCCTTTGCGTAAAAAATACGAAGAAGAGGGCCACCCATACTACGCCAGTGCCCGCCTGTGGGACGATGGCGTGATTGACCCTGCCCAAACCCGTGACGTATTAGGCCTTGCCATTTCAGCCAGCCTTAACGCCCCAATTGACGAGACGCAGTTTGGCGTCTTTAGAATGTAGAAGGGACTATATGACCATGACTTACCAGCATATTGAATACACCGTGCATCAGGGCATTGCGACTATGACCCTTAACCGCCCTGACGTTCTGAACGCAATGGATGAAACCACAATTGCCGAAATGCATGACGCTGTGAACCAAACAGCCGCCGACGACAACGTGCGTGCCCTTGTGCTGCGTGCCAACGGTAAAGCCTTTTGCGCTGGCGGTGACCTTAACTGGATGCGCCGTGCGGCAAGCTATTCACAACAAGAAAACATTATGGACGCCAAAAAGCTAGGCGACATGCTGTATGCTTTGCACCAACTTAAAAAGCCAACCATTGCCATGGTGCATGGCGCTGTTTATGGCGGCGGTGTGGGCGTTGTTGGCGCATGCGATATTGCCCTAGGTCTTGAAAACAGCAAGTTTTGCCTAAGTGAGGTGAAGATTGGGCTAGTGCCGTCAATCATCTCGCCATACGTGTTGGGTGCTATGGGTGCCCGTCAGGCCCGCCGTTTTTACCTGACCGCTGAAGTGATTGCCGCTGAAAAAGCACAAGAAGTTGGCCTGCTGCACGAAGTTTACGCTGATGAAGTAAGCCAAAACGCAGCCCTTGCCGATATGCTGAAACACATTAAACGCAATGCCCCTGAAGCTATGGGCGTTGCGAAAGACCTTATCTACAGCTTTGCCCACCGCCCGCTAGAAGCAGGCGTGGTGGCTGAAAGCTCAACCATTATTGCCAAGCGCCGTGCCACACCAGAAGCAAAAGAGGGGATTAATGCCTTCCTTGAAAAACGTAGTGCCGCATGGGTCGAGCAGGAGGTTAAATAACATGAAGATGTTTAATAAAGTACTGATTGCTAACCGAGGCGAAATTGCGTGTCGTGTTATCCGCTCATGCCAAAACCTTGGTGTTAAAACTGTTGCCGTATTCTCAGACGCTGATGAACATGCGCTGCATACCCTCATGGCCGATGAAGCCGTGCGTATTGGGGCGTCACCATCGGCGGAAAGCTACCTGAAGTACGAAACTATTATTGAGGCTGCCAAGCAAACCTCAGCCGAAGCTATCCACCCAGGCTATGGCTTTTTGTCAGAAAACACAGCCTTTGCTGAAGCTTGCGCTGAAGCGGGTATCGTCTTTATCGGCCCCTCAGCTGAAGCTATTAACCTTATGGGTGATAAAGCTAAAGCCAAAGCCCTGATGGATGAAGCCAGCGTACCTACAGTACCGGGTGCATATGGCAGCGATTTATCAGAAAAAGACCTTAAAAAGGCCGCCGATAAAATTGGCTACCCTGTGCTACTAAAAGCCGTTGCAGGTGGTGGCGGTAAAGGTATGCGTGTGGTTGAAAAAGCCACTGAGTTTGCCGACGCTTACGCCGCAGCCCAGCGTGAAGGCGAAAGCAGCTTTGGTAACGGCGAAGTGATGGTTGAAAAATACCTTGGCACCCCGCGCCACGTTGAAATTCAAATCTTTGCTGATAGCGAAGGGAATTGCGTGTACTTGTTCGAGCGTGATTGCTCACTACAGCGCCGCCACCAAAAAGTGGTAGAAGAAGCCCCAGCCCCGCACTTTAGCGAAGACCTTCGTGCCCAAATGGGTGAGGCTGCCGTACGTGCCGCCCAAGCCGTAGGTTACGTAGGTGCCGGTACGGTTGAGTTTTTGCTTGATGGTGAGAACTTCTACTTTATGGAAATGAACACCCGCTTGCAGGTGGAACACCCCGTAACTGAAGCCATTACAGGCCTTGACCTTGTTGAACTACAGCTGAGTGTTGCCGCAGGCGATACCCTGCCTTTTACCCAAGAAGAGCTAACCTTTGAAGGGCATGCCCTTGAAGTACGCTTGTACGCCGAAGTGCCGCACGAAAACTTTATGCCTTCAACAGGTACATTGCTACATTGCAAGTTCCCGGAAGAAAACCAATACGTGCGTGTTGATACAGGCGTTGTAGCGGGTGACACCATTAGCCACCACTACGACCCTATGATTGCGAAAATTATTACCTGGGGCCCAACCCGAAATGCAGCGCTGCAATACATGCAAAAAGCCCTGCACGATACGCAAATTGTGGGTGTTGATACTAATGCGGCGTACCTTGCAAACATTATGAAGTACAAGGACTTTGCCGAGGGTAACGTCCACACCAAGCTGCTTGAGCGTGATCAAACAGCCTTTTTGATGCCTGAAATTCAGCATGTTGATAACCAAAAGCTAGCTGCCCTTTACTGGCTTGAAACTTTGGCCGAGCACCAACCCCTAAGCGATGACGACCCACACTCACCGTGGGCCGATATGCGTGGCTGGCGTTTGGGTGGCTCAGCGTCTATTCGTATTCCGTTTGTTGATGACGAACTAAGCGCAAAAGCCAAGGGCGATAACTGGGCGTTTGACGATGGCACCGTGGCCCACGGTACTGTATACGGCGAAATGGTTGAAGCGGTGATTGATGGGCATAAATCAGTGGCGACAATTATTGAAGACGAGGGCGCACTGCATGTGTTCTCAACCTTTGGGCACAGCATCCTAACCCTTGAGCCTGAAAACGAGCTAGAAGCGGACGATACAGCCGTTCTAGGTAAGCTAAGCGCACCACTGCCTGGTAAAGTGGTGAAGGTGACGGCGAAAGCGGGCGCTAAGGTTGAAAAAGGCACAAGCCTTATGATTTTGGAAGCGATGAAAACCGAGCACCACATTACAGCACCTGCTGATGGCACGGTGGATGAACTCTTCTTTAAAGTAGGTGAAACAGTTGATAAAGATGCTGTTTTGCTTGGGTTTACACCAGCTGCTGAAAAGCCTGAAATGGCAGAAAAGGTTGCTAAGTAATGTCAGAGTTTGTGCGCATTGTTGAGGTTGGCCCACGTGACGGCCTGCAAAACGAAAGTAAAATGCTGACTGTCGCGCAGCGTGTTGAGCTTATTAAGCGCCTTGCCGACTGCGGCCATAAAACGATTGAAGCAGGGGCGTTTGTCTCACCTAAGTGGGTGCCGCAAATGGCGGATACCGCTAGTGTGCTTGCCTCACTGCCTAAGTTTGCAGGTGTAAACCTGCCTGTGCTTGTGCCAAATGCCCGCGGTATGGAAGATGCTATTGCTGCAGGTGCGAAAGAAGTTGCTATTTTTACAGCCGCCTCTGACGAGTTTAATATTAAAAATACAAACGTCACCATCGCTGAAAGCTACAAACGCTTTGCAGAAGTGTTTGACCTTGCAAACCAACACGGTATTAAGGTGCGTGGTTATATTTCAACTGTGGTTGGTTGCCCCTATAGCGGCGATGTTAAGGCTGCTAAAGTTGCCGAAGTCGCAGCTAAGCTATTGCAAATTGGCTGCTACGAAATTTCACTCGGCGATACGATTGGTGTAGGTACGCCAAAATCTACCAAGAAAATGCTCAAGGCCGTTTTGGAAGAAGTCCCAGTTGAAAAGCTGGCACTGCACTGCCACGACACCTATGGCCAAGCCATTGCTAATATATACGCAGGGCTTGAAATGGGTATTCGTGTGTTTGATGCTTCAACCGCAGGCCTAGGGGGTTGCCCCTATGCCAAAGGTGCCAGCGGTAACGTGGCCACAGAAGACGTTGTGTATATGCTGAACTGTGAAGGCTTTGAAACTGGCCTTGCTATGCCAAAGCTTATTGAAACAGCGCATTATGCCGCAAGCCTCGTTGGTAAAAGCCCGCAAGGCAAGGTTGCCCACGCACTAAAGGTGTAATGCAATGGCGGATCTAATCTGGAAGGGGGCAACCCCTGTTTCGACCCAGTTTGATGATGTGTATTTTTCAGCTGAAGATGGCTTGGCTGAAAGTACCTATGTCTTCCTTGAAGGCAATAACCTGCCCGAACGCCTGCAAAACCAGCAAACCCCCCACACAATTTATGAACTTGGCTTCGGTACGGGGCTTAATTTCTTGGTGTTATTTCAATTATGGAATAAATCAGACCGAAAAAACGCAATTAATTTCGTATCTGTAGAAAAATACCCCCTAGGTTTTGCGGATATGGAAAAGTCGTTGCGGGTTTGGCAAGGGGTGGAGGCGGAAGTTGATGCGTTTCTGGAAAAATACCCACGTAATACCCTGCAAGAAGGGTGGTATCATATTGAAATTGTTGAAGGTTTGACGCTTAGTTTATTTATAGGTGAGGGGCTAGATATGCTTAAAACAGCAAAGGCAGAAGGGCTAAAACCCGCTGATGCATGGTTCCTTGATGGGTTTGCACCCTCTAAAAACCCAGATATGTGGACCCCTGAAGTTTTTGAAAATATGGCAAAGTTGAGTATGGCTGGTACCACATTTGCAACATTTACGGCCGCAGGGTTTGTGCGCCGAGGCCTGCAGGATGTAGGTTTTGAGGTACGTAAAGTAAAAGGCTTTGGGCGTAAAAGAGATATGACAGTCGGCAAGCTGTGTGCTAGTCTGTAGGCTCAGTCTTTCATAAAGGCTTTCAACAGAATAATAGATTTAAATAAGTTGGTTAAAGGAAACTTCCCAAAATGCGTTGTAAAAAGGTAATTTCAGCTCTTGTTATTGTTGGTATTGTAGCGGCAGCCGCAGGCTTTGCACGGTACACCCACAAGGTAGACGAAAAAGAACAATTGGCGATGGAAACTTTCGCACCGCAGTTCAATAAGGTGCAAGACCTACGCACACGCTTTATTGGCCAGCTTAAAGTTAAGTTTGCCGCTGAAGGTACACCTGAAGACCAGCGTGAAGAACTTGTTGAGATTGTTAACAAGCACCTAGACGCTGTGAACGCCCACATCCTTGAAGCTGTGCTGGATACCTACACAGTAGAAGAACTGCAATCAAAGCGTGACTTTGAAGCAGGCGAATACATGGACCAAATCATGAACGCCAACAGCGAAATTAACGTGGCTATTAAAGTTTACGCCCAGCACCTAAACCGCATTGGGACTATGGAGTCTCTTCGTGCGAACTTTGACCAAGAAAAAGGCGCTGACGAACTACGTGAAGTTATTCTTAAACTTTCAAATGACCGCATTACTCCAGACGAAGACCGCCTGAACATGATTGCAGACGAGCTTAACATTCCGAAGCAGCAAGCCATGCCAGTGCTTATCTTGCTAGCGCTAAGCAAGCAAGCTATCGAAATGCAAGACCACTACCTAAACCCAAGCTTTGAAGGCAAAGACCCTGAGTACGTTGAAGCCGCAAAACGATACGTTGTGCTAAACCAACTGAACACAATGCTTGAGAACAACGAGAACTTCCTTTCAGAGCGTGAAGATGCTGACTTTGCTAAGATTAACGCAAAGCTAGAAAACATCTTGGCAGCTGTTGTGATGAAGCACGTTGACCACGAAACACTATCAGCCCTTAACATGTACTTTGAAACTGAAGCTGCGCAAACAATCCTGAAGAAGGACGTTAAGCTAGCGGGCGAAATGGGCCCACACATTAAAGGCATGATCGAAGAGATGAACGCAAGCTTGATGAAAGCCATCGAAATGCAAGCCACTGAAGAAGCTGCTGAAATCATCGAAGAAGAAGCCGAAGAGCTAGCTGATGACGCTGAAGAAGCTAAAGAAGAAGCCGAAGAAGCTATCGAAGAAGCTGCTGACGTTAAGTAACCTGTAGGAGAGGGCCTCACGATGAAAAACATCATGAAACTACCTGTTTTGTGCGCTTTGCTTACAGCGTCTGTGGCATTGTCGGGCTGCTTTAAGTTTGACGAGCCACCTGCAAACATTCAGGTTGAGTTGGTGCCTTATAACATTACGTTGCCAAAGTCATTCTTTGAGCAATCAATGGCCCTTATCCGCATGCAGTACCCACAGGCTGACTTTAAGGCCGCTTCGCCTAACAGCACATACGGTGAGCTTATTTACGCATACATCGAGTACTACCCTGAGCCTGACAGCAAGTACATTCATATTCACTCGCTGATTACGGACCGTGTGTACGCCTGGCGTATTGACGAGAAGTTCCTGCGTGAAGACCGTTTGAAGTACCGCACTAAGTTTAACAGCATCCTTGAGAACATTGAGCGTTCACGTTCACCAGAGTTCCGTCGTGGTCGTTATTAATTAACTATTAACTTATTGCCCGAGCGAGAGCTCTACGGCAATAAGCTGGGGTTGCCCCCAGTTCCCCTCGGCAACCTTTGCGTCAACTGCGCCGCCGCACGGGATGCCGTCCTACTCGCTTTCGGCTCGCAGTGCCTATTCACTCACTATTGCCCAAGTGATTTTAAGCCATAAAAAAACCGCCCCAGTTGGGGCGGTTTACTTTTTGAGAGGGTTAAGGCTCAAAAAAGGTTTAACACAGGCGGCTTAGTTAAAGATGTCTTCTTCTTTAGCTTGGCCGTAAGCCATAAAGGCCCACTGTGATGCAAAGTAATTGCGATCCTTAGGCAGTTCGCGGCCTTGCACAGCATCGATTGAGTAAACCTGATGCAGGCGCTTAGCTTGCTCAACTGTGGCAACCCAAGGGGCAATAATCTGTGATTCTGGTGATGTGCGACGCACACCTTCTACCAACTGGCGCAAGTTTGATGGCGCACCCACAACACCGTTTAGGGCATCGTGAATAATGGCACCTTCAACCTTTACAAATGATGGCTTAATACGGCCAACAGTGTCGGTTTCGATTGGGTTAAACTTACCAAAGTTATCAACGGCAATGCGGTAGCCCATTTCTTGAACTTGTCGCATCCAAGCCTGAGCTTCAGCAGTTGTGTGGCCTGTAAATGGAATTTCCAGAACAACATCAGCTGGGTTATCAAGCTTTGCTTTAAGGTTTGAAAGGTAGCTGCCAAGTTCTGTTAGGAACAATGAGTCGTTCATTGATTCAGGCGCAATGTTTACTGAAACTGGTAGACCCATGTCACCGTAGCTCATGGCTTGTTCGATTGCGCGTGGAATCACGGCCATATCAAACATGCTGCTTAGGCCTAGGCCACGTAGAACGTTTAGGCCTTGGGCTAGGTTTAGGGTGTTCCCGTCGTTACCTGATGGACGTAGTAGGTATTCCATCGGTAGAAGGGTAGATGAATTCTTTTCGAGAAGGGTATGAACAGGCTCAAGCCCGAAGTTGTAACGTGCTGAGTCAACAGCTTTACACACGTCAAAGGCAAGCTGATGCTCGGCTGAGCTGTTGTCAGTCAAAGCTGTTTTACCAAGTGTGCGCTCTAGGCGTTCTGTAAGTTTTACCATGGTTCTATCTCCTATCCTATTGAGTATGCCCACGGCGGTTGCAAAAAAGCAAGTGGTCGGCAATGGTCCCAATAGCGTTGTTTAGGTTCAATGTTTGCCCTAAAAGGTGTTGTCTTTTAAGGGGTTAACATTTCCCTCTCTTAATTTTAGAGATGCGAGAACCATGCCAACGTGTGGTTTTAAAACAAGCGGGCTGTGACCAGCACAACACAATCTTGAGTTATAGAAGGGCTTAACGCCCTATGCGGTAAAGATTTATTTTACGACGCGGAAGATTTTATAGTGTTTGTCTTCTGCTAAATCAACCACCTTACGGAAATGTTTTTCAAGAATGCGCTCAACAGGCACTTGGCGATTGGTTACAAGCCACATCACGCCGCCCGGTTTTAGATGCTTTGCGGCAATGTCGGTCATTTGCAAAGGCAGGGCAGTGCTTTGGGTTGTAATGGTATGTTGTGGTGGGTTGGTGATAATAAAATCAAACTGGCCTTCAATAGGGTCCTGCACCAAGTCAGCCCAGTGGGGCACAAGCTTGGTTTTAATGCTGCTCAGGTTGTGCATGCACATATCAAGAGCGTTTTTGTCAGCCTCGTAAAGGTGAAGTTCCGTAATACGGGGTGAAAGTTTTAATGCACGGTGCGCAAGGAAGCCCCAACCAGCGCCAAAGTCTGCGCCTACGCCGTGAAGGTCTTCTTGTTCAATAACATCGGCCAGCATTTGAGAACCAAGGTCAACTTGCTTCCAGCTAAATAGGCCAGGCTTTGTGTAAAGTGGGGTTTGCTGCACTTTGTGCGGCTTGCCGCTTGTTAGGTAGTCATTCAAAACTTCGCTGTTAATATTGTCGTGTTTTTCAACAAGCAACACGCGTGAGTGTTTTTTGCTAAAAACTTCAACAGAGCCGGCAAGGGCTTTAAGGTCTTTTTCAAGCTGGCCAGCGCCAAGCTTGTTGTGTTGAGCTGCAACAAGTTTGCCACCAGGCTTAAGCATGCCCATAGCACGGGCAAGGTTGTAGCTGTTTTCTTCACGGTTGCGGGTTGCAAGGTAAAGCACAACGTCAGCCTTTGGGGTGTTTTCAATGGCCGGCACGGCATCAAGGCCAGCGCGCTGAAGTAAGTTGAAATCTGGTTTAAAAGGCTGTTCGCAAATCACGGTGTGGTCGGCCAAAACTTCGGCCATAGACGGGTGAAGCTCAGCACGCAGGAAGCATACTTGCTTGGCATCGTCATCAAGGATATGGCTAAAAGGCGCCTCAAGCGCGAGAAATAGGCTATCAATCGCTGGGTGCATCTGAAACATCCTTTCTTGTTTTATAACTTTGCTTATGCCTTCGGTTTTACTACAATACAAGCTCTATGTATTTGCAAAAGTAAATTTGTAGCTATGCCCACAAGGGCTAAACTTGCAAAAGACCATATATGAACCCGAAGGAGCATGCAATGTCGCAAGCAAATAAACAGGCGGAAAATAAAACCAACAAGCTTACAGCAGGGGTTATCCTTATCGGTAACGAGCTGCTTTCGGGCCGTGTGGAAGATAAAAACCTGCCTTACATTGCAAAGAAACTCTCTGACCGTGGGATTAAAGTGGTTGAATGCCGCATTATTGCTGATACGCCTGAAGCGATTATCGACACTGTGAATGAATTCCGTAAAAAGCATACATATGTTTTCACCACTGGTGGTATTGGCCCAACCCACGACGATATTACAACCCGCTGCGTTGCGAAGGCTTTTGGTGTTGAGATTTACCGTGACGACAAAACAGTCTCTGCCTTTAAAGCTCATTACGGTGATCGTGCAACCGAAGCCACCTACCGCATGTGCGACTTCCCCGTTGGTGCTGACCTGCTTGAAAACAGCGTTTCAGTGGCACCGGGCTTCCGTATGGAAAACGTTTATGTGATGGCGGGCATCCCACGTGTAATGCAATCAATGTTTGATGTAGCACTCCCAACTTTGGAAGAGGGTGAGCCTATTCAAGAAGTAAGCTTTACGGCCCATACCAGCGAAGGCAAAATTGGTATTCAGCTAGAAGCTATTCAAAATGCTAATACCAAAGTTGATATTGGCTCGTACCCATTTTTGAAAGACGGCAAGCCAACCGTAACCCTTGTGATTCGTAGTGTTGATCAAGAGGCTGTGCACAAAGCGGCTCACGCCATTGGCCAAATGCTTGAAGACCTAGAAGCCGAAATTATTGACGCCCCAGATGCTTGGCCACAAGCAGCTGCGGTGTAACAGGTTTAAAACAAAGCGCTAACAAATTAGGCAAGCTGTGTGTTTGCCGTTGCGCCCATAACAAAAATTAAGTAAAACCAAAACACTGTCTGCGTAGCCCAATCGGTAGAGGCAAAGGACTTAAAATCCTTCCAGTGTGGGTTCGAGTCCCACCGCAGACACCACTTACCGGACTGCATGATGACGATTATTTTCCCAAAACATTCCCTTAAACTTGCGGCATTAGGCCTAACAGTTGCTGTGGCCTCTATGGTTGCTATTGCTCCACAGGCCCAAGCTCAGGGTGCACAGGCTGGAAATACCGATGCAGCCCCACAGCTTGACTGGCCATTGGCTTGTAAGCTGTTCCAAGATTGTTTTATTGATAACTACCCTGACCTTAAGCTTGGCACTGATCCCGTATTCCCAGTTGATTACAAATGTGGCCACCGCACACGCCCCGGCACAAACGGCGTTGAGATTGTTTTTACCGACCGTAAAACAGCCCGTATGAGCAAGTCAGTCCTTGCGGCAGCTGATGGCCGCGTGACCTATGTTGAAGACGGTATTGACGAAGGCCGCCAGTACAGCAAGTCAAGCAAGCGTGCGTGTGGTAACCACGTGGTGGTGCGCCACAACCCAAGCTACAGCACAAAGTACTGCTACATGCGCGAGAACACAATTAGCGTTAAAGCTGGCGACACTGTGCGCGCTGGAGACGTGCTTGGCCAAGTGGGCAGCAGTGGCTCGACCGAGGCCCCTAAGTTTTACTTTGAAGTGACCAACAAGAATATTCCGGTAGACCCATTCAGCGGCCGTACCCTTAATAAGCCAAGCGAATGTTTTTCGTTGAACGATAAGCCTTTGTGGCGTTCGGCGTACCCATACCCACCTGTAGGTATTATGGCAGCGTCATTTGCCCAAGGCTACCCAACAGCACACGATATTGACTATGACGCCAGCGTCACGCAGGCGCTGCCACGTTCACTCCGCAGCCTTACAGCATGGGTTAAGGTGTTTGGCGTGCAAAAGGGCGATAAAGAAACCCTGACCATTAAAAAGCCAAATGGGCAAGAATGGTTTGAGAATGAGCGCGTACACTTTGCCGATGCCCCATTCTGGACAAGCTTTGCCAATGCCAGCTTCCAGCCTGATGTATGGCCAGAAGCAGGCGAGTGGACAGCAACCTACACCCTACAGCGTGAGGGTGAAGTTATTGTGCGTTACGACTTCTTCGTAACCATTCAGTAAACCTGTTAACAGGCCACCCTATAAGAGATTATGAGGGCAGTATTTTACACACTCACCATGGTTTTGTTGCTAGGGGCACTTTCGCTTACGACTCCCCCTAGCTTTGCTGTGGAAATTTTAAACGGTAAGCAGCTTGATTTCAGAACAGGCTACCGTGGCCATACCTTTGCATACCATTACAAATGGCTAAGCCGTAACGGTGAAGAGCAAACCATGAGCTTTGAGCTTAAAAAGCATATGGCGCAAACCTCAAACCGTGAATTTCAGAAGTTTGATTTAAAAGAAGAGCAGCGCTACATCACTGAAGTAATGCGGCTGTATCGCCCGCTAAGCCACCGCATTAAAGTGCACGTAACACCACGTGAGCGTGCCTATGAAATTCGTTTCTCGGGCCATGCCACCCAATCCGAAATTGACGCTGAGCGCCGTGCGGTTGAAGACTATATGAAAAAAGCTGAGCTTAAATATAGTACTGAGCGCCTATACACCATTGATAAACGCTGGGGCCGACTGCCTGACTATATGGCCATTGCAAACCTTTACGCCCCCCGTGTGCGCCCTGTGGCTGAGGCGATTGAAAAGAACACCGAAGGCATGTCGCCACGCCAAAAAATCAACTATGCGCTCGAGTTTTTGCAAAGCATCCCATACGACACTTTGAAAAACCGTGAAAACTCAAACGGCTCAGGCTATGCAACACCGGTAGAGTTGCTTTCACGGAATATTGCCGACTGCGACTCAAAAAGTGTGGCACTGCTGAGTATCCTCAGAAACATGTTCCCGCAAACGCCAATGGTGATGGTGATTGTGCCTGGCCATGCTTTTGTAGGGGTGGCAACGGCCATGCAACCGGGCGATGTGAACATTCAGCTTGATGGCCAAAACTACGTATTGGCCGAACCTGTAGGCCCAGCCCTACAGCCGCTTGGCGAGATTGAGGGCCGTTCACTGCAAAGCCTCCAGAGAAAAGACTTTACCTACATGACCTTCTAGGTCATGTGCGTGCCGTGCTATTTGCCATATTATGTGCTAAAGCTTTGTTTTCCATCATGATATTCACAGCCTAAAAATACCCCGCCAAATGGGGCGTTTTAACGTGCTGTTTTGTTGCATAAGGGCAGGGGGTGTGGTACTGTTTTGCAACATCAAAATTAGTTAAAAATGAGAGGTTGAAATGGACAAGCAAAAAGCGCTCGATGCAGCTCTGTCACAAATTGAACGCCAGTTCGGTAAAGGTGCTGTTTTCAAAATGGAAGACGGCCAAGTAGTTAAAAACATTAGTGCCATTTCAACTGGTTCAATCGGCCTGGATGCTGCCCTTGGTATTGGCGGTATTCCACAAGGTCGTATTATTGAAATTTACGGTCCTGAATCATCAGGTAAAACAACCCTAACGCTACACGCAATTGCTGAAGCACAGAAAAAAGGCATGACATGTGCTTTTGTTGATGCTGAGCACGCGCTTGACACACAATACGCTGAAAAACTAGGCGTAAACGTGCACGAGCTTTTGGTTTCTCAGCCAGACAGCGGTGAGCAAGCCCTTGAAATTACCGACACCCTAGTGCGCTCAGGCGCTGTGGGCCTTGTGGTAGTTGACTCTGTGGCGGCTCTAACGCCTCGCGCTGAGCTAGAAGGCGACATGGGTGACTCTCACATGGGTCTACAAGCTCGTTTGATGAGCCAAGCCCTACGTAAGCTAACAGGTTCTATCTCTCGTACTGAATGTACAGTTATCTTCATTAACCAAATTCGTATGAAGATTGGCGTAATGTTCGGTAACCCAGAAACAACAACCGGTGGTAACGCCCTGAAGTTCTACAGCTCAGTACGTCTTGACATCCGTCGTATTGGCGCCCTGAAAGACAAAGACGAAGTTGTAGGTAACTCAACCCGCGTTAAGGTTGTTAAAAACAAAGTTGCACCGCCATTCAAACAAGTTGAGTTTGATATTCTTTACGGTGAAGGCATCTCTAAAACAGGCGAGCTACTCGACATGGGCGTAAACTACGGCTTTGTTGATAAAGCAGGTGCTTGGTTCTCAATGGGTTCAACCCGTATCGGCCAAGGCCGCGAGAACGCACGCCAGTGGCTGAAGGACAACCCAGAAGCCGCCGCTGAACTAGAAGCTAAAATCCGCGCTGAAATCTCAGGCAAGCCGCTAGAAGCGACAGCTGAAGAGGCGACTGAAAAGTCAGCGTAACTTGCGGCATCTGAGTTAGATGAAGCAAAAAAGATCTGCAGTCGAGGTGGCCATGTATATGCTTGGCCGCCGCGACTATAGCGAACAAGAAATGCAGCAAAAGCTTACCCAAAAAGGGTACGCTGAAGCTGAAGTCCAGACGACCCTTTCCCGATTAAAAAACCTTGAATACCTAGACGATGCCAAATACGCACGCCACTTCGTGAGCGATAAAGCACGCCTAGCAGGGTGGGGCAAGCTGCGTATTCGTAATACGCTTAAGCAAAAGGGCGTGGCTGAAAAAGCCGTTGAAGCCGCTATTGATAAGTTTGAAGAAAAAATCGATAGCCAAGCCGAACCTACCTGGACTGAAAAAGCAACCGAGCTTCTTGAACGTCGCTATGGTCTTGTTGAAGGTTCGTTGCCACCAAATGAATACCGCAAGCGTATTAGTTTTCTACTGCGCCGTGGTTTTGACTTTGATCAAGCAAAGCAGGCTTTAACGAATTTAAAGATTATGGCTGAAGAAGCCGAAGATGCCCCAGTGTTTTAGCCCAACCCTTTAGGAACAACGCCACCATATGATCCAAGACCCCGCCAGCACAGGCAAAGCTTCAACCACTGAAGCCGCAAAGCCTAAGCACGATACTGTTAAGGTATACCAGCGCCTGCGCCCATTTATGGCAGGCAAGCGTAAGCGTGCTGTGATTGCCCTTGTAGCCAGTGCCGTCAGCGTTGCTGGCCTTTTAGGCGTGGTGCAAAGCGTACGTGTGTTGGTTGATAAAACCTTTACCAGTTTAGACGCTATGGCCCTAAGCCATGCGCTTAGCATTTTCCTTATTTTTGTAAGCCTGATGGCCGCAGGTACATATTTTAGAACCCTCAACTTTAAAATGCTGGGTGAAGAAATTGTCATGGCTATTCGCCAGCGTGTGTATGCGCACGTGCTTAAGCTTGATGGGCATTTTTTCCAAAAGCACCGCATGGGGGATATTACCTCACGCTTAACGGCTGATATTGCCGTATTGCAGCACGGTCTTGATGTAAGCCTACCTATTGGTCTGCGTGGGTTTTTCCAAGCTTTGGGCGGGGCATCACTGATGATTTTAACCAGCTGGCATTTGTCAGTGGTGATTTTAGCCGTGGTACTCGGCGTGATGGTGGTTGCTATTGCCTTTGGCCGCTATGTGCGCCGTTATGGCCGCCTGATGCAGCAACAAATTGCCGAAAGTGCTGCCCAAGTAACCGAAAGCCTCAATGGTATTCGTGTGGTACAAGCCTTTAACCAAGAAGCCCAAGAAACTGCAAAGTTTAATGCCACCATGGGTGAACAACTGAAACTGGCTCAGCGCTATAACCAAGCCCGTGGCTTGTTTTTTGCTTTTGCAACGGTATGTGTTTTTGGTGCGGTTGCAGCGGTATTGTGGGTCGGGGGCCTCGCTGTTGAGGCTGAGCGTATTTCAACGGGTGAGCTTACGGCCTTCCTTATGTACTCGCTTATCGCCGCCCTTGGTATTGGCAGCTTGGTTGAGGTGTTTTCATCATTGCAAACAGCAGCGGGTGCAGCCGAGCGTTTGTTTAGCCTGCTTGATGAAAAGCCCGCCCTTACGGCGCCTGAGCATACAAAGCTTCTGCCTAAGCGTGACAATGGCCGTAGCATTGCCTTTGACGAGGTTGAATTTGCCTACCCTAATCAAGAAGCCCCCGTTTTGCGTAACCTAAGCTTTGATATTAAAGCTGGTGAAACTGTGGCTATAGTTGGCCTTTCTGGCGCAGGGAAGAGCACCCTAATTGACCTTATTTTGCGTTATTACGACCCACAAAAGGGCCGTATTACCCTTGATGGCGTAAGCCTGCCTGAGCTCAGCTTTACTGAGCTTCGTGGCAGCATTGCGTTAGTTTCGCAGGATATTTTCCTATTCTCAGGTAGCGTGGATGAAAACATTGCCTACGGTGTTGAGAGCACCACCGAAGATGCTATTCACGCTGCGGCCAAAGCCGCTCAAGCGCACGCGTTTATTGAGCAGCTGCCCCAAGGGTATAAAACACAAATTGGTGAGCGTGGCACACGTTTGTCAGGTGGTCAGCGTCAACGTATTGCTGTGGCCCGGGCTTTGCTTTGCCAGCCTGAAGTTCTGCTGCTTGATGAAGCCACAAGCCACCTAGATGCTGCTGCTGAAAAAGCCCTGCAAACCGCCTTGAACGAGCTTAAGGGCCAGCAGACGGTTATCACCATTGCCCACCGCCTAGCCACCGTGAAAAACGCCGACCGTATTTTGGTGCTAGACCATGGTGAACTGGTTGCAGAGGGCACGCACAGCGAGCTTTTGAAAAAGAGCCCTTTATACAAAAAGCTTGCGACGATTCAATTCCTGGACACTTAGTTTGGCTTATTTGGGCGACCTTATTCATTTTCCTCGTCATTCGCCTGCTCATGTAGAGAACTACACTGCGCATCTCATATCCTCGAAAATAAAAAATCTCATCCCAAACAGCACAAACTAAGGCTGCTATTGGTTTCCTGTAGTATCTGTATACTTTCCGTCACAGGGGGGTGATATGTAAATTTAATTGTATGCAATAATCTGTTGCAGGCCATGATTTAGGCCTATATGATGTATGTATTAGGTCAAAAAACACAACATGCTGTGTTTGGACTTGCCGAGTACCGGACAGGGCATTATGCCATTCGTCCACGGCCAGATCCGCCGTCACAGCGGAAAGGAGGCCTGTCTCTTCACTGAAAATATCCCCCACATATGTATATGTGCGCAAAGTATGCGCAACTACTGCTTAACAACTAAGCCACCAATAATAAAAATAGGGGTTTCACTATGTCGAAGCGCAAATACCGTGAACAGGATAATCTCGTAAAACTTATCCGCGAAGAAGAACAACGCTACGTGAAAAACGTACGCCCAATCACCCCCACTCAAGCCGACTACCTTTCACACATTGATAATAAAAACGTAACGATTGTTTCGGGCCCAGCAGGCACCGGCAAAACTTACCTTGCGTGTGTGCGTGCGGTTGAGGGGTTGAAAGAACAAAAATTCACACGGATTATCATCACACGCCCAGCACTTTCTGCCACTAGTGAAAACCTAGGCTTTTTGCCAGGTAGCCTTGAAAATAAGCTAGACCCATTCCTACGCCCATGCATGCAGGTGTTCGCCGAGCGCCTAGGCCAACAAAAGGTTAAAAAGTACCTTCAAGAAGGGGTGATTGAATTTGTAAGCTTTGCCCACATGCGTGGCCGTACCTTCCAAAACGCCTTTATCATTGCTGATGAAGTTCAAAACGTAACACCTGAAGGCATGAAGATGCTACTGACCCGTATTGGCTTTAACAGCAAAATGGTGCTGTGTGGCGACGTAACCCAAAGCGACCTGCCCGAAGGCACCAAGAACGGCCTTGCCGACGCAATTGAGCGATTTAAAGGCCTAGAGCGTGTAGGCATTACTGAGTTTGAAGAAGAAGATGTTGTGCGCAGCGAGGTGGTTTCTGACCTTCTAAGTTGTTATTAAATAACATAAATATGCCCGGTTTAAGCCGTGCAACTTGTGCGGCTTTACATAAGATAATAAGCCCGTATGCCGAAATCGTACGGCACAAGATAAGGAGGACTCGGATTCAACACCATAGCAGCCATACCAAATAGGCCTGTACTGCTTCTCAATGCTGATTATCAGCCGTTGAGTTACTTCCCGTTGTCTATTGTTTCGTGGAAAGAAGCCGTGAAGGCGCTATTCTTAGATCGCGTGAATGTTGTCGCTGAATATAACGACGAGGTTCATTCCCCCACAATGAGCATGAAAATACCTAGTGTTGTTGCACTGAAAGAGTATGTCATGCCCCGAAAAACACCACCATTTAACCGTTTTAACCTGTACCTACGGGATAGCTTTACTTGCCAATATTGCGGCGAAGAAGGCCAAATTAACGGCTTTAGAGATGGTGTGACCCTGACCCTTGACCATGTTTATCCCAAAAGCCGAGGTGGGCACTTAAATTGGCTTAATACCGTTGCAGCGTGCAGCGACTGTAATATAAAGAAGGCCGATAAAACCCCTGCTGAAGCCGGCATGCCGCTTAAACGGCAACCTTTTGTACCGTCCCAGTATAACCTGAAGGCGATTGCAAAGGCTTACCCGAAGCGAAGCTTGCACGATACTTGGCTTGCGTTTTTAGATATGGATCGTCTTGAGGAGGAGTATCCCTAAGGGGTATTAATGCCTGCTGGCGTAAATGCATACGTATATTAATTTGCCTATAAGGCGTAAATTTGCGTATCCTAAAAGCATGAAAAAAGTAACATTACCCGCATTTGTGATTCTTCTTGTGGCGCTGGCCGCTGGCCTTGGCTTTGTTGTAAGCCGCACCACCGACCTGCCAACCGTGGAAGAATTTACCAAGGATCTTCAAAAAGCGAATAGTGCACTTGAGCCCTCTGACCAAGTGTCGCGCGATGTGATGCCCTACGCCCCTCAATACACCGAGATTAATGGCCATAAGATTTACTATGTTTCAGGCGGGACGAGTGATGATAACTCAGCCATGATTTTCCTGCATGGGAACCCCACCCAAAGCTACATGTGGCGCCACACTCTGCCATATGTTGAGCAAGTCAGCGCCTTTTATGCCTTTGACTGGCCAGGTTATGGCTACTCTGATAAGCCAAGCCCACCGCTAAACTACGAAGGCTTTTATAATGTACTGAGCGATTTTATAGACCAGCAAAACCTAGAAAAAGTCGTGCTGGTGATTCATGATTTCTCAAGCATGTTGGCCTTCCATTACGCCGCACAAAACCCTGAGCGTATTAAGGGGATTGTGTTTATGGAAAGCTTAGTACCGCCAGTCCTACCCATTAAAAGCACCCAAGACCTTGGCCGTGCGGGACAGTTTTTCCAGAACATTCGTCACCCTGACTTTAAGCAAAACATGATTATTGATGGCAACGGCTTTGTTGAGCTGTTTGTGCAAACAGGTACCGTGAATGGCCTGACGCCAGAGGCTGAAAAAGTTTACCGTGCACCATTTGAAAATAAGCAGAACCGTCATGTGCTGCTTGTGTTCCCGAACCTGCTGCCAATTGGTGGTAAGCCAAACACTATGGACCTTCGCACCAAGGCTTATGCCAAGTGGTTTTTAAATAGTCATGATATTCCGAAGTTGTTTTTGTACGGTGAGCCGGGCCTATTCAATAAGCCTGCACTGGTTGAATACTACAAAAAGAATACGCCTGAGGTGACTTCGGTGAATGTGGGTAAGGGGTATCATTACCTGCCTGAAGAACATGGCGATGCCATTGGCCAAGCCATTACCCAGTGGTACACAGCAAACTTTAAGTAAGTGCTAGATTGTTATTTACGTAGGCGTGGGTCAAGCACGTCGCGCAGGCCTTCACCCAGAAGGTTGTAGCCTAGGACGGTCAGCAAGATTGCAAACCCGGGGAAGAAGCTCAGCCACCATGCAATTTCAATATTAGCCTTACCATCGGTCAGGATGTTACCCCAGCTGGCGTTTGGCGGTTGTACGCCAATACCAAGGAATGACAAACCACTCTCAACCAAAATAGCGGCGGCAATACCCAGTGTGATGTTAACCCATACAGGACTCATGGCATTTGGCAGCATGTAGCGCCACATGAGGCGTGCGTTTGAAACGCCTTGCGTTTCAGCCACCATCACAAACTCTTGCTGGCGTAGGCTTAAAAACTCAGCACGTACAAGGCGTGTGACGCCCATCCAGCTGGTAAGGCCAATCACAATCATAATGTTGTAGATTGAAGGCTCAAGGAAGGCAATCACGGCCAAAATCAGGAAGAATGATGGGAAGGCCAGCATCACATCAACAAAGCGCATCAAGAAACTATCCACCTTACCGCCGTAAAAGCCCGCAATGGCCCCAAAGAAGATGCCAATCACTGATGAGATGCCCACAGCCACAAAACCTACCAAAAGTGAAATCTGCGCCCCGTACAGCATGCGAGAGAATACATCACGCCCACGGTCGTCTGTTCCCATGATGTGATCAGGCGAAGGTGGAAGAAGCATACGGGTATAGTCAATTTCGTTCGGGTCGAAAGGGGCAATCCACGGGGCTAGGATGGCAAGCACCGCCATAATGGCAATAATCAGTACCCCAAAGAACGCTAGCTTATTAGCAAACATACGCTGGTGGAATGACGGCAGATGATCTGCTGTGGTTTCAACCGTAGCGGTTTGTGTTTCTGTGGTTTGACTGGCTACACTCATGATGATTGGCCTCCAAAGCGAATACGTGGGTCGGCAAAGCCGTAGGCAAGGTCAGCAATTAGGTTACCAAGCAGGGTCAGTAGGGCACCAATGGTTAAAATACCCATAATCAGCGGGTAATCACGCTGCATCACACCTTCAAAGAAGAGCTTACCCATCCCCGGGATTGAGAATAGGCTTTCAAAAATCACCGAGCCCCCAATAAGCCCCGGGATTGATAAACCCAAAATAGTAATCACCGGCAATAGCGCATTGCGCAGGGCATGTTTGTAAAACACTGTACGCTCAGGCACGCCTTTGGCACGAGCGGTTGTAATGTAATCTTGGCGCACAACATCAAGCATTGATGAACGCATGTAGCGGCTCATACCCGCAAGTGAGCCCAGCACACCAATTAAAATAGGCGCGGCTAAGTGGTGCGACCAATCAAGAAGTTGCTTCCAAAATGGCCAGTTTTCAGACCCATAGCTTGAGATACCTGAAATCGGAATCCACCCAAGGTTTACCCCAAAGTAAATCATGCATAGTAGGCCAACCCAAAAACCAGGGGCCGCAAAGCCGATAAATACAAAAACGGTCATGGTGCGGTCAAACTTAGAGTCCTGCCAGCGGGCAGAGGCCACACCAATAGGGATTGCCACCAACAGCACCAGCACAAGGCCAATAATGTTCATCCACAACGTAACGGGCAGACGCTCGGCAATTTTATCAAGCACAAGGCGGCCATCAGGGTGGAATGACTGGCCAAAATCAAGCACGGCAATATCTTTTAGCCATAGCCAGTATTGCATGTAAACGGGTTTATCAAGGTTATAGTGGGCACGTAGTTTCTCAATCGCTTCAACCGAAACGTTAGGGTCCATCGCCATATCCATGGTTACAGGCTCGCCGGGGGCAAGTTGAATCACCAAAAAGCTAATCAGCGTAATGCCAATCAGCAGCGGGAAAAGGTTAACCAGACGGTAAAGAACGTAGCGCAGCATTATTTAAACCCTTATTGCACAATCATGTCGGCGTTATATAAACGCTGACTTTCTGGGATGTACCAATCTTCAAAGTTATAGCCAATACCAGCCGGCGCTGGCTCAACACCTTTTACACGGCGGTGGATGGCCACAAGGCTATTGGGGCTAAACAAGAATAAGTATGGCTGCTCATCGTGCAGAATTTCTTGGAATTCCCATAGGTACTTTTGGCGTTCAGCTTGGTCAAAGGTTTGGCGGGCTTTGGTAATAAGCTCATCAACACGAGGGTTGTTGTAACCTACAAAGTTAAACTCACGTGGGCCTGTTTTGCTTGAGTGCCAAACGTCGTAAGGGTCAGGCTCAACAGGGAGTGACCAACCAAGCATGACGGCGTCAAAGTCACGCTTATGGATGGTGTTCTCGATGAAGGTTGCCCATTCTTGCACACGGATTTTCATGTCTACGCCCACCTTTTTAAAGGCCTGCTGCATGATTTCAGCCGTTTTAATGCGTTGGTCGTTCCCTTGGTTGGTGACTACTGTAAACTGGAAGGGCTTACCGTCTTTATCCAAAATGCCGTCTCCGTCGGTATCTTTCCAGCCAGCATCAGCAAGCAGTTCTTTTGCTTTAGCAAAGTCTTGTGGGTACGGTTTTAGGTTTGGGTTTTCGGCCCAAGTTTCAGGCACAAATGGCCCGAATGAAGCCACGCCGTGGCCCATCAAAATACCGTTAATAATAGTTTCACGTGGGGTGGCAAAGCTTAGGGCTTGGCGTACGTGCTTATCTTTAAACAGGTCATGCTTGAGGTTAAAGCCCATGTAAACATATAGGCGGCCCATGTAGCGGTATTTGGCAAAACGATCTGTGAATGAGTCCTTGTTGGTTAGGCGCTCATATTGGATAGGCTTTAGGCCCATGTTATCAATCTCGCCCTTTCGAAGAGCCAAAAACTGGGCGTCAAGGTCGGTAATCAGGCGGTTACGCAGGAGTGTAATGTTCGGGCGGCCTTCAAAGCTATCAGGGTTCGCAATCAGCTGGATTTCTTGGCCGCGCTTCCACTTTTGTAGTTTGTAAGGGCCTGTGCCAAGCGGTGTTTGCACAAGTTCAGCGGTGTTAATGTCTTCCGCTTCATCCAGTTTATGCTTTGGCAAAATCGCCAGTTGCGCCCATGAGGCCAGCGCTGGGGCAAAAGGCTCAGCATAAGTGACACGGAAGGTATGGTCATCCAGAACCTTAGCTTCTTTTACGATGGTATATTTTTGGGCGTACGGTGTACGGGTGTTGGGGTCGGTAATGGTTTTATAGGTGGCCATCACGTCGTGTGCGGTAAAGGGTGTACCGTCTGACCATTTGGCATCAGGCTGCAAATGGAAGGTAAGGGTTAGGCCATCTTCTGAAACATCCCAGCTTTGGGCAAGGTCAGCTTCAAACTCAAGGTTTTTATCGTACTTAATAAGGCTGTTGTAGATGTGGGCCGTAACTTCAGATGAAGCCGCATCACCCGCCAACCACGGAATAAGGTTTGAAGGCTCACCAATGCTGGCTGAAACATAAACACCCCCATAGCTTTTTGTACCCTCGGGCGTGTAATCAACGCTGTTTTCAGGGCTATCATTACCGCAACCTGTTAATGCTGCTGCAAGAATAAGCGGGAGGAGTGTCGTACGTTTGAGCATGGGTGCTCCTTTATTATTTTTATTCGTCGTCGGCAACGTGGCCTTTACGTGGGCTCACTTTAACACGGGTAATGGCTTGGCGGCGTTTGGCCATAACTTCAAACACGTAGCCTTCAATGTAAAGCTTTTCACCCACTTCAGGGATGCGCTCGGCGTTTTCAATCAGCAGGCCACCAACAGTGACTGATTCTTCGTCATCAGGTAGGTGCCAGTCAAACTCACGGTTGGCATCACGCAGCGGGAATGACCCTGGCAAAATAACGCTACCGTCTTTCTGGCGGATAAATGTTGGGCGAATTTCATCGTGTTCGTCTTCAATCTCACCCACGATTTCTTCTAGAATATCTTCAAGGGTAATGACGCCCATAATGTCGCCGTATTCATCAATAACAAGGCCCATGTGCTTACGCTGGCGGCGGAACTCAAGCAGCTGGTCTGAAACAATGGCTTGTTCAGGCACAAAGTAAGGGGCTTGCATAATGTTGCGAATATCAAACTTTTGTTTGCTTTGTTGGCACTCTTTGTAAGCACGGTAAAAGTCTTTCACGTGGATGATGCCGATGATGTTGTCGGGGTTATCTTCCCATACTGGCAAACGTGAGTGGGTTGAAAGCGAAACCATATCGAATAGTTTTTCGTTCGGCAGGCTGATATCAAGGCTGTTGATTTGCGAACGGTGGGTCATCACTTCTTCAACCGTCAGGATATCAAGCTCAAGGATGCTATCAAGCATGCGACGCTCAGACTTCTCAAGCACACCGTGGTGCAAGCCAAGGCCAATAGCGCCACGTACGTCATCTTCGCCAAAGTTAGGCTCGTGGCTGCGGCCACCAAGACCCATGGCAAAAATCATCGCACGGGTAATAATGCTAATCAGCTTTGTAAACGGGTTGAGGACTTTAATCAGGATAACCAGTGGCAAGCTGTAGAACATAGCCATGGCCTCTGGGTAGCGGGCGGCCAATGTTTTTGGCAGCACTTCAGCAAAAATCAGCACCAAGAAGGTCATGCCCAAGGTGGCGTAAGCCAAGCCAGCTGCGCCAAACATATCAAGCATCACCTTAGTGGCAAGGGCACTTGCGGCAATGTTTACAAGGTTGTTGCCCAAAAGTAGGGTAGCTAGAAGCGTTTCAGGGTCTTCAAGCATGTGCGCCACGCGCTTAGCGGCTTTTTTGCCTTGTTTTTCATAGGTGTGCAGCTTTGGTTTTGATGAAGCCATAAGGGCTGTCTCTGAGCTTGAGAAGAAGGCCGAGCCTACCATCAAAGCGCCGATACCAATAAGTTGCGTATAAAAACTGCTTACGTCCATTGTGAGTCCTATAGATTAAATAATGGGTTAATTATCAAGAGATTCTAAAATGATTTTAGTCGCACGGTTAGGGCTGCCTTGGCTTTTGCTTGTGGCATGCTTACGGTAAACGTGCGTCATTGAAGGGGGGATAAGCCCACGGGCATCAAGCCACTTAAGTGAGGCATCTTTCACGCGCTCGCGCAGCCAGCCACCAGCAAAGCCTGTTTCAAACAGAGGCGGCAGGTCAGCTAGGTTTTCAACATTTGCCATGGTGTCGGTCAATGCTGCTTTTTCAGCGTCGGTTAGGCGTGTGTAGTTTGGAAGCTCAAACATCTCTTCCAGAAAAGTTTTAGGAAGAGGAATAATCTCGTGCCAGTGGTTGTTGTCGTCACCGTTGGTAACGTCAAGCGGGTTGGCAGGGTCTTCTTGAATAAGGTCGCCTTTACGGGTGTGCAAAAGCCAACGGCCTTGGTGCGTATCGCCGCATAGCGCATAGATAACGTCATCCACGTCGAACTTATGATCGTAAAGGAGGTCTGTGTAGTGGTCGAGTTGGGTTTTCATAACAGGGCGAATTATATATTTGGTTGCGCATTCCTGCAATAGAATACTGCAATAAAGAAGGGGGGCAAATCTGGTGTGACGCCCCCTTGTTTTATAAATATTTTAACCCGTGGTTTTATTTGATTTGGCGTGCGCTTGTAAGGTCAGTCATGTTGACTGAGTTTACAGGAACTTCATCAATGTCGATGTTTTCAACTTCTGCAGCAGCGTCAGCTTGTTGTGTGGCTTCTTGCGGTTGTGCTTGCTCACTGCCAGGGAAGGGCTGTGGTGTGCCTGTACCGTCTGACTGTAGTTCAAGGTTCGCACCGTCTGCCAGGCCCTCGGCAAGGGCATTTTCATCTTGGGTGGCATTTTCTTTATCGGCTGGCGACATTTCAAGCGCTTCAAGAATTTGAGGAAATCTATTTTGAACAAAAGCAAGTGCAATGAGCCCGGTGATGCTCATTCCCATAACAAGTAGACCTAGAAAAAACATGTGATATCGATTCCCAATTTTAGTTGCGCCACTTAAGCGGTCTTATAACAGACATGTACTTGTATCATATCGGCACGAAAAGGGGAAATTACAACCAATAAATTTTCAGTTTTAGCGCTAAATACTGGCGGTGTTGCGCCATTTGATGGCTAAGTGCCTATGAATACATAAAAAACTGTTTATTGTTAAAAAAAAGACCCTCAAAGGGTTGAATAAAAAACTTAGAGTCACTATTGTTGGGGTACTGCTGGTGCAAAGAAGGACAAAGAACATCCCTTAACGCACCAATTACATTACTTATATACGGAAGCATACTCTTATGTGGGCTTTGATTAAAATTTGTATCGGCATTTGCATCTGTCTCATGGTCTTCTCGGCCTTGCTAGGCAGTTTTTTATTGCCTGTTGCACTACCACTCGTCACACCGCAAGCTGCTCACGCGGCTGATATGCCAGCAATCTACGAAGAGTCTGTTGACCCTTTGGCCGAAATTGCTGCGGCACAAGCCTCTGAAGGTGCTGTGATTGACGACTCTGACCTTGAAGCCATTAAGGCTGAACAAGCTGAACGCGCTGGCGCTGAAAAAATCGCCGTAACCCAAGAGCTTAACGCACCTCGCACTGCGGCTGATCTTTCGGGTTACGGTGTTTTAAATGCCCAAAACGGCGGGTTTGAAAAAGACGTATGGCGCGGCGTAAGCCGAGCTCGTGCCGAAAAACTGCTAAGCCGTGTACGCCAAGAACGCCTGAAAAGCCATGCTGGCATGCTGCTCCTACAACGCTTGCTGCTGACTGAAGCTGAGGCCCCTGAAGGCGGTGCTGCTGCAAACTGGCTAGCTGTACGTGCACAAACTTTGCAATCTGTTGGCGCTGCTGATGCAGCGCATTCTTTATTAAAAAGCCTTGATGAGGGTGAACTTAGCACACCTGACTTGGCCCAAGTGTGGGTGAATGACCGCCTGCTGATTGGCGAAGTTGACCGCGCCTGCACATATGTTCAAGAGTATATTCTAAACACCGATGCAAGCTACTGGCGTGAAGCCTTAAATGTTTGCCAACTTCTGCAAGGAAATGTTGAAGGCCTTAAACTTTCAATCAAGCTTGCAACCTCTGCTGAGCGTGCCTCAGATCCTCTTCTTTATAACCTGCTTGAAGCCGCAGCCAGCGGCGGCCAAAGCCCACGCCTAAGCCCTAATGATGCACTATCAGCATTGCATGTGGCGGTGTATCAGGGCTTCCCGAACCTTATTAACCCAGCGGTGATTGTGCGTCTGCCTGACGTAAGCCTGCGCCGCATTATGGCTACCGACGACCTGAACATCAGCCTGCGCCTACAAGCGGCTGAAAAACTTGTGAATGACTTTTTTGACCCTGCTGACGCCGCGGCCCTTATTGCACTATACGAAGGGGTGGACTTTTCAGACGAGGTTTTGGCCTCACCGCTTAAATACGTAAAGCAAGAGGCTGATGGCAGTAAAGCCCGTGCCTTGCTATGGCAAGCAGCTGGTGCTGCAAAGCTATCATCAGGTAAAGCCTTGGTGATGAAAGTACTGTGGGAAAGCGCTGAAAAAGACATGCTGGCCGACCTACCCGGGTCACTTACACCGCCAATGCGCGGCATTGAGCCTGAGGCAAACCTCGCTTGGTTTTCACCGTACGTGATTAAGTCAGCGTTGCGCAGCGGCAACTTACCTGTTGCTAAAGCCTGGTGGAAGGTGCTTTCGGGCAACCGCTCACTTTCACGTGATTTGAACGTTGAACGAACTGACCTTGCCGTAGCCTTTGCTATGCTGAATAGCGAGCTTCCACGCCAAGTTTTGGATCAATGGTGGGCAACTCAAACCCTTAACACACTTGATAACCGCCTAAAGACAACACGCATTTTGTCACTGCTTGAGTCGCTTGACTTATCAGTGCCAACAGATGTATGGATTTCTATACATAACGAATTTAACGACGCACACATCAACCGAGGCAACGGCCCGGGGCCAATCTGGCTCCGCATTCTGGGTACGAGTCTTGAGAAAAACAACGTTGGTGAGGCTATTTTGATGCTGCTTGAACCAACAATGTACACACACCCTGCCACCATGGCACCACAAGGGGTTGCGAACATTGTTGCGGGCTTGAAGTATCTTGGTCTTAACGACGACGCCACAGGCCTCGCTCTAGAGGCAACTTTGCAAAGTGAGCTAGCGCCTAATACCCGCTAGGTTTGAAAGAGGCTGAAGCATTTAGTAGGGGACTAAATGTGGACTTGTTAACTCCTGTAAAATTTAAGGTTGATGTAATATGCAAATTACAACTGGTATCATAGAGTCGTTCCTAGAAAAGCTCACAGTTAGTGACGGCCTAAGCCATAACACAACGCTAGCCTATAAGCGTGACGTACAAGATTTCCAAAAGTTCATTGAGACAAAGGGCCTTGAGCCTAGCCCAGATGCTATTCGTAGCTACTTGGTATCACTCAGTGAAAATAACCTCAGCGAGCGTACACAAGCACGTCGTTTGTCAGCGCTAAAGCACTTCTTTAAGTTTGCTGTTGAGCGTGACTTTACAAATGAAGACCCAACCCAAGGCGTTGAAATGCCTAAGCTGCCTAAAACCTTGCCAAAAGCCCTGAGCGCGCAAGAGATGGAAGCTTTGCTAACCCTTGACCGTGAGTCTGACGCCCCTGACGCCTTGCGCCAGTGCGCTATTATTGAGGTTCTATACTCAACAGGTATTCGTGTAACCGAGCTTGCCACCCTTAAAGTGGGCGACCTTGAAGGCGAACCAAACCCAACACTACGCGTAACAGGTAAGGGCGATAAACAACGCCTAGTGCCCCTGAGCGTAAAGGCCCTACAAACATTGCAAACGTACATGGATAAAGCCCGTCCTAAGTTTGATGGCACCAACCAAAGCAAATGGATGTTCCCATCACGCCAAGGCCGCCCACTAACACGCCAGCGTTTGTTCCAAATTGTACGCTGTGCTGGCGAGCGCTGTGGTATTGACCTTTCTCCGCACCAGCTGCGCCACACCTTTGCGACGCACCTGCTTGAAAATGATGCCGACCTTCGTGCTGTGCAAATGATGCTTGGTCACTCAGACCTTTCAACAACGCAAGTTTATACGCAAGTTGTTGAAGACCGTTTGCGAGATGTGATAGAAGAGAAGCACCCATTACAAATGAAATCAAATGGAACGCATAAATGACGCAACACTACTTGGACTTTGAGAAAAAAGCCATGGACCTCGCGGCCCAAATGGCCGAGCTGAAAGAAAAGGGCGGCGCCTCTTCTGAAAAGAAGATCGCTGAGCTTCAGGACGAAGAAACTAAAACCCTGAAAGAGATTTACTCTGATCTTTCGCCATGGCAGCGCACACAGGTGGCACGCCACCCATTGCGCCCTCATGCGTCTGACTACATTAAGCACCTTGTTGAAGGCTTTACCCCAATTGCGGGTGACCGTCGTCAATCAGAAGACCCTGCCATGATTGCAGGCGTAGGCCGTTTAAACGGCTTCCCTGTGGCTGTGCTGGGCACTGAAAAAGGTAAAGACACCAAAACACGTATGCACCACAACTTTGGTATGCCACGCCCAGAAGGGTACCGTAAGGCCCAACGCCTAATGGAACTTGCCGACCGCTTTGGTATGCCAATCTTGACCTTTGTTGATACGCCGGGTGCTTACCCAGGTATTGATGCTGAGGCTCGTGGCCAAGCAGAAGCTATTGCAGCGTGCATTCAAAAGTCGTTCCAGGTTAACGTGCCGATTATTACCTACATTACAGGTGAGGGCGGCTCAGGTGGTGCGCTTGCTATTGCAACGGCCGACCGTGTGTTTATGCTTGAAAACAGCATCTACTCGGTGATTTCACCTGAAGGTTGTGCCTCTATTTTGTGGCGTGATAAGGCCGAGGCTGATAAAGCCGCTAAAGCCCTAAAGCTAACGGCTAAACACCTGAAGAAGTTTGGTGTGATTGATGGCGTAATTGAAGAACCTGCAGGCGGTGCACATCGCCATCCTGAGGCTATTCTTGAAGCTGTGAAGAACCACGCCGAGAAGACCATTAAAGCCTTGCAAAAGGAAGGCTTAGGCTCAAACATCCACCGTCGTGAGCGTTTCTTGAACATGAAGCCACCGCTTCATAGAGAATAGAAGTAATAACAAAAAACGCCCCGATTTAACTCGGGGCGTTTTTTTCGTTAAGTGGTTGGTTTAGCTGCCATTGTTGGCTTGCAGCCAGTCGCTGTCAATGGGCTGGTAGCCACCGCGACCACGAGTAACACTGCGTTTGGTGCAGCAGGCTCGCGTGCATTCGTAATAGCGGTTGAATTTCCCGTGGGAAAAGCGCCATTTGTGCAGGCCAATACGGCAAAAAATACTTTGTTTCATGGGTGGTGTCCTGAAAGAGGAAAACGGAAGATGAATAGTAAAATGCTAAAACTCATATAGTGCTGATTGAACAAAATAAAAGCCCCGAGTTGCCTCGGGGCTTTTATTATTTATGTAGCTTATCCCTTAACAAGCTTCAGCACGTTTAGTCGGGTGCAAAAAGCGCTCTTCCGCAATAGGGTCAGCGGCTTGCTCAGGCGTAATGCCTTTTTCTTTCGCTAGGTCGTATACTTCTTTCAAAGTATCGCCAATGGCAACAACCTTGGCGTGGGCTAGGTCTTTATCGTAGCCTTCTTCACGGTGCTCAACTGATACGTTGATGATACCGCCAGCGTTTACAAGGTAGTCTGGTGCGTAAAGGATACCTGCTGATTTTAGCATTTCGCCGTGGCGAGGCTCAGCAAGTTGGTTGTTTGCGCAGCCAGCAATGGCTTTACATTTAAGCGTTGGGATTGTGTCATCATTCAAGATAGCACCCATCGCACATGGGGCGAAAATATCGCACTCTTTAGTAAGGGCTTGGTCAGCTGGGATAGCAATAGCGCCAGTTTCTTCAGCCAATTTAGCTACAGCGTCAGCACGAAGGTCAGTGATGTAAACAGTCGCACCTTTGGCACGAAGCATGCGGGTCATGTCTTGGCCCACGTGGCCAATACCCTGAATGGTCACGCTTAGGTCAGCTGGTTTAATGCCAAGCTCGGCTGCTGTTACCCAAATGCTTTCAACTACGCCAAGGGCTGTTAGAGGTGAAGGGTCACCGCCAGCGCCATCAAGGCCTAGTACGTGTGGGGTTACACTGTGAACAATTTCCATGTCGGTTGGGCTTGTGTTTACGTCTTCAGCGCAAATGTACTCGCCGCCTAGGCTATCAACAAACTTACCGAAGGCTTTAAATAGCTCAGGTGTTTTGTCTTCTGGTTTTGCAATGATAACTGATTTACCGCCGCCAAAGCCTGTGTCGGCCAAGGCTGATTTGTAGGTCATGCCTTTTGACAAACGAAGAACGTCGTTCATGGCTTCTTCTTCGGTTGAGTAGGGGAACAAACGTGTGCCGCCTACAGCAGGGCCTAGGTTGATGTTGTGAATGGCGATAATGGCTTTAAGACCGCTGCCAGCATCTTCTGCTTTAACAACGCGGTGGTAGCCGTCAATGTGTAGATCAGTAATTTTCATGCGTCTAATTCTTTCTTCTGGTGGTTACACCTTTTTATAATGCGCCCATGATACGCCTGCCCCAATGCCCCCGCAAGCCCGATTTAACGCTTATTTTTCTGTGGAAAACCAAATATTCAAAAAAGCGCTTATAAATGAAAGGGCTAGGCTATTATGCACATGCGAAGAAAACCCCAAATATCTAAAAAAGGGGTATTTATCATAATATGGTGGTGTGAATCTGCTTAAATCCCCCTTCATAAGGGGCAGCCTGTTAAGTATTAAATATACAAGTAGGCAGGGCTAAAGATTAGCCGAAGAGCCAAGTAGCGGCCATGATTAGCAACAAAATGCCAAACACGTATGGGCCAAAGATAACTAGCACGGTATGTATACTCTCTGCTGTTTAACGTTGCGTCTATTTTAAGGGTTGCAACATCCCTATGCAATAAAAATAAGGACGATTTACCTAAAATTCAAGCCCCAGATACAAGCGAAACCAAGGTATAGCTTAATATCTGAGGCTTTTGAATAGCTTAGGCAGCGCCAACTTCTTGTGCATTTGCATCAAAACCAAAAAGCATAAGCTCGCGCATGGTTTTTTCTGCTGTTTCAGGCTTTTTCGCCTTCCAAGCGTTAACCACTAGGGCTAGCTGCTGGTGAAGGTGTGCCAATTGTTGGCTTGCCTGAGGGACTTGGTAAACGCTCTCTGGCAAACGGCGGCTGATAAGAGCTACCATTTCGCATAGAGTATCGTTTGCTGCAACTGTGAGCATCATGTCGTTCCAGCTTGCGAAGGCTTTTTGCGCTTCGCTGCCACCGTTTGCAAACGTTGTAACCCAACGCTCAAAACGGGCAAAATCGGTTTCTGTAAGGTTGTCTGTAGCAATGTTGGCTGCCAAGCCCATAAGGAAGCTGTAAAGGCCTGTTAGCTCTTGCTGCATTGTGGCGTCTGGTGTTTTAACGAACGCGCCACGGTTCGGGAACATTTCAATAAGGCCGTCAGCTGCTAGCGCTGAAAGGGCTTCGCGTACTGGTGTGCGTGATACGCCGTACTCTTTTGAAAGTTTAATTTCGCTTAGGTGTGTGCCGTGTGGTAGGCCGCCTGTAAGAATAGCAGTACGAATCTTTTCACGTACCATGCCGTCAAGGGTATCTACAGGTTTCTGCGATGTGGTCTCAACTGGGGTTAACATTTTGTGCTTCCTTCTAAGTATCTAAAAATTCGTCTTTTTATATAGCTATTCTTTTTATTAGTTGTGGAATGTATACACTTTATACACACCTTGGCAACAACTTTTTGCTGTTTTCTAAAAAGAACTTGCCAAACATTATGTTTTTAGGGAATGTGACCATATGACACACCCGTGCAGGGTAGCTGATGTCAGAAGAAGTGTAACAATATAAAGGTCAACCTTTGACCCAACACATGCACACAACACATAAAAAGTATTTAGCTATTGGCCTTATGAGTGGCTCTTCGCTTGATGGCGTTGACGCTGCGCTAACCCGTACCGACGGCGAAGCCCATAACGAGCCTTTGGCCGTGCACTACGTGCCGTACCCTTCAGATTTTAAGCAGCAACTTATGGATATGGCCAAGGGCGATATTCCGCTAAGTGATGTTATTCGCCTTGAGCGCAAGCTAACCCAGTACCACGTTGATGCCGTTAAAGAACTGCTTGATAAACCCGAAGCAAAAGACGCTGGCCAGCCTGACATCATCGGCTTTCACGGCCAAACCATCCGCCATATGCCTAAAGAAGGCCTCACATGGCAAATTGGTGATGCCTCATACCTAGCCGAGCACACAGGCCTGCCCGTTGTGGCTGACTTCCGCCGCCGTGATATGGCTGCAGGCGGGGAGGGGGCGCCGCTTATCCCGCTTTTCCATAAGATTTTGTTCAGTAAACTTGGCGATGACGATAAAGGCATGGCTGTTTTGAATATTGGTGGGGTTTCAAACCTAACCTATACCGATAAAAACGGTAACATTACCTCAGGTGATATTGGCCCAGGCTGTAGCCTGATGGACCAATGGGCCAAGCACCAAACCGATAAAGAATTTGATGAAGATGGCATGTTGGCTAAAACCGGCACCGTAAATAAAATTTGGCTGGATCAGGCCATTGAGAATGAACCGTTCTTCCATGAGCCATTCCCGAAATCAGCTGATCGCTACCAGTTTGACCATCTTTTTCCACAAAACTTAAGCGCTGCCGACGGTATGGCAACCTTATGTGAGCTCACAGCCAAAACCATTGCAGACTGCTTCAATAAGCTGTGCCCACCTGAAGAACAGCCCACTTTGTGGGTGGCAGGTGGCGGGGCCGCTAACCCAGCCCTGATGACAGCCATGAAAAAGTATGTTAAAGAGGTGAAACCTATTGGGGAGTTAGGGCTTAACGCTGGCCTACTAGAGGCTGAGTGTTTTGCATGGTTAGCCGTGCGCCGATTGCGCGGTCTCGCAACGTCACTCCCAGAAACAACAGGCGCTAAACACCCGACAACAGGCGGAGTACTAACAGTTTAATGAACATACTGATTAACATTCTTATCGGTATTTTTGCGGCGTATGCCTTCCAAAAGCCATCAAAGCCATGCGGCTTGGGCTACTGGCGTGGCGTAGCTGGTGCCCTTGGTGGCGCCGTACCGCATATTGATATTCTATTTTACGGCCTTGGCCACGACTTTGGCTTGCTGCACCAATACGCAGAGTCATGGTCGCTATTCCTTGTGCCTGTATTTGCGCTAGGGATTGCGGCAGGTCTATCGTACCTGAAAAAGGGGTTCATCCCTGAAAGCCCATACACATGGCAAAAGTTCTTCACGCCAACGCTAGCCGGTGCATTGATGGCTGTATTGCTTTCAGTTATCTCCGAAAAAGGGGCCGCACTGCTGGCACCATTCTGGCAGGCAAAACTAGGCTTTGGTATTCTGTACTCGTTTGATATTGGCTTGTTTATTGGCCTTCTTATTTTCTTGGCCGTAGGTATTCTGCTACGCAAGTTCCGTGCTGAAGTGGCTCAGCTTGTGTTGGTCCTGCTGATTGGCTACACAGGTGTAACTACCACATTTAAAATGAAAGCCAACGCCATTGGCGACCGTTACGCCAAAGCTATGGAGCTTGAAGTTGAGCACGTTTACGCAATGCCACAGCCACTTTCACCGTTTTACTGGCGTATCGTTGTGAAAACAACCGACCAACGCCTGCACGACACTATGGTCAGCCTTAAGCGTAAGCGCACCATTGTTGTAACTCCTGAAACACCACCACTACGCCGTGCAAAAGCTGCCTACAAGCCAGTGCACGAAGCTGTTTGGCGTATTTACAACCGCTTTGGCTATGAAGATAGTGACTTTGCCGCCGCCGCATGGCGTTCAGATATTGCTCAGCGCCTGAAGTGGCTAAGCCGTTTTTCAGTGTTGAAGGATATTGTAACATACGAAGACCGTCGTTGCGCACGCTTCAAAGACTTACGCTTTGAAGGTGCACAAATGAACGAGTTGGGTGAATTCCTAATTTGCCAGCAAACCGCAGCCGAACAGGCAAACGATAAGCACGACGATGGTTGGATGGCTTATCAAGCGGCCGATGATGGCTCTTTCTTGATGCTTGATCCGATATACTGACACAGCACTTTAGCCAAGTCGTCTTGGTTTTCAGTGAAGAAGTGATCACCACCCTGAACCTTAGAGTAATGAAGCTTCACGTCTTTTTGGCGTGTTGTTTTGCGTAGAAGGTCTTCTACCTTAGAAACATCAACAATTTCGTCGTTGCTGCCAATGGTCACAAGGCCACTGCTTGGGCACGGTGAGAAGAAGCTAAAGTCGTAGAGGCCAATCGGAGGGGCAACAGCCACAAAGTTTGCTACATCTGGGCGACGCATTAGAAGCTGCATGGTAATCCATGCACCGAATGAGAAACCAGCAATCCAAATTTCTTTAGCGTGTGGGTTGTTGTTGTGTAGCCAGTCTAGGGCTGCGGCAGCGTCTGTTAGTTCGCCAACGCCGTTATCCCACTCGCCTTGAGAGTTGCCAACCCCACGGAAGTTAAAGCGCATCACAGAAAAGCCGCAACGCACAAAAGATTCGTAAATACGGTAAGTTACCTTGTTGTTCATGGTACCGCCATGTAGCGGGTGAGGGTGCATCACAAGGGCAATTGGTGCGTGTTTGTCTTCTGAAACGAAGTATTTGCCTTCAAGGCGGCCTGCTGGGCCTGTAAATGTGATGTCTGGCATGGGGTAAGTAGCTCCTTGGCGTTATGTGTAGGGGTTAACCTACCAAAAAAACATGTTCAAATTCAAGCTTCATTTGCATATGCGGGCTTGTTCTTCTATAAGTAGGGGGCTTGAATTATGTTTCAAGGGGCCAATTTTGGCCATAGGACGAATTTTTGAGATTTATTTGATATTGACTTGATGAGGATGATGAAAATGACTGTTTACTTCGATAACAACGCCACAACACCCCTAAAAGACGGTGTGAAAAAGGCGATGGCCGAAGCGCTTGAGGTTTACGGCAACCCCTCATCAGTGCACGCTTGTGGGCGTGAAGCACGCCTACTGCAAGATATGGCCCGCCGCAACGTGGCTGCCATGTTTGGCGTACGTAGCGAGCAAGTTATTTTCACCAGCAGTGGTACCGAGGCCAATAACCTTGTGCTGCGCGGGTACTTTGCCTGCCCTGAAAACCTTGAGAAAGGCAGCAAGCTTGTGATTTCATCGGTTGAGCATAACTGCGTGCACAAAACCGCCGTTGATCTTAACCGCCTTAACGGTGTTTCGATGCATATGGTGACCGTTGACCGCAACGGCATTATTGACCTAGACGACCTTAAGCTAACCCTTGAAAAGGGCAATGTTGGCCTCGTCAGCATTATGCACGGCAACAACGAAACAGGGGTGATTCAGCCCCTTGATAAAATTGTAGCCCTTTGTAAAGAGTACGGCGTACGCGTACATACCGATGCTGTGCAAACAGCGGGTAAAGTAGCGCTATCGTTTAAAGACATGGGTGTTGACTTTATGACAGTATCTTTCCACAAGCTAGGTGGCCCTAAAGGGATTGGCGCTGTGATTATGAAGGCCGATATTGATATGGAGTGCCATACCAGTGGTGGCTCGCAAGAGCGTAACCGCCGTGCGGGGACTGAAAACATTATCGGTATTGCGGGCGCAGGCGCTTGCACAGAAGAATGGCAGGTTTCGGTTGATAAAATGCAAAACCAAATTGGCCCACTGCGCAATAAGCTTGAAAAAGGCCTGAAACAACTGAGTAACGAGCTTTACATTATTGGCGAATCAACAAACCGTGTACCGAACACCACCAACGTGATTGTGCCAGGGCTAGAAGGCGAAACTGCCGTGATGTCGCTTGATATGGCAGGTTTTTGTGTTTCAACAGGTTCAGCTTGTTCAAGTGGCCGTGTTGAACCTTCACGTGTCATTTTGGCGCATGGTATCCCCGCTGATGAAGCTTTGTGCGCCTTGCGTATTTCACTAGGCTGGCAGACAACCGAAGCTGAGGTTGATGCCTTTCTTGCAGCCTTTGGCGAAATGCTAGGCCGTATGCAAAAGGCTTCATAGTTAAAAAACTCCAGAAAAACCCTTGTAATACATGAGCGTATGGCCTATATCCTGCCCATACGTATTGATAGGTGTACACAGATGACAAACAGTATTTTAGACACATTAAACATTCAGCCGCTTGTAGCAGGCAAAAAACCAGAAGAGACCACCGTTGTTGCCGCAATGTCGGGCGGGGTGGATTCTTCAGTGGTGGCCGCACTTCTCCACAAGTTGGGCTATAAGGTTGTAGGTATTACCCTACAACTATGGGACTACACCCCCGCGAATGACGAAGCCGAAGGTGAAACCAAAAAGTTTGGGACTTGCTGCGCTTTGGATGATGTGTATGACGCCCGCCGTGTATGCCAAACTGTGGGTATTCCTCATTACGTGCTGAACTACGAAAGCGAATTTAAAGACAAAGTTATCGACGACTTTGTAGATACCTACCTTGCAGGGGCAACGCCAATCCCGTGTGTGCGTTGTAACCAGCGTATTAAGTTTGATAGCCTGATGAGCAAAGCCAAGCAACTGGGCGGCGATGTGCTCGTAACAGGCCACTACGTACGTAAAGTGATGGGCGAGGGCGGTAAGCCAGAGCTGCATCAAGGCTTGTCGTCAGATAAGGACCAATCGTACTACTTGTTCACCACAACGCCTGAGCAACTTGAGTTTAGCGCCTTCCCACTGGGTGACCTTACAAAAGATCAAACCCGTGACCTTGCGCAAGAGCTTGGCCTGCACGTGCACCAAAAGCCAGATAGCCAAGACATTTGCTTTGTACCAGGTGGGGACTACCGCAAGGTAGTAACTAAGTTTGCCCCTGAAGCTGAAAAGCCAGGTAACTTTGTAGATAGTAAAGGCAAAGTACTCGGCCAGCATAAAGGCATTATTAACTTTACCGTAGGTCAGCGCCGCGGCCTTGGTATGGCCTTTGGTGAACCTATGTATGTTACAGCTATTCGCCCTGATACCTCAGAGGTTGTGGTTGGCCCTAAAGAAGAGCTAGGTGTGAAGACCTTCTATGTATTCGATATGAACTGGCTGCGTAAACCTGAAAACGGGACCGAACTGACCGTCCGTGTGCGTGCAGGGCATAAAGGTGTACCAGGTGAAGTAAAGCATCTAGATGATGGCCGTATGCAGGTTGACCTGTTTGACCCAGAAGAGGCCGTATCACCAGGCCAAGCCGCTGTGTTTTATGATGATAAAAACCTGATTGGTGGTGGCTGGATTGAAAACCCACACGCAGGCAGCCGTAAAGTCAAGGTGCAAATCAGCGCGGCATAATTGCCACAAGAATATGCATGAAGGCCACGGGTTTCTGCCCGTGGCCTTTACTTTTGCCATGTGACTCCCCATATTATATGTATGCGCAAAGTATCTTGCGCTCTCAAATTATTGAGTTTTTACTGGGGTAAAACTGGGGTTTAAAAAGAAAAATGGTAGATTCGTTATCGTTAACACCGATTGAACGTATGGGGAACACCCTTAAAAAGGCACATCAGCGCCTTGAGCTTCAAAGCGATGAATATAAGAACGATGTTCGCCTTGCACAGCAAATGTATGAGGCTCTTAAACATGGCCGCTTTACGTTTGATTCTGAACCTTGGTACTGCACCCGTGACGTTGTGAAGTGGCTAAAAGAAGGCACGCCTATTGTGCGCCTCCCGCAGGAGCTTCTGCTTCGTGCGACCACCCATGATGGTCAGCCAATCCCTCCGGGCCCTGCTGTTGCAGCCTTCGTAGGCCTTGGCCTTGCCCGTGAACTTGACTTGTTCCTTGTGCCAGAAATGATTTCATACGGGAAGCAGCAACGTAAATTCCCGATTTCGATTAACGTGTCATCATCAGCCGCCACAACGCCTGAGTTTTGGCAAGGGTGCTTTAAACACCTTAAAAAACACCTGCAAGCGGGTGGCAATAAGGCGGATATTGTATTTGAGATTGAGCGCGAAGCCCTTGAAAGCCCTAATGGCCTTAAAGCTGTTAAAGCCGTTCGTGAGCAAGGCTTCCGTTTTGCGATTGATGACTTTTACTCAGACGAATTACACCCAAGCCAGATTGAAACCATTGCCCGCTACATTGACTTTATTAAGTTTACGGGTGCGGCTATTCAAGGCGGCATTGAAGGTAAATACAACCTTGGTATTTTGGTTGAGCAGGCCCGCGCTATTGGCCCAGAAAAACTGTTTGTTGCCAAATGGGTAGATAACCACGAGCAAGCCTTAAAACTGTTTAAAGAATACAATATTGATGCGGCTCAAGGGCGTAACCTACCTGAAGACCTTAAAGACTTTGCTGGCAGTATTAAAAAGTACTTTTCTGCCAGTTAATTAATTGCCTATTGTATACATAATTTACTTGTAAAAACGGCCTCCCTTTATTACAAAGAGGAGGTCTTTTTTATATCTTCTAAATCTTTGCTCTGATTACTCCCTGTTTACAAGGATATGCTTTATGCAAACCCTCCTGAATTTGGTGCGGACGACGTTCGCATTTTTGATGCTGATTACCATTGTGGTTGCAGTGCACGAATTCGCCCACTTGCTGACGGCTTTGGCCTTCGGCGCTACGGTGGACGCATTCTCGATTGGCTTCGGCGCTGAACTGTTCGGCTTCGACGCTGGTGGTATCCACTGGCAGGTTTCGGCCATACCACTTGGTGGCTATGTGTCGTTCCCGGTTGAAGCTGGTGCTGGCATCGTGATGGTTGACAGTTTGTCGACCGCAGCACAGATGACCATCATGCTTTCGGGCGTGGCGATGAATGCGCTTTTGGCAGCTGCCATTGCGTTCATCCTGCGGGCCAAGTACAAGGGCGAGACGTCCAAGTACACCATGGAACTTGATATGGGTGGCTTTCTGATTTGGCCGTTCATCAAGGGCGCTGGCAAAACCATCAAGAATGGTCAGCGTTACTTTTGGTGGTTCGTGGCCTCAACCTCGCTTGACCTGATGGTTTTCAACATGCTGTTCATCTTCCCGTTGGATGGTGGCCGTGTGTGGATGCTGCTGGTTTACGATGTGATGGGCCTCCAGATTGGCAACATGGCTGCCATTATTATTGGTCTGGTCGTTTCGTTCATCATCATGATGCCGCTGCTGGGTAAGCTGGCACGGCCGCTGATGAAGTATGTGCGTCATGCCAGTCTCGTCAACGAAGATGCTGCACAGCAGCGCTTTGCAGCGATGATTAACGCCAACCGCGAAGCGTCGGAAGAAAGTGACCGCCGCTGGAAGCAGGCCTGCGAAGAACTGGGGATTGACCCCAAGAACGCAGATTTTGACCTGCCGCCCCGCAAGTAACCTACAAACGAATAGCAGCCCCCTCAAACGAGGGGGCTGTTTTTTATATATAAAGCTTGCTTATGCGTTGTAATTGTTGCAAAAGATGCCTACGTATAAAGTCTTAATACGTTTATCTATCTTTCCCTTTTCCCTCTCTTTCTGGAGATCTTTATGACTCACAATATGAAAGAAGCTTTGAAGCTTCTGGCGTTTGTTGCGGCTATGGCCGTCTTCTGCGCTGTTTCGCCCATCGGCCAAAACCTCACCGTTTTCGCCGTTGTTCTCAGCTTCCTCGTCTGCATCCACGAGCTGGGCCACTATATCTGGTTCAAGCGCGCTGGCGTGCAAATCGAGGAATTTGCCATCGGCATGGGCAGCCCCGTCATTGCGCGCTTCAAGCGCAAAAATGGTGAGGTCTGGTCCTTCCGTGCACTGCTGGTTGGTGGTTACGTGAAGCCTGTCGACGATAAGGTCGCGACCCCTTGGGGCCGTATGAAAGCCATTATCGCCGGTCCGGCCGTGAACCTTGTGTTCGCGTTCTTCGCGCTGATTGCTGCCCTGATGCTCCCGACTTCGAATAACATCGAAGTTGAGCTTGTCGTCGTTGACAGCCCGGCACATGTTGCTGGTGTTGAAGTGTTCGACGATGTGATCGCCGTCAACGGTACGGTTGTTTCGACAGCTGATGAATACCGTGCAGCGATGGAAGCGGCACCTTCGACCACCGTGACGTTCACCTTCGAGAAGGAAAATGGCAGCATCTATGATGCCACCATTACCCAGAACGAAGATGGCAACTACGGTTTCATGGCAACGCACACCCGTTCGGGTGGGCCTGGCATGAATGTGGTCGACGCAACCGTGACCTCGGCTGACGTGATGGTCAACTCGGTCCCGCGTTTCATTGACGGTGTGAAGCAGATGGTCGCCAATTCCATGGCGGACGATGCTGAAACCGACGGTGAAGCCGCCGAAGGCGAAGAAGCGCCTCAGGCTGGCATGGCAGGTCCGAACAAGTTCGGCGAGATCATGCGCACGCAGATGAGTGGCGGACTGTTCGCATTCCTCACCACGATGGCTAGCCTGTCGCTGGTGTTGGGGATTTCGAACCTCATCCCGCTGCTGCCGCTTGATGGTGGCCACGTTGTGGCAACTGCCTTCGAAATGGCCGGCAAGCCCATTCCGCAGAAAGTGCTGAATGTGGCAAGCGCCCTCGTGGCTATCCCGCTGATCTTCCTGACGTTTGTCTGGTTGTTCTGGGATATCATCGAGATGTTCATCTAACGACCAATAAGAAAGGGGCCTGCATTATGCAGGCCCCTTTTTTTGTGCTTAAAACAGACTATTGCAGCTGCTTAATCACTTCTTCACGTAGCGCTGGGTTTTGGCGCACAACCATAGCAATACGGTTGAACTCTTCAACGCTTAGGCCTGCGTCACGCACGGCTTCGGTCATTTCGTTATTGATTTGCGGGGCAACTTCTTGTTTTTCAGCATTTGTTGCATCCTGAAGTTTAGCCGACCAACGGTCGCTAATGTTAATCACTTCTTGTTGGGCTTCTACGTACTGATCCATTTTTTTATCAGTAAGCTCAATCTGTGGGGCTGATTGCATGGCTTTAGTGGCTGTGCTCTGGCTTGTATTTTGAGCAAGGGCAGGTTGAGCGGCCGTAACAGCGCATACAGCAGCTAGGAATAGGGGGGTAAAACGCATAATAAATAGTCCTTTCAGGTATTAATTTTTTATACCAACAGAATCGTTGCCTGATTGGTCATTACCCGTACCTACGAATGTGTGGGTTAAAAGTTCCAAAGGTTTTTGGGCCTAGATGTTGGGAAGGGTGAAAAAAGTCATCAAAAATGCAATAAAAACAGCATTATATGCTTGATTTTTGCGGGCATGTGGGCCATAAACAAGCCCAACGACACACGCTTGGCGCGGCCTTAGACGCAAAAAACGTCTAAAAGGCACTCCGGTGTTAAGAAGTTTCTTAACTCAGGCTAAGCGGAGGATTAACCGGTAAATATAAAGGATTATATACCATGGCAATGCCACAATTTACCCTTAAAGACCTGCTAGAAGCAGGCGTACACTTCGGGCACAAAGCCCACCGTTGGAACCCAGAAATGCAAGAGTACCTATTCGGCGTTCGTAACGGCATCCACATCATCGACCTACGTCAAACCGTACCAATGCTATACCGCGCAATGTCATTTGCTCGTCACACTGTAGCAGGCGGCGGCCGTATCCTATTTGTTGGTTCAAAGCGTCAGGCTCAGAACATCGTAGCGCAAGCTGCTGAGCGTTCAGGCCAGTACTACGTGAACCACCGTTGGTTGGGCGGCATGTTGACAAACTGGAAGACCATCAACAAGTCAATCAAGCGTCTTAAAGAGCTTGAAGGCATTTTCGCTGACGAAGAGAAAAGCATTCTTACTAAGAAAGAACTACTTGGCCTACGTCGCGAACACGAGAAGCTAAACCTTTCTCTTGGTGGTATTAAAGACATGGGTGGCCTACCTGACGCGATTTTCGTAATCGACACAGGTCTGCAGCACATTGCTGTTAAAGAAGCTAACAACTTGGGTATCCCAGTTATCGGCGTAGTAGACAGCAACTGCTCACCAGAAGGCGTTGACTACCCAATCCCAGGTAACGACGATTCAAGCCGTGCTCTAAGCCTATACTGCACATTGATCTCTGACGCGATCCTAGACGGTATTAGCGAGCAGCTATCACGTGCCGGTGGCGCTAAGAAGGGCGATTCAGCTCGTCGTAGCTCAACACCAGTTGTGAACCTATCATCTAAAGCAGCCGCTGCTGCTGATAAGGCTGACGAAGAAACAACTGAAGCACCTAAGTCTGACAGCAAAAAAGCTGAAGGCAAAGCTGCTGCAGCTGCCAACTAAGCACCTTTACGAAAGGGGCGGCAACGCCCCTTTCTATTAAAGACTAAACTGACTAAACGAAAAGGAACTGAATAATGCAAATTTCAGCATCTATGGTTAAAGAACTACGTGACCGCACAGGCGCAGGCATGATGGACTGCAAAAAAGCTCTAGGCGAAACTTCAGGCGACTTTGAAGCTGCCGTTGACTGGTTGCGTACTAAAGGTATTGCTAAGGCCGAGAAAAAATCAGGCCGCGTAGCAAGCGAAGGCATGACCTACGCTTACAGCACAGGCACTAAAGGCTGCCTAGTAGAAGTTAACGCTGAGACTGACTTCGTAGCTAAAAACGACAAGTTCGTATCATTCGTAGAAGTTCTAGCTAAGCTAGTAGCTGAAACTGGTACAACTGACGTTGCTAAAATTAACGAACTAACATGGCCAGAAGGCGGCACAGTTGCTGAAAAGCTAACTGACCTTATCGCTACAATCGGCGAAAACATGTCAATCCGTCGCGCAGCGGTACTAGAAGTATCAAACGGTGCCGTAGCTAGCTACATGCACATGGGTGGTAAAATCTCTGTACTAGTGGCTATTACAGCGCCTTCATCAGACGAGAAGCTAGCTGACGTTGCACGTAACGTTGCTATGCATGTTGCAGCTGCTAACCCAGCTTCACTAGACCGTGACTCAATCGACCAAGACCTAGTTGCTCGCGAAACTGCTGTTTACAAAGAGCGTGCTCTTGAAAGCGGTAAGCCAGAGAACATCGTTGAGAAGATCGTTGAAGGTCAGATCAACAAGTTCTACGAAGAGAAGTGCCTAACAGAACAAGCATTCATCATGGACACTGACCAAAAGGTTGGCGAAGTTGTTGCTAAATCTGTTGAAGGTGCAAAAATCTCTGAGTTCGCCCGCTTTGAGCTAGGCGAAGGCATCGAGAAGAAGCAAGACGACTTCGCTGCTGAAGTTGCTTCAATGAGCGCCTAATCTGCTTAAACCATTTGGTTTATAATGCATTCCGATGTGGCCACATTTTTATGTGGCCACAAAGGTGCAGACAGGATGCTTTTTGGGTGTTAACCTAGTGCCCAAGTAATAAAATAAGCGTTGTACACTTTACGTACTCACGAAATTCATAATAAAAATAGGGGTGAACCAAAGCCATGACCACCAAGCCATATCAACGTGTTTTGATGAAACTGTCTGGCGAAATGCTAATGGGCGACGAACCTTACGGCATTAACACTCCTGTTCTCCAACGTATGGCCGAAGACATCCTTGAGGTGCACGCTGCTGGTTACCAAGTAGGCTTGGTTATTGGTGGGGGTAACATCTTCCGTGGTGTTGCAGGGGCGGCGCAAGGCCTTGACCGCGCAAGCTCAGACTACATGGGTATGCTAGCAACCGTTATTAACGGCTTGGCAATTCAGAACGCCCTAGAAAAACTTAACGTACAAACTCGCTTGCTTTCAGCCATTAAAATGGACGCTGTTGCCGAGCCTTACGTACGTCGCCGTGCTATCCGCCACATGGAAAAAGGCCGTATTGTTATTTTTGTTGCCGGTACAGGTAACCCATTCTTTACTACCGACACAGCCGCAGCCCTTCGTGCTGTTGAACTAAGCTGTGACCTTATGCTTAAAGCAACGAAGGTTGCGGGCATCTACACCGCTGACCCAGCGAAGTTCCCGGATGCTGAGCATATTCCTGAAATTACCTATAACGAAGCTATTGTTAAGGACCTACAAGTGATGGACGGCACTGCCGTGACCTTGTGCCGTGACAACAGCCTTAAGATTATGGTGGCCTCGATGCGTGAAAAGGGCGGTTTGCTTGCTGCGTTAGAGGGGCGTTCACAAAGTACACTTGTGACCAAAGACTAATTATTTATTGATCAAAAGGGAGACCCTAACCAATGAACGAAGCTGCTTTGAAAAGCAAAATGGACAAAACAATCGACGCCTTTAAGCACGACCTTGGTGGTCTGCGTACGGGTCGTGCCTCAGCTGACCTACTATCACCGGTGATGGTAGAAGCTTACGGCCAGTCAATGCCTCTAAACCAAGTGGGTAACGTTGCTGTAACTGATAGCCGCCTAATTACCGTACAAGTATGGGACAAATCAATGGTTGAAGCTGTTGATAAGGCTATCCGTGAGTCTGGCTTGGGTCTGAACCCAGTAACTGAAGGCCAAACAATTCGTGTGCCTCTACCTGCACTAACAGAAGAGCGCCGTAAAGAGCTTATTAAAGTTGCCCGTAAATACGCTGAAGATTCACGCGTGGCAATCCGTAACCAACGTCGTGACGCTATGGACGATGTGAAGAAGTCACAAAAAGATGGTGATATTTCTGAAGACGACGCCCGTCGCTCATCAGACGGTATCCAAAAAGTGACTGACGACTTTGTTGGCAAAATCGATACGATTCTTGCTGAAAAAGAAGAAGACATTATGAAGGTATAAGACCTTGGCGAAAGCAGGCATCAACCATATTGCCTTTATTATGGATGGTAATGGCCGCTGGGCGCAAGCCCGCGGCCTTAGCCGTTTAGATGGGCACAAAGAGGGCGCAAACACCCTGCGCACTGTTGTTGAGACGCTGATTGAGCAAAACGTGCCTGTGGCCTCGTTTTACGCCTTCTCATCTGAAAACTGGGGCCGCCCCAAGGCCGAAGTTGAAGGTTTGATGCTTCTACTTAAAAACTACCTAACCTCTGAAGTTGATAAACTTGCTGAAAAAGGCGCAAAGCTAACCTTTGTAGGTGACCGCACAAAAGGCGGTAAGCTAAGTAGCTCTATTTTAGCATTGATGGATAAAGCTGAAGAGAAAACAAAAGACGGTACAGCCATTCACCTGAACATTTGCATCAACTACGGCGGTCAAGATGAAATTGCTCGTGCAGTGCAAAAGCTTGTAGATGCAGGCGAGGGGGTAATTACGCCAAAAGCTATTGAAAGCCAGCTTGATACAGCCGGCCAGCCTATGCCTGATTTGTGCATCCGTACAGGGGGCGAACAGCGCCTTTCAAACTTTATGCTTTGGCAGCTTAGCTACGCTGAGTTGTTCTTTTCAAAATCATACTGGCCAGCATTTTCAAAAGAAGAACTTACCCAAATTATTCAGGACTTTAGCGGTCGACAGCGCCGCTTTGGTAAATTACCTGAAAATCAATAAGAACACGGTTGCAGCCACAGCCCATTAAGGGTAATCTGTGCAAAATTAATAACCCCTCGATAACAAAGCCCGAAAGAGGATTTTCATATGTTCGAACAATTTGCTACAACGCTTTCTAGTATGCCAGGGGGCTCGTTCATTTGGGCTGTTTTGGTTTTCACATTTGTTATTGGGGTTCTGGTATTTATCCACGAGCTTGGCCACTACCTAGCCGCACGCAGTGTTGGTGTAAAGGTTGAGACATTCTCAATCGGTTTTGGTAAAGAACTTTTTGGTTGGTACGACCGTAAGGGTACCCGCTGGAAGGTTTCAATTTTGCCATTGGGTGGCTACGTAAAAATGTATGCCATGACAGGTGAGGTTAACCCTGAAGACGTACCTGAAGAAGAGAAGAAACACGCTTTCATTTCAAAATCAGTACTTGCCCGTATGTGGGTTGTTTTTGCAGGACCGTTTGCTAATTTCTTGTTAGCATTCATTGTGTTATCTGGTGTATTTTATGCAGTAGGTGAACGTCGTATTCTAGCTGAAGTAGGCCCTGTAAGTGCCGAAATGCCAGCTGCTGAAGCGGGCCTTATTGAAGGTGACCGCATTCAATCTATCGGCGGTGTAGAGATTAAATTCTGGGACGAGCTTGTACCAATGATTCGTGAAAACGGTGACAAGCAAATGCGCTTTACCGTGTACCGTCCATCGAACGATACAATCCATTCAATTGACATTAAACCTCTTGAAAAAGAGATGACAGACATGCTTGGGAAAACCCAAAAGGTTTACCAAATTGGTATTCAAGCAGGTTCATCATTTGAGCGTATTGACCACGGTATTGTGGAATCAATGCGTTTGGGTGCCATCTCAACCTACAACCAAACCAGCATGATTCTAACTGCCCTATGGCGTATGGTCACTGGCCAAATGGCTGCAGACATTGGCGGCCCTCTAACAATTGGTAAAGTTGCAGGCGAACAAGCCACCGCTGGTTTTGAAAGCCTACTCTTCTTTATGGCGTTTATTTCAATCAACCTTGGCCTTATTAACTTGTTCCCAGTGCCTGTGCTTGATGGTGGTCACCTAGTGTACTTTGCCATTGAAGGTATTACAGGTCGCCCATTGAACGAGCGCTTGCAAGATATTGCCAACCGCATTGGCATGGGCTTGTTGGCCACATTGATGATCTTTGCTTTTTATAAAGATATTTTGAACGTAATTCTGCCTGTATTTAAAGGCTAATAACCAATAGGACTTTGCATAATGACGACGCTATTTCAACGTAAGACCTCAATGGTAAAAGCGCTTTTTGCAGCTGCACTTTTGGTTCCCGCATTTGCGGCGCCAGCTTGGGCTGAAAAAATCCGCGAAATTCAGGTTTCAGGTAACGAGCGTGTTGAAACAAGCACCGTACAAAGCTACATCGGCCTTGAGCGCGGTAGCGAATACAGCCCAGCAGCAGCGCGTGAAGCGCTAAAGTCGCTTTATGGTACAGGCCTTTTTGATAACGTTGAAATTGGTTGGGACCAAGGCAAACTTATTATTGATGTTCAAGAAAACCCAATCGTAAACGTGATTGCCTACGAAGGTAACAGCGCCTTGAGCGATGAACGCCTTGAGGCAGTTGTGAACCTACGCCCACGTGCTGTTTACACACCTGGTAAGGTGCAAGAAGATGTGAAGTCTATCTTGGCAGCCTACCGCCAGTCAGGCCGTTTCTTGGCACAGGTTAACCCACAAATTATCCGTCGTGATCAAAACCGCGTTGACGTGGTTTTTGCTGTTGATGAAGGCTCAAAAACAAAAATCCGTAAAGTTGACTTTGTGGGTAACGACGTTTACGCCGACACTGACCTACGTGGCGTCGTCGCCACCAAAGAAACTGCGTTCTGGCGCTTTTTGAGCACATCAGATAACTACGACCCAGACCGTATTGAGTTTGATAAAGAGCTGCTTCGTCGTTTTTACCTTAAAAACGGTTACGCTGACTTCCGCGTGATTTCAGCCGTTGCAGAACTTTCAAAATCTAAAGAAGACTTTTTCGTAACGTACACCATTGAAGAAGGCGAAGTTTATGACTTTGGCCGCATTGATGTGCGTGTTTCAAGCCGTGAAGACTTGGACCTTGAAGAACTGCGTAAGGTAGTAACCGTTAAAGAGGGTGACCGTTACGACGCTTCACGCATTGATACAAACATCGATAACCTTATCGATCTTCTAGGCCAAAAAGGCTTTGCCTTCCTTGATGTTATTCCAGTATTCGACAAAAACGCTAAAGACCGTACCATTGGCGTAACTTTTGATATTCGCCCTGGGCCACGTGTTTACATTAGCCGTATTAACGTGGAAGGGAACACCCGTACCCACGATAACGTGATCCGCCGTGAAATGCGCTTGGCTGAAGGTGATGCCTTCTCAAACACCAAGCTACAACGTTCACGCGACCGTTTGCAGGTGCTGGACTTCTTTGAAACTGTTGAACTGCAGCAAGAAGAAACAGAAGACCCAGACCGTATCGCCATTGACGTAAAGGTTAAAGAGAAGAGCACAGGTGAGTTTAACATCGGTGCTGGTTTCTCGACCTATGAAGGTGTGATTGGTACCACTGAACTACGTGAGCGTAACTTCCTTGGTAAAGGCCAAACAGTAAACCTAGCGTTTGCTTTGTCAGCTGAGCGCCAAGATATTAACGCAAGCTTCACTGAGCCGTGGTTCCTAGGCCGTGAACTTTCAGCAGGTGTTGACGTTTTGAACGAAAAACGTGAATACCAAGATGAATCTTCATACGACCAAAAGACAACTGGTGGTGGTTTCTTCCTAGGTTTCCCAATGGGTGAGTACGTGCGTAACACCACACGTTTGGGCTTCCGTCAGACTGAAATTTCAGACGTTGGTACAGCGGCTTCAACCTTTGTAGCTGCAGAAGCCGGCACACGTGATAGCCTACTTATTACAAACACCATTGCCTTTGATAACCGTGACAGCACCTTGATGCCAACCCGTGGTAGCCGCGTTGCATGGACGGCCGAATACTCAGGCTTTGGCGTAACTGATACAAGCTTTATCCGTAACAGCTTCCTTGCATCACGCCACATTCCTCTAGCTGAGCGTTGGGTGCTTTCAGGGGCGCTACGTGGTGGTTACATGTACGACCTAAACGATGATGCCGCACTGTTTGAAAACTTTAACTTGGGTGGTTACACGCTACGTGGCTTTGACCGTGCAGGTATTGGCCCACGTGATACCAACACTGACGATGCCTTGGGTGGCCGTATTATGGCGGGTCACTCGCTTGAGCTACGCTTCCCACTGCCAGGTGTAAAAAGCAATGCTGTAAGTGGTCTTGTGTTTACAGATGGTGGTTTGGTGCGTGACTTCCGTACAAACAGCCCAATTATTGCTGAATCAAGCAAGTACCGTATTAGTGCTGGTGCTGGTTTCTTCTGGAACAGCCCTCTAGGTCCGCTACGTTTTGAGTGGGGTATCCCACTTGTTAAGGCGAACGAAGATGATACGCGCCTATTTGCCTTTAACTTTGGCTCACGCTTTTAATACTAAATTTGAATACATAGAAAATGGAGAGAACTATGCCTCGTAACCTACTATTCAGCCTTCTAACTGCAGCCAGCATCATGATGGTAACAGCTGCTTCAGCGAACGACCTTGCCGTGATGGATTTCCGTCGTGTTATTGGTGAATCAGCTGAAATGAAGCGTGCCTCAACCGAAGTTGACACAATGAAACAAGCCATGGAAAAGCAGCTTGCTACTTTGGAAAAAGAAATTGAAAGCGAAAGCGAAACACTTGAGCGTAAGCGCAGCATGATGACCGAAGAGCAAGTGATTGAAGAAGAAACTGCTCTAAAAGGTAAAATCCGCGAGTTTCGTTTGAAGCGTCAAAACCTAAGCGAGCAGCTAAGCAACGAAGTTATGCTACGCCGTAAGCAGATTATTACTGTGATGCAAGGCATCGTAAGCAAGCTAGCTCAAGAAAAAGGCTACAAGCTTGTGGTTGAGCAAGGCAACCTGCTATACGCTGACCCTTCAGTTGATATTACTGATGAAGTGCTAAAGCGTGTAAACGCCCATTACGAAAACAACTAATTTAGCTTTAAAGAAGAGGGCGCCATAATGTCTCTGATGAACCGCGAAGATATTAAAAAGTACATCCCGCACCGTGACCCTATGTTGCTTGTGGATACCATCGAAGAGATGGACGGCGATAACTCAGTAGTTGCGACTAAAATCGTGAGCGCTGACGAGCCACACTTTAAAGGCCACTTCCCAGGCCAGCCTGTTATGCCAGGCATATTGATTGTTGAATCATTGGCGCAAGCTGCAGGCGTGATGATGTTCAAACACAGCGGCCTGACCTCAGAAGATGCCGTGGTGTACTTCATGAAGCTTGATAACGTGCGTTTCCGTAAGCCAGTGGTGCCAGATACTGTACTGACCCTAAAAGTTGAGAAGATTAAATCTAAGCGCGATATTGCCTCGTTTAAGGGTATGGCCTTCAACCCAGAGGGTGAATGTGTTTCTGAAGCCGAATTTATGGCTAAAATTATGAAGAAATAGGTGCTAAATGCACGCACGCGTCCGAGCCCAATTTAAAGAGCAGCCTCCCAAGGTTATGCTTTTGGCGTCAGATACTGATGCCGATTGGATTGGCGCGTCACTTATGAAGGCTCTACGCCTTAAAAAGCCTGAAGTTGAGTTTTGTGGCGCAGGTGGCCCACTCATGGGGCTGCAAGGCCTTGAAAGCACTCAAACCGTTGGCAATCCTGCCGCAATCCACTTTTACATGCTATGGCAGCGCCGCCAAATGGTGCGCCAGCTACTGCGCCAAGCACTGATTGAGCGCCCGGATATTCTGATTATTGTGAATGCATCGGCTTGGGCACTTTCGGTGGCTAAGTGGTTCCGCCGTCGCAGTAACGTTAAAATTTACTTCCTTGACGCCGCAGGCCCACATTTAGCAAAACCAGGCTTGGTTGATATTGCTGATATTACTTTTGATACCATCCCGCATAACAAAAACGAAGATGACCACCTTTTTGTGGGGCACCCGATTTTTGAAAAGTTTGCCGAATACGTGCCAACAGGTGCGGCGCGCCCACTTTCAAAAGTAGGCCGCGTGGCATTGATGCCGTCAACTTTCCAAACCACCCAGCAAATGAACTTGCTAAGTAAATTGGTGGAAGAGCTTCGTGAAGACCACCCACGCCTTGAGGTGGTTATTCCGATTGAAGATGGCCATAACCCACGCTCGTTCGAGCCTTTTGCTTATCTTTCGGCTAATTATGTGCGTGGCCCTGAAAAATACACAGCCCTTGGCCACTGCGATGTTGCCATTGCTAGTAAAGACGATAGCAACCTAGACTTGGTTGCCCTTGGTGTACCGATGGTGCTTATCCCTAAATTTGGCTTTAAGCTTGATAAGCTTTACCAAACCATTATGCGCGGCCAAAACGTAACGCCTATTAAATACTGGGGCGGTGAGCATGTGATTCCCGAGCTGCAGGCCCACCATAGCCCGCTAGAAGAACTGATTTCGATGGTGAAGCCATTGCTTAAAAACGGCATTGACCGTAAGCAACAGCTTGGCACCTTGAACAAGATGCGTAAAAGCCTGGTGGCTGAAAAGAAAACAGCCTCAACCACCGCTGCATCAGAGATTTTCTCTAAGTAAGACTTATCTTTTTAACCTTTTTGAATATTTATTTTGGGTTTGCCCTTGCGTGCGGGCTTAATCTTTCCTAAATTAAACGTACATTCTATTCTTACATTCCTTTTCCTTTCCTTCTTTCTATAGGAGCCAATTTTGGCAAAGAAAAACAAAGCGCTTCGGCGCAAGTCGTTCGTTCCGGCTGCTGTCCGTCGGCAACGCCTCATCATGGATAGGGTCTATCGACCCCGGAAGTATGAAGCGCCGCCCAAAGGCAAAAAGCCCGAAAAACCTCCCGGAGGATAACATGTCCAAGTCTTCTTCACCGCTCTCGAAGGGTGCAAAACGCCGCAAGAAAAAGGGTCTTCCCGTTGTTGCAGCACGTAACCCCTCGGTTGTTCCGATGCGTAACCGCCAGTCGGGCGCGCACACGAACAAGAAGCACGAACAGCGCAAAAAGGCCTGTCGTGGTAAATACCGCGGCGACTAAAAAGCGCCACTTTACGATTAAAAGCAGGATCTTTGGATCCTGCTTTTTACGTTGTATGCCCCATAAAACCTAGGTTTTTTAATTTTTGGCATGGTTCTCGCAACACTCTACCCAAGAGGCGAAGTTTTTAAATTTAAGCCACAAAACGGGAGAGAGAAAAATGAAACCAGATATCGAAAAGATCAAACGCGAGTCACTGACCAAGATGTATGAAGATGCACTTGAAACAATGACAGATGATGATGTTATTCGCATGATTAGCGAAGTATCGTACCTACGTAAGCAGTTGAAAAGCCAGAGTGACGTGATCGCCCGCCTGAAGAAGGAGGCCTATCACGACCCTTTGACTGGACTACCAAACCGTCGTTACTTCGAGCGTGAACTTGATAAGTCAATGTCATACTTTAAGCGTTACAAGCGCATGGGTGCCTTGCTACTTATTGATGCCGACAGCTTTAAATCAATTAACGACTCACTAGGTCACTTGGCTGGTGATGCTATCCTGAAGCACATTTCAAAGCTTCTGCAGCAACACACCCGTAGCGCTGACACAGTAGCCCGTATCGGTGGTGATGAGTTCTGTATTATCCTTCGTGAAACTTCATCAGAAGAAGCTTTTGAAAAAGCGAAGAAACTATCAGACATTATCTCAAAAACACCGTGCACCTACGAAGGCCGCGATATTCACATTAGTGTAAGTATTGGTGGCTGTAGCTTCAGCGAAGCGCAAGACCGCACAGATTTGATGAACAAAGCCGATAGCGCCATGTACATCAGCAAGAACAACGCAACAGCCGTAGCGTAAATAGCGTAACCAAACATAACTTATGACAGAGTTATAGGCGGTTGGGTTTACCTGCCACTCCCCTGGTCGAGTAAATGCCAACATGTGCCCGAGGCAGCCCCCTTAATTGGGGGCTTTTTCGTTTTTGAAGCTTGGAACCACAAGAGGGGGCTGTTGCACAGATGCGACGGTGCATCCTTCCAAACCCACCTTAAGCCCCTGAAAACTGACGATTTATACAGATTTTTCGCTTGAATATGGTATACAATAGTATAAATTGCCAATAAACCTTTAGGAGGTAGGCTCATGACCGACACAACACGTACTGCACTATTGTTGCAACAAGCCCAAAACGGCGAGGTAGACCCAAAAGCCCTTGCTGCTGAAATTGCTATGCTTCAACAACAGCTCGAAAAGCAGAGCCAGGTCATTCAAACTCTTGAAAAAGACACTGTGACTGACCCTCTAACAGGCGTTATGAATCGTCGTGGTTTCGAGACCGAGCTTAACCGTACCCTTGCCAATGCCCGTCGTCATGGTCGTCAGTCTGCTTTGTTGTTTGTTGATATGAACAACTTTAAAGCCATTAACGATACCTTTGGCCACTTTGCGGGTGACGAGGTTTTGTGCCATGTTTCAACACTTCTGAAAGCCAATATCCGCGAGACTGATATTCTTGCCCGTGTTGGCGGTGACGAATTTTGCATTATTCTAAACGATGTGCGCTCAGCTAAAGACGCTGAGAACCGTGCAAACCTACTTGCACACTACATTCAGTCTTCACCTGTTAACTTTGAAGGTGAGCGTATCTGGATCGAAGCCAGCATCGGTAGCACTTGTTTTTCTAAGGAAGATGACATGATTGAAGTTATCTCAAAGGCTGACTCAGCCATGTACGCAAAGAAAGCGACAAAGAGTAACTAACATAAGTAATCAACATTAGTAACTGGCGTATTATTAAGCCCCAAAATTTAGCCTCCAGAGCGATAGCATCTTGGAGGCTTTATTTTTGCCGTGCGTCTTACCAGTCAAAGGCCTATAATGGCCCCAATAAAAAATAAAAGTGCCAAAATAAGTGCCCCAAAAGTGGAGTCTATCACCATGACGCTCGTAATCGAAAATCTAGAAAAATCATTCAAAGGCCGCCCTGTTGTTGAAGGTTTAAACTTTCATATCGCTAAGGGTGAGCTTGTAGGCCTTGTGGGCCCTAATGGCGCGGGGAAGAGCACAACCCTTGCCATGATTTGCGGCTTGCTAAAACCTGATGCAGGCCATGTATTCCTTGATGGTTTAAGCCCCCTTAAAGAAGGCACTGAATTTAAAAAGCGTATTGCCTTTGTGCCTGAGCGCCCAGGCCTTTACCCCGACATTAGCGCACTGGACTTCCTAAAATTCTCAGCCGAAAGCCACAATAAGCCAGAGCAACTGGCCTTTGAAATGGCTGAAAAAGTTGGCTGTGCCCATGTGCTGAGCGACCCTATGGCTACGCTTTCACGCGGTCAGCGCCAAGCTCTATACCTTGCGGCAGCCTTTGTGGCTGAGCCTGAAGTGCTTATTCTGGACGAGCCTACAGTGGGCCTTGACCCTATTCAGCAAAAGCGCATTAACGAAGCGTTAAAAGACTACTGCAAAAAGGGTGGGGCAGTCTTGCTTTCAACCCATGCCCTGTACGAAGCTGAGCACCTGTGCGACCGTATTTTGGTGTTGATGAACCATAAAATCTTGGCTGAAGGTAAAGCCGCTGAAATTGCGAAAAACCATACCTCTCTGTATGACTTTTTGCATGATGCACACCTGCAAGTAGCCACGGCTTCGGTTGATGATAAAGCCGATCCTGTAACTTCACAAAAATAAGCTTACATACACCCAGACACATTGAGAGTTACCCTATGAAAAACTTCTTTAACGACTTTTTTAAATCGCTTCGCTTCACAATGCTGCGCCACTATTTAACGCCAGCCACTTGGTACATTTTGGCTGGTAGCTTGGTTGTGGTGAATGCGCTTACCTTCTACGTAGGCGACCTTTGGGGCAGTAATAACGCCACAATGTCGCTATTTTGGGGATACTTCCCGTTTGTGATGACTGTCCTTGCGCCGCTATTGGCCATGCGTGGTGTAGCGCTTGAGCGCCAAATGGGTACATATGACTGGCAGCAAACAAAACCACTAAACCAGTTTGCGGTTGATGCCGCTACCTTTAAAAGCCAAATGCTGATGTTCACCATGTGGCTCGTAGCAAGCATGGTATTGCCCGTTGCCTTTGGTTTTCTGGCAAACCCTGATGTACCGCTAATTGCCTCAGGCTATGTGGGCGCACTGCTGTTGGGTGGTGTATTTATTGCCGCAAGCTTTATGGCAGCCTCGCTTGCGCACAGCATGGTTGTGGCGTTTATGGGCGGCTTTTTAGTTTCAATGCTACTGTTGTTCACAGCGTCAGAGGGCCTCGCAACGCTTATGCCGTTTGCCATCCCGACTGAAGTAAACAGCTTAGTGATGGCGCTTAGCCCATTGCATGCCTTTGACCGCCTGCAAAACGGCCTTATTTTGGTGGCTGATATTGCGCTACTGCTTTCATTGCAAGTTATCTTCTTTATGCTGGGTCATATGTTCCGTCAGTGGTCAATGCTGGCTAAAGGATGCAAAGCAGGGGTAGGGTGCGTGATTGTTGCCGCTTTTGCTGTGATTGTACTGACCCAAGTTTACGTGAGCGCTGGCCAAGACCTTACCGCCGATAACCGCTACAAGCCTAGCCCATCAGCCCTACAATTGGTGCAAGACCTACCGGCTGAGCGTGTGACCATTCAGTTTTATTACTCAAACTCATCAGGGGCACTTAGTGCAGAAGACCGTGCCTACGGCCATCAGGTAAAGTACTACCTGCAAACCCTTGCACGCTTAAGCGACAAAGTGCGCTTTAGCATGATTGACCCTACCCACAGCGCAAAGCTTGAACAAGCTGCCCGCCGCCAAAAGATTGAGCCTGTTATTACAGCTGACGGCACCCGTATTTACATGGGTCTTGTGGCCTCAACACCTGAGAAAAGCATTGTGATTCCCGCCCTCCCGCGTGAGCGCCGTGATGTGTTTGAATTTGATCTTATGAACAACCTTGTGCGTCTGCGCCACGAGCAAACACGCCGTATTGTTGTGCTAACGGGTATGAACATGGCCGATGAAAAGCAACGACCAAAGTTCCTTGAAAAGCTAGCGCCTTTTTACCGTGTTGATATTAGCAACCACCGCAATGCCGTTATCCCTGATGATAACGACCTTGTGATTGTGCTCAACGGTTACTTCCTCGGTGAAAATGCCCTATACGCGCTTGACCAATACGTACAACGTGGTGGCAAGGTATTGGCGTTTGTTGACCCATTCTGGTTTGCATCACCAAGTGGCAGCATGCAGGCCTCGGGCCCTGATGATGGCGTAACCGCTAAGCCGGGCTTTGACGATCTATTGCAACACTGGGGCATGGGGTACATCCCTGGTCGTGTTGTGGCTGACCCTTCACTAGGTACACCTATTCAGGTGACAGACAGTGCAGGGGTGGCGACGCATCCGCTGTGGCTAACGCTTAAATCAGGCGAGATTAACCAAGATACGCCTATTAGCCGTGGGCTAACCAAAATCTCAATGGCGGCAACAGGCTTCTTTGATATTTTGGATCAAGAAACTGTAAGCCATCAGCCAATTTTGCAAACCTCACCTGCTGCGAAGTGGATTGAGCGCAGTAAGCTATACGAAGCTAACCTTGAAAACATGGCCGACTACTTTGAGGGCGTAAACCGCACCTACATTTTGGCGGCAAAAGCTTCGGGCACGTTTAAGCCATTTTATGAGCAGCGCCCAGAAGAAGTTAACGAGTGGTTTACTGAGAAATCAAAAGACTGGCCAGAAAACTATAAATACCCACACGCCACCGAAGCGAAGCCGTCAAAGGTGATTGCCGTGGCCGATATGGATATTTACAGCCCGCAATTGTCACTTCGTGGTGAAGGCATGAGCCCAAGTAACGATAACCTAAACCTTGTGTTTAATATGGTGCGTGACCTACTGGACGAACCTGAAGCGTTGAGCATTAAACTGCGTTACGAGGCCAACCGCCGCCCGTTTATTGGCATTGATAAACAACTGACAAACATCGCTGCACACTTTGCTGAAGACGAGCAGGAGCTTATTAGCAAACTTATGAACGTGCGCCGTAACCTTGCTGACCTTCGTCACGAACAAGGTCGTAAACGCTTTGAAGACCCTGTTCTTGAAAAGCAAATTGCCGAGGCTGACTTTAAAGAACTGCAAATCATGCATGAAATTGACGAAGCTCGCGAAACAGCATTTTCAGCCGCTAAGCACTTTATTGGCGCTGTAACACTGCTAATTGTGTTTGGTGGTGGTTTGTTGCTAGGCTTATACGGTTGGATGTTTAAACGCCGCTACCGTGGCCGTGTAAAGCGTAAGCTTAAAAAGCTACGCAAAGCATAAGGTTTAAACAACTAAGCGCTAAGTTTACGCCTTGCGTTTTGCAAGGCATTTGGCTACAACTGTAGTCCCCCGGGGGGGATGTTAACCAATACGGTAAAAGGTACACTATGTCTGAAAACGTAATGACAGTACGCACCGAGCGTACACCAAACCCAAACAGCCTAAAATACAACCTAGGTGTTACGCTGCTACCTGGTAGCTCAGCGAACTTCCCATCAGCCGAAAGTGCTGACCGTTCACCACTGGCAAAGCGCATCTTTAAAGTAAGCGGCGTTGTAGGTGTATTTATTGGCCCTGATTTTATTACCGTAACCAAAGAGGCTGAAACCTCATGGAACGATGTAAACATCGGCGTTGCCCCAGCGCTTGAAGCCTTTTTTGAAACCGGCGAGCAAGTGCTACAAGGTGCAAAACCAGCTGATTACAAGGAGATTGGCGCCGATACGGCTGATCCTGGTCTTGTTGAACAGATTAAAAGCATCCTCGATGAACGCGTACGCCCAGCTGTTGCCCAAGACGGCGGTGACATTATCTACCGTGGTTACGAAGATGGCGTTGTTTACCTCGAAATGATTGGCGCTTGTAGCGGTTGCCCATCAAGCTCAGCCACGCTAAAGGGCGGGGTAGAGCGTTTGCTACAGGAATCACTACCAGAAGACGTGAAGGAAGTACGTCAGGTGTAATGACCCAACTAAGCTATTCAAAAGCCTCTAGAAATAGAGGCTTTTTTCTTGCGCTGACTTCTCAAAATGCCCAAGGAATGTGCAGTTTTTGTGCCTTAATCATCACACAAAGTGTGGCAGGGGTGCACTGCAGTATAAAATCTTTCTTGCGTTTGTGTGCTAACTAGCTGATAATCATACTTATGAAAACAGAATCTCAAACAGCAGAAATCGTGACGATGACAAATTCATCTGATAAATTTTACCAAGCCTCAACAGGCTGCTACGTTGACAGCACTGCTGCTCGCCGTATGGAAATTGACATGCCAAAGCTACGTAAACTAGCTGACGCTTACCGTATGGGCTGGTTGCATAACGTGCTTTCACGTATTACACCACTAACACTTCAGCGCCGTGATGACTACATTGCGATGGCTGACCTGTTCATTGACTCTGCTGAGAGTGCTGAACACGTGCTTGACCGCTTTGACGCTGACCTAGAGCTTTTCTGCAGTGTTGCTGAAATTCAGGTTACACCGCACATGACACTTAAAACAGTGTCAGACGAGCTTTCAGCACACACAAACCTTTACGAAGAGATTGCAGAGGTTTTCTACAAAAAGTTTGATATTGAACGCCGCGACCCAATCAAGACACTAACGTTGTCTCCGATTATGAGCGAGCATTCAAACCCATTCATTAAAGAGTTTATGGACTCTCGCTTCAAACGAAACGATGAGAACTAATCTTTAGGGTTACAAAATTTAAAGGGGGCGCAAGCCCCCTTTATTTTTGGCATTAGCCTATGCCGAATATAGATTAATTCTTCTTTGAATCGTCAAGAATAGCAGTCTTAAGGGCTTTTTCCACTTCGTTGGGGTTGCTGAGTGGGTTTAAACCATGCAGCCCTTGGTTTTGCTGCACAAAGGCACGTAGCTTCTTAAGCTTTTCGGCTTTCTTTTGCGCTTCTGTTTGGGGCGTTTGTTTCGTCATCATTATCTAAAGCCTTAGTCGGTCGTGGTGCCCGTATCAGAAGGGGTCACGGTAATGGTGTTTGGTGGGGTGGCGCCCAGCTCTTGACGGAACACAATAGTCTCGCGCTTTAGGCGTGACTTCATGATGCGGCTTAGCACCAGCAAGCGCTCAATGTACATGTTGTTATCGCTGTTCTCAGGCAAGATGATGTCAAAGCTATAGATGTTTTCACGCTTAGCGTAACGTGTAAGGGCGTCTAGTTGCTTTTTGTCCTCTTGGTGGACCCAACGGTTGCTAGAGCGATACGGAAGCACGAAATTAGGGTAATGCGTCGCCACAACCTCTTGTGCGTGGGCTGTTGTTGCAAAGCTTACGGGTGTAAGCACCATACCCATTGCTAAAATGGCTAAAGCCGCATGAGACAAACTCATGCGGGCTTTAAATGCATTTAGTGTTTTACCATGTTTGGCTTTACCTGGGCGTGCCATGTGAACGTGCTCCGAGTACTTAATACGTGTGTATTCTTATGGTCTGACCTACTCGCGGATAACTGTCTTTTCAGCAGCGGCAAGTTGATCTTCGTTAATCTTAATGTTGGCGTTGTCTTGCAAAGCTTCTTGGAACTGGGCAAACAGGTCGTTCGCCATCACTGAGCTTAGCGTCAACTTAACTTGGTCTTTAAGTTTGGTATCAATGTCGCCATCTTCAACCTTAGTCACTTCGTAAATTGCAGCGCCAAGCTTTGTTGGGAACACACGTGGAAGCACTTCGCCTTCTTTAAGGGCGGCGATTTGCTCTTGTACAGCGCCTGAAACCATCTGGTTTTTAGAAGGTTCTAGGCGTGAAATACCAACAATAGTTTGGATAGGGGCTGTGAGCTTATGGCGTTTCACCAAAGTTTCAAAGCTATCGCCTTTTTTGCGCTGAGCCATAATTTGTGTGGCTTTTGCCAGCACAGCACGCTCAATGTTTTCGCGTTTGTACACTTCAGCAAGTTCGTCACGTACTTCGTCAAAAGTGCGCTGGCGAGGGGCTTCAACTTCAGAAACATTCACAAATGCTTTCTGAGTTTCGCTTAGGTTTACAACTGTACTTGGGATGTTTTCGTCAATTGTAAAGGCTTTATCCAAAACGGCAGCTGCGTTAATCATGTCTGGGTATTTACCGTTAACATCAGCGCCTTGTGGGTCAAGTGAAGCGTATGTCTTAAGCTCGCCGCCGAATGACTGCTGGACTTCTTGTAGGCTTGCACCGCTTGCAAGGTCAGCGTCGGCGTTATCGATAGCGTCGTACATTTGATCAAGCGCACGCTCGGTCAGCAGGCGGGCTTTAATGTCTTTCTTCGCTTCGGCGATTGTTTGCTCACGTGGCAGCTTGATGTTTGTCACTTCAAGCACGTGGTAGCCAAATGGTGTTTTAACAGGTTCGCTGATTTTGTTTTTCTTAATCTTAAAGGCTACTTCGTCAAACTGGGCAAGCATATCGCCATGGTAAATGGTGCCTAGTTCGCCGCCTTTGTTAGCGGTTACAGTGTCTTTTGAGTATTTTTTAGCAAGCTCAGCAAAGGTTTTGCCAGCTTTAAGTTCGGCAATAACTTTGTTGGCAGTGTCTTCGTCTTTTACCAAAATGTGGCGTACATCACGGCCTTCTGGCTCACCAAACTCATCGCGGTGGGCGTCGTAAAACTCTTCAATGTCAGCTTCAGTTACTGAAATTGTCGGGGTGATTTTAGCTGTATCGAACACCAAAACTTCAACCGTACGACGCTCAGGCGTAATAAAGTTGCTTAGCATGTCTTGGTAAATGTCGTTTAGTTCGTCGTCTGTTGGTTTCGCTGGGGCAGGAACATCAGCTTCTACAACACGTAGAATACGGATGTTACGGCTTTGGCTAAACATTTCAGCAGTACGCTGAATTTCAGCTTCGTTGGTAAAACGTGCTGTTGTGAATAGGTCAGAAATGCGGTTTACCAATAGCTCGGTACGAAGGCCAGCTTCAAACTGTGGCACAGTGTAGCCAGCATTTTGTAGGGCCATTTTGTATTGGTTTTTATCAAACTCGCCAAGTGGGCCTTTAAAGGCATCCATGCTGTTAATACGCTCAGCAAGTTCGGCGTTTGCAACGTGAATGTTGTTTTCAGCGGCGAATTGCAGCAATAGAATATCGCGGATTTTATCACGCAGTAGGTTTTGAGGGATGTTCATGCTTGCTAGAACATCTTCAGAGTAGTTATCACCCATGCTGCGGCGTAGTTGGCTTACTTTAAGATCAAGCTCACGCTGGAAGACTTGCGCAGGGATTTTTTGCCCGTTTACTTTAGCTACATAGCCTGAAAAACCTTGTTGAACACCTTCACCAAAGCCCCAGCCAATAAAGCTGATACCAATCAGTACAAGTAGGAATTTTACGATAAATGAGCCGTTTAGGCCGTGTAGAAAACGAAGCATAGTCAAAACCTTGTTATGTTTTTTCTGTTTTTAAACAAGGCAGATAATGCCAGTATTTTCAACTATATGCAACTAACCCGTGGCAAAAAAACGGGCGGAATTGGCCACTCTCTGCGTATCGCCTTTTTTATGTATAAATTACAAACAGTTATTAAGCCATTGGGCAACGTCTTGCGGGGTTTGCAAGCGGTACTGGGCACGGGTTTCGTCTTCGCCCACTTTAATGGCAAAACCACCAAGTGCCTGAGCTACCAAAAAGGCGTCTTCATCGGTGGTGTCATCTCCCACCATAATGGGTAGGCGGCCTTCAAATGGTAAATCACGCATCACATGCTTTAGGGCATAGCCTTTGTTAGCAGCAAGGGGCTTGGCTTCTAGAATAAACTTCCCATGCTGGGCACGGTAATCAGGGAAGTGCTCAGCCAAGGCGTTAATCAGCGCTACTTCAAGGTCGGGGCCCGCAGATGGAATATCACGGTAATGAATGCCGCACACAGGGCCTTTGTCTTCAATCCAAGCGCCTGTGTAGGGGCTAATTAAACCTTCAAGTAGGGTGCGCAAACCCTCTGGGCCAGGCTCGGCTAACTTCGGGGCGGTGTTTGGGAGGCAAATTTCCATCCCGTGGTTGCCAATCCGCATAATGCTGTGGGGGCAACGTTCGCTGAGGTTACGTACATCACGGCCGCTAATAATGGCAAGGGCGCCATCAAGCAGATTATCAATATGCGGCAGGGCTGCGGCCACTTCGGGCAAAAGCTCCGAGTGATAAGGGTTGTCAATCAACGGGGTTAGGGTGCCGTCAAAATCAAGGAAGAGGGCGTGCTGCGCAGTAATAAGTGGCGGTGTTTGCATGGGGCGGGTGTCCTGTTCCTAAAGTGCTGTTGGCATTCTGTGTTGTAACTTATGGAAGATGATGCCAGTATCAACCCACATACGCAATTTTATACACGTAACAAGATTAAGAAAGAGCGCGCCCATGTCAATTCGCACCCTTATTGCTGGTAACTGGAAAATGAACGGCACCCCTGAGTTTGGTGTCACTTTAGCAAAAGAACTAACCCAAAACTTTACCTGCGATAAAGTTGACATGCTGATTTGCCCATCATTTACCAGCCTTATTCCGGTGGCTGACACCCTTAAAGATGGCTGCGTTAAACTAGGTGCACAAAATGTGCACGCTGAAGCCAGCGGTGCCCACACAGGTGAAATTAGCGCCGAAATGCTGAAGGCTTGTGGTTGCGAATACGTAATTACAGGCCACTCTGAGCGTCGTGCTGCAGGCGAAACAGATGACCAAGTTGCCGCCAAAACATGCGCTGCCCTTGAAGGTGGCCTTACCCCAATTTTGTGCATCGGTGAAAATGCCAAGATGCAACCCGCCGAAGCCCAAGAGGTGCTAGAAAAACAACTGCGCGCTTCTATGAAAAACATTGCGGTTACCGAAGGCAGCCAAGTTGTAATTGCTTACGAGCCTGTTTGGGCCATTGGTACGGGCCTTGTGCCAACCATCGATGACCTTAAAGAAGCCTTTACCTTCCTTCGTCAATTGGTCATCAAAACCTATGGCGAAGAGGTGGGCAGTAAAATCCGCCTGCTTTACGGTGGTTCGCTGAATGCTGAAAATGCGGCTGACATTTTGGCTGTAACCGATATTAATGGCGGCCTTATTGGTGGTGCCAGCCTAAAGGCCCCAAGCTTTTTGGCCATTGCCGAAGTTGCAAGCCAATACGCAGAGCGTAAAGCCTAAAATTAACCCATTTACCATAAGGGGTGCAGGTATATAATACTTGTCACGCCTTGATGAATAGGCTAAAACAACAGCCAAGTATTTAAACCGAAAGGCTTGATTGAAAAATGATTATTAGTTTCTTGATGTTGGCACACGTTCTTATTGCCATTCTATTGATTATCCTTGTTTTGCTACAACGTAGCGAAGGTGGTCTAGGTTCACTAGGTGGCGGCGGCGGTGACGCTTTGATGAGCGGCTCGGGCGCTGGTAACGTGCTTACACGCACAACAAAATGGCTATTTATTATTTTTGTAGCACTAAGCCTTGGTCTTGCGATTCAAATGGCCGGTAAGGGTGATATTGAAAGTGTTGTTGATACAGCGCAACCTTCAACCGAGAACCCAGCCATGAACATTCCATCTGAAGTTCTTTCAGAGGTTCCAGCAGAGGCACCAGTAAATGAATAAAACCCATTATATCTTTATCACCGGCGGTGTTGTTTCATCACTCGGTAAAGGGGTTTCAGGGGCAGCACTAGCTGCCCTTTTACAATCGCGCGGGTTCACTGTGCGTATGCAGAAACTTGACCCTTACATTAACGTTGACCCAGGCACCATGAGCCCCCACCAACACGGTGAGGTTTTTGTGACCGATGACGGCGCTGAGACTGACCTTGACCTTGGCCACTACGAACGTTTTACAAACGTGATGACCAGCCAAACCAACAACTACACCACAGGCCGTATTTACCAAACCGTTATTGATAAAGAGCGCCGTGGAGATTACTTGGGCGCAACGGTTCAGGTGATTCCGCATATTACGAACGAAATTAAAAACGGTATTGATACCTCAGAAGGCCAGGCCGACTTTGCTCTGGTTGAAATTGGCGGTACCGTGGGTGATATTGAGTCTCTACCATTCCTTGAGGCCATTCGCCAATACGCCAACCAAGTAGGGCGCGAACGTTGCTTGTTCTTGCACCTGACCTTGGTGCCATACATCCCTACAGCGGGTGAGCTTAAAACAAAACCAACCCAACACTCGGTTAAAGAGCTTTTAAGCATCGGTATTCAGGCTGATATTCTGCTGTGTCGTAGCGACCGCCCACTACCAAAAGGCGAGCGTGAGAAAATTGCGCTATTCTCAAACATGCGTGCAGACCGTGTGATTAACGGTGTTGACCAACGCAGTGTTTACGACGTGATTACAGAACTACATAAAGAAGGCCTAGACGACCGCGTGCTTGAGCACTTCCGTTTGGGCGCACCTAAGCCACGCCTTAAGCCTTGGCAAGATGTGGCTAAGCTTGATACCGAACCTAAAGACAAAGTGCGTATTTCAGTGGTTGGTAAATACGGCCAACTGGGCGATGCCTACATGTCGCTGAAAGAAGCTTTGAAGCACGGCGGTTACGCTAACACCTCAGGCATTGACTACGACTTTATTGAGGCTGAAGATCTTGAAGGCCTCACCAAAGAACAGCTAGACGAACGCTTTGCTGATACAGGCGGTATTTTGGTTCCTGGTGGTTTTGGTGAACGTGGCACGGCAGGTAAAATTGCAGCCATTGAATATGCCCGTACTAACAACGTGCCTTACTTTGGTATTTGCCTAGGTATGCAGTTGGCTGTGGTTGAGTTTGCACGCCATGTGGCGAACATTAAAAACGCAAACTCAAGTGAGTTTGGCCCTGTTGATGACGCTGTGATTGGCCTGATGACCGAATGGGATAAAGGCGGCAAGAGCGAAAAACGCAGTAAAGACGGCGACCTTGGCGGTACGATGCGCCTTGGCAGCTACCCTTGTGCGTTGGTAAAAGGCACCAAAGCGGCTGAGGTTTATAGCGCTGATAACATTGACGAGCGCCACCGCCACCGTTACGAGTTTAACATTAGCTATAAACAACAACTTGAAGACGCTGGGCTTACATTCTCGGGCATGTCGCCTGATGGTAAGCTTGCTGAAATTGTTGAGCTTAAAGACCATCCGTGGTTTGTGGCTGTGCAGTTCCACCCTGAGTTTAAGTCTCGCCCGTTGGATCCACACCCGTTGTTTGCTTCATTTGTTAAAGCAAGCTTGAAGCACAAAGCCCTTTAAGAATACGGCATAAAAAAAGCCCCCTCTGTTAGGAGGGGGCTTTCTTCGTTAGGGGTATGTTGCTCAAGCTTTGCTTAGGCATCGTTGTCCGCAAGGATGCGGTCAACTTCGGCCATCACGTCGCTGATGTGCATCGCAGCACCCGCATAGGGGCGTACGCGCTTGCGCTCACCGGTTTCAGGGTCATTGTAGTACTGAACCTGACCAACGGTAATGCCGTACACCACGCCGGTGCTGGCATCAACCATCGGGCCGCCAGAATAGCCGTGCACCACACGATTGGTGACCACGAACATATTCACAGGCTGGTTGGTGCGGTCGGGCACGTAACGATGCATGACGGGAAGGTCAAGCTCGAGCACATTGCCGTAAACCTGGCGGGCACCGCTGGGCGGGTTACCCACAGCCAAAATGCGCTGGCCGACGTAAGCATCTTCGGTCGCCAGCTGAGCAGGCGTGCCGAAGTTATCGTCGATGCTCAGCACGGCAACGTCGTAAGTGGCGCTATAGCCAATCACGGTTGCACGCTTGCTGCTGCCATCGGTCAGCCGAACACGAATGCTGCGGCTGCGCAGATCGCCGTCTTCGTCGTAAACAACGTGTGCGTTGGTCACAACAATGCCGGGGCGCACAATCACGCCAGAACCGGCGAAGTTATGCATCTCGACGCTGACGAAGCTCTTGCGGATGACATCATAGCCATCGTTCGACGCCGTTACCGTAGGGATGGGCTGTTCATCGTCGGGCGAGGTAACGCGCGGCGGAATAGCCTCAAACCCATAGGGGTTCGGATCGTTGGCATCGGCCTGCGGGGCCGATTCGATGGTGGCGGGCTGGTTGATGGTTTCAGCGTGGCGTGTGCTGAAAAACATCACGGCGCAAAGAACACCCACAAGCAGCATAAGTACTAGGGGTAAGGGGTTTTTCATGGAGTAACTCCAAAAGACTGAAGAAAAACAAGAGAAAAGAGAATAAGATAACTTAAGAATTAAGTAGCTTTACCATAAGACTTTTCTGCAACTGCCGCAACTTAAAAAGCCTAAAAGCCCCGTGCAGGCCGTTGCTATGGCTTGCCACGTTTGGGCGCCTCACGTATAACTAAAGCAATGCTAATTTCTAAGAAGGACTATCCTTATGCCTGCTGATAACAAAACCCTTATTGATCAAATTCATGCCCGTCAAATTCTTGATTCACGTGGTAACCCAACTGTTGAAGTTGAAGTTACACTTTCTGGCGGTGCTATGGGCCGAGCAGGCGTGCCTTCAGGGGCCTCAACAGGCCAACGCGAAGCGCTAGAAAAGCGCGATGGTGATAAATCAAAGTACCTTGGTAAAGGCGTGCTTAAGGCTGTTGAAGCCATTAACACTAAAATTGCCCCAGCACTACACGGGCATGATGCATCAGACCAAATGGCCATTGATACCCACCTTATTGAGCTTGATGGCACCGAAAACAAAGACAACCTAGGCACAAACGCACTACTTGGTGTTTCAATGGCAGTGGCGCATGCTGCAGCAAAAGCCCATGGCTTGCCACTTTACCAATACCTTAAAACAGGCGACGACTTTTCCCTACCAACCCCTATGATGAACGTGATTAACGGTGGTAGCCACGCAGATAACAGCCTAGATATTCAAGAATTTATGATTATGCCTGTCGGCATGCCAACCTTTGCCGAAGCTTTGCGCTGCGGTGCCGAGATTTTCCATACCCTTAAAAAGCTATTGTCTGACGCCGGTCATAACACCAACGTGGGCGACGAGGGCGGCTTTGCACCAAACCTTAAAAGCAATGCCGAAGGCTTTGAATGGCTGGTTAAAGCCACTGAGAAAGCAGGCTACAAACTTGGTGAAGAAGTTGTATTTGCTGTGGATGCTGCCGCAAGCGAGTTTTACAAAAATGGCCAATACGACATGGCTGGCGAAGGCCGCGTACTGAGCGCAGCCGAAATGGTTGAGTGGTACGCCGAACAGTGCGAAAAATACCCAATCGCCTCAATCGAAGATGGGATGGACGAAAATGACCGTACAGGTTGGAAACTGCTAACCGAAAAACTAGGCGACAAAGTACAGCTAGTAGGGGATGACCTTTTTGTAACCAACCCTAAAATTTTGGACCAAGGCATTAAAGACGGTATCGCCAACAGCATCCTAATTAAGCTTAACCAAATCGGGACCGTAAGCGAAACCCTAACCACTATGGCTTTGGCGGCTAAACATGGCTACAGCGCCGTAGTTTCGCACCGCTCGGGTGAAACTGAAGACACCACAATCGCTGACCTTGCTGTTGCGACTGCGTGCGGCCAGATTAAAACAGGCTCGCTGAGCCGTAGTGACCGTACAGCTAAGTACAACCAGCTGCTGCGTATTGAAGAGCACCTAGGCGGTGAAGCAAAATACGCTGGCCGTAGTAAGCTAAGCCACAGCTAAGAGGTTTGTAACTTAGATGACCTCTGCCACCATACGAGATTTAAAAATAGGCTTGCGCCGTGCCTTTTGGCCGGCCTTGCTTATTTTCTTGTTGGGGTACATCCACTACCACACCTTTTCAGGTGATCGTGGTTTGATTGTTTGGTATGAGCTGTCATCACAAGTTGAAATGCTACAGGCCGAAAACGCCCGTTTGGAGGCGACAATTACTGAACTTGAGACCGACGTGCGCCGCTTATCAGCAAAGCAGCCAGATCGCGATTTCTTGGACGAGCTTGCCCGCCGCCAACTTGGTGTGGTTAAGGCAAACGAAACTGTGGTTTACTTACCTAAGAACTAGCCCCAAGAACGCATACTCAAAACTAAAAAAGCCCCCTAACGGGGCTTTTTTAACGCTAAAAAGTTATAATTAATCACAACTGTGCAAAACTTGGATCAGTTTTACGCTGGTCAGCAATGATTTTTATAACCTCTTCCATGACATCATCCATTGATATAGCAACAGCAAGCTTTTGACGCTTACCTGTTTGCGGGTGCTGCCGTTGAATATAACCAACGGTCATACCGCAAATATTCCCTGTAAAAATATCAACCATCGGGCCGCCTGAAAAACGGTCAACCACAGGCAAGGTGGAAAGGTAGATATAAGCAGGGGCAGCAGGCGTGCCATCCACATAATGAAAGGTCGTACTGCGGCGTGGGTCGGTGACGTTGCCAGCAAGGGCGCTTGGGCCTTTTTCAGGGTGGCCATAAGCAACCAGAGGCTGGTTTTCTTGAAGGGAAGGGCAATACCCTTGGTGTGGTGTACCAAAGTTTGGCGTAACTTTAAGAACGGCCACGTCTTGCCGGTGGCTGTAGCCAACTAAAACAGCTTTTGTTTTTTGGTTGCTGGGCAGGGTCACTTCAATATAAGGGCCACGTGCCTTACCTCCTTTTTGCAAAACAACATGAGCATTGGTCACAATGATGCCGTTTTCAATAATAATCCCAGAGCCAGCGTAAACACCTTGGTGCGTAGCGTCATTCACCTGCACATAAACAATGCTTTGGTTAATGGTGCTCCGCAAGGTAGCGGCATCAATGGGGGTAAGGTGGGCATATTCATCAGGAAGGTTATGGCCTTCCTTTACACGGTCAGAGCAGCCAAACAGTGTGACCAGAATGAAAGATAATAAACAAAGAGTTAAAGGGTTAAAGGGGCGTTTCATAAATGAAACCTCGGGGGGAGGGTGAGAGAGAAAAGTAAGAACGTTCAGATAACTAAAAGCTAAGAATTGAAATAAGCCTTTTATGAGAAATTTTCAACTTATAAATGTAAGAGGCAAGTACCTAAATAAAAAAGGGGCTGCCAAATGGCAACCCCTTTTGGAAGGATGGTCGTGAGTTATTACACTTCAACATCAACCGGCTGAGGTGCAGGCTGCCCTTCGACAATCTGCTCAGCTTGGGTTTGTGCTGGTAGCGATGAACGCAGGCCAATAAAGTTTGCAAAGTCAGGCAGCAAAATGTCGTTCAGACGTTGCTGCGAGTTTTGCAATACCTGGAATGCAGGTGCTGGTGGCACAAACTCTGGCGATTCTACTGGTGCCGCAGGGGCTGCATCACCACCAAAACCAACGGCTGCTTGCTGCTGCGCTTGTGGCGCTGGGGCAGCTGGTACTTCAATGTCAACGTTTACGTCAACATCGGCAGCTGGTGCATCAACAGGGGCAGCTTGTGGCTGCTGAGCCTGACGTGGTGCTTCTGAAACCAATTCGGCGACAGTTTGGCCTGGTGCCTGCTGTTGCGGTGCATCAAGACGGGCTTGAGCTGCATCAGCCAGACGTTGCAGGGTTTCTGCAGGGGCTTGTGCTTGTGCTACGTTAATAGCCGCTGTTTGAATAGTAGCTGTATCGTTATCGGCACGTGCTTCACGGCCAACAGGCTCAGCATTACGCTGAATTGCGTTTGATACAGCCGCATCGCGGTTGTTTAGTAGCGGAATATTGTTGTTACCTTGGTTAGGGCGTGCAGCATTTGCAGTTTCGGTTGCAGTTGGTTGCTGGGCCACTTGAGGTTGGCGTGCACGTTGGCTTTGGCGAGCATCTACTTGTGTAGATTCAACCTGACCATCCGCACGGTTTGAACCAAGGTTTGAGACGCTTGGTGCGTTTGGGTTGATAATTACCATCTTCCTGACTCCTTAAAAATGCACTTCCTGTGCATGTATTTTAAACTATCTACCATCCCTTAAGTCGGGTAAAAAGCCGTTCTATCACAACAGCTTATGGCTTAATAGCCTTGCGGGAAAACCCCGCGTATATATCACTTCCACTTTTTATTATGGTCATTTTTCCATATTTTTCAAGTATTTTTAGCGCCAAATCAATAGGTTATGCAAGTGAATGTAAATTGGTGCTAAGCAGGGTAGGTCAGTTCATCAAGAACTTTGAACAGGGCGTCAATGTCGGTTTTTTCGTGGTAAATGCCCAAACCAAAGCGTAAACGATTGGCACGGTAGTCGGTCACAATGCCATTGTCATGCAGGGATTGATAAATCTCGCCGGCTTTTTCGGTTTGGAAAGTCAAAAAGTGGCCACGGCTTTGTGCATGGCGGCCAGGGATAAGTTGTTTTGTGGCAATCGGTAGCGCCTTTGCGGCAGCCAGCGTTTCAATAAAGTAGTGCTGTAGCTCTTGCACGTGGGCGTGGATTTTTTCAACGGTTAGGCCTTCGGTACGCAGCATTTCAAACACCGCACGCATACGGTACAGCCCTGAAGGGTCAAACGTTGCACCCATAAATCGGCTACCGTCTTCACCAAAGGGCACACGGCCATCTTGTGGTTTTTCAAGGGCGCCAAAGCCTGCGTACCAGCCCGTATCAACAGGGCGGGGCAGCCAGCCTTTAGGGCAGTGCATAAAGCATACGCCTTCACCGCTCATGGCATATTTATAGCCACCGCTAAGGTAAAAGGCACGGTTTTCAATTTTGCTAAAATCAGTCGGGATAGCCATAAAACCGTGGTAGCCATCAACTGCAACAACAGCCTCAGGCGGGAGGGCTTGCACCAAGCCTGTGATGTTTGGCACTACCATGCCCGAGTTAAAAAACACGTGTGACAGGTAAATAAAGTCTGGGTTGGTTTTGTGTGCTGCGTCAATAAAACGCTCGTTAAAGGTTTCAAGTGGCTCAGCCGGCACGGTGTGCACCTTGGCTTGGCCAGCTTCAACCCAGCGCTTCGCTTGGCGTGAGAAACTATGAAACTCACTATCTGTTGACAAAATCTGCACAGGCTTTTTATGGTCAAAGCATGAGAAGAGCCGTACCAAAAAGTCGTGCGTATTGGGGGCAAAGCTAATGCCATTGGCGCTTGAAAGGTTTAAAACCTCAGCAATGCCTTTTTGAACATCAGGCAGAATGGTGCCAAAGATATGCGACCATTTATCGTCTAGTTTTTCAGCGGCGTCTTTCCAGCATTGTTTTTGGGCTTCAAACGTACAGTCAGGCCACGCATGGTGGCTGTGGGCTGCAAGGTGCAGCTTTGCTGTTTGGTTATTCAACACATGGCTAAAAAGGTGCTTGTAGCTCATACTAGTAATTAAACCCTAATGTTTTACGGATGTTTTCAGGTAGTGGTGGCAAGTTTTTGCGCGGCAGCAAGAATGTTGAAAGTGCCGCAAAGTCTTTAAACGCCAAACCTGTTTGAATAGTTTTAGCAAGGTATGCTTGGCTACCGCCGCTCATACCGCCTGTACTAATTTTTTGACCAATCATACGCTGTGCCATTTGCATATGGCGTTGGCGCCATAGGTTCATGGTTTGATCCAGCTGAATAAGGCCATCCATCAGTTTGAATGGGGCGTTGAGCAAAGGCTCGTCACGGTAAAGCATAATGAAAAGGGCGGCCTTAAGGGCGTTATAGTCAAGGCGCCATGCGCCAGCCTCTTGCAGTTTTTGGTGCTGGTTTTCATCAAACAGCACTTCAAAACTTTGGCCTGTTTCACGCACCTTTGCGGCTTCAAGCTGCTTTTCATCTTCGGTCAGGTGCGGGTTTGACAGCACAAGCTGTTCTTCTTCCTTCACCATAGTCTCAACCGCTTTGCGGTAGTGCTGCCAAAAATCAAAACCATCTTTTTGCAAAAATGGGGTGCGGCCTAGCCACTTGTTAAGCAGGTCAAAGAGGGTTGGGGCATTTTGCGCTTCTTCCAAAACCTTTTTATGGCGTGGCTCAAGGGCGGCCATAAAGCCTGTTGAATGGTGCTTAAGGCCGAGACGCGTTTCAAAAAGGCGGAACTGCCAACTTTGAAAGCCTGAGGCGGGTACCAACAGGTTACGAAAGTCCATAAAGTCGAGCGGGGTCATGGTATCAAGCACGTCTACTTGTTGCACGAGTAGGTCGGCAATGGTGTTCATGCGGTCAACAAGGCCCACGGCTTTTAGAACGTCAGCATCGTCAAACTGTTCTTGTTTGGCGAGGGTCATCATGCGGTCCAGGTCGAACAGCAGTTGTTTGAACCAAAGCTCGTACGCTTGGTGGATGATGATGAACAAATGCTCATCAGGGGCATCAAGGTTGTGTTTTGTGCTTTCTAGCTGCTGCATGTTTGTGAGCTCATCAACAGCTAGATAGTCACTATAGTAGATTCCTGGTTTAGGCATAACGTTTTACCGTTCCTTATTATTTGTTTTGTGTGAGCTCACGTTTTTTCCAGTAGCCGCCAGCTGTAAAGCTGTGCCATGCCCACTTAAAGGTGCGCATAAGCCATAGGGCGACCCATAGGGCCCATGCCATCATCAAGACACGGAACACCCACATTGGCAGCGTACAAGCACCAGCCTCGGCCGGAGTATTGGCACCAGTGTCTTGGTACCATTGCAGCATGTATGTGGTTGAGTGGTTACCTTCAATGTAAACCTCAGGCGTGCCAAGGAGGCCCACTTTAACAACTGTGAAGAGGGCGCTTACAACGAAGATGCTCATAATCACAACACCAATTTGGGTGGCGTTGAAGCGGACGCGGTTTAGCTTTTCGCCATGTTTTTCACGCCATTGCAGCAGCATAATCCATAGCACTGGTAGCAAGAATGCTTCTGGCGCTGATTGGGTAAAGCCTAGGGCTAGTACAAACCAGCCAGCAAAGCTTAGCGGCGCTGGCAAAGCCTTTGCCATGACCCACGCAAGGATAATCATTCCTGCAAGCACAGCCCACAGTTTAACGTAAGGGCCGTTAGCTGGGCCATAAGTCCAAACTACCCAACGTTTTGAAACATCGCTGATGCTTTGCGTAAGGTTTACAAAGGGGGCGTTAAGGTTAACCTCAGGCGTTTGGATGTGCAGTAGGTTTTGTTCAGTCTCTTCCCATACGATGCGGGCATTGTTCATGCCGTGGCGCAGCGGTAGGCCCACTTCAAGTAGTTCACCTTCGTCAGCGGCAGCTTGCGAAAGCGCACGGCCGTTCACGTAGAACTCTTTCAGTTTAAGGCCACGGCCTAGGGTAACGTTGTGGGTTTGCGGACGGGTTGTCTCGATGTTCAGCGTTAGCGTATTTACTTGTGTTTTACCACGTAGCGCACTTTCAATACGGCCGTTGTGGATTGTAAGCTCTTGGCCATCAATGCCCATTGGCTTTTTGATGCTCAAGGTTACTTCATCACCGCCGTATGGCTGCCACTCAGGCTGCCACATGCCGTTTTGCTGATGCATGATTGGCGCAACGCCAGACTCTTGCGCCACGTGCCACTTGGTTGAAACCCCAAGCTGCCATACCTCACGGAATGACTTATCATCAGCCGCTACAAGGGTAAGGGCTTCAGTAGGCTCAATCTCAGAGCGCAGCACAATAGGGCGGTGGCTTACTTGTAAGCGCACTTTGCCGTTTTTAACATCGTGCTGAGTTTCAAGCAGTTTTTCACCTTCTAGCAGTGGTAAATCAAGGGTAAACGGCGCGCCATGCTCAAGCATAATGCGGGTTGTGATTTCCCAGTTGTTGTTAAAGGCTAGGTGGCGGTGCACCTTGGCATAGCCTGCAAACTCAAGCGGTTTGTAGGTTGGTTTTTCGGCCTTCTTATCTTGTTTTTGCGGGGCACGAACACCTTCAGGCGTGCGTGATAGGCTAACAACACGGCCATTGGGGTTGCCTTCAGTGTTCAGGCCACCAATACGCCAGCCAACAAGGCTGTTATCAAACGCAGCAATGGTTTGGCCTAGGTCAAGGTTAAGGTTGTTGTAGTCGCCAGCGTCATAACGCACAGCTACTGTGCTGCGGCCTTTAGGCAAAAGCACGTAGGGGCGGTTTTGATGGGCCACCGTAAACGCATTTACGTTGTTTACCACCACGTTTGAAGGGAAGACCACAGGCTTCAGCGTTGGTAGCTGTGCGAGTACTTCTTCTTCAGCGGTAAAGGTAAAGGTTAGGGTAATGCTGTCACCACGGGCTTGCAGGGCTGCTTTTTCAGCAAAGGCACAGTTCGGGGCGCAGGCTGCAGGCTCTAGCAAGCGTTTTTCAAGGTCCTTTAGCAAATGCTGTGGCGGGAACATATCCTGCGCCATGGCAGGCGCAGCGCTCAGCATGCCTACGGTTAGTAGGGCAGCTGCCGCAGCCTTTTTGCCGCCTTTAAAGCGTGGCCAGCAAAGGTCTGTTTTAAATAGTTTTGCCAGTAGCAAACCAAATGCGAGAACCTTCAAAAGTTCAAGCAGACGGAAACCAAACGGTGAAAGCATCCAAAGGCGGAACGTCTCACCCTCAGTCACGCCTTCAGCCCAGTTTAGGCTTACGCTGTTTTGTTTTTGGCGCCACTCAGGCAGGCCCGGGCCTGTTGGGACGCGGGTGTTCGGATCAATCTCAGTCAGTGAGGCTGTTGGCATGATTTCTTCTTTCATTTCATCCATTGCCATGGCGTTGAGCGCCATGTTGCCACCACCCATTTTAAGCATAGGGGCTGCACGAAGTTGGCGAGGCACTGGCGCTGATTCTGGTGCACCAAAGTTTTGCTCCATCACCATATCGCTACGAGATGACTTGGCAACAACGCCACGTGAGCCATCAAACTGGTTGAGGCCTGGTACGTTAATGCTAAACAAAGCTTCTTTTGCTAAGTGTGGGTATAGGGCGTTTTGCACGTGCAGCAATGTAAACGGCACAGCAAGCAACACCACAATGGCCAACACAAAGCCACGTAGGGTATTAACACTCTTGTAGAGCTTGGCTTCTTTAGGCAAGGCTGCCAAAACAAGGCCAAATACCAATAGCACTAAAACTTGGGTCAGTAGGGTGGCATGGTCATGCATCGTCAGTGCAAGGGCCAAAAACGCAACACCTGCCCACTTAGCACTACCCCATAGGCGGAAAGCGACCGCCGTTGTAAGGAGGAGGAAGAAGAACTGGTAAAGGTTCCATTGGCTCATCCAAGTGCCGCGGGTTTTGTCAGCACCTGTAACGGCAATCGGGCGCCATGCGTTTGGCATGATGATGCTGGCATTGGCATTTTCAAAATCAGTATTCCATGAGCCAATCGGCAACTTAGGCGCGCTTACAGGCAGTAGGCTTACGGGCAGAATGCTAATGGCTTCTAGGTTCATGTATTGTTGGCGTACTTCAACACCTTCACGGTCATTTGCGCCACGTGTAAGGGGCTGCGCTTTGCCTTGGATGTTCACACGGCCAAGGTCAACGTTGGCGGCTTGGTCAAGGCGCCAGTCGGTGTTCATGGTGCCGTTAATCATGTCACGCACGGTAAATTGGTGGCCGTCTTGGGCAAGCCACATGGTGCGGTTTAGGTTAAGGGCGTTATCAGGCGCATGGGGTGCGCCTTCACGTACGATATCAAAGTCAATGCTTTCGCCAGCGTGCATCAGGTACGCTGCAAAGTTGCGCCAATGGTTCGGGATATCGGTTTGATCAGGGTTAAGAGGGGTTTCGGCTTTGGTATCAACCAAGCGTAGTTCAGGCATTGGGTTAAAGGCCCAAACTTCTTCAGCCCATGGCAGCTCAGGCATTGTAAGCTGCGACATGCGACCGTCTTTATAAAGGTCGGTAAAGGTAAGGCTGTGTACGCCTGCACCTGCTTGAACAACATAGCTACCGTCGTTTTGGCGCTTAACAGGCAAGCGGCCACTGTAGGCGGCAGGCTCGGTATTCGCAAGGTGGAAGTTAGGAATTGTAATCTCACGCTCAGCCCCGGTAACTGTTAGGCGCATTTGTGTTGTGATTTGTGCAGGGATGCTATCTGTCACAAGGCGGAAAACCTGCAGCTTTGAGGTATTTTGCTCAACCTGAATATCACGCTGGATAGGCTCAATGCGGCTTTTTTGTAGTACCAATCGGTCACCACGCAGTTGCGGCATATCAAGGGTTTTGCCATTTAGAGTAAATTGCACTTGGGCAAGGTCGGCAGGTAGTTGTAGGTAAGCGGGGGTATTGTCCCAGTTAATTTGACCAGCAATGGTGTAGATGCCTTTATCAAGACGTACCGCCGGAAGGTTACGGTAAGCGCTTGTGCCACGTGGTTGGCTGTTTACAGTAACGCTGCTTGGCCATGTCCATGTTTGGCCCGGCAAAATAACCTGCGTATTGTTAGCGAGTACTTTAACTGACATTTGGAAGGCGGCACCTTTGGTGGTGACAATATCAATTTTGCTATCAGCGTAGGTTACACATTGCTTGGCGTTTGAGCCTTCAATCATGGCACAAGTGGCTTGCTTGTGGGTGTGAAGCACCCAGTCAGTCCAAGGTTTAAGGGCTTCTGGCACATAAACGGCCATGGCCATTTGCGGTACCATAACAGTTACCGTTGCAACAGCAGCCAGTTTAAGTAGGAGTTTTTTACTAAGTTTACGCATTGTGTGAGCCTTCCATGTTAATCACGCAATTATATAGAGTAGGGTTCTTTATAGGGTGCCGAACAAACGGTCACCTGCATCGCCCAAACCAGGCACGATGTAGGCTTTTTCGTTAAGCTTTTGGTCAAGTGACGCTGTGTAAATTGGCACATCAGGGTGGGTTTTAGCCAAGTGTTCAACACCTTCAGGTGCGCAAACAAGCGACATAAAGTGCATTGAACGGTCAGATACACCGTGGTTGTTCAAAACTTCCATCGCGTATGCAGCGCTGTGGCCAGTGGCCAGCATAGGGTCAACCAGAATAACGCGTTTTTCTCCGATGTTTGGCGGTAGTTTAACTAGGTATTCAACTGGTAGATGGGTGGTTTCGTCACGGTAAACGCCAATGTGCCCCATGCCGGCATCAGGCATAAGTTCGCTCAGTGCTTCTGACATCCCAAGGCCCGCACGTAAAATAGGTACAATCACAGGGCGTTCGCCCGCAAGTGTTGGGGCGTCGGTGTCGCACACAGGGGTTGTGATGGCGGTGGTTGAAAGGGGCAGGTCGCGGGTAAGTTCGTAACCTAGAAGCAATGAAATTTCATGAAGAAGCTGTTTAAATGCAAGGCATGTGGTTTCTTTTCGGCGCATAAGAGTTAGTTTATGAGCGATAAGAGGATGTTCGATGAGGTGGAAATTTGGATGGTGCATTTAACTGTTATTCCTTTACTTATAATGACTAACAAGCCTTCTTTTGCACATTAGTAAAAGGGCAATCGGGGCGGCGGTCAAGGTGAAAGATTTTATGCATTTACAAAGGTAGGGGGTCTCGCTTATCTTTATTGTGCACTGCAGCATGCCATTTGCTTGCCTTTTAAGGGCGGATGGGGCACAAATTACAGGCCCGCAGAATGCTAAAAGCAGGGCAACAATTGCAAAAAGAAGGTTTTAGACGTGAGCAAGAAATCAAGCCTCAAAGTTGTTACCGACAAGAACGATAAAGGTAACAAAAAAACAAACCGACCATTTTCAGTCGAAGAACTCAAAACATTTTACAAAGAGATGTTGACCATCCGCCGCTTTGAAGAAAAAGCAGCGCAGATGTACAGCGCAGGCCTAATGGGCGGCTTTTGCCACCTTTACATTGGCCAAGAAGCTGTTGTGACTGGCATTAAGGCTGCTTCAAAGCCTGAAAACGATTACTCAATTACAAGTTACCGCTGCCACGCACATGCGATTAGCTGCGGCGTTGACCCTAAACAAGTTATGGCTGAACTTACTGGCCGCAGTGGCGGTATTTCAAAAGGTAAGGGCGGCTCAATGCACATGTTTGACCCTGAAAAGGGCTTTTTTGGCGGCCACGGTATTGTGGCAGCGCAAATCCCACTGGGCACAGGCCTTGCTTTTGCCGCTAAATACCGCGGCGAAGACCGTGTATGTGTAGCGTACGCAGGCGACGGCGCCATGAACGGTGGCCAAGTGTACGAAGCCTTTAACATGGCGAAGCTATGGGACCTTCCAGTGCTATACATCGTTGAAAACAACCGCTACGGCATGGGGACTTCAACCGCACGTGCAAGCGGCATGAACGAATTTTACAAGCGTGGCGAAAGCTTTGGTATTCAAGGTGAACGTGTTGACGGTATGGATTTCTTTGCCGTTTACTACGCTGCAAAACGCGCGATGGATCACATCCGTGCGGGTAAAGGGCCATTCCTGCTTGAGATGGAAACCTACCGCTACCGTGGTCACTCAATGTCAGACCCTGCAAAATACCGTACTAAGGAAGAAGTGGAAGAGATGCGTGGTAAGCACGACCCTATCACCAACCTAGCGGTTATCCTTCAAGAAGAGTACGACATTAGCCAAGACGAGCTTAAAGACTGGGATAAAGCGATTAAAGAAACTGTTAAAGACGCTGCTGAGTTTGCCGAAACAAGCCCTGAGCCAGACGTAAGCGAACTATGGACTGATATTGTTCCAGCAGATAAGGGGAGTAAATAAAATGGCCCAAAAGATGATTGAACAAACTTACCGCGAAGCCCTACGTGATGGCATGTCAGAAGAGATGCGCCGTGACGATCAAGTTTTTGTTATGGGTGAAGAAGTTGCCGAATACCAAGGTGCTTACAAATGTACCCAAGGCATGCTTGAAGAGTTTGGCGCAAAGCGCGTTGTAGATACTCCAATTTCTGAGCTTGGTTTTGCCGGCATCGCCACTGGTGCCGCCATGGTAGGCATGCGCCCCGTTGTTGAGTTTATGACTTGGAACTTCGCCATGCTAGCGTGTGACCATATTATTAACTCAGCCGCTAAAACACTTTACATGTCAGGCGGTACTGTATCTTGCCCAATCGTATTCCGTGGCCCGAATGGTGCAGCTGCTCGAGTCGCAGCGCAGCACAGCCAAGACTACGCTAGCTGGTACACACATATTCCTGGCCTAAAGGTTATTTGCCCAGCAACACCAGCTGACGCTAAAGGTCTTATTAAAGCCGCTATCCGCGATAACACCCCTGTTGTATGCCTAGAGAACGAAATTCTTTACGGTATGAAGGGTGAAGTACCTGAGGGTGACGACTTTGTTGTTGAAATTGGTAAAGCAAACATTACCCGTGAAGGTTCAGACGTAACGCTGATTGGTTACTCAATCATGGCGAACAAAGCTTTGGAAGCTGCTGAAAAGCTAGCCGAAGAAGGTATTGACGCTGAGGTCATTGACCTACGTTCGCTACGCCCCCTTGATGAAGACGCTATTTTGAAGAGCGTGATGAAAACCAACCGCGTTGTGATTGCCGAAGAAGGCTGGGCACGTGCTGGTATTGGTGCTGATATCTCAGCCATCATTATGGAGAAAGCCTTCGACGACCTTGACGCGCCCGTACGCCGCGTTTCAGGGAAGGACATTCCGCTGCCATACGCAGCTAACCTAGAAAAACTGGCTTTGCCTCAGGTTGACGATATTGTTGCCGCGGCAAAAGAAGTTTGTAACAAAGCATAATAAGGATACACGAACATGCCAGCAGACGTATTGATGCCGCAACTTTCGCCGACCATGACTGAAGGTCGCTTTGCGAAGTGGGTTAAAAAAGAAGGCGATGCCGTGAACGTAGGCGATATTATCGCTGAGATTGAAACCGATAAAGCCACCATGGAAGTTGAAGCCACGGAAGACGGCACACTTGCAAAGCTATACGCTGAAGCAGGCAAAGACGTTGCCGTGGGCGCACCTATTGCCGTTATTGTAGAAGAAGGCGAAGAGCTACCTGAAGGTTACGAGCCTACAAGCCGTGAAGCCCCGAAAGATGAGCCTAAGGCAGAAAAGAAAGCAGAACCTAAAAAGGAAGACGCTAAGAAAGAAGAGCCTAAAGCTGAGAAGAAAGCAGAAGCACCTAAAGCTGCACCTGCACCAGCACCAGTTGCTGCAACAGCATCTTCTAATGGTATTAAAGCCAGCCCACTGGCTAAGCGTTTGGCTGCTGAGTGGGGTATTCCTCTTTCAAACATTCAAGGTACAGGCCCGCATGGTCGTATCGTGAAGGAAGATGTAGATTCAGCCCGTGAGCGTGGCGTACGTAAAGTGCCGATGAATGGCACAATGCCAGCAATGGGCGGCAACAGTGGTTTTGGTGGCGCACCTGCGCTAGAAGCTAGCCTTACACCGCACAGCAAAATGCGTGAAGTTATTGCCTCACGCCTTGTTGAAGCTAAGCAAAGCGTGCCACACTTCTACCTAACAGTAGACGTTATGATGGACGAAGCCCTTAAAGCACGTGAAGCCTTAAACGCTATGGCGCCAGTTGATGCTGAAGGTAAGCCTGCTTACAAGCTATCAGTGAACGACATGATTGTGAAAGCCTCAGCCCTTGCGCTTCGCAAGCACCCTGATGCCAACGCAAGCTGGACTGACGAAGGCCTACAAAAGTACGGCTCAGTTGATGTTTCAGTAGCGGTATCGATTGAAGGTGGCTTGATTACACCAATTTTGAAAAACGTTGAAAACCGCTCAATGGTTGAGCTTTCAGGCGAAATGAAGCAACTTGCAGGCCTAGCCCGTGCAGGTAAGCTACAGCCTGAGCAATACCAAGGGGGTACATTCTCAGTTTCAAACCTAGGGATGTTCGGTATTAAACACTTTGACGCTATTATTAATCCACCACAATCATGCATCCTTGCATGCGGTACCGCTGAAAAGCGTGCAGTGGTTGGCGATAACGGCGAACTTAAAGCCGCAAACGTGATGACGCTGACACTTTCAGTTGATCACCGCGTGGTAGATGGTGCCCTAGGCGCTGAAGTGCTCACAAGCATTAAGCAACACCTAGAAAACCCAATTACACTTGTTGTTTAAAACAACTTAAATCACTTAAGGGAAGGGGGCACTATGCCTTACGACATTAACCGTAAAGACGAACTTAACATTGGTTTGTTTTGTGCCTCACGCCCATCAAATGACCCAACCTACGTTAAAGCTGCCTACGAGTTTGGCCAAGCCGTTGCAAAACGCGGCTGGGGCCTAGTTTATGGCGGTGGCGATAAAGGCCTTATGGGTGCCGCTGCCGATGGCGCACTAGATGCGGGTGGCAAGGTTATTGGCGTTATCCCTGACTTTTTGTTGGGTAAAGAAGGCGACCGTAACGACCTTACTGAAAAGCATGTTCTAGCCTCACTAAACGAACGAAAAGAGCTTATTGCCTCACGTTCAGCGGCGTTTGTAACAATGCCGGGTGGTGTTGGTACCATTGACGAACTCACAGAAGTTTGGACATGGAACGTGCTAGGCCGCCACGATAAACCCGTGGGTATTTACAACGTAAACGGCTACTTTGATAAGCTGATTGAATTTATTAACCACATGGTAGGCCTTGAGCTTACAGGCGCACACTACATGAACGCCATTCGTGTGGCCAACAACGCCGAAGGCCTTCTTGATGCGCTTATTCCGGCAGAAGTGGCAGGCGAAATTATGAACCGCCAAAACCGCGATAAAATTATTAACGAATAAAAAAAGGTGAAAATCCATGGCTGATAAAAAGTTTGATGTTGTCGTAATCGGTAGTGGCCCTGGTGGCTACGTTTGTGCAATTCGTGCAGCGCAGCTAGGCCTTAAAACCGCTATTGTAGAGCGTGAAAACCTAGGCGGTATCTGCCTTAACTGGGGCTGTATCCCAACTAAAGCACTTCTGAAAACCGCTGAAATGTACACCGACATGACCAAGCGTGCGGAAGACTTTGGTTTTTCAAAAGTTAAAGCGCCAGACTTTGACATGAAAAAACTTATCGGCCGTAGCCGTGATGTTGCTGGCAAGCTTTCGGGTGGTGTGCAGTTCTTGATGAAGAAGAACAAAATTGAAGTGATTACAGGCGAAGGTCGCTTTGTAGAGCCGGGTAAACTTGGCCTATTTGATGGCGACAAGCAAACCGATACAATCGAAGCGAAAGACTTTGTTATTGCGACTGGTGCCCGCGCACGTGAAATCCCAGGCGTACTAGAAGCTGACGGTAAAAACATTTGGACTTACCGCCACGCCATGACCCCTGAAAAAATGCCAAAAAGCCTACTGGTTATTGGCGCAGGCGCTATCGGTATTGAGTTTGCAAGCTTCTATAACGCATTTGGTGTTGACGTAACAGTCGTTGAAGCACAAGACCGCGTGCTCCCAATTGAAGACGCTGAAATTTCAAAAGTTACTGCAAAAGAATTTAAAGCCCACGGCATGAAGCTACTCACGAAAGCTTCAGTTAAGTCGCTTAAATCAACTAAGTCAGGCACTGAGGCTGTGGTTGAAGTCAACGGCAAAGAAGAAACGATTAAAACCGAAAAAACCCTTATCGCTATTGGTGTTGCAGGTAATGTTGAAAACCTAGGTTTGGACAAAATCGGTGTTGAAGCTGAGCGTGGCCAAATTAAGGTTGATGCCAACTACCGCACAGTTGCTAAAGGCGTATGGGCTATTGGTGATGTGATTGGCGCCCCGTGGCTTGCCCACGTGGCCTCACACGAAGGTGTGCTATGTGCCGAAGCTATTGCCGGTAAAAACCCACATGCCATGGACTATGGCAACATTCCGGGTTGTACGTACTGCCACCCACAAGTGGGCAGCGTAGGTCTAACCGAAGAAGCTGCAAAAGCTGAAGGTTACGACATTAAAGTTGGCCGCTACAACTACCAAGCCAATGGTAAAGCCATCGCGATTGGTGAGCCTACAGGCCTTGTGAAAACTATTTTTGATAAGAAAACAGGTGCTCTACTAGGTGCACACATCGTAGGCGCAGACGCGACCGAAATGGTGACCACCTTTGTACTAGGCCGCAGCATGGAAGTAACTGAAGAAGACTTTATGCACGCATGCCTGCCGCACCCGACACTGTCGGAGATGATTGCAGAGAGTGTTCTCGATTCAGAGGGACGCGCACTTAACGCTTAATAAATAAAGGCTCCGAAAGGGGCCTTTATTTTTGGCCTGAAAATAATTGTATGTAGAGGACTTCCCAAGTTCATTGGCCAGTGGTATATGTGATTGTAACTTCAATAATTATATAGGTGATTTATGGCTGCTTTTTGGCAGACTTATGGTTGGGTTGTTCTTGGCTTAACCGCAGGTGCAGGGTGGGGTATGTCTTACATTCTGTACGAAAAACTTCTTTTAAAATTCCCCGTTTCATTGGTGATGTTTTTAACCGGTATGGCCTCGTTTGCCTTTTTTGGTATCGTTGCTTGGAGCCGCGGATACTTACCAGAAATTAAAACCGTATTCAGCACGCCAATGCTTATTGGTGGCTTTATTGCGGTGATTGCTTTGAATATTCTGGCGAACGCCAGTATTTTGACTGCGGTAAACATGTCAAACGCCAGCCGTGCGGCTTTTCTTGAGATTAGCTACCCGCTGTTTACGTTGCTGTTTGCGTATATCATCTTCAAAGAAATTCAACTTTCGGCACTAGGTATGGTTGGTGGTTGCTTTATTTTGCTAGGCACCATCATCATGGTGTACGCAGGTAAATAAGCCTGATGCACATACTCTCAGCCCTTAAAATTCTGCGTGAACCTACAGCTTTGTTCATGTGTCTTTTAGGGGCTTTTCCAGCATATTCTGCCTGGCTTACCATTTTGGTTTACCAACAAGGCCTTACCTTTAACGATGTTTTGTGGGCCCAAGGCATTGCCCAGTTTGTGGTGGCGGCCGTCTTTATTTTGGCCTGTGTGTTTGCGATTCATGGGTCACGCTTATTGACTGTTATTGTACCGCTTATACCCGTTAATGCGATTATAGGCCTTATAACGTTGGCGCCTTCAGCTACGGGCTATTTTACTCTGTTTGTTCTGGCGTTAGCATCTATCACTTTTATGGTGGCAGCCAATTACGCGGTGGCTTTACCTGTGATTCAAAGCGGCATTAACCGTGAGATGAACCTTGCCGTTATCATGATGGCACTGCCTACCGTAAGCGCTTTAGCCTATGCAGGCTTTGCCGTACTTGCCGAAGTTCATGTGAGCTTAGTGCATATTGCCATGTGCGCAGTGCTGATTGCTATGTCGGTGGTGATGTTTGTGCGTAACCGCCCCGTAAAGCTATTGCCCACACCTGTAAAACTTAAGGGTAAAGTGCCATTCAGAGCGATTACAGTTTTACTCGCTAACCTGATTTATGCAGGCCCTTACTATATTTTAAAGGGTGTACTTATCCCTCTTTACCTCTACGAAAAGCTAGATGGCAACTTTGCTAAAGTTGGCCTAGTGCTTAGCTTTTTATGCCTGATTGCTATGCTTAGCCGCAAAGCGCAAAGTAAAGCAAAAGAAGAGGGGGCACCGACCAAGGCGATTGTATTGGTATCGCTTTTGATGATGGTTGTGGCTTTTACCGTTTGGGGCTTTAGTGAAAGTGTGTGGGTGGCAACGGCTATGCTGACGCTACATACTTTGGCCCATAGGCTTTATGCGTTTGGGATACTTTCAGAACTGCAAAAGAGTGACCCCGTCAACTATGCCGAGCACACAAAACTAAAAGAGATTTACCAACACGTGGTTGGCGGTATTTGTTTTGTAGTCAGCGCGCTGTACGCAACGTCAGTCCTTGAAAACTACGATACGCTGTTGTTCTTATTTGCGGCAGGCACTGTACTGTCGGGCATCGTATTTGCTATTGGTGCGCGCCAAAAATAAGTAAAATAAACACGAAAAAGCCGGCCCTGTGAGGGGCCGGCTTTCGTATTACGTTAGAAGATGTCGATAACGTCTGCCACCATGTAGCCAAGGCCGAACGCGCCGCCAACGGCGAGCGTAAGACCAACGCAACGGATGATGAGTGCCAAGCGTTTTTCGGTGATGTGTTCACGCAGGTAGTGGAACAGATAAATCTGTGCACCCCATGCGGCAAACGATCCGAGGCCAACGCAAACGGCAATCAGCATGGCACTGCCCGTCGACAATCCCGTAAGGTCCATGCTCAGCAGAGCAAAGCCCGCCGTGACCGTAGCCACGTTACTGGGATTGATGATGTTCAGGCCAAAACCGATGCCAAGAGCACCAGCGGCATTCATTCGACCACCTTCCTTGGGTTGGAGGCGTGTATTCTTCAGGGTGAAGACAATGCCCCAGATGATGGCCATAACCATAAAGGCGTAGTCGATCCAAGGACGCCAGGCGTCAAGGTCGAGTGCCCAAAAGGTCATGCCAATAGCTGGGATAAGTGAATACAGAATATCCACAAAAGCACTGCCCGCAGCGAGTGTAAGGCCGTTTTTGGGGCCGTACACAAAGGTACGCTGCATAGCCATCAGTTTGGAGGGTCCGAGCGACGTTACCGTCAGGGCGAAACCCACCAACAACGCCTTCAGAATGAGAAGGATCATTGGCTTTCTCCAGAGATAAGAGGAAAGAAAGGGAAAAGAAGTTAAAAGTATTCGTACTCAATGATGTATGCACTGTATACAAATGTTTAAAGTGTGTACAGAAAATAAAAAAAGCCCCCAGCTGTTGGGGGCTTTAAATTTGCTTGAAAAAGTTAGTACTGCAACTTCCAAGGTGATTGTGGTGTCACACGGCAGAAAGTTACAAAGTTACGCTTCCACTCGCTATGAATGGTGTTATGGCGGCGTAGCATCATAACGTCTTTGCAGTAGCGTTTATCACGCTCGTAAGCGTGGGTATCAATACGCATTTGGTACTGAGTACGGTCTTCGTACCAGCTAATACGCTCGCCTTCACCGTGGTTGTTCAGGGCGTCTGTAATCTGACGTAGGCTGTAGCCTGAAAGGCGTGGCATACCAGTGCGGTCTGGGCGCTCTTTAGGGGCAATATCAACTGGAATATCAACAGGGCGTGCTGGGGTTGAGATCATTGGTGTGGCTGTGTAGCCTTCAATCGGGCGAACGGTGCCAGTTTCGTAAGGCTCGCTTGCGAAGCCTTGCTCGGCACCCATAACTGGGTTGTGATGCGCTGATGGCGCTGTGCCTGAACACCCAGCCAAAATTGCTGGTGCGGTAAGGATTAGGGCAAAAAGAGCATGTTTCATAGCGATGGTGAATCCCAGTTTTTATTTTTAATTTCTATAGTTTAGCGGGCGTAAAGCCTTTTGGCAACCACAGGCGGTAATCTGGGTTATAGCAAAAGCTTTCGGCCATTTTGCGCCAAGGTAGGGCGCTCTTGTAAACTTTAACGTTGAAGGTTGCCTTGCGGCATGCAGTTGAACCTTCAGCCGGGATAACGATTTTCTCGTTCAGGGCAAGGTCGTAGATGTAATCGCCCATCACCCATGAAGATGATGTGTGGCCTGGGGCTTCAGCGATGTACCAGCTCATGCGTTGTAGGGCAGGGGCAATGTAAACAACCTCAGGGTTGGCTTTAAACTCTTTTTCAGTTTTAAGAGGGCGCACACACTCGGGGATTTGACGCATACGGCCGTAGCAGTTCTCTTGGTTGATGCCTGTTTGTGATGGCACTGGCTGGTAGTTCGCATCGTTAAATACGCCTTGGTTACAGCCTGTAGCCATAAACATTGCAGCCGTTAGAAGCAGGAGGTTCATAAGCATCATTGCGTTGTGTCGGTACATGGTAAAAGCCTTATATTAATGAGTTGCTATGGTTTTAAAGGAAAATGGCAAAAGATGCTACTAAAGAAATGATTTTAAGCCTCATGTGGGCGCTGTGTAGGCCCAGTGTATTCTCGGGCTATTCTGTAAATAAAACGTACATAACCGCACGATTATTGTTGATTTTGCGGCTGTGTTGATTAAGTTTAATGCCATGACACAAGCGATTAAAGTAAACATTGTTGAAGGCGCGGCTTCAGAGCCGCTTCCCCTTAAAACCCGTAAGCCTGATTGGCTGCGTGTACGTGCACCTGTTTCGCAAGGTTACCAAGACCTTAAAAAACAAGTGAAAGAGCGTGGTTTGCACACCGTGTGTGAAGAAGCTGCATGCCCTAACATTGGCGACTGCTGGGCCAGTGGCCACCTTACCGTGATGATTTTGGGGGATATTTGCACCCGTGCTTGCCGCTTTTGTAATATTAAAACAGGCCGCCCACAGCCGATTAACCCTAAGGAACCGAAAGAACTTGCCGATATGGCTGCCAACCTTGGCCTAAAGCATATGGTGCTGACTTCGGTTGACCGTGACGACCTTGCCGATGGCGGCGCACAACACTGGGTTGATTGTATCAACGCTGTGAAGAAAACCGCGCCTGATACCACGATTGAAATTTTGACACCTGACTTCCGCCGTACTGAGGCGTCGATTGACTTGGTGGCAGATGCGCGCCCTGACGTGTTTAACCACAACCTTGAAACTGTGCCGCGTTTGTACCGCGAAATTCGCCCGAGTGCCCGTTACTTTGGCTCACTTCGTTTGCTACAACGTGTGAAGGAACGTCACCCTGACACCTTTACAAAGTCAGGCATCATGGTTGGCTTGGGTGAAACATACTCTGAAGTGCTGCAAGTGATGGACGACATGCGTGCCGCAGGCGTTGACTTTATTACTATTGGTCAATACCTACGCCCGAGCGAAAAGCATGCCCCAGTCAAAGAGTTTATTACCCCTGAAGTTTTTGCTGACTACGAGCGTATTGCCAAAATTAAAGGCTTCCTGATGGTGTCATCAACACCGTTAACACGTTCGTCATACCATGCGGATGCATTCTTTGCTGAGCTTGTTGAAAAGCGTAAAGAAGGCCTCGTATAGTTCTGGTATAGCTTATTAAACTGCATTAAAAAAGCCTCTCAACTGAGAGGCTTTTTTTGTTATTTCTTAGTTTGTTATTTCTTGGCACCCTTAGGCGGCTTTGCAATCCATGCAAGGAATGATGCAAACAGGGTGTAGCCAATGGCGTAGGTGGCAATTTGGTCAGCTGTGGTGCCGCGTTCAAATAGGTAACCTACAAGCGGTGGTGAAAGGGCTGTTGAAAATACAGCCAGTGCCATAATCATACTCTTAATGGCGCCTAGGTGTTTACGGCCGTAAACCTCAACCCACATTGAGGTTGAAATGGTACCGCTAATACCAATGCTAAGGCCCATAAGGCCCATGTAGGCGTATACCAGGTACTCCGAGTCATTGAGCAGCAAACAGCTAATACCAAGCGCCATAGGCAGGGTGCTAATGGGCAAAAGCTTTGTGCCTGTAAGTTTATCAACCACAGGGCCAATACAAAGCGAGCCAATGGTACGCACCAAACCAAAAGCCAAAAAGCCCGAGGCCATCAAGGTGATTGACCAGCCTTGGCCTTCAGCCATGGCAACCTGCTGGAAAAACAAACCCGTTACAATAAAGGCTGGGCCTACAGCGTGAAGCAAAATCATCCAAAAGTAGGGGTGGGTCAGCAGCTGTTTACGGCTCCAGTTTAGCTCTTCTGTATCAGGCAGGTGGCCAACTGTTGTGGCTGCTTTTTGCTGCACAGGGCTTGGTTCTTCATCATCTTGAATGGGTTGGGTAAAGCGTTCGTCCTTTTTAAGCATAAACAGGTTCATAGGTAGGCATACCAATAGGCATGACGCCCCAAGTACCATCATGCCTGAGCGCCAGCCAATGGTGGCAATAATAAAGGCAACGATTGTTGGTAGAATACCCTCAGCCACTGAAATACCTAGGCTTTTAAGGCTAATGGCCTTACCGCGGTTATCCGTAAAGTAGCGGGCAACGGCTGTGCTTGCGGTTTGAATCATCAAGCCTTGGCCAAAGTGGCGCAGTAAGAACATAGCCACCAGCATCACAGCCAGTGTTTGGGCTGATGCCATTAGGAATGCTGAAAGCCCCAAAACAAGGGCCACAAGGCCACCAAAAATACGTAGGTTCCACTTATCTACAAACGAGCCTGTGTACAAAATAAGGCCCGCACTCATTAAGCTAGCGATACCGTAATAGGTCCCAGACTCGGCAGGGGTCATGCCAAAGGCTGTTTCAAGGTTAGGGATGAATAGTGAAAATAGGAACGTTTGCCCCAAGCTTGAAAAGAAGAAGTACGCCATACCGTATGAAATGTAGCGTGGGTATTGCTTTAATAGGCCAATGTAGCTCATGACTGAGACTTTCTGTGTTTATTAATTATTGATGTGGTTGGCTTATTTAGCCTTTTTGTCAGCGTCGTCTTTTTTAGGGGCTTCGGCATCTTTGGTTTTTTCAGCCTTAGCTTTTTCTGCTTTTGCCTTTTCAGCCTCAATGGCTTTTTTGCCAGCTTCTTCAGCTTTTTCAATAAAGGCTTCAAGGTCTTTTGGTAGGTCTGGCAGGTCTTCTTCTGATGTGACAACTTGCTCTACACCGAACCACTGTAGTTGGGTTTTAATGGCAAGGCTTAGTTGGCTTAGGTCTTGGTAAACTTCTGATAGCCAGTTTGATGGGTCTTCTTCCATCGAGTTATTGCGTAGGTCACGTAGTGCGCCTTCAATATCAAGCTCAAGCAGTTGAATACGGTTAATCAGCTGCTGCATAGACGGGCGCATTTCATCACTAAAGGCTGAAAGTTTAGGGTCCATGGCTGTAAGTTCATTCATTTGGCCCGCAGCGTATAGGTATTCACTGCGTAGTTTTGCTAAGAGCACAGGCACATGGCGTTTTTCAGCCTGTACGTCTTCATAAATCATGAGTGTGCGTGCAAGGTAGTGCATCGACTTTTTAAGCTTTAGTTTCACAAACTCTTCAAGGTTTGATTTTGTCGGCGGGGTCAGAAGCTCGTCAAGTTGCAGCTGGCGGCCTTCAACGCTAAGCACAATGCCCATATCTTGCTTGATGAGTGACGCCGTGCGGTCAGACTCGTACAGGTAAAGGTCTTTCCCTTTTTGTTGGCGCTTTAGCTTGCGTTCGTTCTTGATGGTGTAGGTTACATCGTCTGACATTGACTCTAGCAACTCGCCCGAAATACGCTGGCGCATGTCCAGTAGCTCTGGCAGTTGTTCATCAAGCTCAAGCTGTAGGGCTAGGGTGGTGTCGTTGGGTTTCTTTTCACTTTCGGCAAAGCCTGCGGCCATAACGTCAGCAAGGGCGTTCTTTGCTTCTTCGTAGCACGCCTGACGGTATTCACGGGTTTGCTTTAAAAGTGCCTGAATGTCTTTTTGCTGCTTTTTAAGGTCAGCCACGGGCATGGTTTGGATCTGCACAATTTGCTGCACATTAATAAGGTCGCAGCGGTCAACGTTATGCTGAAACTTTGCACGCATGGTGGCGTAGTCTTCTTGGTTTTGGGCAAGGGCAGGGGTGGCTGTAAGCGTAGCCGCCAAAATGCCGGCCACAATGTTGGCCGTAATTACAGGTGTTTTAAGACGTGTGTTGAATTGTTTCATGTATAAACTACAGAGCCTCAAGCCTATTTTTTAACAAAACCAGCGCATGCATGGTCGCCTGTAAGCGAACTTCAGTGCGGTTGCCCTTAAATACTTTTGTATCAGTCTGAGCAGTTTTATCACCTTTTAAGAATGTTGCAAACTCTACATGACCCACAGGCTTGCTAGAGGTTGCGCCCCCTGGGCCTGCAATGCCCGAAATACTAACAGCCAAAGTGGCCGTGCTGTTTTTAATAGCCCCCTCAGCCATGGCGGCAGCTACTTGCGGTGATACTGCCCCATGGGTGTGCAAATCTTCAGCGGTCACGCCAAGTATTTGCTGCTTAATATCGTTCGCATAAGCCACAACGCCGCCCCACATGGCGCTGCTAGAACCTGCTGGCGTTGTCAGCGCAGCGGCAACCATACCGCCAGTACATGATTCGGCCGTCATCAGTTTAACGCCAGCTTTTGTTGCAAGCTCAAGCACGGTACGGGGCAGGTCGGGTGTATGGTTAGGGGTGTTATTTGTCATTTTACGGGGCAGGGCCTTAAAACTATTCTTTTTTTAGGGTATTCCATGTATGGTACTCAGGTTAACCAACAATAGAAATACTTACTAATGGTTTTTTACATTCCAGTTGCCCTTATCGTACTACAAATTGCCCTTGCTGTCTTGAGTTGGGTAAAGCCTAGCCGTGTAAGCCAGGCTGTTTTGGCAACGCTAAGTGCCTGTGGGTGTTTTTACCTTACTGGTTTTGTGCTGCAAACCCCTTGGCTATTTACGTGGCAAGTGGTGCTGTGGTTGGCCTTGGGCGGTGTACAGCTAAGCTTTGTGCTGTTCAGCCTATTTGGTGGTAATAACCTTTGGAAAATTAGCACCGTTGCCCAACCTCTTATTGTGCCGTTTATGGCGCTGGCGCTGATTGGTGCAACCAAAGGCGTAGACGCAGGTATGATGGTTGAAGGCCTTTGGCTGCAAAGCCATGTGGTAAGCGCCATTGTAGCGAACGGTATTTTGGCCATGGCAGGGGTGTTTGCCTTTGCAATTATGACCCGCCAAGCTTACCTCAAAGCCCGTGCAACCTCAGAGTTTGTTGAAAAGCTTCCACCGCTTGAAGTGCTTGAAAAAGCACAAACGGCGGCCCTTTATATTGGCGCGGTATTTTTGGCAGTGGCTGTGGTGGCTGGTGCCGCTGCAACCCACGAGGCTTACGGCCAATGGATTGTGGCTGGCTGGAAGAACTTTGCCACCTTGATGATGCTGGCACTTGTGGTGCTGCTTATTATCGGCAAACAGGTGTGCGGGGTGCGTGGCCGCCATGGTGCACAGGTGATGATGGCAATTTATTTTTTAATGTTGGTAACGCTTCTGTTCACGACTGTTGTGAAATTCTAGATTTTTCAGATACTTATAATCATTTTATCCTTGCCTAAATTTTAGGCAGATTAGGGTTGCATAACCGCGTTTGGTGTACTAATATGCCCGTCATCGAAACAGCGTAACCCACAAGGAAACCCCTGCAATGACTGCACCCATCAAGGTTGGAAATATTGAGCTTGATAACCCAGTGCTTTTGGCGCCAATGTCAGGTATTACCGACATGCCATTCCGTTTATTGTCAAAGCGTTACGGTGCAGGGTACGTTGTATCTGAGATGATTGCCTCTGAAGCACTTGTTCGTGAGTGTGATATTGCCAAACAAAAAGCCACTTTTGATCCTCGTCAGGGGACTGTTGTTGTGCAAATTGCTGGCTGTGACCCTAAAAAGATGGCTGTGGCTGCCCAAGTGAACGAGGCTGCCGGTGCCCAAATTATTGATATCAACATGGGTTGCCCTGCAAAGCGCGTGGTAAACGGCATGGCGGGTTCAGCGCTCCTGAAAGACGAAGAGCTTGTTCAAGCGATTTTGGAAGAAGTTGTCGCGGCGGTAAAAATCCCCGTTACGCTGAAAACACGTATGGGCTGGTCGCACGACAACCTAAATGGCCCTAAAGTTGGCAAAATTGCAGAGCGTGCAGGCATCAAGATGCTACAAATCCACGGCCGTACCCGTAACCAAATGTACAAAGGTAACGCTGACTGGGCCTTTGTGAAGAACTTTAAAGACCAAGTTGATATTCCCGTGATTGTAAACGGTGACATTATCACCCTTGAAGATGCTGTGATGGCGCAAAAGCTTTCAGGCGCTGATGGCGTGATGATTGGCCGTGCTGCCCAAGGCCGTCCTTGGTTCCTTGGTCAGGTGGCGCACTACCTTAAAACAGGCGAAATTTTGCCCGACCCAGCTGTGGAAGACCAATACAGTGTGGCCCGTGAACACTACGAACTTGCAATGGATCTTTACGGCTCAGACCGTGGCGTACGCCTTATGCGTAAGCACATGGCTTGGTACACTAAAGGTTTCCGTGGTGGTGCAGCTTACCGCCAGCAACTTAACCAAGCTGAATGCCCGAAAAAGGTACTAGACCTTACCGAGGCATTTTACGAAGAAGCCATGAAATCAGGCGATATGGGCTTTAACCCGCACCTATCGTTAAAGAGTTCAAACCCACGTGCGAACGGTGTTCAAACGTGTGGCAGCGTTGAAGGTGAGGCGGCAGCTTAATTTGCCATTGAACTAAGCCTACCTAAAACCACCAATAATAAGACTTAACAAAGCGTAAGCTTTAATAAAGAAAATACAAAGGAGCAACAATGACACGACTAACCACCCGCTCGGCCACTGCTAAAACACTTAGCTTCAGCAATATTGATGCAAAGGCCAACCAAGTTTTAAATGAAATGGCGTGGTTCTTTGGTGAGTCTGACGTGATGCAAAAACTGCGTCGTGAGGTTGTTGCCTGTTCACAAAAGCGTGCCCCAGTTGTTCTAAGCGGCGAAAATGGCGTTGGTAAAGCCATCCTTGCACGTCTTATTCACACACTAAGCAACACAGGCGGTCGTTTTATTACTTTTGATGCAGCAAGCGTTGCCCCTTCACAGTTGGAAGTTGAGCTAGCACACGCTATGCAAAACACTGCACGTGATGGCCAAGCGGGTACACTGCACCTGATTGGTATTGAATACCTACCTAAGGTACTGCAGCAGCGCCTTATGCAGCACTACCGCACAAGCTGCGCTGAGGCGAGCCCAATTGCGCCGCCAGCACGTTTGCTATGCTCAGCCCGCCAACCATTGAATGAGCTTGTTGAGCAAGGCCTGTTCCCTGAAAAACTATACCAAGACAGTGCGTCAATGTGCCTAGAAGTGCCAACACTTTCAGCCCACAGCGAAGACATTGCCATGATTGCTGAACACATTGTTAAGCAATACGCTGGTGACCGCCAAGTGCGTTTGTCAAAAGAGGCATTGGCTGTTCTAAAAGCCCACACATGGTCAAGCAACCTACGTGAGCTTGCAGGCGTTATCCGTAGTGCCGTGCTGACATCACCTCGTCATATCCTGGGTGCAGAAGATTTTGAACCACTATTGCAAAAATCAAGCGGCAACGCTGATACCAGCAGCATGTCACTGCCTGAAGCTGCTGAAACTTGCCTTGGCCGTTACTTTGATGGCCTACGTGGTATGGCCCCAGCGCCTGAGCTATTCTCTCGTGTGATGAGTGAAGTTGAAAAACCACTTATCGAAAATGTGCTTCGTTACGTACGTGGTAACCAACTGCGTGCCGCTGAAGTGCTAGGTATCAACCGTAACACCCTTCGTAAGAAGATTCGTGACCTTGGGATTGATGCCAAAAAGGTTGGTAAGTCATAAACCCTAAAACCTTATAAAGGGGTCGTGGGGTTAGATGTCTCAATACATTCACAGAACATTAGCGTTTTTAAGCCGCATGTCGACAGCAGTCGGCGTGCTGGCTATTTTGGCGGTGTTCTCAGTTGTAGGCACGCTTATCCCGCAAAGCCGCTCTCCGCAGTTTTATGACGCCACTTACGGCCCTGATGGGGCTGATCTTATTCACCTCCTGGGGTTAGACAATGTGTACAGCGCCTGGTGGTTTTTGGCGATGGCGGCCTTCTTGGTGCTATCAGTTAGCGTATGCCTGACCCGTAACGGCCCACGCCTGTGGCGTAATATACGTGCCCCTAAAAAAGTGCCAAGCCTTGGCGTACTTCGCCAGTGGACGCTGACGCATGCATCAAAACAAGACGGCGCAAAGGTTGTTAACTCTCTTCAAAAGCAAGGCTTCACCATTAAGCGTAGCTACCCTGATGGCAGTACTATGCTGATTAAAGGCACAGGCGGGCGCCTCGGGTACTTCTTTACCCACTTGGCGGTTATCTTTTTATGCTTAGCAGCGTTAATAACAGGGGTATGGGGATACCGTTTAACCCTGCACCTCACAGAAGGGCAAAGCCTTAACTATGCCGCACTGTGGAAAGACGGCCAGTTTAACGTATTTGACCTGCCGTTCACGCTGACCAATAACGATGTAGAAGTTGAACATTACTTTACAGGTAAGCCTAGCCAGTTTGTAACCAAGCTTACTGTGACCCATGAGGGTGAAACCACCGAGCATACAATTTCAGTGAATAAGCCGCTTAACGTTGCAGGCCACCGTATTTACCAAGCGGATTACGGCGATGGTGGTAGCCCTGTAAGCTTTAAGCTTCGCAGTATGCAAACAGGTGAGCTTGGCACATATACCTATGAAGGCCGTACGGGTTATGACGAGAATGCTTTAACAGGGTATGACGGGGCAAAGATTATCCCCGAGGTATTGAACCCTTATACCATTATTACAAACCCTGATAGTGACCGTGGCCAAGAAACTGAAAACCTAGGCGTATCGGTTGATATTCAGCTTCAAACGCCAACACAGTCAGCGTTGCGCCTTAAGGTGTTTAAAGATAGCCCGTGGCTTGTAGGTGTAAGTAGTGCTGCCGATGAAGAGCATAACATCCAGTTTATTGGGCTAAACATCGCAAAAGACGAAGGGTGGGGGCTTGCCGCACGTTTGCTAAGTATGTTGCCTAAACCTTACCCTCAAGACCCTGACACCCTGCAAAGCATGCTGATGGATAATATGAAGAAGATTGCCGTTGAAGAGTTGGCTGGCCTACCAGAAGAAGAACGCCTGCGCTTAGGGCTAGGGGCTGTTATGGCGGCATCGTTCGTGGCGCAGCTTAACTTACCTGTATTACCTACAGTAGAAGACGCAATGTTTACACCTTACTCAGGGCTTATTATTTCAAAAGACCCTGGCATGTTGCTATTCGTATTAGGGGGCTTGTTTATTGTATTAGGTATTGGGCTGATGCTTTATTTCCCGTTTTGCAAAGTATGGGTTTTGCCAAAGGCACAAAAAGAGGGTACTTTTGTTGCGGTTCAAACCTCAAAGCAACAAGCTTTACCTAAACTAAAGTGATAATTCATAAAGAGATTCAAAAACCATAATGCGCCAGATGCTTACCAAGATGATGATCTGCCTTGCTCTTGTTCTAGGGGTGATTATGGTTGTGCCGCCCGTTTCAGCGGCTTTAAAAGCGCCTTTAATGGTACCAGTGGCCAAATACTACTTGCTTTCGTATGAGGTTGAAGACGCGAATGATAAACTTTGGACGGCCATTCAAGACGGTGTACGTGCAGGCCGCCAAGTGATGGTTGCCCATACCATTAAAATTAAGCCAGCAGGGTGGTTGCATCGTTCAATCGAAACCAAAACCGTGCGTAAGTTCATGATTTATAACCTGTTTGAAAATGCCTATAGCTACGGCGCTAACGAACAAGTTGCCCGCCGCACTACACGCCCTGAGCTTGTGAAGGCCTATGCCTTTGGCCTTGAAGACCAACCGTTTGTGGCGCGCCATAAGCTGGTACCAGGCAAAACTTACACAATTTCAGTGACGATTGAAGTCACTGAAAAATCAGAAGAAGAAAGCTGGCTACGTTACTTGCCGCTGCAAAACCTATTTAAACAAAGGCTAACAAGGTCGTTCACGTATGTCGCACAGTAAAGCCGAGCACACAAACAGCACCATGCTTTTGCCCCGTCTGCACATCGGGTGGCGGCAACTTGCGGTGGGTCTTGCTGGTTTGGCGGCCCTTGCTTTGCTTATTGGTGGGGTATATGGCCTTGCCCAAAGCCCGAATGACCGCGGCGTTGTTTACCTAGCCCTGATTAACTTTAACCTTATTCTGATTGCCCTTATGGTGCTTTTTGTAGGGCGTAAAATCTTCGGTATGTTAATCGAACGCCGTAAAGGCCTTGCGGGCGCTGGTTTGCATGTGCGCTTGTTGGGGATGTTCTCGTTCTTGGCGGCTATGCCGGTGATTGTGGTTGCGGGTTTCTCAATCTTCTTTCTGAACCTTGGTATTGAAGCTTGGTTTTCAGCCAAGGTAACTAAGGCGCTTAATGGCTCGCTTGAGGTGGCGCAGGCGTACTTCCAAGAGCACGGCAACCGCTTGCTGACCGATGCTGAAAGCATTGCCCGTGACCCTACAATTAGCGACCCGACCTTCCTGATTGATCCGCAAATCCTTGAAGAAGCCATTAACCAAGAGCGTCAAGCCCGTAACTTGGCCGAAGTTGGTATTTACACGGCTGACGGTACCCTGATTGCTCATGCTGGTGAACTTGCCCCTATGACCAACCAAGAAGTGCAAGAGGTTATCCGTAACCCTGAATTTAGCTCGAGACTATTTGCCGACTATAACGACGGCCGTATTGTGGCCATTGCTCCGATTAACAACGAAGTCTTTTTAGTGCTGACCCGTTGGGTGGCGCAGCCAGTGCTTAACCACATGGACAGCACCCGTGATGCCTACCAAGAGTATTACGAGCTACGCTCAGAGCGTGGGCGCGCTAAGCTTGCATTCTCGTTATTGTTCTCAGTGACGACGGTTCTTATTTTGTCAGTCGCGATTTGGTTGGGGCTTTCAATGGCGTCACGTATTGTGCGCCCTGTGCGTAGTTTGGTAACGGCCAGTAACCAAGTACGAGAAGGGGACCTTAACGTACAGGTTGAGGTAATGGACAACGATGAGATTGGTACCCTTGCGGTTGCCTTTAACCAGATGACCGCCAGCATGGCCGAAAACCAACGCCTGCTTGAAAGTAAAAACCGCGAGCTTGATGAACGCCGCCAAGCCATGGTTGCCGTTTTGACGGGTGTTTCGGCCGGTGTACTAAGTGTTGATAACAAAGGTATTGTGTGGCTTGCCAACCGTACCGCACGCCGTACCTTTGATGTGCGTGAAGGCACAAACTTTATCGAAAACCACCCTGAGTTTACAAACCTACTCGAAACCTTCTTTAGTATTGATGACCGCATGATTTCACAGCAAGTACGTGTGGAAGTTGAAGGCGAAAACCGCATTTTGTTGGTGCGTATGGTGGCGCAGGAATACCGCGGCGATAAAAAGAAAACCGCCATTATTACCTTTGATGATATTTCAGACCTTCTTTCAGCACAGCGTGTGGCCGCATGGGCCGATGTTGCCCGCCGCTTGGCGCACGAGATTAAAAACCCACTTACGCCAATTCAGCTTTCGGCTGAGCGTATCCGCCGTAAGTACGGTAAGCAAATCACCGAAGACGAAGATATTTTTGCACATCTGACGTCAACCATTGTGACGCAGGTTGAAGAGATGCGCCAAATGCTGAATGAATTCTCAGACTTTGCGCGCATGCCTGCTGCTGAGTTTGTGCCTCTCGATGTTAAAACACTGGTGCGAGACATTGTTCAAATGGAGCAAGAAGTACGTACCAAGATTAAGTTTGACCTAAAATTGTGCAGTCAGCCTGCCATCATTATGGCTGATGGATCTCACCTACGCCGCTTGTTCATTAACCTTTTAGAGAATGCGGTAAACGCAATTGAAGAAAGTGAGCAAAAAAATGAGCAAGGGCACATTAAAGTTGTTGTGAAAGAACCACAAAGTGGTAAAATTGCCATAGTGGTAGAGGATAACGGTAAGGGATTCTCGAAAGATATGGATTTAGAGAAGTTGTTCGATCCATACGTCACAACCCGTAAAAAGGGCACTGGCCTTGGCCTTGCGATTGTTCGCAAAGTTGTAGATGAACACGAAGGGTACGTGAAACTACAACGCGGCAAGAAGGGCGGCGCTCGAATAGAATTAACATTCCCATTGTCAGCAGAAGAAGAGGAGAATCCATCGTCATGACACACAAAGTACTCATCGTAGACGACGAAAGCGCAATCAGAGAATCGCTATCAGGCGTGTTGGAAGACGAAGGTTACAAAACGTTTGTTGCCGAAAACGGTCAACAAGGCCTTGATATTGCCAGCGCTGAAAAGCCTGACCTAGTTCTGCTTGATATCTGGATGGAAGGCATGGACGGCCTAGAGGTGCTATCACGCCTAAAACGCCGTAACCCTGAGCTACCAGTTGTTATGATTTCTGGCCACGGTACAATTGAAACTGCCGTTCAAGCCACACAAAAAGGCGCGTACGACTTCATCGAGAAGCCACCACAAGTTGACCGCCTTCTGCTTACAATTTCTCGCGCGATTCGTGAATACGAACTACGCCGTGAAAACTTTAAACTGCGTGCCCGCACTGGCGAAAGCAACGACCTACTAGGCAGCAGCAGCGAAATTGCAGCTGTACGCCACGTTGTTAAGCAAGTTGCTGCAAGCGAAAGCCGTGTACTGCTAAACGGTGAAAGCGGCACAGGCAAAGAAGTTGTAGCCCGTTTGGTGCACCAGTCATCAACACGTGCTGACAAACCATTTGTTATCCTAAGCCCAGGTGCAGTATCAGAAAACACAATGCAAACAGCCCTACTTAGCGTGCTTGAGCAAGCTAACGGCGGTACATTGTTCCTTGATGAAGTGGCTGACCTTACTCAAGGCATGCAAGCCCAGCTACTGCGCTTCTTGCACGACGGTATGATCGAAGACCCTGCATCAGGCCTACCACGCCCTGCAAACGTGCGTGTAATCTCAGCCACCAGCACTGACCTTAAGCGTCGTGTTGACGAAGGCAAGTTCCGTGCTGAGCTTTACTACCGCCTAAACGTAGTGCCAGTAACTGTACCAGCCCTACGTGACCGCGCGCAGGATATCCCAACTTTGGCTAACCACTTTGTTAAAGTGCTTTCACCTGATGAAGAAGCGGCCCCAACAATTACCTCAGCTGCGATGGCGGTTCTTACCAGCTACGACTGGCCAGGTAACGTGCGTCAGCTACGTAACATGGTTGAATGGTTGATTATCATGTACCCAGGTAAAGGTATCCAGCCAGACATGTTACCAGGTGAAGTACGCCACTCAGAGCCTGAGCACACAACACTAATGGAAGAGGCTGTATCTCTACCACTACGTGATGCACGTGAAATGTTTGAGCGTAACTACCTATGCAACCAACTAAGCCGCTTTGGTGGGAACATCTCTCGCACAGCTGACTTTGTTGGCATGGAGCGTTCAGCTCTACACCGTAAGCTAAAAAGCCTAGGCGTAGACGGTCGCCAGTAATTCCATACTTTTGGGGCATCTTTTCCATTGTCTTGAAGCCGCGTATTTATTGATACTGCGGCTTCTACAACAAAGAAAAACCTGCGCCCAAATATGAAATTATAGAATTTAGAAAAAGCCCTGCACATGCAGGGCTTTTTTTGTTATATAGGTCTGCCTGCCGTGTTTACCTGCCTGTTTATGGGTAAACTGTTTGTAGGCGCTTAGTTTTAGGCATATAATGCCTATTCATTAATAAGAATTATAAAGGTTACTCCTGATGCGCATTATTATCGTTGGCGCCGGTGAAGTAGGCACAAACCTCGCAAAAATCCTACTCGAAGAAGAACAAGACGTTGTTATTATCGATAACGACCCTCAAAAAATTGCCGCTCTGTCTGAGCTTATGGACGTGCAAGCCCTCGTAGGCCACGGTTCTCACCCTGATATCCTCGAAGCCGCAGGGGCCAATAAGGCCGATATGATTATCGCCGTGACAGCGTCTGACGAGGTAAACATGGTGGCCTGTCAAATGGCATACTCGCTTTACAACATCCAAACTAAGATTGCCCGTGTGCGTGACGATGCGTACCGCCGCGTAACCGCACACCGCCTTTACAACCGTGACCATATGCCGGTTGACGTTATCATTAGCCCAGGCCTAGAAATTGCGAACGTGATTAGCCGTACACTTGCTGTACCGGGTGCTTTTGAAGTTGAAGACTACATTGGTGGTAACCTACAAATGGTGGGGTGCCGTGTGCAGCCTGGCGCCCAAGCTTGCGGCGACACCATTGCTGAAATTGAAAAACAATACCAAGCGCTGCGTATTCTAGCGATTTTCCGCCGTGATCGTTTGCTGATTCCGAATGAAGATGACCATCTTGAAAAAGAAGATGAAGTGTACTTCATGGCCCTACGTGAAAATACACCTGAAGTGATGCAACTTCTAGGCTACGAAGCCCGCCCGAACAAAAACGTATTTGTTATTGGTGGCGGCCACATTGGCTACAACGTTTGCCGTAACCTTGAAAGCATGGGTTACCGCCCTAAAGTGCTTGAAGGGCACCGTGCCCGTGCCGAATGGCTTGCCAACGAACTTGACGACACAACCGTGCTACACGGTGATGCCCTTGACCAAGTGCTACTTGAGCAAGAGCAAGTAGGCCAAATGGGTGCCGTTGTGTGCATTACCTCAGATGATGCCACCAACATGCTGGCCTCAATCATGGTGCGTGACATGGGCTCAGAGAACATCATGTCGCTGGTGAACAAATCATCATTCGTGCCGCTGGTGTCATCACTCGGCCTAGAGCGTGTGATTTCACCGGGTGATATTACCTCTTCACGTATTCTAAAACACCTACGTATGGGGCAGGTACACTCAGTACACTCACTTAAAGAAGGCTACGCCGAGGTTATTGAAGCGCGCTTGTCGCCTGAGTCTCCGCTTGCGGGCCTACACGTGCACGACTTGTCATTGCCGAATGGCGTGCGCTTGGGTGGTGTTATTGCGGGCCATACAGTGGCAAACCTTTCAGAGAACACAATTCTTCATGCGGGCGATAACGTTATTCTTATCGCACATGAAGATTCTATCCACTTGGCTGAAGGGCTTCTTTAATGCTCAACTGGGGGGCGATTTTCCATATCCTAGGGTGGCTTATGGGGGGCTTTGGCCTTGCCATGCTTATCCCTGCGGGTGTGGCATTGCTCTACCATGAAACCATTTGGCTTTCGTTTATCGAGTCATCAATCCTAACCTGCTTTATTGGCGGCAACCTTATGTTCTTGAACAAAGGTGCCCCAAAAACCCTTAACCACAAAGACGGCTTTATGCTTACAACCCTCACATGGCTAATTATGGGCCTATTGGGGGCTATGCCGCTGTACTTTACGGGGATTGTACCTTCGTTTATTGATGCGGCGTTTGAGTCATTCTCTGGCCTTACAACCACAGGTGCTACGGTGCTAACAGGCCTAGATGATATGTCGAAAGGTATTTTGTTTTGGCGTGCCTTGCTGCAATGGCTAGGGGGCATGGGTGTAGTTGTTTTGGCGATTGCGATTTTGCCATTCCTTGGTATTGGCGGGATGCAGATTTACAAAACCGAAATGGCCGGTGTTGTTAAAGATAAGCTGCAACCCCGTATGCAAGAAACTGCAAAGCTTTTGTGGGGTGTTTACCTTTTTATTACGGCAATGTGCGCCACATATTACTTCATGTTTGGCATGGGCGCATTTGATGCCATTTGCCACGCATTCACCACTATTGCTACAGGTGGCTTTGCAAACTACGACAACTCATTTGGCCATTACGATACCCCTGTTCTTGAGTGGGGTTGTATCTTCTTTATGCTGATGGGTGGGGCAAACTTTGCCTTGCACTACACGGCACTGCACCGCCTAAGCCTTAAAGGCTACAAAAAGGATCAAGAGTTTAAGCTTTACGTTATTTGCTTGCTGGCGATTAGTGTCGCTGTGTTTATTTCATGGGGGCTAACCCTTGGTAACTTTGCAGAAGCCAGCTTCCGAGAGTCACTATTTAGTGTGGTTTCAGTTGCTACAACAACGGGCTACGCCACGCTTGATTACGAGCATTGGTCATCATTTGTATGCATGACGATGATTATTGTGATGTGTTGGGGTGGTTGTTCAGGTTCGACTGCAGGTGGTCTTAAGATGATGCGTGTAATGCTGATTGCAAAACAAGGCCAGCGCGAGCTTACACGTCTTATGCACCCTCGCAGTATTCAAGCGATGAAAATTAATGGTATTCCTATTTCAGAAGAAGTACGCCAAACAGTTTGGAGTTTCGTAGGCCTGTTCTTTGCTGTATTTGCCGTTTTAACTATGTGCCTTTCGTTTATGGGTATCCCGATGATTGAGGCATTTTCGGCTGTTGCGGCAACAATTACATCAGCGGGCCCAGGCTTAGGCGAGGTTGGCCCTGCGGGTAACTATTCACACGTGCCGCAAACGGCTAAGGTACTGCTTTGCTTCTCGATGGTTGTTGGCCGTCTTGAAATGTTTACTGTGCTTGTGGTGCTTTCACCCGGGTTTTGGAGGCGCTAACCATGTTGCATTACGGCGCAGTTTTACACATTCTAGGTTGGCTTATGGGCGGCTTTGGCGCAGCTATGCTTGTGCCTGCTGGGGTTTCGCTGTACTACGGCGAGCATCACGCCATGGCGTTTGTAACTTCTGCCATTATGTCGTTCTTTATTGGCGGCAACCTTATGTTTATGAACAAAGGTAAGGTGAAGTCGCTCAGCCATAAAGATGGCTTCTTGCTAACGGCTCTTACGTGGACTGTGCTTGGTTTACTGGGGGCTATGCCAATGTATATCTCAGACGTTACACCGTCACTTGTGGATGCTATTTTTGAGTCATTCTCGGGCCTAACCACAACAGGTGCGACCGTAATTGTAGGGCTTGATGATCTTTCAAAAGGTATTTTGTTCTGGCGCGCACTGCTACAGTGGCTAGGTGGTATGGGTGTGGTTGTATTGGCTATTGCGATTCTGCCGTTCTTGGGGATTGGTGGTATGCAGCTGTATAAAACCGAAATGCCCGGCGTTGTGAAAGATAAGCTGCAACCACGCTTGCAAGAAACTGCTAAGCTTTTGTGGGTGGTTTACCTACTTCTTACAACAACCTGTGCTGTGGCGTACCACATTATGGGTATGTCAATTTTTGATGCAATTTGCCATTCATTTACCACTGTGGCTATTGGTGGCTTTGCAAACTATGACCAATCATTTGGCCACTTTGCCAACCCTAACCTTGAGTGGGTGGCCATTATCTTTATGTTTATTGGTGGTACCAACTATGTGCTTCACTACACGGCCCTTAATAAACGTAGCCTTAAAATGTACTGGGAAAATACAGAGTTTCGTTACTACACATTTTACGTAGCTGCAGCGACGCTGTTTGCTGGTATCTCGTACGTGATTGTGCACCACGGCACCGAAGGCTTTAGCCTAAAAGCTGTATTGTTTAATATTGTTTCAATCGTAACCACAACGGGTTACGCCACCCATGACTATAGCGAGTGGCCGGTATTTGTGCCTATGTTGCTGCTTATTCTAATGTTCTTTGGTGGGTGTTCAGGGTCAACATCTGGTGGTCTTAAAGTGCTACGTGTGATGCTTATTGCAAAGCAAGGCCAGCGCGAGCTACGCCGTTTGCGCCACCCACGAAGTATTCAGCATGTAAAAGTACAAGGCCATACTGTAGGTGATGATGTGCTTGAAACTGTATGGAGTTTCGTGGGCCTGTTCTTCTTTACATTCGCCGTGCTTTCGCTGGCATTAACCTTTATGGGGATTGACCTTATTACCGCCATTTCAGCCGCGGCAGCCACCATTACCAACACAGGCCCAGGCTTGGGTGAGGTTGGCCCTGCGGGTAACTACGCAGGCTTGCCAGCAGCGGCTAAAGTACTGCTTTGCTTCTCAATGGTTGTGGGCCGTCTTGAGATTTTCACCATCCTTGTTATTTTCACCCCACAATTCTGGAGACGATAATGAGCAAAGTCATTGTATGGGACTGGGACGGTACACTGGTTGATAGTTTTGAAACCATCCGCCAAGCCTATAATGCCGCCCGCACCAAGTTTGGCCTGCCTGCATGGTCACTTGAAGAAACACATATTAACGTGGCGCTTTCAGGGCGTGATGTCTTCCCGAAGATGTTTGGTGAGAACGCTGAAGAAGCCTCAACTATCTTTTATAAAACCTACGAAGAGATGGCCGCCAAAACCGTCGTTGCAAAGCCCGACCGTGGCAACATGCTTGAACGCACAAGCGCCATGGGTATCGAACACGTGATTGTAAGCAACAAGCGTGGCGATATTCTGCGTGAAGAGTGCGAGGCTTTGGGATGGAACTCATTTTTCAAAGCAATCGTTGGGGCAGGGGATGCTGTTACGGATAAACCATCGCCAGCACCCGTAACTTTGGCTTATGAACAAGCGAACATTAAGCCTGATGCAAGCCATATTATGATTGGTGATACCCCTGTTGATGGTCATACAGCAAAGGCTGCAGGCATTAAAGGTTTGTTGCTCTCAGGCGAAACACGTGAAGCCGCTGACCTTGAAGGTGAGGCTGATTATATTATGGAATACAAAATGTTAGAGCCATTCTTGCAAAAGTACTGGGGGTTGTAAAAATTGGTTCAAATCACCATTTATATATTGCAAGAGAAGCATAAATAAATCACCCTTATTGAAAAGGGCCTTTAATAAAAATAAAAAGGAAAACAAAATGGCCGGCAATACGCAAAAGCAAAACCTGCAAGACGCATTCCTGAACCACGTCCGTAAAAACCGTTCTCAGGTAACGGTGTTTCTTGTGAATGGTGTTAAACTGCAGGGTGTTATTACTTGGTTTGATAACTTCTCAATGCTTCTAACCCGTGATGGTTACACACAAATGATCTACAAACATGCAATCTCAACGGTTATGCCGATTGAAGAGATGAGCATGTACGACATTGTGGGCGACGAAAACCACGGTAACCAATAGGTTAAATATTCTCTAAAATGGTCTATATCACTGAGCCAGAACCCACTTTATGTGGCGTGCTACACGTTGTTATGCCTGAAGATGCAAAGTCTTCAGACGATGAAATGCGCGTGCCTGAAAGCCGCCTAGAAGAAGCCGCAAACCTTTGCGAGGCCTTGCCCGTAAAGCTTGTTTGGCGCGATAAAGTAAAGCTGAGCAAAATCAGCTCTCGTACGCTATTGGGTAAAGGTAAGGTTGAAGAACTTGCCGAACTTATGCACGAGAAGGAAATTGACCTTCTGGTGGTAAACGCCAACCTTTCACCCACGCAGCAGCGTAACCTTGAGGTTGCCCTTAAAGTTAAGGTGATTGACCGTACGGGCCTTATTCTTGAAATTTTTGCCGACCGTGCACAAACCCATGCGGGTCGCCTTCAGGTTGAAATGGCCATGCTGCAATACCAAGCTAACCGCCTTGTGCGTGCCTGGACCCACTTGGAGCGTCAGCGTGGTGGCCTAGGTAAAACTGGTGGCCCTGGTGAGCGCCAGATTGAGCTTGACCGCCGTATGATTCGTGATCAAATCGACCGCGTTAAAACACAGCTTGATGATGTTGAGAAAACCCGTGCCTTGCACCGTAAGGGCCGCGTAAAATCAGGCCTGCCTGTGGTGGCTCTTGTGGGCTATACCAACGCCGGTAAATCAACACTGTTTAATGCAGTCTCAGGGGCAGATGCCTTTGTGAAGGATATGCTCTTTGCCACGCTTGATCCACTGATGCGTAAAATTAAGCTAAATTCAGGCCGTGAGGTTATTTTCTCAGATACTGTGGGGTTTGTTTCAGACCTACCGCACGAACTTGTAAAAGCCTTCCATGCGACGCTTGAAGAGGTGGTGCACGCAGACTTGCTGCTTCATGTGCATGATGCCTCAAGCGACGAAGCCCAAATGCAGGACCAAGACGTGAAAGACGTGCTTGAGTCTATTGGTGCCGATAAGCTGCCAAAGCTAAACATTTATAACAAGCAAGACCTTGCCCGTGAAAACCCCGAGCTTGACCATACATGGGAAGAGCCTGACGGCGTTGAAACTGCCGCCGCTACAGGCGAGGGGATTGATAAAGTGCACGACGCTATTGAAGCCTTTTTCGCAGCGTCTGAAAAACCATTTACATTTAAAGTGCCAGCATCAGAAGGGCGTAAGCTTGCATGGCTACAAGCCCACGGCGAAGTGACCAGTATGGAGCTTGATGGCGATACTTATGATGTTGAGGTTGTGCTGGCAGAAGAAGATGCCGCCATATTTGAGACAATGTAAGCCAAATGTATAGCCACCCTTATTTTAATGCCCCTTGATGGGGCATTTTTTTATAAAAAAATAACAGTAAAACTTGCAAGCTCGGCTCAAAATAGTATATTAGCACTCATATAGGTTTGAGTGCTAAAAACAACATGGCACCAAACGTAAACAAAATACTAATTTTAGCAAATGAGGTTATACCAATGACTACATTGAACATCCGCCCATTGCATGATCGTGTGATCATCAAACGCCTGGCTGAAGAACAAAAAACAGCAGGCGGCATCATCATCCCTGATAGCGCAAAAGAAAAGCCAACAGAAGGTGAAGTTGTTGCTGTTGGTAACGGCGCGATTACCTCTGAAGGTTCAGTACGTCCACTAGAAGTTAAAGTGGGTGACAAGGTCCTATTCGAAAAATGGGGTGCTACTGAAGTAAAAATGAACGGTGAAGAATTCCTCGTAATGACGGAAGATAAAATCATCGCCGTAATGACTAAGTAAATCATAAATAATTTATTTAAGTCATTTACTTAAATTTATTAGTTAAACTAAAAAATTAAGCAAAAAAGGATACTAAAATGAGCGCAAAAGACATTCGTTTTAGCGAAGACGCACGCCAACAAATGCTAAAAGGCGTTAACACTTTGGCTGATGCTGTTAAAGCAACTCTAGGGCCAAAAGGTCGCCACGTACTACTCGACAAATCATTCGGTGCACCACGTGTAACGAAGGATGGTGTTTCAGTAGCAAAAGAAATTACTCTGAAAAACAAATTTGAAAACATGGGTGCCCAAATGGTGCGTGAAGTTGCTAGCAAAACAGCTGACGTTGCTGGCGACGGCACAACCACTGCAACAGTGCTTTCACAAGCTATCTTCCGTGAAGGTGTTAAAGCTGTTGCCGCTGGCATGAACCCAATGGACCTTAAACGCGGTATCGACATGGCTGTTGAAGCTATCGTTGAAGACCTAGGTAAGCGCAAGCGCGCTGTTGCTGGTAAAGCTGAAATTGCACAAGTTGCAACAATCTCAGCCAACGGCGACACTCGCATCGGTGAAATTATCGCCGAAGCGATGGAAGTTGTAGGTAAAGAAGGTGTTATCACTGTTGAAGAAGCTAAGGGCCTAGAGACAACCCTTGATACTGTTAAAGGTATGCAGTTCGACCGTGGTTACCTATCACCATACTTCTCAACCAACATGGAGAAAATGGTTGCTGAACTAGATAACCCATTCATCCTAGTAACTGACCGCAAGATCAGCAACATGCAGCAAATCCTTCCTCTACTTGAAGGTGCTGTACAAGCAGGCCGTAGCCTACTTATCGTAGCTGAAGATATTGAAGGCGAAGCTTTGGCAACACTAGTTGTTAACAAGCTACGTGGTGGCCTAAAAGTTGCTGCTGTTAAAGCCCCAGGCTTTGGTGACCGTCGTAAAGCTATGCTTGAAGACATCGCTACACTAACAGGCGCGACTTTCGCTTCAGAAGAGCTAGGCATTTCACTTGAAAGCCTAACCCTAGATAGCCTAGGTACTGCAAAGTCAGTAACAATCACTAAAGACGCGACAACTGTTGTTGACGGCGCTGGTGACAAAAAAGCTGTTGAATCTCGTGTTGAGCAAATCCGTGCTCAAATCGAAGCTACTTCATCAGACTACGACCGTGAAAAACTACAAGAGCGCCTAGCTAAGCTAGCTGGCGGTGTTGCAGTAATCAACATCGGTGGTGCGACTGAAATTGAAGTGAAAGAAAAGAAAGACCGTATCGACGACGCTCTTGCTGCAACACGTGCTGCAGTTGAAGAAGGCGTTGTACCAGGTGGCGGTGTTGCACTTCTACGTGCGCTACCAACACTTGATGGTCTTAATGCTTCAAACAACGACCAAAAAACAGGTATCGACATTGTGCGTCGTGCTATCCAAGCACCACTACGCACAATCGCAACAAACGCTGGCGTAGACGGCTCAATTATCATCGGTAAAGTTCTTGAAATGAAGAAAGAAACCGAAGGTTACAACGCTGCCACGAACGAGTTTGTTGACATGTTCGACGCTGGTATCATTGACCCAACTAAAGTTGTGCGTACTGCCCTGCAAGACGCTGCTTCAGTTGCGGGCCTAATGATTACAACCGAAGTTATGGTAACCGACTACCCAACTGATGAGTCTAAAGCTGGCATGCCTGATATGTCTGCTATGGGCGGCATGGGTGGTATGGGCGGCATGATGGGTGGTATGTAATCCATCGGCTTTCCATATACCGAATAAAACGGGCAGCTTCGGCTGCCCGTTTTTTTTATTGCGTGATTTTATTTGCGCCATGCAGGTTCGTTCATTAATCTATTGTTATGAAAAGCAAGAACACATATTCCTACATGACGGGCTTCGGCAATGAGTTTGCCTCTGAAGCGATTGAAAACACCCTTCCTAAAGGGCAAAACAACCCACAGCAGGTGGCGCACGGCCTTTATGCCGAACAGCTAACAGGCAGCGCTTTTACAGCGCCTCGTGGTCATAACTTGCGTTCTTGGCTTTATCGTATTCGTCCTTCAGTGGTGCATGGAAAATTTGAACCGTACACCCAAAAAACATGGCTTTCAGCCCCGTTTGAAGGTGATGTCTCACCAAACCAACTGCGCTGGGATGCGCCTGAATTTCCTAAAAACCCTATTTGCTTCCTTGATGCCATGCACACCGTTGCTGGCGGCGGGGCAGGGGCTGCACTGGGCCTAACAGGTCTTGCCATTCATACCTATGCCATTACCAACAGCATGGGTGCATACTTTTACAATGCTGATGGTGAACTGCTGATTGTTCCGCAAGAAGGTGCGCTTGATGTGCACACCGAAATGGGCAATCTGTATGTTGAACCAAAAGAGATTTGTGTAATTCCACGGGGCGTAAAGTTCCGTGTATATCTACCTGAAGGGCAAAAACAAGCCCGTGGTTACGTGTGCGAAAACTACGGCCAACCGTTTGAATTACCTAGCCTTGGCCCTATTGGTGCCAATGGCCTTGCTAACCCGCGCGATTTTGAAACCCCCGTTGCCGCCTACGAAGATAAGGCTGAAAAAGCCCGTCTTGTTGCCAAAATGGCTGGTAAGTTTTGGGTGGTTGAACTTCAGCATTCACCGCTTGATGTTGTGGCATGGCACGGCAACTATGCGCCGTACAAATATGAGCTTACAGCCTTTAACACCATGAACACCGTAAGCTTTGATCATCCTGATCCGTCAATTTTCACCGTGCTTACATCGCCAAGTACCGTTGAAGGTGTGGCTAATGTTGATTTTGTTATCTTCCCGCCACGTTGGATGGTGGCCGAAAATACCTTCCGCCCGCCGTACTACCACCGCAATTTGATGAGTGAGTTTATGGGCCTTATTGAAGGCCAGTACGATGCTAAAGAAGAAGGTTTTGTACCCGGCGGCAGCAGCTTGCATAACCAGATGAGTGCCCACGGCCCTGATGCCCAAACCTTTGAAAAAGCCTCAAAAGCCAAGCTAACACCTGAAAAACAAGAGGGCACAATGGCCTTTATGTTTGAAAGCCGGTTGCTACTGCACCCAACCCAGCAAGCCATGGATGCTAAAACCCTACAGGGTGATTATGCTGCTTGCTGGCAGGGCTTAAAGGCGCATTTCTCTAAATAAGATAACACCTTGCGATAGCATGGGATTTCCCGCATAATAGTGGGTACGTAATTCCTTATCTTTTTTATCTTTCTCTTCACACATTGGAATCATTATGCCCAAGAAACGGAAGGCCAAGATTGGTCAATTCTGGATGGAGGGGCGCTTTTGGGGCGAATTTGCCTCATTTGGTCTGAACTACTTTTCGCTTACCAGCAAAGCCCAGAAGGGCGATGGTCATGCTGTTTTGGTTATCCCCGGCTTTTTGGCTAGTGATGTGACCACAGCACCGCTACGCAGCGTGCTGACCAGCATCGGCTATGATGTCTATGGTTGGGGCCAAGGTGTAAACCGTGGCCCAACTGACGGCGTTGTTGAGCAGCTTGAGGTTTTGCTTAAGTCGCTTCATGCGGCCCATGGCAAGGTGAGTATTATTGGTTGGTCACTTGGTGGTGTGTTTGCCCGTGAAATGGGCCGGCGCTACCCCGAGATGATTCGTCAAATCATCACCCTTGGCAGCCCGTTCCACGCGAGTCGCAAAAACCTTGACCCCGACGTGGTGAAACTGTTGGAAGACACCAACGGTCAAACCCTCGAGGCCATGCAAGCGACATTCACCACTGGTGGCAACAAGCCCCCAAAGGTGCCGTGTACGGCCGTTTTTTCTAAGACGGATGCCATTGTGCCTTGGCGTGCAGCCCGCGAACTTAAGCCCGATGCCACCCACCAAAACGTGGAGGTTGACGGCACGCACATGGGGCTGATTATCAGCTGCCCTGTTGTGTTGCTGATTGCTGATAGGCTTTCGCAGCCTGAAGGTAAGTGGCAAAAGTTTGCGCCCAAAGCACCGCTGAATGCTTCAGACTATCTCTCCATTTCCTGAGATACCACATAACGAAAATACGAAAACCCCTGCCAAACGGCAGGGGTTTTCTTTTGTTTTAAATATAAAGGCTGCTATCATCGCCCGCATGAACAGCCAAACTGATATGACCCAAACACCTTATGCCAACCTTTCGCCAGAGCTTGTGCTTGATGCGACTGAAGCCCTGACTGGCCGTGCCACAGGCGGCATATTCGCCATGAACTCATACGAAAACCGTGTGTATGATGTTGCGTTGGAAGAGGGGAATGAGCTTGGTAAATCAGTGGTCGCAAAGTTTTACCGCCCGCATCGCTGGTCAAAAGAGACCATTCAAGAAGAGCATAACTTTACCCTTGAAATGCAAAGCTTTGAAGTGCCCGTGGTGGCACCTTATGTGTTTGAAGGTAAAACACTTTTTGAACATAAAGATTATATGTATGCGCTTTTCCCCAAACGCGGCGGTCGCCCGTTTGAACCTGAAACTGATGAAGACCTGCGCCAGCTAGGCCGCTTGCTTGCTCGTGTGCATAACGTAGGCGCTATGGCTAAGTTTGAACACCGCATGCCTATTAACGTTAAAACCTTTGGGTGGGATAATCTTGAACACCTTAAGGCCTCAGGCATGGTGGCTGAAAATATGCGTGAGGCATTCTTTAGTATTGCCGAGCCTGTATTGAACCTGTGTGAAGCTATCTGGGGCGAAAGCCGCTTTGATTTGCGCCTGCATGGGGATTGCCACTTGGGGAATATTCTTGTCGCGCAAGAGCCATTCCTTGTTGACCTTGACGACTGTGTATCTGGCCCTGCGGTGCAAGATGTATGGATGCTGCTTTCAGGTGAACAAGAAGAAATGCGTGGCCAAATGGCTAAGTTTTTAGAAGGCTACACCCAACTGCGTGACTTTAACACCCAAGAGCTACGCCTGATTGAGGTACTGCGTTCACTGCGGATGATTCATTACTCAGCATGGCTTGCCCGCCGCTGGAATGACCCGACATTTCCGAAAAACTTCCCGTTTTTTGGACGTGAAGACTACTGGCAAGGCCTTGTGCTTAACCTCAAAGAGCAGCTTTCGCTGCTGCAAGACCCTATGGAGTGGTATTTGTAAAGGTGAGGCGGCGCTAGCGTTCCATTGACATTGGAACTTGCGTCACTTCTTGCTGTTGTGCCTGCATTTGGCGTGCCTGTTGTTGTGCCTGATCTTGGCGCATCATCATTGAATTGCGCTGCACATGCTCAGGGTTATCCATTGGCATCAGTACCATGTGCTGGGTTTGGCCGTTAACTTCTTTCGTTGCGTAAACAGCTTCTACACCAGTTTGATGGCTTACATGAGCCGCCATTTTTTGTGCGTAATCAGCATCGCCAAAGTAGGCACGAAGATGCGGATTAGGGGTGGCCTCGGTCCCAGTGTGAGCCTGCCACTGAGCACTACGAATATGTTCGCTGTGGTGGTTTGCCATAGCGCCTTGCATGGCCAAAGCTGAAGTTAGCTTTTCGGCTTGCTGTAGGCGGCCTTCGTCAATGGTGGCAAAGCTTTGAGCATCAACAATAACAAGGTGTTGTTCACCCTTTGTTGCCTGTTGCGCAGGGATGCCGTAGTGGTTTAGAACACGGGTCATTTCTTCTGCCTGCACTTCATTGTTAAAAAATGCGCGGGCATTTTCAGCCTTATTGGTACCAGGGCCACCGTTTTGCACAAACTCTACGTTGGCATTGTAGCGGCTACGCATAGCACCTTGCAGGGTGTTTAGTTTTTCGTAAGGTGAACGCTCAACGTTTGTTAGGTCAAGGTTCTGGAAAGGGTCTTCGTGGCCAGCAGGGTTGTATCCGCCTGTTTCACGAGCGTCGATGTATTGGCCGTCCATGGCACGGTCGTTACGGTAGTTGATGTAATGACTTCCGTTCATTTTGCGGTCGTCTTCAACGTCGTAGCTAGGCTCGATATTATTCTCGCGCAAGGTACGCTCAATATCTTTCAAGAAACCTTCCATGTCACGTTGGTGGTAGTTATCTTCGTAGATGGTAATCATTTTGCCACGTTGTGGCTCATCGGCTTTACCAAAACGTTCAACAAGCTCAGGGCTTGCTACTTTAGCGGCGAGGCGATGCTTTTCAAATTTTTCCTGAAGAAGGTCCCAGGCACGGCCAACATCTTGAGGGGCAACAGAGATATGAAATTTCCATCCAGTAATATGTTCGGCAACATCATAGTCGCTTGGTGCAATTTGATAAAACTTACCGTTCCCCATGGCGTGGTAGTCTTGCTCGCGCACAAAGCCACGGCCGTCTACAATCTCGCGCTGTAAGTTTTCAAATTTAAATTTTTCAGACATAGGTAGGTCCTTATTGTTGCCCTGTATTTAAGTTATGCGTCTTGGAGGGGGGAATTACAAGGCTTTTTGAGCGAAAAAATAGCCCTAAAATTGCAATTATGTCGCATCACCCGTTTAGGATGCATACAATTTGCCCATTTATAGGCCTAAAAGCCAACATGTGTTTGCTTTTTCGCAGTTTGGCAGCTAAAGTTGTATCCAAATAATAGAATAACGGTGCCTTATCCTTGGATAGAATACTCAAAACCTCAAATTTTCCGCTGTTTTTACCTATCGTCTTTTTGGTAGGTATTGTGCTTTCAGTGTGGGGTGGTGTGCTTGTGCAGCAGCAAGCACGTGCGGGTCGTCTGAACCAGCTTATTATCTCAAGCGAGAAGAAGGCCGCCGATGTTTCGGTTAAATGGTCACTGCTGAACGGTGCCTTGCAATCATACAGTTTGATGATGGCCGATGGGGGTGCTCCTAATGTTGATCGCCTGAGCCAAATTGCAGCCTCAATGACCAACGACAACCCAGCCATTGAGCATACTTGGATTTTTAAAGGCAACGCTCGCCAACTGCGCCCGATTTTGGTGCATGGCGAAGCTGAAATTTTTGACGCTGCACAAATTGCCAAACATATTGGTACAAGCGTTGCGAGCCGCACCCCTGATAATAAATTGGTCGTTCTGCCATTTACTAAGTTAAACGTTGATAAAAACCTACCTGAGCACTTTGTGTGGGGCGTGATGCCTTTTGCAAAGCACAACGGTTGGGTTGTGGTGCTTATTGACCTGCACGAACTTATGGGCGAAGGCTTTATGAAGCTAGCCGAAGGTGCCGCTGCCCCTGACGTGACGATTGAAATGTCAAACGGGTTAGAACAGCACGTCTTCACGAAGCCAGCAAACTACGAAGAGTATGACCACAAAAACACCGTAACCATTGGCGGTGTTGAATGGCACTTTAACTGGAGCTTCCGTAACATTAGTTTTGCGGGTAGCTATGGTTGGGGCTTGTTTGTAAGCATGATTGGCCTGATGGTGACCCTTGTTCTGGTTTGGACGCTATGGTCACAGTTTTCAGTGGCCCGCCGTGTGCGCAGCGAAGTTATTACCCGCACAAAAGAGCTTGAGCAAGCTAGCCGACGCTTCCGTCTTATTACCGATAACGCATACGACCTTATTGCAATCACCACACTGACTGGTGATTTTGAGTATATTAACAGTGCGTACAACCGTGTTCTTGGATTCTCAAAACAAAATGTATCTGGCCGCAACGTAAGCGACTTTGTGCACGCAGACGACACTGTGTACCTGCGCCAAGCTATCGAAGCTGTGGTAAATGGCCGCCCTGTAAGTGAAGTTAGCTTCCGTATGCAGAGCAAGAAAAACGAATGGGTTTACCTTGAGGCTGTGGCTAAAGGGATTTTTGATAACAGCTGGAACCTGACTGGTATTGTTATGCACTGCCGTGACGTAACAGCCCGTAAAAAATACGCGGATGAGCTTGCCCGCTCAGAAAAACGCTTTAAAGACTTTGCGGACTCTTCAGCGGACTGGCTATGGGAAGTAAACAAAAACTTTGTATTCTCATATGTTTCACCAGGTGTGAAAAGTACCCTAGGCTACACCCCAGAAGACATGATGGGCCGCACTATGTTTGATGCACTTTTTGCCTCAGGCGATGATGCTGCACGTGAACTGCTAGAAGGCCTAGCTAAACGCCACCAACCTTACCGTGAACTTGAGTTCTGGACACGCACCAAGATGGGCGAGCGCGTTTGCTTGCGCCTGAGTGGTATCCCAGTATTTGACGATGAAGGTAACTTTGACGGCTACCGTGGTGCCGCAACAAACATTACCTCAAGCAAGGTTGACCGTGAGAACATGCTGCGCCTTGCCACCACCGACCACCTTACAGGCTTGCTGAACCGCAACCGCTTTATGGAAGAGCTTGAGCATACAATTGCCCTTGCACGCCGCCATAACACCCAAGGTGTTGTTTTGTTTATTGACCTTGACCGCTTCAAAGCTGTGAACGATACCCACGGCCACGAAGCAGGGGACGAGGTTATTCGCTCTATTGCAAACATCCTTAAAAAGTCAGTGCGTTCAACTGATGTTGTGTCACGCCTTGCGGGTGACGAGTTTGCTGTGATTATGCACAACGTGGATACGAAGCAAGCCCAAGAAAAAGTGAACGAGATTATTGACCGTGTGAACAAGATGCGTGTTGAGTACAAGGGCGCTAAGCTTCAAGTAACTATGAGTGTGGGTATGATTGGTTACCCGCAGTCAGGTAAAGATGCGTCACAGCTACTAACCAGTGCTGACCTTGCTATGTACCGCGCGAAGGACATGGGCCGTAACCGCCTTTACATCGACGAAGGCCTGCTCACCAGCAGCAAAACAAGCGCTACCGTACGTGAACAGCTTGAGTGGATTGACCGCTTGCGTACCGCCTTGGATGAAGACAAATTTGAAATGCACTACCAGCCAATCGTACCGTGCGGCAAAGACAAACACACCATTTACGAAGCACTTATCCGCCTTCGTGATGAAGACGGTAACCTAGGTGCCCCTGCATTGTTTATTGATGCGGCCGAGCACTTTGGTATGATCCGCGACCTTGACCGTGCTGTGGTTGAGCGCTGCATTAAGAAACAAGCTGAGCTTGAAAAATCAGGTAAGCCAGTAGTGTTCTCGATTAACCTTTCGGGTATGTCATTCGGTGATGATGAGCTGCTACAAAGCATGAAGAAGTACTTCAAGAAGTACAAAGCAGACCCAACCAAATTTATTTTTGAAGTCACTGAAACGGCCGCTATGCGTGATATTGACGAAGCGCGTGAGTTTGTATCAGAACTGAAGAAGATGGGCAGCAAGTTTGCCCTTGATGACTTTGGCGTGGGCTTCTCGTCATTCTTCTACATTAAGCACCTAGAAGTTGATTACATTAAGATTGATGGCTCATACATTAAGAACCTTGATAGCTCAGCAGAAGACCGTTTGTTTGTGAAGTCACTGGTTGATCTAGCCTCAGGCCTAGAGATTGAAACTGTGGCTGAATTTGTTGAGAACCAAGCCATCCTTGATGAGCTTGAGCGTATGAACGTAACCTATGTTCAAGGTTACCACCTGTCACGCCCAGAAGAAGATATTGACGGTCTGTTTACGACCTTTGATAACCAGCAGGCAACTGCTGTTGCAACGCAGATTGCGGCCGCTAAAAACGCTGCGAGCCAGCCTGTTAAAAAAGTGGCTACTGCAAAGAAGGCCGCTCCTAAAAAAGCAGCCACAATAAAGACCGCCCCAAAGAAGGCGGCACCTAAAAAGCCAGCGACCAAAAAGGCAACTGGCTCAAAGGCTAAAAATAGTTAATGGCTTTAGCGAATAAAGAATAGATAGATGACAATTTCGGCAAACAACGCAAACGAGAAAAATACGCGCGCAAACATCAAGCTGCTGCTTTTCTTTGCTGTGCCTTCTTCATCTTTATTGCCCATGTTAATAACACCGGCAAACATTGTCGCAAAAGCAGCAACGAAGGTTGCAACCATTAAAACTTTAAATCCGTTCATGGGGGGAATCCTCTCAAATTTTTTTGTGAGAATAGCATGACGCATAAATTATTAACAACATTATCAGTCAAGAAAGAGGCTTGCCGCGCCATTATAACAATGGCTATTTTGGCATGTGCACCAATGGCCATGGCCCAAGAAGAGGGCGCAAGCAAAGGTGTGTTGGTACCAAACTTGACCGTAAACATTAAGCTAAACTCAGCCCTTGGTGAAAAAGAGACTGAGTTCTACAGCAAGATTGCACAAGATCTTATTAGCAAGCTGCCACGCCAACTAAGCGTTGATAAACAAGCAGGCGCACTAAAAGACCTTGATGAGGCCTACAAGCACCTAAACGTTGTTACATACCTGCCACCAACCGATGATGTGAAGACCGATAAGCTTATTAAACACTTTAAGGTGAACTTTGTTTTTGATGACGAAAACGGTGCTAAATCAGCCGAAGAAGTTGAAGACATTATTTTGCCAAAAGAACTACAAGGCGAAAGTGTTGTTGGCCTAGACGAGCCTGATACATCTGAAGAAACAGCACGCCCATCAATGATTGACCAAATGGTTCAAAACCAGAACCAAGAGCCTGTTGCTATTAAGCCTGAACCTAAGGTACAGCCAATCCCAGTGATTACACCAACACCTGAACCTATGCCAACACCTGTAGCGGCACTTACACCTAAGCCAACACCAAAGTCGCAGGCGGCATCCGCACCACGTTCAAAAGTTAACCGTCTTCGTTTGGCCTTTGATACAGATGAAACTGTACTTAGTGTTGAACAACGTGTAGAAACCATGAAGTTTATTCAGAAGCTACGTAACCTCAACACCAAACAGCCTGATGGTTTTGTGTTTGTTGTGCGTTCGTACGAGGGGCCAATTGGCGTTGAAGACAACCTAGGTGAAGCACGTCTACGTTCGGTAACAGCATTGCTGCGCCAACAAGATATTAACGTTTCACGTAGCCGTGTAACTGAAATTTTTGTCCGCACGAACGAGCAACAGTTCGTTGAAGTGGAACCTGTTTATTAATATTTGAAATTTAAGGAGACGCCAAATGGCAAAACTTATCTTTAAAACATCAGAAGGTGATAAAGAAACCGTTCTTAATAAAGGCGAGCGTGTTCTTGCAGCTGCCTACAAACTAGGCCTAGATGCTGATGGCTTTGGCGAGTGCGGTGGTAACTGCGTATGTAGCACATGCCACGTATTCGTTGAAAAAGGCCTTGAGCTTTTCCCTGAGTCAACACCAGCGGAAGAAGATCTTCTGGATACGGTGTTTACCTACCAAGAAAACTCACGCCTAGCGTGCCAGTTGATGCTTAAAGAAGAAACTGACGAAGTTATTATTGAACTTCCAAGTGCTTAATTAGGGTACTTCTAGGTTATGGCGGCGCTCAAATCCCCAGCAGAAGTACAAGCCCAGCAGTTAAAGCTGGTATTGTCGTCTGTTGGCAAAAGTCCGTGGGGCCAGTACCTAGGTTTACAGTCGCTACTTTCTAAATTCCCGAAAAAGGCTGATGATGCTCATGTAAGCTTTGTTGAAAGCACAGATACCATGAACCATCAGTTGTTCATCCGTACACTTAAGGGTGTGCTGAACTTTGATGATGCGCCACTTTCAGATGATGCAGAAGTTCTGCAAAAGCCAGGCATCTTAACCAAAGAAAAGCTAGCGGGGCTTTGCAACACCCCGTTTGATACAGGTGTACTGCCTGTGACTGAGTCTATGCTTGAGCATATGAAAGCAGGGTTCTTGGCAAAGTCGCAAGAGCTTGCAAAGCAGTTTTCAACAAAGCCTCATAATACATTCTTTCTCTATAACCAGCCGCTGCGCCGCATTGTAGGCGATGGCTTGTTACCAGCATGTGGCTTAGGTGTTTTGCTGGCCGAGCGTGAAAAGAAAATGTTTAAAGGCCAACCAGCCGCACTACCTGACCCGCAAGACTTACAAGCTGCGGGCCATAGTACAATGCAACGCCTTGATAGCTTTGTGCAGCTGTTGCAAAAACACGGTAAGCGTATTGAAGCCCTATGGGGCGATGGCCGTATGTTTGCTGACCTTGCGCATGAAATGAAGCAAAGTTCGCCGCCGCACCGCCTGCTTGAAATTTGCCCAAACTTGAAATACTGCCTTATTGATAGTGCAGGGGTGAACCCGAACCAAACAGGTTATATTGATTTGCTGGGTGGTAAAGATTTGCCATCGTACGGCGCGTTTTACAGTAGCTTTGGTATGTTTGGCCATGCCATTGACGAAAGTACACCAATGTACTTTGAGCCTGCGCTTGATGCAGGCGCATACTTTGAATTTGTGCCACTCACACAAGTAGACGAAAACACAGGCGAACCACGCCCAACGCACCAACGTATGTGGGTGGGTAACGTTGTACCTGACCAAGACTACTTACTGATTGTAAGTAACGTTGCGGGCCTTATTGCCTACAATACAGGTGTGGTTGTACGCGTTAAAAATACCGAGCCTCTACGCCTTCGTGTAATGGGCAAGTGTGAATACCTTAATGGGTTGAATGAACGCCTCTCAGAAGCGCAAACAAGTGATATTCTAGCCAACTTCAATACAGCCGTTAGCCGTTCATACAAATGTTACGTACGTGACTATATGATTGGTGATCATGTTGACCGTGGCCAAGCTATTTGGGCGCTTGAACTTAGCATTGAACCGCGCAAGGTCCCGCCGCAAGTTCTGAAGAGTTTGGCCAACCGCCTGCATACTGAGCTTGCTAAAACCAGCCGCCATTATATGAAAGCGTTTGACCAAGGTGGTGTTGCTGCCCCTGTGATGACATTCCTACCGCCGGGCACATTTATGCAAGCTGCGCGTTATCCATTGCCGCACCTTGACCTGACGCCTGATGCGCACCAAGTGCGTAAGCTTATGACTTTCGGCGGCGATCGCCAAGTGAAGCTTCGAGTCGCTAAACTCAGTTTATAAAAAAAGCGCCCCAACTGGGGCGCTTTTTAAATGTGATTGGATTAGATATCTAGTTCTTGTGCTTCACGGGCGTGCGAGCGGATAAAGAGTAGGCGTTCTTCGGGCTTCTTACCCATCAGGCGGCGTACTGTGTTTTCAGCTTCGGCAACGCTATCAATCTTAATTTGAAGCAGCTTACGGTTCTTCGGATCCATCGTAGTGGTTTTCAGCTGTGATGCTGGCATTTCACCCAGACCTTTAAATCGAGAAATCTCAACCTTGCGGTTTTTAAACTTACCATCTAGCAGCTTGTCTTTCTCGTTATCGTCTTGAACGTAGATAGACTCACCACCCGCACTAATTTTGTATAGCGGTGGCAACGCAAGGTATACGTGGCCTTTTTGGATAAGTTGAGGCATCTCTTGGTAGAAGAAAGTAAGCAGTAGGGTAGCAATGTGCGCACCGTCAACGTCCGCATCGGTCATGATGATGATGCGTTCGTAACGAAGGCTGTCACGGTCAAACTGTTTACCAATGCCGCAGCCAAGGGCCTGAATAAGGTCTTTAATTTCTTGGTTAGCGCCCATTTTGTCTTTTGTAGCGCTGGCAACGTTCAAAATTTTACCACGTAGCGGCAAGATAGCCTGCTTCTTACGGTCACGCGCTTGTTTAGCGCTACCGCCCGCAGAATCACCCTCTACGATAAAGATTTCTGTATCGTTGGCGTCTTTATCGGCACAGTCAGCAAGTTTACCTGGTAGGCGTGCACGGCGTGTTGTCGCAGTTTTACGCTTAACTTCTTGGGCTTTCTTGCGGCGCTGGCGTTCTTCCGCACGCTCAATAACTTTTTCAAGTAGAGCATCAGCACTTTCAGGTGAGCCTGTAAGCCATAGATCAAACGGGTCACGGATTGTGTTTTCTACCCAGCGAGTGGTTTCTGAGTTGGTCAGTTTCTCTTTGGTCTGACCTTGGAATTGTGGATGAGGAATAAACACACTTAGCACCACGTTTGCGCAACCAAATAGGTCGTCACTGGTAATGGTGATGTTTTTCTTCAATGTGCCACGCATTTCGCCGTATGAACGAAGTGACTTAAGCAATGCGCCACGGAAACCATTTTCGTGCGTACCACCGTTAGGGGTAGGGATGGTGTTACAGTAACTGCTGAACTGTTCTTCTTCGTCCAGTGGCCAGCCAACTGCCCATTCTACACGGCCAGTGCCGCCAACAAATTCGGTCGAGCCACCAAACAGCTCGTCGGTCAGCATCATGCGGTCGCCAAGTTCAGCACGCAAAAAGTCTTCCAAGCCATTCGGGAAGTGGAACGTAGCTTCGCGCTCTTCAGCTGAATCTTCAGGCGCTGTTTCGTCTTTCCATTGAATGGTCACACCGCGGTATAGGTACGCTTTTGAACGAACCAATTTAAACAGGCGGCTAGGGATGAATTTAAATTCGCCAAAAATTTCGGCGTCAGGGGTAAAGGTAACTTGGGTACCTTTGCGGTTTGTAATAGGGCCTTTGTGCTCAAGCGGGCCTTCAGCCGCACCTTTAGAGAAGCTTTGTTTGTAAAGCTCACCGTCACGGGCAACTTCAACAACCATGCTTTCAGATAGGGCGTTTACAACCGATACACCAACACCGTGCAAACCACCTGAGGTCGAGTAAGCCTTGTTCGAGAACTTACCGCCCGAGTGTAGGGTGGTCAAAATAACTTCTAGTGCTGATTTGTTTTTGTATTTCGGGTGTGGGTCAACCGGGATACCACGACCGTTATCACGAATGGTGATGGTGTTTTTGTCGTGTAGGGTTACCCAGATTTTATCGGCGTGGCCTGCAACGGCCTCATCCATTGAGTTATCTAGTACTTCAGCAACAAGGTGGTGCAGGGCAGTGCTATCGGTACCGCCAATGTACATACCAGGGCGTAAGCGAACAGGTTCGAGACCTTCAAGGACTTCAATATCTTTAGCTGTATATGAAGGGGCAGACGTATTCATGTGTTCACTTCCTTGTTGCAGTTCGCCTTGCGGCTGTTAATTAATCAACCTGTTTGATTGCACGTGGGCGTAGGTCATCACCAACAGCAACCATGGTAATAGTCGCGGTGGCAATCTTATCAGCCTCACGGTGACCTTCTGATGGCTTTGAGCGCCATGCCTCGAGGCTCATGGTAATAGAGGTATTACCGCGCTTCTCGGTTTTAGCGTAGAAGGTAATGTATTCGTTCGGGAACACGGGCGCAAGGAAGGCAGAGTCCTTCACTGAGACAAGTACAACCTTATGGCCAACTTGCTCCATTGCGTAGCCTGATGCGGCCAAATCGAAGTATGCCAAAATCGCCCCACCGAAAACGGTACCGTGGTGGTTAAGGTCATTTGGTGTAATAAGAACCTTAAGCGCAATCTCGCCGCGGTCTTTATGCTTTGTATTAATATGCTGTTCCATGCTCATAAAACTAATCGTTTACTTGAGTTTTGTAAACATAATTAATGCCTAAAACCACCGTAAAACACTGGTTTTTCGCAAGTTTTAAGGGTATCGTTGTAAAAATTGAATAAAATCTGATTGAAAAGCTCTATGAAAAAGAACATCCCGAACCTCCTTACATTCTTCCGTATTTTGGCCGTGCCGCTGTTTGTGGCGTGCTATTTTTTGCCAAATGCAAAGTGGGGTGCCATTCTGGCTTTTACCATTTTTGCCGCTGCCAGCATTACCGACTGGTTTGACGGATTTCTTGCCCGCCGCTGGAAAGTTGAAAGCGCCCTTGGCAAATGTTTTGACCCTATTGCCGATAAACTGATTGTTCTTGTGGCTCTATATATTGTCGTCTGGCAAGACGGAGCCGTTCTGCTGCCCGCTGTTATTATTGCCTCGCGTGAGGTTGTAGTAGCTGGCCTGCGTGAACACCTAGCTGCCCAAAATGTTAAGCTGCATGTGACCTTCCTTGCGAAGATTAAAACCACGATTCAGATGGTTGCCCTTTCGGCTTACATTATTTTGCCAGCCTTGCCTGTGCGCTGGGCTATTGAAATTATGGATGGCGCTGGTATTTGGCTGATGTGGACGGCCGCTGTGCTTACCGCAATTACAGGTATTGAGTACACTGTTAAGGCGTTGAAGCACTTTAAGTAACCTACTTGAAACTAAAAAGCCCCGCAGTTGATGCGGGGCTTTTTGTGTTTTTAGGCTAGGCACTACCTGCTGTAAGCAGGTAGGACGCTGTCCCGTGGCGAAGCCAAAGGTCAGCGATGGGTGCTGGGAGAATCCCAGTTCATTGCCTTAGAGCTTTGCTCGGGCAATGAATTAAAGTTAACGACCGTAGTACATTTCAAACTCAACAGGGTGAGGGGCGTGGTTTAGGCGCATAACCTCTTGGCGTTTAAGTTCGATGTAGCTATCAATGGTCTTATCATCAAATACGCCACCTTCTTTAAGGAAGTCACGGTCGTTATCCAAAGCATTAAGGGCTTCTTCAAGGGTACCGCAAACTTCTGGTAGGCCGTGGTCTGACTCTTCGTAAAGGTCTTCAACCTGAGCGTCACCAGGGTGGATTTTGTTTTTGATACCATCAAGGCCAGCCATCAACATTGCTGAGAACGCAAGGTATGGGTTAGCCATACAGTCAGGGAAGCGGGTTTCAATACGCTTCGCCGCGCTTGAGTTTACCGCAGGGATACGGATTGAAGCCGAGCGGTTATGACGGCCATAAGCCAAAATAACTGGAGCCTCAAAACCTGGGATTAGGCGCTTGTAGCTGTTGGTTGATGGGTTAGTGAAAGCGTTAAGCGCTTTAGCGTGCTTAATAATGCCACCAATGTAGTATAGGGCATCTTCTGAAAGGCCGTCGTAAGCGTCACCCGCAAAAACGTTGGTCTTCTTCTTCCAGATTGATTGGTGCACGTGCATACCGCTGCCGTTATCGCCAGCGATTGGCTTAGGCATGAAGGTTGCTGTTTTGCCGTACATATCGCACACGTTGTGCACGATGTATTTAAACATTTGCACTTCGTCAGCTTTAACTTTAGCGGTGTTAAACTTAGCGCCAACTTCACACTGGCCGCCTGTGGCAACTTCAGCGTGGTGTAGCTGTGATTCAATGCCGCAACGGTCTAGTACTTTACAAATTTCTGAGCGCACATCATGCAAACGGTCAAGAGGGGCAGTGGCAAAGTAGCTGCCTTTAATACCAGGTACGTGGCCTGTGTTGCCTTCTTCTAGTTTATTGCCTGTGTTCCATGTGCCGTTTGAGGCATCAATGTGGTACATGCTTTCGTGGTGGTTGTTCTTGTATAGAACGTTATCGAAAATAAAGAACTCAAGCTCTGGGCCAAAGTAGGCAGTGTCACCAATGCCAGAGTCGGTTAGGTATTGCTCAGCACGCATAGCAATGCTGCGTGGGTCCTTGTTGTATGGTTCGCCTGAGTCAGGGTCAACAATGTCACAGAAAATAACAACGGTTGAGTGGGCGGTAAAAGGATCAATGAAGTAGCTTGAAGCATCCGCACGGAACATCATGTCTGAGCGGTTAATAGGGCGCCAGCCCGGGATTGACGAGCCGTCAAAGTTAGTCCCCTTGGTGAAGGCCTCCTCGCTTAGGTCGCGTGCAGGAATCGTCAATTGGTGTGTTTGGCCATCAAAGTCGGTAAAACGGAAACCGACGAATTCAATACCTTCGTTTTCGATGAGTTTAAAAACTTCTTTAGGTGATGTCATGGGAGACGAACTTTCATTTATTTTATTATTGTTGAAAACGACAATAATTTAACATGTATCCCTTTTGAACCGAAGAGTTTTTCAGTATTCATGCATATTAATTGCACATAAGTGGGGGACGTCAAAAAGCGTGCCAAAAATCGTATGCAATTTCGGAAAAGATAACTTGATGTAACCCCCCGTCAACACCACATAATAGTATGTAGCCTTTGAAACAAAAAACTAATAGGAGAAGACGACATATGATCAATCATTCAGTCTCAAAAGAACTTTTAGAACGTAATTACCACTACCGTCGACTCCAGTCTCAGCACGAAGAAATTGAGCACAAACTTGAAGAGCTACGCCAAACGCCTTCCGTTGACGGCGCTCAGGTCCATGCCCTCAAACGGCAGAAACTCCATTTGCGTGATCAAATGCACCAGCTTAAAGCTGCACGTGTACATTAATGCGTAGTGTTTAGTCCTCTCTAAGGAGGAACCGTTCATATGAGAAACCCCCGTCTGGATGGCGGGGGTTTCTGGTTTGGTGGATAAACTATTGATCAATAAACATTTTAAGACGCATCCAAGTGGGGCTATCGGCGTCGGCAAGGTCATCGTAAATACGGCCAACGTAGAGGTCAGCCTCTATTTTTTGATTGCGAACTACTTGGCCAAGCATATCACCTTTTGAAAGGGCTTGGTCTTCAGTGAACAAAAACAGACAAGGATGCTTTGCCACAAAGTCGTCCGGGGCATTTAAAATAATGGCTGGGCATGGGGGTAAAGCGCCTTTTGGGGCGTGGTCACAGTCCCAAAAGAGGTGGGTGACGGCATTTTCTTTGCTAAACCCAATAATTTTTTTGGTTGAGGTTTCTTTATTTATTTGGCGGCTGTCAAACTGCGCAAAGCTAATCCCTTCGGGCACTTCAGGGGTATCTGGTAGCATGCAAAGGAGGAGGGTGTTTAGCCCACCAGACTCAGTAAGTTTATATTGTAAGTTATTGTATTCTAATGGGTAATCCTCGTTATGGGTGGCGGTTTTAAAGGCGCCGCCCCAGCTGGTAGCCCATGCTTTTGCAAACCCACGACGTGTGGTCATATGTTTGTTGTTTTGCTTTTTAACAGAATCTGACAAGTTCTTTAGTCCGTTCACTTTTTTTGCATATTTTGCGCATATACCACTTTAAAAAAGTTGATTATGTGCCTATACTATTCATAACAAGGAAAAATAGTTTTTGCACGTACGCAATAACTGGGCCGCAAACCTTGCCAAATAACGCGGCCGATGGGAGATGTTAGGATGACAATAAATGTACTAAATAAAGGTGCGTATTCTTCTGTGTTGGGCAGAGATAACCGCCTCCAAAATGTTGGGCAACAAGCCCAATCTCAACCTGCAATCGTAAAACCACAAACTGAACAGGCAGTTCGGCCGTCTCAGCGTGCGGAAAAGGTTATTGCAGATATCAATAATTCAACCAATGTTTCTGCTGCTTATAAGCGTGATGCAATCTTTGCAACGGCAATTGTCGATGCAGCTGCACCGCCTGCACAGCGTGACGAAGCCTTGCGAGCCCTAGCTGGCCAGTTTTCTAAAGGTGTTAAAGCAAATGCCGCAGCACCAGCTAAGCTAGATGCTGATGAAGTTTCATCACTCGTGCAAAATGCACGCGACCAACTATTTGGCCCACGCACTCGTGGCGAAGACAACATCGAGCTTACTATGCAAGCCCGCGCCCGTGGCGCCATTGATGGCCTGCAAGAAAAGCCAGTTGTTGAAGCGGCTTATAATATTGGTCAAAGCGCAGTAGCGAACATTTTTGGTGACCCTCCAGGTGTCAAACAAGTGAAGATTGGCGCACCCGAGCCTGTGCAATTGCCACCGGCACGCTTGCCTCATGAACAGCTTGAGCACCTTGCTGAGATTCGTCAGCAGATGGTCGATATTATCGAAAGCTAAAGCAAACAGCCCACTTTAAGCAGCCGCTAGCTGAGCGGTTAAGCTAAAGTTTTGCCCCCTCTACGTGTTTTAGAGGCTGGGCTGTTTGTCGTTTTTAGGGGTAAAGTAGGGGCTTTATATTCCCTTTGAATATGTTTGCTAATGTGCGTGGGTTTGCTTAAAATATTCCGATAATAAAAGGAATAACCCCTATGGATTTTAGTATCGCAAGCGACCACGCCGCCGTGGACATGAAAAACCAAATCATTGAGTTTCTACGTGGCCAAGGCCACACCGTAAATGATAAATCACCTGCCGATAAACCTGCCGATAACTACGCTGAAGCCGCAGACCGTGTTTGCACAGATGTGAAGCAAAACGCAAAACTGCGTGGTATTTTGATTTGCGGCACAGGGCAGGGCACAGCTATCCGTGCTAACCGCCACAGCGGTATTCGTGCGGCGCTTGTGACCAATGAATACATGGCCGAAATGGCCCGCCTACACAATAACGCCAACATTATTGTGTTTGGTTCTCGTATTACTACCCAAACAATGGCAAAGCGCATGCTTGCGGTATTCATCAATACACCGTATGAAGGTGGCCGCCATGAAGAACGCCTAAAAAGCCTTGAGGCACCAGTTAAATAATAATGACAAAACATAAAGGGCCTGCCTGATGTCATCAAACGCACTGAAAGATTTTAACCGTCCACTGACTGAAGTTGATGAAGCTGTAAACGCTGCCATTAAAGGTGAGCTTAAGCGCCAACAAACCCAGATTGAGCTTATTGCGTCTGAGAACATTGTATCGCAAGCGGTGCTTGATGCCCAAGGTAGCGTGCTGACCAATAAATACGCTGAAGGCTACCCAGGCAAGCGCTACTACGGTGGCTGCCACTATGTTGATGATGTTGAGCAATTGGCCATTGATCGCCTTAAGGAGCTTTTTGGCGCCGAATACGCTAACGTTCAGCCGCACTCAGGCTCGCAGGCGAACCAAGCTGTGTTTTACAGCGTGCTGCAACCTGGCGATAAGATTCTGGGCCTTTCACTTGATAAGGGTGGCCACCTTACACATGGTTCATCAGTAAATATTTCAGGCAAGTGGTTTGAACCACACTTTTACGGCCTTGACGCTGAAACTGAAGAAATTGACTACGACGAAGTAGAGCGCCTTGCCCACGAAATTAAGCCAAAGCTTATTATTGCTGGCGCTAGTGCATACTCGCGCACTATTGATTTTGAACGTTTTGGTAAAATTGCAAAAGCCGTTGAAGCTTACTTACTTGTTGATATGGCGCACATTGCTGGCCTCGTGGCTGCTGGTTTGCACCCAAGCCCAATGCCACACGCTGACTTTGTAACCTCAACCACCCACAAGACCCTGCGTGGTCCACGTGGCGGTATTGTGCTGACGAACGATAAGAAGCTGGCTAAAAAAGTAAACAGTATTATCTTCCCTGGGATGCAGGGCGGCCCATTGATGCATGTGATTGCCGCAAAAGCCGTTGCTTTTGGCGAAGCCTTGAAGCCTGAGTTTAAAGATTACCAAAAACAAGTGATTGCCAACGCCGCTGCTATGGCCAACCGCCTTAAAGAAAAGGGCGTGCATATTACCTCAGGCGGGACTGACAACCACCTAATGATTGCTGACCTTCGCCATATGGGCGTAACAGGCCAAGCGGCAGAAGACGCGCTTGAAGCTTGCGGTATTACCTGTAACAAGAACGCTGTACCCAATGACCCACAGCCACCAAAGGTGACTTCGGGCATTCGATTAGGTTCACCAGCGGCCACAAGCCGTGGCTTTAAAGAGACAGAGTTTGAAGCTGTTGCGGATATGATTTACGAAGTTCTTGACTGTTTGGCCAAAAACCCGGACGGTGATAGTAAGAAATTTGCAGAAATCCGCCAATACGTAGCAGATTTGTGCGCAAGATTCCCTATTTATACGGATATATAAATATATGAAATGCCCTTTTTGCTCGAATACTGATACTCAGGTTAAGGATTCTCGACCGTCAGAAGATAACAAGGTTATCCGCCGTCGCCGTGAGTGCACAGCCTGCCACCGCCGCTTTACAACGTTTGAACGCTTCCAAGTGCAGCAGACCGTTGTATTGAAGCGTGACGGCGCACGTGAGCTGTTTGACCGCGATAAACTGTTAAAGAGTATGATGATTGCCCTACGTAAGCGCCCAGTGTCACCTAATGCAGTGGCGGCTTTGGTTGCTGATATTGAGCAAGAACTGACCGAAAGCGGGCAAACCGAAATTAATTCATCAGAAATTGGTGCCGCAGCCCTTGATAAGCTGAAATCAGTTGATTTTGTGGGCTATGTACGTTATGCATCCGTCTACGATGGGTTTGACACCCCAAGCGACTTCCAAAAATTGCTAAGAGATGCAAAGTAAATATTATGGCCACACTGACTAAAGACCACGAGCAAGAAGCTTTAACTTCACCGATTACAGGTAACCCACGTACCGAAGCACGCCTTATGGCTGTACAAGCTTTGTACCAGTTTTTGCTATTGGGCGAGGGCGAGGCTGATATTCTAAACCAATTTGTGACCCGCCACGTGCGTGGCCGTAAAGGCGATAGCGAGCTTTTCTCTCTTCTTTTCAAAAATGCTATCTCTGAGCGTGAGCGCTACCAAGCCATGGTTGAAGCGAACCTTTCAGATAACTGGACATGGGAACGCATTGGCTACGTTGAGCAAGCTGTACTGCTTTCAGCGATTGCTGAGCTTGATGCCCGCCAAGAAACCCCAACCAAGGTTGTGCTAAACGAGTTTTTGAACATCGCCCACAGCTACTTTGAAAAGCCAGAAGTTTCATTCATTAACGGTATTCTTGATAAAGCCGCAAAGGCTTTGCGAGGCTAATACTCATCTATATCCATTTATAAAAGCCCCCAAGTACACACTTGGGGGCTTTTGCTTTAAAGGGCATGGTTATAGGGTTTTACCCACCTTGTAAAAGATACGGTCAGGGTTGGTGCCGTTATCTGGGCGCCATAGTACTTGACCTGAGGTATCTGGGTTAGCTTCGCCAACGCCATCAATTTGATCGTTAATAACCATAAAGTCTTTTTCAGGTACGTCTTCAACCTTAATCCAGTAAAAACATAGCGCGCCACAGCCTGTAGCAGCACCGGGGTCAGTTGCACTGCCTTTATGGAGCCAAACCTGGCCGTAGTTCTCATGCATTGTAATGTCATCCTGACGGCCCCTTAGGTACGGGCCTAACCAATGAGTGCGATACGCAGGCTCAAGCATTGTAACATCGTTTAGTGATGCAAAAGCGCGAACGGCTGCATGTTCTGCGCCAGTGACAACCGACGTGTAAATATCGCGCTTAATGTCATATTGCATGCTCTCAACAGCTGTTTTATAAGTCTCAAAATCTTTGATCAGAGCTTTGGCTTTAACCTCAGAGCTTGTGGTGAACATAGTGACACCGCCTACAAGAGATAGTGCAGCAATAATGGCCAAGGCAATACGGGCATCAAGCCCGAACATGGCACCACGTTGTGATAAAATATTCTTCATAATTAGCTTCTCATTGTTAGGCCCATACGGATGTATAGGCTGTTAGTATCCCAGCGAACGCTACCATTCGTATCTGGGTTTACTTCACCTGGTCCATCAAGGGCTTCGTTAACGTCGTCTTTAATTTTTTGAGGCACGGGAACAGTGGCATCACCTATAAAAAGGAAATGGTAACATTCGCCATTCATTTCATGTGTTGCCGTACAGTTGTTAATGCCCGTTAAGGTCATAGGCATAGGGCGTATGCGTAGTTGATACATTTCTTCTGTGCGGCGGTTGCGATCTTCACGAAGGTATGGCCCCAGCCATTTCGAACGGTAAGCTGCGGCAACCATACTTTCGTCGTATAGTGCAAGGAATGTATCTTTGAATCTAGTGCCGGTGTTAGCAAGGAATGCATCCGGGTTCGCTTCAAGGTCTTCCTGCATAACCTCTAGAGCGGCAGAAACTTTTTCATGAAGAAATAGGATTTTGTCTGTACGGTTATCTTTTAAAACTTGAATCATCGAAACACCCGTCACAACACTAAGGCCAGCGAATATTGATAGCGCAATACGCGCATCAAGGCCAAACATGGCACCACGTTGTTTTTTGAAAAACTTAAACATGAGTAAACTCCTTAATCAGCTCGGCGTACAAGGCTTGTGTAGTAAAGCATGGTGCGGGGGTCAACAGCGTTAGGTGAGCGCACTTGACCTTCGGTAAGTGGTGAGCCTTCAACATTGCTGCCGCCATTTTCATCAATCATACGGTTAAAGCGCTCCCAAACCTCAGCCGGGACTGACGTTAGGCGAATCACAGCAAAGCAATCAATGTTGTAAAGGCAAGCGGCACTACCAGTGGGGCGGCGGTACAAAACGTTATAATCACCATAAAGTGGATGGTCGGTGCGAAGGCCATCAAGGTAGGGGCCGTTCCAGCGATCACGGTATTTGGCATCAATTAATGTATCATCGTTCAAGGCGGCAATGTCATTGGCGCCGTTGGGGTTATCGATGGCAAATTGGTAAAAAACACCAAGGTCAGTTTGCATAAGCTCCATGGCTTCTTCGATGGCTAGAACCTCTTTAAAAAAGGCAGCATCTTGCGCTGTACGGAATTTTGAAATCCCAACATAGCCACTCACAACAGCCAAAGCACCAAAGATGCTTAGCGCAATACGCGCATCAAGGCCAAACATGGCCCCACGTTGTGAGAAAAATCGTACGTTCTTAAACATGTTAAAAGTCCCCTTACACATTATTCTTTTGGGCTTTTGCACAAGTTTAAACTGGCACTTTTACGAGGGTGTGAGCGCTTTTAGTTTTCTTGTGTCTTATTGGCTACCAAAACCACGGCCTAGGTTATCAAGCATTTGGTCAACAATACCCAACGATTGGCCTTGAGTTTCGGTTGTTTTTTCAGAAGGCGTAAGAACGCGGCTTTCTGAAGCGTCTTTTTTATTAATTTGGGCAATTTTACCGTTTTCATCAAAGTTGATGACTAAAATCTCGCGCTCAACAAGGTTGCCTGGGCTTAGTGGCTTATCAACGGTTTTGGTGGTGATGTACAGCCATTCATCGTCGTTAAAGCTTGCCACAGTTGAAGGGCTACCCAAGAAGCGGCGCACGTCTTGTTTATCGTTTTTGCCAACTTCTAGCATGGCTAGGTTTTCTTCAGGGATAACTTGGCCGTGGGTATGGCGCACGTTGCTGCAACCAGCCATCAAAAGGGCTAGTACCGGAAGAACTGAAAAAATTGGGCGGAAATGCATGTTAGGCTCGCTTCTTATTTGTTATAAACTCTAAAAAATTATATAAATTGGCTAGAGCGTATTTGTTATACCTAAAGTTTATACAATAAATTGAGGGTGCGGCAAAGTACAGATAAGCCCCATCGGCGACAAAATAAAACTGAGAGACACTATGTTTGGATTTTTTAAAGGCAAAAACACCACTGAACAACAAGGCCAAGCTTTATTTGAATCAGCACTTACTAAGGCACAAAACCACGGTAAGCAGTTTTTTGTAACCCTTGAACCAACTGACGATATTGACCTACGTCTTCAACGTTTTGAAACTGTGGCCTTGTTTATGACGGCACTTCTATGGCGCATGAAGTCAGAAGAAAAACTGGCCCCAACTGCACAATTTGCCTACGACAAGATGTTTGCAAGCTTTGACCGCTCTCTGCGTGAAGCTGGTGTGGGTGACATTGGCGTGTCGCACCGTATTAAAAAGTTCGCCCAAGCCTTCCATGGCCGCCTAGAAACTTATGGTAAAGCCTATGACTCTGCTAATAAGGCCGAGCTTGCTAAAGCCTTTGAACACAACATCAAGCTGCCTAAAGATGAAGTTAAGCCACTGGCTGACGCTGCCTTTACATGGGCTATGGACCTTAAAGAAACGCCAGCTGATAAACTTATTTAATAGAATTTAAAAGAAGAGGGGAAACGCCATGAAACATACTTACCGCGCAACCTTTAATAAAAAACCAGAAGAAATTATTCTGGATATCCAGTCGCTAAAGAATGGCACATACCAAGTACAGGGCGAACTTTCAGACAAATACTGGGCAAACCTTTGCCAAGAGCTTGAACTTGAGAATAAAGGCGGTGGCGAAGCTACATTTACGATTGATGTAAGCCAGCCCATCGTACGCATTACCGGCGAAATTAAAACCACATTTGAGCGCCAGTGTGTGCGTACTCTTGAAATGTTTATGGATTCTCACACCCATAAAGTTGATGAACACATGACATGGAAAGAAGAAATGGCTCAAGAAGAAGTGCTTTACCAAGAAGACGTTGCCCTAGACTTTGGCGACTTTATTCACCAGCAAATTATGCTGGGGTATGACCTTCACCCGGTTAAAGACCGCAGCCACCGTGGCGGTGTGATTCTTTCAGATGGTTACGACGAGATGAAAGAAGACAACCCATTTGCGGTGCTTCAAAAACTGAAAAAGTCTTAATTTATAAGTAGATTAAGCACGTTGGGCTTATATTTTTATAGAATTCCGCAAAAATATGCGATTCTGCACTTGCAAGTGGTTAGAAATATGGATATAGTCCCCACCGATGTGCTGCCCCTAGGGTAGTCATTTGCTATAAGCGGACGACGATTAAGTCATTGGCAAACAAACGCCCCGCTAAACAAGATTTTAAAACGAATTTTTTAAGTAGAGATTTGAACAATGGCAGTACCTAAGAGAAAAACTACCCCTTCACGCCGTAACATGCGCCGCGCACATGATGGCGTGCAAGTTGCTGCTCACCACGAGTGCCCAAACTGTGGCGAACTAAAACGTCCACACCACGTATGTGGCGCTTGCGGTCACTACGGCGATCGTGAAATTATCGCTAAAACAGAAGAACTAGTTGCTCCTGAAGCTGAGTAATTAAAATATTCTGTTAAATGGCTCAGAGCGTATCAGGCCATTAGCAAAAAATTAGTAAAAGGGGCGATACAGCCCCTTTTATCTTTGCTAGGATAGTCCCCAAGTAATTTCATCAAAGAATAGGCCTTACAAATGCCACAACTAAACTCAGCGATTATCTCAACTGGTTCATACTTGCCTAAACAGTATGTAACAAACGATGATTTGGCCCAGAAGATTGAAACTTCAGACGAGTGGATTCGTACCCGTACGGGGATTGAAGGCCGTCACTACGGTGATGAGACCGAAACCACCACATTCATGGCCACTAAAGCTGCTGAGCGTGCATTAGAACAGGCAAACCTTACCGCTGAAGACATCGACATGATTGTCGTGGCGACGGTGACCCCTGATTACACTTTCCCAAGCGTTGCGTGCCTCATGCAAAAACAGATGGGGCTAACCAATGCCTCAGTTGCGTTTGACGTACAAGCTGCTTGTAGCGGGTTTGTGTACGGCCTTAACCTGATTGATGCCCAAATTAAAACGGGCCAAATTAAGCGCGCTATTCTTGTAGGCGTAGAAAAATTCTCAAGCATCCTGAACTGGGAAGACCGCAGCACATGCGTTCTGTTTGGTGACGGGGCAGGGGCTGTGGTGATTGAAGCCACGGACAACCCTAACCGCGGCGTGATTGCAAGCAAGCTTCACGCGAATGGTAACTTGGCTGATTTGCTGCACGGTACTGGCGGTATTGCTGCAACTCAAACAGCCGGCCATGTGTCAATGCAGGGGCGTGAGGTGTTCCGTCATGCGGTACGTGAAATGGTTGGCGTTGTAAGCCCACTTCTTGAGAAGAACAACCTTAAGACGGATGATATTGACTGGTTAATTCCGCATCAGGCAAACATGCGTATTATTGAAGCTGTAACCAAGCAGCTTGACTTCCCGATGGAAAAAACAATCCAGACGGTTGCAACCCATGCGAATACATCAGCAGCGTCAATCCCATTGGCACTTGATGATGCAAACCGTAAGGGTACCTTTAAACAGGGCGATTTGCTTGCTCTGAGCGCCTTTGGCGCAGGGTTTACATGGGCTGGGGCGTTGCTTCGCTGGTAGTAAAACCAAAAAAAGGTAAATAAATTTGCAGTAAATGCATTTTTAGGTGTTGACTTTAGCCAGTATATTCCTTAAAAAAGCCCTTACTGTTGCCACAGCGGTATATTTATTGTGGCTTTGAAAACCACGCCAGATGACAAAAACCCTGGCAACAACAGATTTAAACAAGTTTTGAAAGACAGACAGATGAAACTGACTGCTATTGCAAAGAAAAATGAAGTGAAACATGAATGGTACGTGATCGACGCGACTGACCAACCAATGGGTCGTCTTTCAAGCGTTGTAGCGAAGATGCTTCGTGGTAAGCACAAGCCATCATTCACACCAAACGTAGACACCGGCGACAACATTATCATCATCAACGCTGATAAAGTTCGTCTAACTGGCGGCCGTAAACTAGCTCAACTAGTTCACTACTGGCACACTGGTTTCCCTGGTGGTATTAAAGAAATCACTGCTGAGCGCGAGCTTGCTGGTAAAAACCCAGAGCGTCTTGTGACTCGCAGCGTTAAGCGCATGATGCCGAAAGAGAGCCCACTATCACGTAAGCAGTTCTCTAAGCTGCACGTATACGCTGGCTCAGAGCACCCACACGGTGCACAGAAGCCTAAAGAGTTCGACATCAGCTCTATTATCGCAAAGAAATAGTTTATAAAGGAAGAGACTAACAATGGGTATTGCTCAAAGTATCAAAGCCGCAGACAAAAAAGCAGGTCGCTTTTACGCTACAGGTAAGCGTAAAAACGCTATCGCACGTGTATGGCTTACACGCGGTAAAGGCCTTTTCAAAGTTAACGGCGAAACAATGGAAGCATACTTTGCTCGTCCTATCGCACAGTTGATGATCATGCAGCCACTTCAAGAAGTTGAAGCAGCTGGCAAGTTCGACATCAACGTTGCTGTGCACGGCGGCGGTAAGTCAGGTCAAGCAGGTGCTGTACGTCACGGTATCTCTAAAGCTCTGACTGAAGTTGACGAAGCTAACCGTCCAGCTCTTAAGAAGCGTGGCTTCCTAACACGTGACGCACGTGTTGTAGAGCGTAAGAAATACGGTCGTCGTAAAGCTCGTCGTAGCACACAGTTCTCTAAGCGCTAGTTTTTACAACTACGTTTCAGAGTCATGTCTGTATTCGAAAAAGGTGGTTCCCTTACGGAATCACCTTTTTTCTTGTCTTTTTATGTATTTTAGGAATTTACAATGCATCGTAAAAACGCACCCATCGGCGTATTTGACTCAGGTATGGGCGGTCTTACCGTTTTAAAGGCCCTGCAAGAGGCGCTGCCCCATGAGGAATTTATCTATATTGCTGATAGCGCCCATAGCCCTTATGGCACTAAAGGGGCTGAGCTTGTGCACCAGTTTTCACAAAACATTGCTAACTACTTTGAGTGCCATCAGGTCAAAGCCATTGTGGTGGCCTGTAATACGGCATCAGCTGTTTTAAAGCAGCAGCCTTTGCAAAATATTGAAGCACCAGTGTTTGAGGTGATTACCCCTACCGTTAAAAGCGTGCAGGGGCAGCATGTGGGCGCTATTGGTACAGCGACAACTATTGGCTCGGGTGCATACGCTAAAGCCCTTCAGGAGGCTGGTAAAGGCCTAGAATGGGCCAAAGCAACCCCAATGCTGGTGCCGCTGGTCGAAGAGGGGCTAACAACTGACCCCATTGCTGATGTTTTGCTGAAGCACTACCTAGCTGACCTACCAAATACCATCGATACACTTATCTTGGGCTGTACCCATTACCCTATGCTGAAGGGCAATATTCAAAAGCTTTTACCAAATGTCACTTTGGTTGATGCAGCTGACGCAACGGCAGCAGCCGTAAAAGCCTTTTTGGTAAATACCCAAATGCTGACCGAAACCACCCAAGGCAAGGCCACGTTGTTTACAACAGGCGATGCTAAGGTATTTAACCAACTACAAAGCCTTGCGGGCTTTACCTTTGGGCACGCAAAAAAACTCGACCTCATTTCTGAGGCCGAGCTTTCAAACGAACATGATTCTAACGTGGCTGTTATCGCAACAGCCTAAACAGCGTGCTGGTTAAGAAACTTTAACCTGTGCTGTTGTGCTTTGGCGCTCATCTAGAGCCACCGAAAGCGCATGCGCAAATGCTGTGTGCGCTGAAGATACCGCAAGGGCAGTTACTGACTGGCCGTTTACAGCAACGTGCTGATTTAGAAAGTCAACGTCTTGCGTCAGGCTGTAGTGTGGGCGCTCATAAGGCAGCACACCCAGGACTTCACTCTTAATCAAAATCTGGCCTTTTTGAACAACTTCAATGCCAGTTTCGCTCCCGAAAGCCTGAATCGTCATCGCTTCAGGGGCAATTGTGGTTTTAATTGGGGCATCAAGGTAAACATCGGTTGTAAGGTCACCAACTTCACCTGTGGTAATGGCCATTTCGGTCAGGTCGTCTTCGCTTACAACGTCCATCACTTCAATATGGTTATCAAGCAGGGCTTCAGGTGTAATGGTGCCATCGTCATTTAGTAGTGGCACAACCTTGTCAGCTTGCTCGGCGCCGAATACGGCAAAGGTACCAGCTTCGACAGGTGTTGTGGTTGGGGCTAGGCCAGCGGCCATGTGCTCAGCAAGTGTGCTTTCGACCATAAGTTCGCCGCCTGTTGAAAGGCGAACAGCTTTTTGCGGCTTGCGTGCCACGAAGGTAGGGGCTTCTGCGAATAGCTTTAGCAGTTCGGGCAAGTGAAAAGCGCGGGGCGTTGATGACGTCATGAATCAATGTTCCTTATTTGTATATTAGCGAATGTACTTAATGCGAATTTTTGCGCACACAGTTTTGTCAAAATCTATGGCCTATTTTAGGTGCAATTTTTTTTGCCTCAAGACTTGAAATTCATTCTGGCCATACAGGTCAGAAAAAAAATGCAAAAACTTTTAATTAAGTAAAATAGGGCCGTTACTTATACACAACAGTATTGGTAAGGCTGCCCAAGATCTCTGAGTCTAATTCTACAACGTCGCCGTCCTTAAGCCACTGATTATCAAGCTGTTTTGTAAGGTTAAGTTCAAGCATGCAGCCGCCACCCACGGTACCACTGCCAATAACGTCACCTTTTTTAACAATTGTGCCTTTAGCAATATGATGAATAATTTGCGCAAAGGTGTAATGAATGCTGTTTACATTCCCGCCTGAAAGGGGCGTGCCATTCACTAGGGCACGAATATCAATATCGTAGTGGTTGCCTTCGGGGGTTTCGGTAATATAAGGCGCAAGCTCGGCCTTCGTCACAAGCCATGGGCCTGCGGTGGTAGCAAAGTCTTTACTTTTATTGGGGCCCATCATCATCGGCAGTTCACGCTCAGCCTGAATTTTACGGGCTGACCAATCGTTAAGCAGCATCATGCCTGCAATGGCTTGGTCGGCATCTGCAACGCTAATGTCTTCAACGTCTTTACCCATGACCACGGCAACTTCAAGCTCATAGTCCAGTTTATCTTGCTGGTAGGGGCCAACTTTAACTGGGCCTTCGCCTTTCATCACGGCTGGATTTGAAAAGTAAAAGGCAGGGCACTCATAAAAAATCTGCGGCACTTCTTGGCCACGGGCTTCACGGCAGGTTTTAACGTGGGTTAAAAAAGCGTAGGCATCACGAAAACTCGGCGGAACTGGAATAGGTAGATCATACACCACATCATCAAGCGACTTTGAAAAGGCAGAGGCTTCAGGGCTTTCAAGAGCATCATACATGCGGTTAAGCAGGGCGCCGTCCATAGCAATATCAATATTGTTTTGGCCTAATAGTGGGGTGCCTGCAAGTTTGGCAATTTCAGCTGTGGGGTAGTAACAGCCATGCTCGGGCGTTACGATGGCAAGTTCATTGTTAATCACAGCAAGTTTCATGGGAAAGGCCTCAGTCGTTCTTATTTTCCACTATTTTAACTTGGCTTTTTACCGCTGAACAGATAAAACTATTAGAACGCTCAAAGAACAGAAAAACCTAGAAAAACACCCGAGGCTCATCCGTGTCATATACCGTTGTATGGTTTGCAAAACACCGCCCAGATACTGCATCAAAAACGATGCATATCAGCCGTGGCATTTTGTGGGGTGGTTTAGCTTTTCTGTTTGTTATTATTCCGGCTGCATTCTTTGCACTAGGGGCACGCCAAGCATCACCAGAAGCGGTGCGTGAGCGCCTTGAAGCCCAAACTTTTGAGTTTGCTCAGGTCACTAAAAAAGCAAACAAAGTTCAAGACGACTATGACGATCTACAACGCCGTTACCAAAAGCTACAGGCTGAATACCTTGATGAAACTGGCCGCCGTGCTGAAGTTGAGGCCCGCCTTGAGATTGTTGAAAACGCCCGTGCCAACGCCCTTAAACGCCTAGACGAAGCTGAGAAAAACCAGCTAGAGCTGAGCGATAAGCTGGCCGTATTTAAAGATATTTTTAAACCGACCGAAGATGCTATTCCGGTGCAGTGCTACAACATTGAAGCCGATGAAAGCAGCGAAGGTGTGCGCTACAAGCTAGCGATGATGAAAACCGATAACAAAGATGAAAAACAGCTCGATATTGAGCTGCAAATGCGTGTTCTTACAGGCTCAAACGTGGTAACATTAGGAGAAGCCGCATTGGATAAGGCTGACCGTACTCGAAGCGCAAGCTTTACACGCCAAGTTTCACTTTCTGGTTTGATTCGTGGTGAATTCCCTAAAAAAGGGATGCGCGTTCTTGACGTTCGAGGGTATGATAAAGACGGTCAAAAACTGCTGACCCACTGCTGGAAAGTATTTTAATTTTACTCAAGACGATATTTAGGGGAGAACACTTCATGTTTTGGCGCAAAAATAAAAAGAAAAACGATATCGCAAGCGCTTTCGATTTCCCACATGCTGACCGTGAAGAACGCCAACACAGCCTGATTGGCTACGGCGTGATTATTACTGGCGACATTAAGTTTGCGGGTACCCTTCGTTTTGATGGCCGCCTTGATGGCCGCGTTAATGTAAAACCTAATAAGCGTGGCACCCTTGTTGTGTCAAAAGACGCTGTGATTAACGGCCCTGTTGAAGTTACCAACCTTATTGTTGATGGCACAATCAACGGCAACGTAACTGCCACTGGCCGCATTGAATGCCGTGCCAACGGCCGCGTGAAGGGCGAAGTGCGCTACCAAAAGCTAAACATCCTTGATGGCGGTAGTGTTGAAGGCCGCTGCATTCAGCAAGATACGGTTTACCAAAACGAAGCTTCTGTAGTTTCAGTGGTAACTGGTGGCTCAAGCAACGAGCCTGTTAAAATTTCAAGCTTCCTTGGTAAAGAGAGCTAAGCCTCAAAAGCTAACCTTTAACTGTAAAGGTCTACTATGCAAAAAGCTTGCATCATGCCGTTCAAAGGCAAAACACCTAAAATTGGTAAAAACGTATTTATTGCACCAACAGCCAGCATCATTGGTGATGTTGAAATTGGTGATGATACCAACATCTGGTTTGGCGTGACCATCCGCGGTGACGTGAACACCGTTCGTATTGGCAGCCGCACAAATATTCAAGACGGTACAGTGTGCCACGTGACACGCGGCACAGGCCCACTTACCATTGGCAGCAACGTAACCATTGGCCATAGCGCTGTGATTCATGCCTGCACCCTGGAAGATGACTCATTCGTTGGCATGGGTGCCATTGTTATGGATAAAGTTATTGTTGAAAGTGGTGCTATGGTTGCTGCGGGTGCCCTTATTGCGCCAAACAAACGTGTGAAAAAGGGTGAAGTTTACGCCGGTGTGCCGGGTAAGTTTTTCCGCCCGATGACAGACGACGAAATTAAGTACATTCCATGGTCGGCCACCCATTACGTTGAGCTTGCCCATGAGTACCTAGGTATTAAATAATAAGAACAAACAGAACCGCCACATAACCAAAAGGAGAGGCCACAATGGCTAAACTATCTAAAGACCAAATCGCAGAACTAAACAAAATTGCAAAAAGCATTGTTGAAGGCGGCCGAGGCCTTTTGGCAGCTGACGAAAGCAACGGCACATGCGGTAAGCGCTTTGCTGATATTGGCGTAGAAAACACCGAAGAAAACCGCCGTACATACCGTGAATACCTGTTCACGACCCCTGAGTTTGAAAAATACTGCGGTGGCGTTATCCTGTTTGAAGAAACTCTTTTCCAAAAAACTGCCGAAGGCATGCCGTTTGCCACATTGCTTGCAAGCAAGAACGTGGTACCAGGCATCAAAGTTGACACTGGCCCGATTGAACTGGCTGGCGCAACTGATGAAAAAGTAACCGAAGGCCTAGACGGCCTGCGTGAGCGCTTTGCCGAATACCACAAGGCGGGTGCTCGTTTTGCAAAGTGGCGCTCAGTGATTGAGATTGACTCTAAAGATCGCCCATCAGACCTAGCGATTGAAGCCAACGCCGAAGCGACTGCACGCTACGCCGCCCTAGCTCAAGAAGCGGGCATCGTACCAATCGTTGAGCCTGAAATTTTGATGGATGGTGACCACAGCATTGAAGTGTGCGACGCTGCAAGCCACCGTGTTCTTAAAGTTTTCTTTGAAAAGCTAGCCCTACACAACGTAGCGCTTGAAGGCATTTTGCTAAAACCTAACATGGTCATCTCAGGCAAGAAGTGTGCAACACAGGCGACCTCAGAAGAAATCGCAAAATTGAGTGTGGCATGTTACCAAAAGCAAGTGCCTGCCGAAGTACCAGGTATCGTATTCCTATCAGGTGGTCAGGGAGAAGTTGAAGCCACTGAAAACCTAAACGCGATTAACAAAGTAAACGGCGATAAACCATGGGTTCTTACATTCTCATACGGTCGTGCGCTACAACAAGGTGCGCTACGTGCTTGGATGGGTAAAGAAAGCAACAAAGCTGCTATGCAAGATGTGTTTGCACACCGTGCCCATATGAACTGGCTTGCCGCTAATGGTAACTACACAGCCGAAACTGAATCTAAAACTGCTGCTTAATTGCAAAGATGAGAACTGAGCCTATGCACACCCAACACGACCATAACCATGCGCATGATCATAAGCACGACCATACCGGTGGTGACTGTGGCCATAGCAACAGTGGTCTAGGGTGTGCGGCTGAGCTTACGTCTGACCGTATTGACCGCCGCATTTTGTGGATTGTGATTGCTCTCAACGCCATCATGTTTGGTGTTGAAATTGTAGCAGGTATTAACGCCGGATCACTTTCACTCCTTGCTGACGCGATGGACTTTTTGGGCGATACCGCAAGCTATAGCATTGCGCTGTACGTCATGGCAAAATCAGTCACATGGCGAGCTGGCGCCGCACTACTTAAAGGCGGTGTGATGCTGTGCTTTGGCATTTGGGTGCTGAGCATGGCCGTTATGGCTATTATGGGCCTTCACACGCCTGACCCTGTAACTATGGGCGTGGTTGGCGTATTGGCGTTTGTTGTAAACGTTATTTCAGCCTTTCTAGTCTTCCGCTTTGCAAAAGGCGACAGCAACCTCCGTTCAGTTTGGATTTGCAGCCGTAACGATGCCTTGGGCAACGTGGCTGTGGTCATCGCTGCCAGCGGCGTATTTACCCTCCAACAAGGCTGGCCCGACATTGCCGTGGCCCTCATCATTGCAGGCCTCGCACTGTTCGGTTCATTCCAAGTGATTACCCACGCACTACGAGATTTAAAAAACAAATAACAAAAAGCCCCGCAAGGTGATAAACCAGCGGGGCTTTTTTATTTATATGGCTTTAAGCTGCGTTAGCCTTTTTCGTAATGGCCGCAATACCGGGGAGGGGTTTGCCTTCAAGGAATTCCATGAGGGCGCCGCCGCCAGTTGAGACATAGCTGATTTCGCGGGTCATGTTGGTTTTGGCAAGGGCGGCTAATGTATCGCCACCGCCAGCAACTGAGTAGGCCTTGCTTTCACCCACAGCACGGGCAATCGCTTCGGTCCCTTCGTGGAAGGGGCTAATTTCAGCGGCACCCATTGGGCCGTTCCACAGCACAGTTTGTGCGTTATGCACCATGCGCTGCCAAAGCTGGACGGTTGAAGGTCCAATATCTAGCGCCATTTGACCATCAGGAATTTCATCAACCTTAGCAACTTTAGCATCAACGCCAGCTTCAAGCTTATTGGCAATCATCACATCGCTTGGCAATAGAAGGCGGCAACCCATAGCGGCAGAATCCGCCAAAATGCGGCTGGCTTGCTGTAGGTATTCGCTTTCGTATAGGCTGTTGCCCATCTTGTTGCCAAGGGCCGCAAGGAAGGTGTTGGCCATGGCACCGCCAATCATCATCATGTCGGCTTTAGGTAGGAGGTTGCGCACAACGTCAATCTTGCTTGAGATTTTAGCGCCACCAATAATCACCAAAACTGGTTTTTCGGGTGTTTCAAGCACTTGGGTTAGGGCTTCAAGCTCTTTGTTCATGACGTTACCAAAGGCACAGTGCTGCACGTATTGTGGCACACTGCTAATGCTGGCGTGGGCACGGTGGGCAGTGCCAAAGGCATCACTAATGTAAACATCAGCCATTTTGGCCAGTTTCTTCGCAAAGGCTTGGTCGTTATTTTCTTCTTCAGCATAAAAACGAAGATTCTCAAGCAGCAGAACTTGCCCATCCTTAAGGCTGGCAACGGCTTGTTCGGCTGTGCTGCCAATACAGTCGCCCACAAACTGAACTTCCTGCGAAATATGCGCAGACAAACGCTCAGCCACAGGCTTAAGGCTGTATTTGGCATTCTTTTTACCATCAGGACGGCCTAGGTGGCTCATCAGAATAACCTTGGCGTTGTTTTGTACCAACCACTCGATTGTGGGAAGGTGTGCAACAATGCGGCTTTCGTCCGTTACGCGGCCATCAGTCATAGGGACGTTAAAATCAACACGCACCAGCACACGTTTGCCTGCAACGTTAAGGTCTTTCATGTTAGGCAAGTTCGCCATCCGAGAATCTCCGATTTATGGATTAGTTTCCTAATTATAGTTTGCCAAAGTAGGCAGCGGTATCAAGCATGCGGTTTGAGAAACCCCACTCGTTATCATACCAGCTTAGAACTTTAACCATTTTACCGTCTTCCATCACACGGGTTTGTGTAGCATCAAAAATGCTTGAATGCGGGTTGTGGTTAAAATCAACTGAAACCAGTGGCTCGTCGCTGTAGGCTAGGGCGCCTTTCATATCAGCTACGGCTTTTTTGATGATGCTGTTAACTTCGTCAATGGTTGTTTCTTTTTTCGGTGTAAAGGTAAGGTCAACCACTGAAACGTTAGGGGTTGGTACACGCATTGAGAAACCATCTAGCTTGCCTTTAAGCTCAGGCAATACGAGGCCAACGGCCTTAGCAGCACCTGTGGTTGATGGAATCATCGAGATTGCCGCAGCACGAGCACGGTGTGCATCTTTGTGGGCAAGGTCTAGTAGGTTTTGATCGTTGGTGTAGCTGTGGATGGTTGTCATCAAGCCGCGCTCAATACCAATGGTATCGTTTAGGGCTTTGGCAACAGGCGCCAAGCAGTTGGTTGTGCATGATGCGTTTGAGATAACAGTATCATCAGCAGTAAGTTCTTCATGGTTTACGCCGTAAACAACGGTGCGGTCAACTTCTTCACCTGGGGCTGAGATAATTACTTTTTTAGCGCCGGTTTTAATGTGGGCTGAAGCTTTTTCTTTTGAACGGAAGATACCTGTGCATTCAAACACCATATCAACGCCAAGGTCGGCCCATGGCAGGTTTGCAGGGTCACGCTCGGCCGTTACTTTGATTTTGTCACCGTTTACAACAATGTTGTCGCCATCAACTTTAACCTCGTGGGCAAAGCGACCGTGAACAGAGTCGTACTGCAGCAGGTGGCGGGTCATGTCGATATCGGTAAGGTCGTTAATCCCTACAATTTTAATATCTGTACGGCCAGTTTCGTATAGGGCACGTAGTACGTTGCGGCCAATGCGGCCAAATCCGTTAATACCAACTTTAAGAGTCATGGATATAGTCCTTTTTATTTTTCGGTTATTAAGATGTTGTAAGTTCAGTCATGGCTTGAACCGCATGGTCAGCAGTCAGGCCAAAGTGTTCGTAAAGTTCAGGCGCAGGGGCTGAGGCACCAAATGATGTCATGCCCAGAACCTTGCCAAATGGCGCAATCGCTGACCAGCCAAAGGTGCTTGCAGCTTCAATCACCACACGTTGCTGGTGGTCTGGTGGCAGCACATCGTCACGGTAGGCTTTTGTTTGCTTAAGGAAGGTTTCAACGCTTGGCATACTCACCACACGGGTGTGGATGCCTTGCTTTTGAAGTTCTTCGTGAGCTTTCACTGCAATCTCAACCTCGGTACCGGTCGCAATAAAGATACCTGCCAGTTGGCCTTGCTCTTTACGCAATACGTAACCGCCTTGAGACGATAGGTTTTCTTTTACGTGTGTTGTGCGCAGTGTCGGTACGCCTTGGCGGCTTAGGGCCAAAACAGCTGGGTGCTTGGTATCGCACAAGATGGCTTGCCAGCACTCGGCAGTTTCAACAAGGTCGCACGGGCGCCACGTTGTAAGGCCAGGGGTGGCACGCAGCATTGCTAGGTGCTCAACAGGTTGGTGGGTTGGGCCGTCTTCGCCTAAGCCAATAGAGTCATGGGTCAGTACGTACGTTACAGGTTGGTTCATTAACGCTGAAAGGCGCAAGCTAGGGCGCAGGTAGTCAGCAAAAACCAAGAATGTACCACTAATAGGGCGCAGGCCACGACCATGGCCACCGTATAGGCTAAGGCCATTCATAATGGCAGCCATTGCATGCTCGCGCACGCCGTAGTGGATGTAGTTACCGTTGTAGTCTTCCGCTGAAACCTTTTTATAGTCGAGCGGTTTGGTGTTGTTTGAACCTGTAAGGTCAGCCGAGCCTGAAACCAAGCTATCCATATGCGGTTGAAACGCATCAATACATGCGCCACTCGCTTGGCGTGTAGCAAGTTTTGGTGTTTCGCTCACAGCGTCCTTTTTAACAAGGTCTAGGGCGTGCAGGGCTTTTTCTGATGGGCGTTGGCCATTCAGGATAGCTTCACGTTTTTCAGTAGGGGTTTTCTCCCACTGTTCATGCCACTTCATGTATGAAGCTTGACCACGGGCAGCGGCTTTATGCCACGCTGAGTAAATATGGGCAGGTACTTCAAACGGTGGGTGATCCCAGCCTAGTTCTTCACGCACAGCGTTAGCTTCGTCAGCGCCAAGAGGGCTGCCGTGTACTTTGGCTGTGTCTTGCATTTTTTTACTGCCGTAACCAATGTGGGTTTTAAACTCAATCAGTACTGGCTGTGTTTGGCTTTGCGCCCATGAAAGCGCATGGTGAATAGCGTCGTGGTCGTGACCATCAGCTGATTTAACAGCCCAGCCATAGGCTTTAAAGCGCTCAAGGTTATCGGTCGAAACGGCCATATCAGTTTTGCCGTCGATTGAAATACCATTACTGTCGAAGAGTACAATCAGGTTATCAAGCTTGTTGTGGGCTGCAAATTCAGCAGCTTCGTGGCTAATGCCTTCCATCAGGCAGCCATCGCCCACGGCAACGTAAGTCTTGTTGTTAAATAGCTCTTCGCCGTGTTTAGCAGCCATAATCTTTTGAGCAAGCGCAAGGCCTACACCATTCGCAATACCTTGGCCAAGCGGGCCTGTTGTGGTTTCAACACCAGGGGTGTGGCCATACTCTGGGTGGCCCGGTGTTTTTGAATTTAGTTGGCGGAAGTTTTTAATATCTTCAATAGAAACATCATACCCAAGCAGGTGCAGGCTGCTGTAAAGAAGCATCGAGCCGTGGCCGTTTGACAAAACAAAACGGTCGCGGTTGAGCCAGTCAGGCTTTTGGGGGTTGAAGCGCATAAAGTCTGAAAACAGCACCGTTGTAATATCAGCCATGCCCATAGGCATACCAGGGTGACCACTGTTGGCTTGGTTTACAGCGTCAATTGATAAAAAGCGAATAGCATCGGCCATTTCTTTATACGGAAAAAGCTCATGCTCAATGTGTGGGTGGGCTGTTGGGGCAGTTGTCATGTATGGGTTCCTACTGCTAATTGATTTGTTATTAATTTTGCCCGCAAAAGATACCATATTTTGGCAACGCAAAGCTAAAAAACTTGCGTAAAAAACACAGCCCGAGTATGCTTGCCCAATCAAATTAAGGCATTAACAGAGAAAGCTTCAGTGATGACTGAACAAACAAAACTTGGTCAGGACCATTGGTCAGAATCTAAAGAAACTAAGCGCCTGCTAAACGTGCTTGAACAGCTTGAAGCTATGGCTGGCGGTTCACGCTTTAGCGATGAAAACGCAAGTGTACGCCCTTCAGTGGCCGATAAGGTTTTAGCTGAAGAAAACACCCGCCTAAAGCGCGCCAACAAAGAAGCTTTGATCCGCCTTGATAAAGTGATTACCCAAATTAACAGCAAAGTAGGGGCGTAACCATGCCAGAAAAAGCACTCGTAATTGGTAGCCGTACTTACAAAGTTAATGTTGAAGAAGGCCAAGAACAGCGCCTAAACGCTGTAGCCATGAAGGTTGACCAAGTGGTTGGCCAACTGCGCCAAGCTTTGGGTCAGGATATTGACCGTGACCGTCTGCTTGTTCTAAGCGCCATTACTATCGCTGATGAACTTCACGATATTCGTGCTCGTGGCGAAACTGAAAAACACACATTGGTATCATTCCACGCAAACTTGGCTGACCGCCTTGATGCCCTAAGCCGTAAGCTGGTAAAGGCCTAATAGTTAAATTAGAAAACCCGCTTCGTGACTCTTGATAAATACCAAGCCCGCCGCAAAATTTTAGCCAAACGCCGTGTGACACCTGTTGAAGAACAACAGGCCGCGGCGTTAGCTGTTGCCCAAAATATTCTGAGTATTCATACAACCGCCGATGATGTTGTGGCGCTATATAGCCCCATTCAAGGCGAAGTACCAACCGAGCATATTCTGAACGCTTTGCAAGCTAAGGGTATTAAAGTGGCTTACCCTTACGCCATGATTAACGGCAGCATGCGTTTTAAACTTTTTAATGGTGCGTTTGCCTCAGATGATTTAGGTATTCCGGTTGCGACAGGCGATGAGGTGCAGCCCAATATTATTTTTACCCCTTTAGTGGCGTTTGACCGTGCAGGCAACCGCCTAGGCTATGGTAAAGGCTACTATGACAAGGCTTTAGAGCAATTAGCGCTTGCAAGTTCACGCCCAATACGTACCATAGGCCTTGCTTACAGTTGGCAAGAAGTGCCACCTTTAACGCCCGCACTGCACGATGTGCCTTTAGATCAAATCTGGACAGAAAACGAGGTTATTACATGCCAGCCAAAAAGCCGCTAAATATTCTTTTCTTAGGTGATGTTGTTGGTAAACCTGGTCGCGAGGCCATTACAAGCCATCTGCCTAAACTTAAAAAAGACCTTAAGATTGACTTTGTCGTCTGCAATGCCGAAAACGCCGCTGGCGGTTTTGGTGTGACGCAAAAGGTCTGTAAAGAACTTTACGACACTGGCGTTGACGTTATTACCCTTGGCAACCACACATGGGATAAACCAGAAACCCCAGAACAGCTTGAGTCTGACTGGCGTTTGCTGCGCCCGCTAAACTACCCGCCAAACACCCCGGGCCGTGGCTACCACGTTTACCCTGCTGGCGAAGGCCGCCAAGTGGCTGTGGTAAACCTAATGGGCCGCTTATTTATGGAGCCGGGCCTAGATTGCCCATTCCAAGCGAGCCAAAAAGCGCTAGAAACCCTACGTATGGGCGAAAACTGTGACGCTATTATTGTTGATATTCACGCCGAAACAGGCTCAGAAAAGCGATGCCTTGGCGCTATTTGGGACGGTAAGGCAAGCCTTGTAACAGGCAGCCACACCCACATCCCAACGGCTGATACCATGATTATGCCTGCAGGCACAGGCTACCAAACCGATGCTGGTATGTGCGGCACGTACGACAATTCATCACTAGGCATGAGCCTAGACGTGGGCATTGCCCGCTTTACGAAAAAAGGTAAACACAAGCTTTCAACAGCAACAGGCGAAGGCACATTGTGCGGTACCTTTGTAAAACTAAATGCTAAAGGCCTTTGTGAAGAAATTCGCCCAATTCGTGTGGGTGGCATTCTGTCGCAGGCTGTTTAAGCAAAAAGGATATTCTAATGGCTGATATTTTTGACCATATTCAAGATTACGCCCCATACGACGAACGTGAAGCCTCAGACCTTGAGAAGCTTCAAGCTTTTATGGCAAAGCATGAAGATGACGGCGAGGATATGCATGAAAACCTATTCTCACGCTCAAACCTAAAAGGGCACATTACATCTTCAGCGTGGGTGGTAAACACAACGCTTGATAAAGCGCTTTTGTTGAAGCATAAAACACTAGGCTACTGGCTAATGCCTGGCGGCCACGCCGATGGCAGCGCTGACATTCTTGAAATGGCAAAACGTGAAGTTGCCGAGGAAACTGGTATTGAAAATGTGACCGTGCTGGGGGATGGCATCTTTGACCTTGATGTTCATGGTATTCCAGCGGCGCACAAGCATGGCAAAGATGAGCCAGAGCATACGCATTATGACGTACGCTATTTATTGGTTGCCAGCGAAGACGAACCCATTAAAATCGCAGAAGACGAAAGCGATGATGTTAAGTGGATTCCGTTTGATGAAATTCTTCCGCTACACCCAGGCTGGGTCAGCGGTGCACGTATGATTGAAAAAACCAAAAAGTTACGCTCAGCGTAGAGATAAATAAACTAAAAGGGTAGAGACATGGCAGGGCATAGTAAATGGGCCAACATTAAACACCGTAAAGCCGCACAAGATAAAAAGCGCGGTAAGATTTTTACACGTATTATCCGCGAGCTTATGGTCGCAGCAAAATCAGGCGGTGGTGACCCTAACACAAACCCATCACTACGTTTGGCAATGGATAACGCCCGTGCTGAAAACATGCCAAAAGACACTATGGAACGTGCCATTAAGCGCGGTACTGGTGAGATTGAAGGCGCTGATTACGAAGAAGTTGTATATGAAGGTTACGGCCCAGGCAACGTTGCTGTGATGGTAAAATGCCTAACAGATAACCGTGCACGTACAGCCGCAAACGTACGTACAGCCTTTAACAAAAACGGCGGCCGCTTTAACGAAACTGTAAACTACATGTTCGAAGAAAAGGGTATCATCTTTTACCCAGCTGATGTGGCTGACGAAGAAACTATGATGCTTGCTGCGATTGAAGCTGGTGCTGAAGACGTTTCAAGCGACGAAAACGGCCACGAAATCGTAACAGCGATGACTGACTTTGGTGCCGTTAACAACGCCCTAAAAGAGCAGTTTGGCAAAGCTGAAGAAGCTGACCTAAACTACGTTGCTAACATGAAGCAACCTGTTGAAGACGAAGAAACAGCCCAAAAACTGATGAAGTTCATTGATGCTGTTGAAGAAGATGACGACGTGCAAACGCTGGCATCAAACGCCGATATTTCTGACGATATCGCAGAGAAGGTTGCCTAACGCGCTAAGTCGTTAGACGGATCTTGAGAAAGCTCGCCCTGGCTTTGACGCTGGTGGCGGGCTTTTTCTTTGTGTTCATCAATCATAGCCTCAACACGGTCACCAAAGTCGGCAGGTTCGTACATTTCAGGGAAGTCTTTTTCAGTGTACATGCTACGCACCATTGTAAGCTCTTCCATGGCAGCTTCTTCAATATGCTCAAGCATTTCGTTTAGTTTTTCTTCGGTGGCGGGGCGCCAAATTTCCCATGCGTGGTAGCCGGGCTCATGCTCGCCCTCTGACTTTACGCCCACTTGGTGGAATGGTGATAAGCCATGCTCTTTAAGCACTTGGCCAATGGCGGTATTCATCGCCATGGTTTGTACTTTCGTGCGGCCCCAAAATGAGTACATGTGTTGTTTATCGGCGTGTGGGGCTTCTAACACAACGGGTGCGGCAGAGTTGGCTGTCATGGCTGAATTCTCGTGCTTAAATTGGCTTTCACATGTTATGGTTTATGTACTTTCAATTACAAGCTGTTGGGTGCACATAAATGCAAGAACGTCTTATTCTCGGGGTTGATCCTGGTCTTCATAAAACAGGGTGGGGGATTATCCGCGCAGTGGGTAACCGCCTTAGCTACATTACAGGCGGCACCATTAAAACAAACCCTAAGCATGCAGGGTCTGACCGTTTATGCGTGATTTACAACGGCCTGAGTGAAATCCTAGACACTTACAAACCAACCGACGTAGCCGTTGAAGAAGTTTACGTGAACGAAAACGCACGTTCATCGCTTAAGCTTGGTCAAGCACGTGGTGTACCGCTGCTTGTTGCCGGCCTTGCAGGGCTTCAATGCGCAGAATACACCCCAGCTGCCGTTAAAAAGGCGATTGTAGGCACAGGCCGTGCCGACAAAAACCAAATTGGCTACATGGTTAAAATGCTATTGCCAACCGCAAAGCCTGATAGCGAAGATGCTGCCGATGCTTTGGCTGTGGCGATTTGCCATGCACACACAGCGGGCAGCCCGCTTAAGTAATACTTCAAATTTACTGTGTTTCAGTGCTATACTAGTCTTTATAAGTTTTAGACAGTAAGCAAAGCACAGAAATAGAGTCTTATGATTAGTTTCCTTAAAGGTATTATTGAAGAAATTGGCGACGATAGCCTGTTTCTTGACGTTAACGGCGTGGGCTATCAGGTATACGCCCCATCACGCGTTTTGGCACAAGTTGCCGAAGGCGAAGTGATTAAAATCCATACCCACACATACGTACGTGAAGATGCTTTGGCTCTATACGGCTTTACTGAAACCACTGACCGCGCCATGTTTGAAAAACTAATGAGTGTAAGCGGCGTGGGCGCTAAAATGGCCATGGCTATTTTGTCAGGCCTTTCATCGCAAGATATTGCAAACGCTGTAACCGCTGGCGACATTGCAACCTTGACCCAAATTAGCGGCGTTGGCAAAAAACTAGCCGAGCGTCTTATCCTTGAACTGAAGAACAAACTTGGTGCCTTTGTTGGTGGCAATGTAACCTCTATTGGTGGTGGCAAAGTAACGGCCGCAGGCATGCCGCAAAGTGCCCATAGCGATGTTCTTTCAGCGTTGATTAACATGGGCTTTAAAATGGCCCAAGCACAACAAGCACTGGCTGTTGCTGCTGACGAAGCAGGCGCCGAAGCTGACTTTGGCACCCTGCTAAAAACAGCATTAAAAACCCTACGTAGCGCATAAGAAAGTAGATTAAGTAAATGACACAACCTACTGAAAGACTTGTAGATAATGAGAATCTTGGTGGCGAATACGCTGCACAAGATACACCCATCCGCCCTGAGCATTTGGGTGAGTTTGTTGGCCAAGAAAAGCTACGCGAAAACCTAAGTGTTTTTATTGGCGCTGCCAAAAAACGTAACCACGCATTAGACCATGTGATCTTCCATGGCCCTCCGGGGTTGGGTAAAACAACTCTTGCGCAAATCGTTGCAAAAGAGATGGGCGTGGGCTTCCGTTCAACATCAGGCCCAGCGATTGAAAAAAGCGGTGACCTTGCAGCTATTTTGACTTCGCTTGAACCACACGATGTTTTGTTTATTGATGAAATTCATCGCCTAGGTACCGCCGTTGAAGAAGTGCTGTACCCTGCAATGGAAGATTTTCAGCTTGATATTATTATCGGTGAGGGGCCTGCCGCCCGTACAGTGAAGATTGAACTGCCTCCATTTACACTGGTAGCTGCAACAACCCGTGCTGGTATGCTTTCAACGCCGCTACGTGATCGTTTTGGTGTGCAGCTGCGCCTTGAGTTTTACACCGCTGAAAACCTAGCTGAAATTGTAACTCGTGCCGCCCGTAAGATGGGTATTACCATTGCCCCTGATGGCGCTATGGAAGTGGCCCGCCGTAGCCGAGGTACACCACGTATCGCCAACCGTTTGCTGCGCCGTGTATGGGACTTTGCTACCGTTGCAGGCGAAGAAAACATTACCGCTGCCACAGCCGATAAAGCCCTTTCAGCCCTTGAGGTTGATAACCGTGGTTTTGACCGTAGCGACTTTATTTACCTTACCGCTTTGCTTGATCGTTTTGGTGGTGGGCCAGTAGGCCTTGAAACCATTGCAGCGTCAACTGGTGAGAGTAAAGATACAATTGAAGATGTGATTGAACCGTTCTTGCTCCAGCAAGGGTTTATTCAGCGTACGCCGCGCGGCCGTTTAGCTATGGCTGAGGCTTACCGCCACATGGGTAAAACACCGCCTAACCAACAGCAAACTGCTGATTTGTTTACTGATTAATTCTGTATCAATTAAACCTAATTTAAGCCCGGATTTGTCATAGACAAACCGGGCTTAAACGTCTATAAATTGTGGTGTGTTTTTGTGGGCACACCCCCTTAGGTATGGTTTTCCATAATATTGAACAGGTTGGGGTGCACCACAGCTTACGAAAAATATAATAAAGGACACTTTCTCGATGGATATTCCAGTGGCAGCAATTAACGATATGTCTCTGATTGACCTGTTTTTACAGGCAACAACCTTTGTAAAAATTATCATGTCGTCGTTGCTTATTGTTTCGATGATTGTATGGGCAATCTGGTTTGAAAAATACGCCCGTATGCGTGTGCTACGCCGCCGCGCTGATAAGTTTGAAGAAGCCTTCTGGAGCGAGAAAGGCCTTGAAGACCTTTACCGCAACACAACCCCTGAAGAAACTGACCACCCAATGGCAATGCTATTTGTAGTGGGCCTACGTGAGTGGCGCCGCGCTAAAGACGGTGACGCTGAAAGCCACGGCGTAATTCAGCTTGGTGTTGTTGAGCGTGTGCACCAGCTTATGCAAGTGACCATGACTCGTGAGCTTGAGCGTATTGAAAAATACCTACCATTTTTGGCAACAACAGGTTCAACCGCACCGTTTATCGGTCTGCTAGGTACTGTTTGGGGTATTATGCATGCTTTCCATAGTATTGGTGTAACCAAGAACACATCGCTTGCAACAGTGGCACCAGGTATTGCTGAGGCTCTGCTTGCGACGGCGATTGGTCTGTTTGCTGCGATTCCAGCTGTTATTGCCTACAACAAACTTTCAACCGAGCTAAGCCGCTACGCTGCACGCCTAGAAGCTTTCGTGACTGAGTTTGTAACCATCCTTGACCGTCAGATGCAGGAAGAAATTTTGGAAGCCCGTAAAAGCAGCCAAAAACGCCGTGCCTCAGACGTTGACGCAAAGAAGAAATAATTAGCTAAGGGAAGGGAGCCTTATTATGGCTGGTAGTCTTATCCCACAAGGGCGCCGCGCGCGTTCATTCCATCGCCCAATCATGAGCGACATTAACGTTGTACCATTCATTGATATTATGTTGGTGCTGTTGGTGGTGTTTATGGTGACGGCACCTATGATGACTCAAGGCGTGCAAGTGTCACTGCCTGAAGTTGAAAGCACACCAATTACCGAAGAGCACGAGCCTATGCAGGTTTCGATCAAGAAAAACGGTACACTGTTTGTGCATGAAAAAGAAATCGCGCTAGATAAACTTGCCGATACGCTTTTGGCAATCCGTCAGCAAAAGCCGGGCACTGCTATTTTGCTTCGTGCTGATAAAGCCGTGAACTACGGCCGTGTGATGGAAGTAATGTCAGCGCTACAAGTTGCTGGCTTGGTTGATGTTGGTTTGGTGACCGAACCTGCACGCCGCCGCTAATTAATAATAACAAGAACCTAAAATAGGGCGACAACACGCATGCGACGGGGCTTACTGCTTTCATTATTGCTGCACTGTACGTTGGTGCTCTTTTTCGTGTTCAATGTACCGCACATGATCTTGCCTGAGCCTGAGGTAACGTACATGAACGTGAAGCTGGTTTCTTCGCCTGATGCGGCCCGTTCGCCTAAGCCTAAAAAGCCTACACCTGTTAAAACACAACAAAGTGCTGCACCTAAAGAAGCGCCTAAACCTAAAAAGAAAAAGGTTGAGGCCCCTAAGCGTGACACCAAAGTTGTTGATACGTCAAAAAGCAAGCTAAAGCAGCAGGTGAAAAAGGAAGAGCCTAAACCGACCAAGCAAGAAGAGTCAGTGAAGGAAGAGCCAATTGGCCGCCCACCAAAGCTTGATAAAACACCGAACAAGAAGAACCTAATGGCTGAGCAAGGCAAGCCAACCTCTGAGCCTAAGGAAGAGGACTTCCTTCAAGCGCTCGACTTTATTGAAGACATTCAGGATAAAAAATCGGCAATGGAAGTTTCAGACCTTGAGACTGAGCCAACCGTTTTTGATGAAACTCAAGGCGAGGTGGCAAGCCTTAAACGCCTTATCGAGAAAAACTGGTACCGCACCCCAGGTGTTGCGGGCCTAGACCGTATGCAAGTTGTTGTGATGATTCGTGTAAACCGCGATGGTACAATCTCAAGTATGGATATTGTGCAGTCGTCAGGGCGTACATCATTTGATAATTCAATCTTGCGTGCTGTGCGAAAATCAGTACCCTTACCTATACCTGAAGGTAAGTACGAAATTTTCCGTACAATCCAAATCAGCTTTAACCGTTAAAAATAGAGTAGGCACATGAAATACATGAAAAAACTTTTCACACCCGCACTAACCCTAAGCACATTCTTTATGCTTTCGGTTTTGATGTTTGCGCAGCCTGCTCAGGCCTTGGTAAAAATTCGTCTGACTGACGCTAACGCTGACCCAATGCCCATCGCACTGACCAACTTCTCGGGCGCCACAAGCGAAGAGAATGACCTTGGCAAGCGCATGGTGGGCTTGATTAGCAACAACCTTAAGAACACAGGCTTGTTTAACAACATTAGCGAGCGTGCGTTTTTGCAGTCTGATGATTCACTACGCCTTAACGGCCCAATCTTTAAAGAATGGCGTTTGATTAACGCTGACGTTCTATTGGTTGGTACAATCGAAATTATTGGCCCTGAAACAAGCCAACCTAAAATGCGTGTTGTTTACCGCTTGTACGATGTACATGACGAAAAGCAGCTTGCAGCTAAAGCTTACACAGCGTCACTAGAATTCTGGCGACACATTGGTCACCGTGTGAGTGACGATATTTACACCACCCTAACCGGCGAGAAGGGCTACTTCGCCTCACGTATTGTGTACATTGGTGAAGATGCGCCACGTGGCATGAAGATTGTACGCAAGCGCCTTTGCGTGATGGACCAAGATGGTGGTAGCCAACAGTGCCTAACTGATGGTAAAGCATTGGTGCTAACACCACGTTTTTCACCGAACAGCCAAACAATTATTTACATGTCATACGCCAACGGTAAGCCACGTCTTTACCTGCTAGACCTACCAACAGGCGAACAAACAATCTTGGGCGACTTTGAAGGCCTAAACTCATCACCGCAGTTCTCTCCTGATGGTGAAAGCGTTGCCATGACCCTAACCATGGGCCACGAAGGTAACCCTGAGGTTTACACCATGGACCTTAAGAAGCGTAAGCTTAAGCGCCTAACAACTTACCGCGGTATTGATACGTCACCTTCATACTCGCCAGATGGTAAGAAAATTGTATTTAACTCAGACCGTGCTGGTAAGCCTGCGCTTTACATCATGGATACTGACGGCAACCGCGTACAGCGCCTAACCTACGGTGAAGGCCGCTACTATGCGCCAACATGGTCACCACGTGGCGACCTGATTGCCTTTGTTAAACAACTTAATGGTAAGTTCCATATTGGTGTGATTGACCCAGAAGGTACCGAAGAGCGTCTATTGACTGAAGGCTACTTGGATGAATCACCAACATGGTCACCAAACGGCCGTGTGATTGTGTTCACACGCCAGCAGCGTTCAGGCGATACACACGTGTACAGCATTGACCTTACAGGTTACAACCTGCGCCGTTTGCCAACGCCAACGCAGGCTTCAGACCCTGCATGGTCACCATTGATTAAATAAAGCTGTTGTTTCATTACAACAGTTGGTCGCAATTGTTCTGAAAAAGACCTTTAAAATCCATTATTTCTAGTTGCATTTAATGGGTTAGGGGGGTATCTTTTGGAATGTGTTGGCTGATTTTCAGCCGAAATAGCTTAAACAAAAAAGAAAAAGAGAATTTTTCCCATGATGAAAAAAGCACTTCTAACAGTTTCTTCAGTAGCTCTGCTAGCTGCATGTTCATCTGTTCCAGGTAACGGTGATCTAGCTCAGGGTACTTACGTAACAGGTACAACAACTTCAGGTTCTGTACTAATGCCTGACACTCTTTCACAGGATCCATTCGTTTCAGAAATGAACGACGGCGCTCCTTCAGAGCTTGTTGACCTACGTAAAGACTTCATCCGTCGCGCCGGTGACCGTGTTCACTTCGGTTTTGACTCAGCATCACTAGACGCTGAAGCTCAAGAAAGCCTACGCGATATCGCAAAATTCATTAAGAAAAACGAAGGTCGTGTTAAGTCGATCACTATCGAAGGCCACTGCGATGAGCGCGGCACTCGTGAGTACAACTTGGCACTAGGCGATCGTCGTGCTGTATCAGCTAAGAAATACCTAGTTGGTCTAGGTATCGACGCTGCTAAGATCAACACTATTAGCTACGGTAAAGAGCGCCCAGTTGACCCACGTCACACTGACAGTGCATGGCAGCGCAACCGTCGCGCGGTAGTTGTTCTTAACTAGTCTTAAGACACAAAACTCTTTTTCTTGACGAAAAGCTAAGTTGCGCCCACAATGTGGGCGCAACATTTGTTTTATAAGAACAAAAACACATAAAATTATCGCCGGAGCTTAATATCAATGAACCTTCGCCTACTAAGCACCTCAGTAGCACTTTGCACAATTCTTACATTTGCAGCCCCTATGGCAACCTTTGCCCAAGAAGAGGGTGACGCTGCAGCACAAGCTGCTGAAGCAAACGCCGCGCTTGAGCAAAGCATGAAACGTATTGAAAGCCGCCTAATTGCTCTAGAGCGTATGGTTCTTGGTGAATCTAAAGTAAGCGGCAGCACTATGCTTGCTGACCACGAAGGCCGCTTGCAGGCTCTAGAAGTTGAGAGCAGCAAGGTTTACGGTGTAGCTGAAGAAGTTGGCAACGCAGTAGAAGTGTTGGCTAAGAAGGTTGACCTTATCGCAAGCGATATTGACCTACGCCTGACTGATATTGAAAACGCCATTCAAGGCGGTGCTTCACTAAACCGCTCTTCATCTGCAGCAACCATCCCAACAGGTGGTAAGCGTGCTGAGCCTCAAGGCGAAACTGTACCGGTGCCAGCTAACATTGATTCAGAAGAGCTTTACAAAGAAGCTTACGGCTACATGAAAAAAGGTTCATTCCCTACAGCGCAAGCTTGGTTTGATGCCTACACAAAACGTTTCCCTCAAGAAGACAAAGCCCAAAATGCCTACTACTGGCTAGGCGAAGTTTACTTGGTACAGCAAGACCCACAGTCAGCTTTGGTAGCTTTTGGTCAAGCTGTGAAGGGCTTCCCAACAGGCGAGCGCACACCTGATGCTTTGCTTAAAATGGGCGTGGCCTTCCAAGATATTGGTAAAGACAACCTAGCTAAAACCACTTGGGAAAAGCTAACACGTGACTTCCCAGATTCAGGTGCAGCTGCAAGTGCTAAAAAGCGCCTGGAGGGGCTAAACTGATTTTCCAAAAGTCAGAGCTACTAAATTCATTAGCGCAGGCGTTTCGTAAGAAGCCCTGCGCTATTGCCGTTTCTGGTGGGGGCGACTCTATGGCCCTTGCCATGCTGTGCCACGAAGCAGGCTTAGATATTACCATTCTTCACTTTGACCATAATTTGCGTGCAGAATCGGCGCAGGAGGCTGCGTGGCTGGCCGAACATTTTAAAGCCTTAGGTATTTCGTTTTACTCTGAAACTTGGGCGTTTGATGCAAAGCCCGACCAAGGCCGCCTGCAAGCAGACGCTCGGGATGCCCGATATGCCTTCTTTAAGCGCAAATGCGCTGAATTAGGCATTTCTGATGTGTTGTTGGGGCACTCGGTTGATGATGTGGCTGAAACCTTTTTAATGCGCCTATTTTACGGCAGTGGCCTGCAGGGATTAAAGCCGATGCAAGCTACGACACAACTTGAGGAGGGGCTGACCTTACACAGGCCACTTATTCAGGTTAAGCGCCAAGATTTGCGTGATTATTTGAAAGCCCAAAACTGCCCATGGCTTGAAGACCCTAGTAATGCGAACGCTGATTATGTACGTGTGCGTGCCCGCTACTGGCTAAGTAAATTGGGCGTTACGACTGACCTTATTGGGCTTAGTGAAAAGTTTGAAAAGCTAGATGTAACTTTAGAACCTCTAGAGCAGAATCTTATTCTCAAGCAATCAAAGACAGAAGCTTTACTTGATAGGGAGCTGCTACAAAAACCAGCTTTTTTGCAAGCCCGTGTGGTAAAGGCCATTGTTAAAGATTTAACAGGCAACTACCCACCCCGGACTAAGCAAATTGAAGGACTGCTTGCGCATTTAAACACAAGCCAGAAGCCTCGAGAGCTAGGCCACTTACGTTGGCAATGTACAAATGATGGGGTTTATGTACAAACCACCCAAGTAAAGTAACTGCCTGATTTATAACTTTTTGATTTGTTTTTTGTATTTCTAAGCAACAATAACGACGGGTTATGCTATGATTTACCTCGTTTTTAGCGTAAAAAGCTAACCACAACGAACAGATTTAAACCCAGACGAATAAGACACTTAAAATTTCAGACAACTGAGGTACCTACCGTGAACCAAACTGGCCGTAATATTTTCCTATGGATCTTTATCATCTTTGGTGCATTGATGATCTACAACGCTGTTGATAAACAACAAGCTGCACAAGATGAAGTTTCATACACAACCTTCATGCAAATGGTGAATAACAGCGAAGTTCGCGAAGTTGAAATTGAAGGCGACATGCTTACAGGTACATCGGCGAATGGTTCAGCTGTAACAGCCCGTGCCCCACGTGATGGCGACCTTGTTAAAAACCTACGTGAACAAGGCGTAAACATTCAGGTGAAAGAAGACACACGTGGTCGCCCAAGCTTGATGTCAATCTTGCTAGGTTGGTTCCCGTTCTTGTTGTTGATTGGTGTATGGGTATTCTTTATGCGCCAGCAAATGGGCTCAGGTAAGGGCGGTGCCTTTAGTTTTGGTAAGTCTCGTGCGCAAATGCTAACCGAGCACCAGATTAAAGTAACATTTGACGATGTTGCCGGTGTTGAAGAAGCTAAAGAAGAACTGCGTGAAGTTGTGGACTTCCTTAAAGACCCAAGCAAGTTCTCACGTCTTGGTGGTAAAATCCCGAAAGGTGCATTGCTTGTGGGTTCACCTGGTACAGGTAAAACATTGCTAGCCCGTGCTGTGGCTGGTGAAGCTGGCGTACCATTTTTCTCAATCTCAGGTTCTGACTTTGTTGAAATGTTTGTTGGTGTGGGTGCTGCCCGTGTGCGTGACCTTTTTGAACAAGGTAAGCGTAACGCACCTTGCATTATCTTTATTGACGAGATTGACGCTGTTGGCCGTCACCGTGGTGCAGGCCATGGCGGTGGTAACGACGAGCGTGAGCAAACACTTAACCAACTTCTTGTTGAGATGGACGGCTTTGAAGCCAACGAAGGCGTTATCCTGATTGCGGCAACCAACCGCCCAGACGTTCTTGACCCAGCGCTATTGCGCCCGGGCCGTTTTGACCGTCAGGTGATTGTACCTCTGCCAGATATCCAAGGCCGTACACGCATCCTTGAAGTTCACATGCAACGTGTGCCACTAGGCGCCGACGTTGACGCGAGCGTGATTGCACGTGGTACACCTGGCTTTTCAGGTGCTGACCTTGCAAACTTGGTAAACGAAGCTGCTTTGATGGCTGCCCGCCACGATAAGCGTCTTGTTGATATGGCTGACTTCGAAGCCGCTAAGGACAAAGTGATGATGGGTGCTGAGCGTCGTAGCTCAGTGATGACGCAAGAACAAAAGAAAACAACCGCCTACCACGAAGCTGGCCATGCGATTGTTGCTTTAAAGCTTGATGGCCCATGTGACCCTGTGCACAAGGTAACGATTATTCCTCGTGGTCGTGCGCTTGGTGTAACCATGCAGCTGCCAGAAGAAGACAAATACACCCACGATAAAAAGTACCTTGAAAACCAAATTGCTATCCTGATGGGTGGTCGCTTGGCTGAAGAACTTATCTTGGATCAAATGACAACCGGCGCCAGCAACGATATTGAGCGTGCGTCTGATATTGCCCGCCGTATGGTAACAAGCTGGGGTATGAGCGCCAAAATGGGCCCACAAAACTACGGCCAAGAAGAGGGGCAACCTTTCTTGGGTCGCGGTGGCGGTATGTCGAGCGGTGTGATGCTTTCAGAAGAAACAGCAAAACAAATTGACGCTGAAGTACGTAGCTTTATTGATACCAACTACAAGCGTGCGAAGAAGGTGCTTAAAGACAACGAAGACCTACTTCACAAAATGTCAGAGCTTCTATTGGAAGTTGAAACCATTGACGCACAGCAAATTAAAGAGCTTGTTGACGGTAAAACCGTAACGCGCAAAAAGCCTTCACGTAAGGCAACTGCAGCGAAAAAGGCAAAGACTTCTGAAAAGTCTACAGCTAAGAAGAAAACAACGAAGACATCGCCTAAAGCCAAAAAGTAATGGCCTAGGTGGGGGAGAGATATCATGCGTAAATACTTCGGAACTGATGGCATTCGTGGCCGCGCAAATGCGTCACCTATCACAGCCGAAATGGCCGTACGTCTAGGCCAAGCAACAGGTCAAATCTTTAAAGAGAGTGGCCTTATGCGCCCATCAGTGGTGATTGGTAAGGATACACGTATCTCGGGCTATATGCTTGAGTCTGCACTGCAAGCTGGTTTTACAAGCGTTGGCTTTTACTGCCTACTTGTGGGCCCAATGCCTACACCAGCGGTAGCGCAGCTTACCCGTAGCCTACGTGCCAACGTTGGCGTGATGATTTCAGCCTCGCACAACCCATACGAAGATAACGGTATTAAGCTTTTCTCAGGTGACGGTTTCAAACTACCTGATGACCTTGAGCGTCGCATCGAAGAACTTATGGACAACCCAGAAAAAATCCAACTAGCTGATGCTGCAAGCATTGGTAAAGCCGTGCGTATTGATGATGCTTCAGGCCGTTACATTGCGGCGTGTAAGGCGTCTATCCCACGTGACTTTAAACTAGATGGTAAGCGTATTGTTGTTGACTGTGCCCACGGCGCAGCCTACAAAATTGCGCCGAAAATCTTCTGGGAAATGGGCGCAGAGGTTATCCGCATTGGTTCAGACCCTGATGGTACAAACATCAACGAAAAGTGCGGCTCAACTGACATTGCAGCCATGCAAGCTGCTGTAAAAGAATACGGAGCTGACCTTGGTATTGCCCTTGATGGCGATAGCGACCGTGCCATTTTGTGTGATGAAAACGGTAACGAGATTGACGGCGACCAAATTATGGCGGCCATTGCCTTGCACATGAAGGAAAAGAAAATCCTTAAAGGTGGCGCTATTGCTGCGACTCAAATGAGCAATATGGGCCTAGCGAACTTCTTGGAAGAAAACGGCATTGGCCTAACACGCACCCCAGTGGGTGACCGCTACGTGACCGAAGCTATGCGTGCGAACGGCCTAAACTTTGGTGGCGAACAATCTGGCCACTTGGTATTTATGGACCATGGTACAACAGGCGACGGTATTGTTGCTGCATTGCAGTTTTTGTACGTGATGAGCGACCGTAATGTGAAGGCCTCGACCTTAGGCCAAAGCTTTACAAAATACCCACAAGTGCTGCGTAACGTACGTTTGCAAGGTAGCCTAAGCGCTGACCAAGTGCTTGACCGTGGTGCTGTTAAAGCCGTTATTGAAGAGTCTCAAACCCAGCTTGGTACAACAGGCCGTGTGTTTATCCGTAAATCAGGGACTGAGCCTCTTATCCGCGTAATGGTTGAAGCCGTAGACCCAGCACATGTGACGGCATACTCTGAGCGTATTGCTAAAACAATCGAAGCAAACATGAGCTAACAGGCCATTACGTACTATGGCTTTGTTTCTAACCTCATTTGTTGCGCTACTGGTTATCATTGACCCTATGGGGAATGCCGCCGTATTTACGGGGCTTTCTCGTCATTATTCACGTCGTGATTCTGCTAAAATTGCAGTAAAGGCCACGCTTATCGCAACCCTCGTGCTGCTGATTTTCGGCGCCTTTGGCGATAAACTGCTTAGCTTTATGGGCGTAACCTACGAAGCTTTTAAGATTGCCGGTGGTTTGTTGCTATTCTATACCGCATTTAAAATGGTACTTGGTGGCCACGAACAAACTGACCCACAAGCTGGTGAAGATATTGCCATCTTCCCACTGGCTATTCCGCTGATGGCGGGGCCGGGGGCAATTACTGCGTTTATTCTATTGCTACAAGAAGCCCAAACCACGGCAACATCATTTTGGTGGGTGGTTGGCGCTATGGTGGCTGTAGAACTTATTAGCTGTGCCTGTTTGATTGCCGCTGTGCAGCTTAAAAAGCTGTTGGGTACCAGTACCCTTAGTATTTTAGCCCGTATTATGGGTATTTTGCTGGCTGCCTTGGCTGTGCAATTTGTGCTTGATGGTGTTATGGCTGTTTAGTTTATAAAGTATCCAAATAAAAAGGCCCTTCGTGAGAAGGGCCTTTTTATCTGACGACTTATTATTATGAACGGTATAGATCGTCAACTAGCTTAAAAGCGTAGGAGTGGTGGGTTAAGCACTTCTTGTCTCCTATGCAATATACTGACATGCAGTATAGGTGAAGAGGTTATGCCGCAACAATGTTGGTGGTCATAAACTTCTTCAGTTTATTGAAAGCACGTACCTCTAGCTGGCGAATACGCTCACGCGAAATGCCGTACTGTTGGCTTAGTTCTTCCAAAGTGATTGTCTGCTCGCGTAGGCGGCGGGCAATCAGAATGTCACGCTCGCGGTCGTCTAGTTTATCTAGCGCACGCTTAAGCTCTTCGTGACGGTGGGTGAAAACTTGGCGTTCGCCGTACACTTCTTCTTGAGAAGGGCCGTCTTCTTCTAGCCAGTCCATCCACTCGCTACCAACGTCGCTTGAAATCATAGCGTTAAGGCTTTGGTCACCACCCATTAGGCGTTGGTCCATGCTCACGACTTCTTCAGGCTTAACGTCAAGCTCTTTAGCAATAAAGTCAATGCTCTCATCGGTCAGTGTATCGTCGTTTAGTTCACGAAGCTTGTTACGTAGCTTACGTAGGTTGAAGAATAGCTTCTTCTGCGCAGCTGTTGTACCAATCTTAACCAAAGACCATGAGTGTAGAATGTATTCTTGGATGCTCGCTTTAATCCACCACATAGCGTAAGTCGAAAGGCGGAAACCTTTATCAGGGTCAAAGCGCACAACGGCTTGCATAAGACCAATGTTGCCTTCCTGGATAACTTCACTTAGTGGTAGGCCGTAACCACGGAAACCCAACGCAACTTTAACAACTAGGCGCAAGTGCGAGTTTACAAGTTTGTGTGCGGCACGACGGTCGCCCTGATCGCGTAGGCGACGTGCAAGTTCTTGTTCTTCGTCGAAAGTTAGGGTCGCGTACTTTTGAATAGCGCCCATGTATTGTTGTAAACTTTCGATATCTTCACTGTATCGGCTCATATTATATGTTCCCCTCTTGAAACTTCCCCCGACAGACCCCATATTATTAGTTGGCGGTTCTGTCTCTCGTATTGTCTTATAGAGGGTACCTCAAATTCCACTAGTGCAAAAAACTGACAGTTCAACTGTCTTTTTTCATTTTTATGTCAGTAAAATTCTAAACACTTGATTTTAAACGTAAAAAATCGGCAATATTTTGCATGTCTTCTGGCATGCCGTGGGTGAATGTCATGAATTCGCCTGTTTTAGGGTGCTCAAATGCAAGCTTGTAAGCATGCAGTGCTTGGTGCCCTAAATTATCAATAAGGTCTAAACCTTCTGACGGGAAGTCATTCGGCAGGTTACGCTTGCGGCCGTAGGTAGGGTCGCCCACCAATGGGTGGCCAATGTGCGTCATGTGCACACGGATCTGGTGCGTACGGCCTGAGTGTAGCTTAAGGTCAATTAAGCTAAAGCCATAGTCTTGGTTAAGGTCGGTTACTTTATAAGTAGTCAAAGCTGTTTTACCGCCTGTACGCAGTACTGCCATCTTTTTGCGGTTTTTAGGGCTACGGCCAATGTTGCCTTCAACTTCGCCACTCAGTTCAGTTGGTACACCGTAACAAATAGCCAAGTAACGGCGGTCAAGGGTACGGTCTTTAAACTGTTGGCTTAGGTGTTGGTGGGCAATATCATTCTTTGCAACAACCATGACTCCGCTGGTGCCTTTATCAAGGCGGTGCACAATACCTGGGCGCTCAACACCACCAATACCAGAAAGGTTGCCCTTACAATGGTGGAGTAGGGCGTGCACAAGTGTACCCGTACGGCTGCCCGCTGCTGGGTGTGTGGCCATGCCTGTTGGTTTGTTGACCACAATCAGGTGTTCATCTTCAAACAAAACTGTAAGTGGAATATCTTCCCCTTTAATCGTCATCTCTTCAGCTGGGGGGATGGTTACTACAAAAACGTCACCCGCTTTTGTTTTGTAAGTTTGCTTGGTGCAAGCCTTGCCATTACGGGTCACATTTTCTGACTGAATAAGATCTTGGATACGCTTACGCGATAGGCCAAGTTGCGTTATGTCAGATTGGTCCGATAAAAATTGGTCTAACCGACGGCCAACGTCAATGGCCTCAGAAACGGTAATTTCTATTGTATTTGAATGGGTTGTCATATTTTTGGTTAAACCTTGCATAAATTAATGTAAGAAAAATAGCATAAAAGTTCACTTTTGTGGTTGCATAAAGTCTAAATTCTAGATATATACATTCCTGTCCTTGTGTCCCCTTCGTCTAGTGGCCTAGGACGCCACCCTTTCACGGTGGAAACAGGGGTTCGAGTCCCCTAGGGGACGCCATTAAAAAATACCGCTCAGTTTTGAGCGGTTTTTTTATTTCTATAATCTGGCGCTACCCATTGTGCTATGGGCATATTCCATGTATAAACGCTTCTTCGCAAACTTAACGGCTACAAAGGGAGCGTCCTTACCATGACTACATCAGCAAACAACTACTCGTGCGGTATTGACTTTGGCACAACAAACTCGGCCACGTGCCTTGTGAATGGCAATAGAACGTCTATGGTCCCACTAGATGCACAGGGCCAAGTGACGACACCGAGTGCTATTTTCTTTGATCTTAACAACGGCGACCTTATTTATGGGCGCAAGGCTTTAGAGCGCTACCATACCCGTGAGGGCGGGCGTTTGATGCGTTCGCTTAAAAGCTTGCTTGGAACTTCAACCATTGAAGACACTTGCCGCCTGACGCTCGCAAACGGCGAAAACCGCATTTATAAGTATACCGAGATTTTGGGTCTTTTTATTAAGCACCTTAAAGACCATGCTGAAGCAGAAAGCCAAACACCGCTTGAAAATGTGGTTGTAGGCCGCCCTGTACACTTTGTTGATTACAATACTGAGGCTGATGCCAAAGCGCAAAACCAGCTAGAGGCTGTATTTAAAGAGCAAGGCTTTAAAAACGTAAGCTTTCAGTACGAGCCTATTGCCGCAGCGCTGACCCATGAACAAACCCTTAAGGCCGAAAAGGTCGTGCTGATTGTTGATATGGGTGGTGGTACGTCTGACTTTTCATTGGTACGCTTATCGCCTGAGCATTTTGGTAAAGCAGATAGAAGCTCTGATATTCTAGGGAACCACGGTGTGCATATTGCGGGTAACGACTTTGACCAAGACCTGAGCCTAAAACATGTTATGCCGCTGCTGGGCTATGGGGCAGACGAAAAGATGCCGATACCGAATCACTACTTCTTTAGGCTCTCAAACTGGCCTGAGATTCAAAGCCTGTATAACCGCCGTACACTCCTTGACCTTGAGAAGATGCGCAGATTTTTGGATGATGATACCCCGCTAGACCGTTTGAAGGACGTTATTGAATATGAAGACGGCCACATGATTGCCAGCCGTGTTGAGGCTGCCAAAATCGGCCTTACAGAGCATTTGGACCAAACAATCGACCTTAGTCTCATCGAAGAGGGGTTGCATGCTCAGATGAGCCGTATTCAGCTTGAAGCTGCTCTTGCTGAAAAGCTTGACCGTATTGAGGCGGGCATCCGCGAGACTATCCAACAAGCGGGCATTGACGAAAACCAAGTTGAGAATATGTTCCTTACGGGTGGTTCAGCCATGTTGCCTGTGGTGCAGCGCCGCCTTAAAGCGCTATTCCCACAGGCTGAGCTTAACTTTGGTGATATGTTCTCAAGTGTAAGCCAAGGCCTTGGTTTAGAAGCACAAAAACGCTACCAGTAGGGCGCGCATATACCTTCTATGTAATTACAAGTTATTGAGTTATTTAGGGTTTGGCATAACTTTTGCTGATTATCCACTACAAGAAGGAAGCTGACTTTTACTTAAATGAAAAGGAGGTCAGCTTAAATGGCTGTAGTTTACTCAATGAAGACCGTGCAATCGCTGCTCGGCAAAATCTCAAAAGCGGGGGCAGTGCAGCCCGCGCAACATCCATTGCCTGTTACATCAATTGGTGGCGGGATGATGATTGTTCTACCGTGGTCAAATGCGGCCACGTGGGAAAACCTACCCCTCAAACGCAGGCAAATGTGGCAATCGGCATTGGCGCATCCCCATGGGCGCTATAATTACCTAAGGCTTGAACCTAACGACGTACGCAAGCACCTTGCTAGCCGTTATGATGTTGAACATATGAGCCTGCTTGAACTGGTTGAGCTTGGTCAACATGCGGTAGAATCTGGCTTTTTATCAGTGGCTGAGTATTCAATACTGGTGACCACCAGCCGCCTAGAAGAAAAATTTGATGTGTTTACAGGCACACCCATGCTGCTTGAGCGTAACGCCAGCGTGAAGTTTAACCTCTATAGTTTGTGGCAAAAGCGGCTGAAGACACTCAAACGCATTAAAAACGCTGAGTTTGAATCAACCGAGGATATTTTGCGTGTATTGCATAGCCTTTCGGTTGAGCGGTATGCCCAGCATGGCCTGTAGGTATTAAGCTTAGAGGGGGCAACCGCTTGTTGCACTGCTGCGTGAAATCGTCTAGGGTGAGGGGATAATAGTTTCTATCCCTTTTCCTAACCTATGAAAGGTTAATTCATGTCAGATCAACTGAACCATCAGCTTTTCAAAATGGCAGCGCCTGGCTGCGGTGTGATTGCATTTCGCAACACCAACGATGATGATGAGCTTGAGGTGATTCTTTCTGAGCGTGCAGCCAAGGTTGGCCCCGGCTACGGTATTACCGGCGGTGGTTTTGTCGAATGTGGTGATATCAATGATAAGGAGGCGGGTTTTATCTCGCTTTCGGCGGATGAAGCCTACCGCGAATGCATGGAAGAGAACCCCGGGTTCGAAAACATCATCCCGCGCGATGACTTTATTGCCCGTGCCCAGCTTGTGGCGTCGTTCTGCGTAAAAGCAGCCGATGTTAACGGCGTGCATGCCTGCACCTACTTTGCCCTTCGCCTAACGGACGAGGAGTGGGACAAGGTTATGGCCCTGCCGCCGAGTGATGAACGTGTTGGCGCCCTTAAGGCTGCAAAGCTTAGCTGGGTCAAAGGCCGTACCATCAACCTTGAGCACTGCGATAAGTTCTTCCATAAGCACGAGCTCAAAGCCTTCGAAGCTATGGCCAACCACGCCATGGCTGGTAAGCTGTTTTAATAACGTAAATAAAAAGCCCTCCTTAATCGGAGGGCTTTTTTTTATTAACCAGTCGTTACAGTGTTTGTCCTGAGCCGCCCCAATTGTAAAGAGGTAGGCCTTAAATAACTCAAATACACAGAAAAAAACAATTAATAGTTGCCTAACTTGGGTATTCCAAGTAGTTTCTTAAAAACTTAATTGGAGTAACCTCGATGAAAAATATCACACTGGCTTCAGCTGTTCTGCTGGCCTCACTATCACTAAGCGCATGTTCAACAATTGTTAAGGGCGATAACCAAACAGTTTCTATCCTTTCAAATGTTAAAGGTGCTGATATTTACGTAAATGGTCAAATGATTGGTCAAACGCCTTACACCGGACCTGTTGAGCGCGCTGATGAGACCACTGTAACCCTGAGCAAAAAAGGCTATGATAGCAGAACTGTGACTATGAACTCGCAGCTTGAGCCATGGTTCTGGGGTAATATCATCTTTGGTGGCTTCTTCGGTTCAACTACTGACTATGCCTCAGGCTCAATGAATAAATACTCACCGGCAACATTGACTATCGACCTAGATCAGTCAACAGTTGAGGGAAAGTAATAGGGGACTGCGTTCCCCATCTTCGAACCTTTCTGCTCCAGTATCATGCTGAATTGATAGATGAGGCGACTAAGGGGCGAGGTGTTTACTTGGCATTTATAACTGAGAGGCTGGATACTCCAGCTTCTCAGTCTCTAATTGCAGATGTTATTAAATCAACCTATGCACAAAGCCATTCGGCAGAAGCATTTTCATGTGCGGCATCTATAAAGCTGGACGCACTTCATGAATAAGCTTTATGTATTATTCTTTACTGTTCTTATTCTACAACCCTGCGATGCCTTGGGCTGGGATAAGTTTGATGAACGTCAGGCTCTAGAAACTAAAGCCAAGGCAAGTCTTGTTTTTGCTAGTGAAAATATAAAGTCACCCGTTTCAAGTTTTGGGCATACATTTATTGTGTTTCATAACCAAACACCGCCAGAAATGTCTGCCGTAGCTCTTGAGTTTGTAGGTGATAGTACACAGCCCGAGTTCTCATACTTACGGGCGGGTTTTATGCTCGTGCCTGGGAAGTTTCAGCTAATGCCGTATTATCAAAAGGTGCGGCAGTATGATCTTGAAAATCGCGATACTTGGCTTTTCCCCGTTAATACTAATGATATTCAATCACTTAAAAGTGCCGTTAGCCAAAAGTTAGATAAAACATATCCATACAACTTTTTTACGAGGAATTGCTCACGCTATGTTGCTCAATTTTTATTAGAAAGTATTGCACCAGAGGCCAAGGTAAATGGGCGCATTACCATACCAGCACAATCAGTAAGACAGCTGCTCAACTTAGGTGTTATTAATGAGGGGCTTTATATAAAATCACAACAAAAGGCGCTGATTGAGACTTATCAAGGCTTGCCTTTAGCTGAGCGTAAAATAGTGCGTAGCTTTATAGATAACCCAGAAAGTTCTGAGGTCCAAGATATCGACCCTGTGCTTGCCTCTGCTGCATTAACATACCAATTTAAGCGTGAACGAAATGGCTATAAGCGTGATGTTATTTACCGCAAAAAGAAAGCCTACAATGAAACGCTTGTGAATCCGCCTCAGCCTAAAAAGTTTGTAGAACCTAGTGCGCAGATTTCAGTCCAAGGTGCTGAAGGTGGTGCTGCACTTATTCAGTTTATGCCCGCACATAACTCGCTGCAGAGCTACTTTCCTGAGGTGGTTAGTCCGCACTACTTAATAGTTTCTTCTATGCAGTTCTACGTGAAAGATAGCCTTCGTTTGCAAAACCTTAATCTGCTTAAGATTGATGCTAACGTGCCTGAAACACCTTTTAGCAAAGGGTTTACTCGTTACCTAGATGCATCGTACTACGACTGGAAGCACCTTGTTAACAAAGAGGCAACTGAAACGGTTTTGCGATATGGCTTTGGTTCTACCAAAGTATTGGGAGGGGTAGCAGCCTCAGTGGTTCCATTTGTTGGGGTGAAGTATAACCACCTAGCAAATGATGATGATGTTTTAGCTGAGGTAGGTGTGAAAAATAAAATTAGTCTCCAAGCATTTGGAGGAAAGGTTGACTTGCAGCATATGTGGTTAGCCTATGGTGGACGTGCCTATAAAAATAAATTTAAGGCCGAAGCCGTTAGACCTATTACAAATAAAACTTCGTTATACCTAAATTTTGAGGCCACTTCTGATGAGTCTTTTGCCTCAGGCGGAGCAGTGCTAAAGTTTTAATAAGAATTAACATTTTAAAGCCCCCATAAATGGGGGTTTTAAAGTTTGATTATTCAGGTTTTTCCCATTTAAGGATGGGTTGGCGGGCTGCCTTAACTTCATCCAAACGGCGGCGAGGGGTTGAAAGCGGGAATTGCTTAAACGTATCTTCGCCTTTGGTTTCAGCAAGGTGGGCAAGGTGCTTCATTGTGTTAATGAATTCATCCAAGCTTTGCTTACTTTCAGTTTCAGTCGGTTCAATCAGCATGGCGCCACTTACCACAAGTGGGAAATAAACCGTCATCGGGTGGTAGCCATACTCAATAAGGCCTTTTGCAATATCAAGGGTTGAAACGTGCTTATCTTTCAGGTGTTTATCGGTCAGCAAACACTCGTGCATGCAGTAGCCTTTAAACGGCACGTTAAAGGTGCCTTTTAGGTGGTGCAGCATGTAGTTGGCATTCAGCACTGCATCTTCAGCTACGCGTTGAAGGCCATCAGCACCGTGCGACATCATGTAAGCCAGCGCACGCACCATCATGCCAAAATGGCCATGGAACGCTTTAATACGGCCAATGCTGTGTGGGCAGTCGGTTACCAGTTTAAAGGTGTCACCGTCTTTTTGAACCTTCGGGATAGGGAGGAACTTTTTAAGTTCTTCCGTTACGCCAACAGGGCCACAACCAGGGCCACCGCCACCATGTGGGGTTGAGAATGTTTTGTGCAGGTTAAACTGCATCACATCTACGCCAAGGTCGCCTGGGCGTACTTTACCAACAATGGCATTAAAGTTAGCGCCGTCACAGTAGAAGTAAGCACCTACGCTGTGTAGTTTGTCGGCGATGCGGGTCACGTCTTTTTCAAAACGGCCGCAGGTGTTTGGGTTAGTAACCATAAAGGCGGCAATGTCTTTGCCGTGTTTATCCACAAGTTCGGCAAAGGCATCGTAGTCAACAAGACCATCGTCACCACTTGGGACTGACACAATATCAAAGCCACAAGTGCGGGCTGTGGCAGGGTTAGTACCGTGAGCACTGTCTGATACCAACACAATAGGGCGCGTTTCGTTGCGGGCTTCGATTGCCTTTTTAATCACAAGCATGCCAGTAAGTTCGCCGTGGGCGCCAGCAGCTGGTGCAAGTGTAATACCCGGTAGGCCACAAAGCTCTGCAAGCCAGTTTTCAAGAGTATGCACAAGTTCAAGCGCACCTTGGGTTGTGCTATCAGGCTGCATAGGGTGCAGCGCTGCAAAACCCGGAAGGCGAGCCAGCTTCTCGTTAAGGCGAGGGTTGTGCTTCATGGTGCATGAACCCAGTGGGAACAAGCCACCATCAATGCTGTAGTTCATTTGTGACAAACGCACAAAGTGGCGGACCACTTGAGGTTCAGAAACTTCGGGTAGGCCTACAGTTTCACGTACAGGTTGGCCCGTGCGTGAAGTCGTACCTTTAAGGGTAGGCAGGTCAACGCCGTAGCTCCCTTCGCGTGATTGATCAAACAATAGCTTTTCTTCTAGCTTAAGACCTTGGTGACCCGGTAGGGCTAGCTTAGTTTCAGCAGTGTTTAGAGGTGTTGCAGTCATAGTCATTTTACAAAACCTCCTTCAACGTTTTAGCAAATGTGGCAATGTCATCTTCCGAAGTTAGTTCGGTTGCGCTTACTAGTAGGCGTTTGCCGCCTAGGCTGTAGCCTGCCAAAATGCCTTTTTCGGCGAGTTGTTTCACAACGTCAGCGCTGTCTTTTGTCAGCTCAACGGTAAATTCGTTAAAGAAGGTGCTGTTCTCAAGCTTTACTTTGCCTGTGGCTTCTAGCGCATCGGCTAGCATGCAGGCACGCTCGTGGTTGAGTTGGGCTAGTTTTTTAAAGCCTTTTTCACCTAGCAAGCTCATGTGCACGGTAAAGGCAAGTGCGCACAAGCCAACGTTGGTACAGATGTTTGATGTCGCTTTTTCACGGCGGATGTGCTGCTCGCGGGTGTTAAGTGTTAGCACGTAACTTTCCTTACCGTCAGCATCTTCAGTTTTACCGCACAAACGGCCCGGCATCTGGCGGGTAAACTTGCTCTTACATGCAAACAAACCAAGGTGAGGGCCACCATAGTTAAGGCCTACGCCAATGCTTTGGCCATCGCCAACAACAATGTCAGCCTCAGCTGGGGCTGGTAGCATCCCTAGGCTAAGAACTTCAGTAAACGCATGAATTAGCATGCTGCCCGTTTCATCGCACGCCTTGCGGTAGCCTTCAAGGCTGTGTGGCGTACCCAAAAAGTCAGGGCTTTGGATGATGAAGGCTGCACAGTCAGCTGATGGTTTGTCGCCGAACAAAATCTCGCCACCCGTGGTCGCCATGTAGGTTTGCAGGGTTTCAAGGTAATGCGGGTGCAGGTTAGGGGCCACTGTAATGTTTTTGCGCTTGGTCACACGCTGGGCCATTAAGGCCGCTTCAGCAAGTGAGGTTGCACCGTCATACATTGAGGCGTTAGCAACGTCCATCCCCGTCATGTTGGCAACGTATGTTTGAAACTCAAACAAGTACATCAGTGTACCTTGCGCAATTTCAGGCTGGTACGGTGTGTACGCAGTCAGAAACTCAGAACGCTGAATGATGTAGTCAACCGTTGCAGGCACGTGGTGGCGGTAAGACCCCGCACCAATAAACGATGGTGCCTCAGCCGTATTAAGGTTTTTACGGGCTAATGCCGAAAGCTGAGCTTCAACCTGTTGTTCACCAAGGTGCATTGGCAGGTCAGGTAGGGTTTTAAGCATTTTATCCGCAGGCACATCGGCAAACAGTTCGTTCACGTTTGCAACGCCAATGGCGTTAAGCATGGCTTTGCGATCAGCATCAGTATTCGGCAAATAGCGCATCGTATTTATAACCTTCTAATTAGGCTTCAAGCTGGTTGATGTATTCTTGGTATTCTTCAGCGGTCATCATTTCGTCAAGCTCGCTTTTATCTGAAAGCTTCACCTTAGCAATCCAACCGTCAGTGTATGGGTTTTCGTTAATCATTTCTGGGCTATCGCCAAGCTCTTCGTTAGTCTCGGTAACTTCACCGCTTACAGGGGTGTAAACTTCGCTTGCAGCTTTAACAGATTCTACAACCGCAAAATCATCGCCTGAGGTAATGGTAATGCCTACTTCTGGTAGCTCAACGAATACAAGGTCGCCCAAGCTTTCTTGTGCGTAAGCTGTAATACCGATTGTTGCGATATCGCCGTTAAGTTCTACCCACTCGTGGTCGGTTGTGTATTTTAGATGTACAGGTGCGTCTGCCATTTTTTAAGTCCTTTTTAGTTTTGTAGTTACTAAGCGCCGGGCTTAAGTGTTCTTGGGTTAATAAAGTTTAATTCGTGTGTTGCGGCACGTAAGCGACGGTTACGTACTTCAACCAAAACTGTTTTGCCAGGTACGGCATAGTCGGTGTCAACATAGCCTTGGCCAATAGCTTGCTTTGTTGATGGTGAAAAACCACCACTTGTTAGCGTACCAATAACCTTGCCATCTGGGCTTAACAAAGTTGACCCCTCACGGGCAACACCTTTTTCAGTTAACTTAATGCCGATGCGTTTTTTCTGGGCACCATTCTCAAGTTCTTTACGGATACGGTCTTCACCGAAGAAGCCCGTGTTCTTTTTGTTAATCACCCATGCGATGTCAGCTTCAACAGGGCTGGTTTTATCGTCAAGGTCATGCCCGTAGAGTGGGAAGCCCATCTCAAGGCGTAGACTATCACGTGCGCCAAGGCCAATTGGCTTCACGTCTGCGTGTTGCACGAGGGTACGCCAGATTTGTTGTACTTTGTCGTGCGCCATCGGGAGTGAAAGCTCAAAACCGTCTTCGCCTGTGTAGCCGCTGCGGGTAATCATAATGTCTTCCCCCATAAGGCGGGCAGGCATGGCGTGCATGTAGGTTAGGTTTTCAATATCAGTTTTATGGAAGAGTAGCTCCTTTAGTACCTCTACAGCGTATGGGCCTTGTAGGGCAATAAGGGCTGAGCCTTCTGGGTATTCTTCAAAGGTAACGTCACCTTCGAGGTTGTCTTTAATCCAGGCGATGTCTTTATCACGGCAAGCAGCGTTAATCACCAGATAGAAGGTTTCTTCGTCGATACGGGTTACGATAAGGTCATCAATAATGCCACCGTCTTTGTTGGTGAGCACGGTGTAGCGGCAACGGCCGTCAATTGTTTTACGGAATGATGATGGGGTAAGGCGGCTAATGTTTGCCGCAGCGTCTTTACCTTTAAGTAGGCATTGGCCCATGTGTGATACATCAAACAAGCCAGCACGTGTGCGCACCCATTCGTGTTCACGCATGATACCGTCTTCGTACTGAATAGGCATCATGTAGCCAGCAAATGGCACCATCTTGGCGCCTTCTTCAACGTGGCAGCAGTAAAACGGGGTTTTACGTGTATCAGGTGTGGTTGGTGTATTTGTCATTATTATTACCCCTCGGTTAGTACCCTAAAAATTTACCAACCACTTTAATGTACTTATGGGGTATCGTCTATATTGTTTAATAGAATTTGTACGAAAGCGTATAAGCAAACGATGAATAAGAAAATAACTTACCTAGTGTTGGGCTGTGTTTTAGGAGCAGGGGCGACCTATGCTGCTTGTGGACTATTAGGCAAACAGGCCTCTTTAACGGATACTTCTAATAGCGTAGTTAACAGCGCACCCAAGCAACTGACTTATGCCGATATCATCATCCCACCTGAGGGAGACTATGGCCAACCAGTGCGTACGCTTATTCAAGACCACACAAAAATCTATAATCAGTTTGTATCTGATGTTCAAACCGCAGCGGTAAATACTCCGGTAAGTATCATTGACCCATACGGCCTTGCACCGCTAGCCGCTTTGGTGGGCATTCATACAGATGAACCAACTCAGGCAGAGGTTATTATTCTTGGTGGGCCGGGTGAGCCTGTACGTAGATATAAACCAACCGAAGTTACTCAAACACATATTCTACCCGTATTAGGTCTAAAGGCAGATACAGCAAACCGGGTGCAAATTGTTATTCATAGTAAAGAGGGGGCTCCACAGGGGAGTTATAACCTTACCTTACAAACAAACCCGCTTGCCGTAAGCACGCCTAAGCCAGAGGTTAAAAAGGCAAAAGCAGATAACTTCCACCATAAGCTTTACTTTGTTTCACCTAGTGAAGGCGAAGGCATGGGTAAACAAAGCCCCCACACAATTGGTCTGGATGAGAAAGGGACGATTAGATGGGCCTTCAACCCCGAGATGGGCGCTACCCCTTTAATGAAACCATGGAAAGACGGTAAGTGGCTTGCCTTTATGCCAAACAAGCTTGCAGGTAAACGTGGTGGGGCATCTAAATACCTTATGGCTTTTGACCTTACAGGGCGTGTGCATAACATCTGGAAAGCTGAGCATCGTCTGCATCATGATTTTGCTATCCTGAATGATGGGCGCGTATCAATTGCAACGGATGGCCCGCAGCCCTTTAAAATTGAAGACGTTGCCATTACCGCAACCCTTACCGATAAACCTAACCTACAAGTAGATGAAACTCTGCATATGGAAAGTGTGCTTAAACGCCGTCCGCTTATCCTTGATACGCAAGCAGGGTACTTACCAAGTTATGATTGGTTCCATATGAATGGGATTGATGAAAACCCTAACGGTACATATCGTGTGTACTCAGGGCGTAATCAGTCAGCAACTGTGGCGGTTAATAATGATAAATCACTCCGTTGGATTTTAGCTGACCCAGCCGGGTGGCCAAAATCAATGGCGCCTTATTTGCTGAAACCTCAAAGTGATGATCAGGGCAAGGATAATGCAGTGGGCTTTGAATGGTCATGGGGGCAGCATAGCCCTGTATTCCGTGATGCAAATCATCTGTTCTTGTTTGATAACGGTAACTTTAGATCAACCAAGTTTGCAACGGCCACACCTGCGCATGATAACTATTCACGCCTAGTGGAGTATAAAATCAACGATGACAACACCATCGAACAAGTGTGGAGCTTTGGTAAAGAGCGTGGCCACAAGCTATACGCCCCATATGTAGGCGGTGTTGATTACATTACCGAGACCGATAGTGTAGTAGGGGTCTTTGGTGGGATTGTGCGTAACCGCTTGGGGAATCCGTCTGATATTGTGGCAGGTACGTTTAAAAATGCTGCTCACGTGATTGAAGTCTCTCACACCACACCGCCAGAAGTGTTAACAGAGCTTGTTTTTGAAAACACTGATATTCATACCGACCGCGGCTACATGATATACCGCGGCACGGTGTGCGACGTATACTGTGCATATACAAAGTAATGGTTTGAACAGGTTTAGAATAGCGGGTGGCGCAGTTTCCCTTGTTTGGGCTTGACCTTTAGTATCTAAACCGCCAAAATGAGCCGTAAAAATAAATACCTTTATTAGAGGTTGCATAATGTCACTAGCTAAGTTTTTCCGATTGCCCTTTGCGCTTGCAGGCGCTTTTCTTGTGTTGGGTATCGTTGTTTTTGGTCTGATTATTCTACAAGTTGGGGGCGTAAGCTCTTCAAGCGGTATTAAACAGGCAGAAGTTACAGTTCAACAAATGGCGGGTATCGCTGGCGAAACCATGCGCCAACGTCTTATCGATGATATGCAGCGCCTAAACCTTGAAGGCACACCTGAGCAAAGCATGCTTCGTCAGCACATGAACGCAGCCATGCAATCATTCCCAGGTCAGATTATTATCAAGAAAACAGGCGATGACTCATACCCTGCAATGTCAATTTCTGAGCCTGAGATGGCAAGTGCCCGCGCTGACATCAAAGCCAACATGTCAAAGCAGTTTGGTGAGGTTGTGATTAACGGTAAAGATTACATCACATACACCAGTGCGCTTCGTCTAACTGGCGCAGAACAGCCTGATTTTACAGTGATGTACCTTATGCCATCTGAGCAAATGATGAAGCCTTACCAAGCGGTTTCATTCCGTGTGAAGATGATGTCACTTCTTGGTATTCTATTCTTGGCGCTAGCTGGTGGTGCTACAGGTTACTTGCTTGCACAGCGCTTGCTTAAAGTTACCAACACACTGCGCATGGCCGAAGGTGGCGGCAAGCCTGAGCCTCTATCAACACTTGGCTCATACGAATTTGCACAACTTGCCGAAGCTGTAAACCTATTGCTTCAAGGCCCAACAGAAAAAGATAAAGTGCGCCAACAGGCAAACACCGATGCGCTAACAGGCCTACTAAACCGCCGTGGTTTTGTTCAAGCAATGGACGACCGCTTTAAGCAGGGCGGTAACTCGGCCGAGATGAGCGTTATGTTCCTTGACCTTGATGGCTTTAAACCAATTAACGATACCTACGGCCACGACGTGGGCGATAACATCCTGATTGAAGTTGCGAAGCGTCTAGGCTCATGCGTACGCGAGCAAGACGTTATCTGTCGCCTTGGTGGTGACGAGTTCGTACTACTATTCCCAGGTCTTGTGGACCGTGAAGTTCTAATCCAGCGTGCAGACCGCGTGTTGGCTCAAATTAACGAACCCTATTGGATTGGCGACAACCGTGTTACCATGGGTGTGAGTATCGGTATTAGCATTGGCCCTGCTGATGGTAAAACTGGTGAAGCACTGCTTACAGCTTCAGATGAAGCCATGTACACCGCCAAGAAAACAGGTAAAAACCAATACACGTTCTACTCTTGATAGAACCTAACCACGGAGAATAAAGCAAATGGGTTACGAAATTGTTCGTCCAAGCGAAGGGCCAGAAGTTTTTGAAAAAGACTTTGGCAATAAGCCTGTTGTTTACCTAGGCGGTAACAGCCGCGGTCGTGACTGGCGCATTGAATTTTTGCACCGCTTTGAAAATGAAGACGTTGTGTTTATTAACCCACGTCGTGATAGCTACGCGCACCCAGAAGAAATGCCAAACGAGCATGCTGAGCAAGTTCTGTGGGAACGCCAAGCCATCGATAAAGCCGACGTTGCACTTTTCTGGCTAGGTGAAGGCCTTGCCAACCAAGCAGCCCGTGTTGAAATTGGCTTTGCTCTAGGTGCTGGCAAATACGTGATTATTGGTTCTGAGCCGGGCTTCCTTGGTCTTGAACACCTAAGCGCATTCAGTGGCCTTATTCTATCAACTTCAGTATCTGGCCTGATGGACCGTATGGACGCAGCCCTACGTGAAGTGCGTGAATCTAAAGCCATTGCATAAGCTTAAAGGTTAATTGACTCAATGCAGATTACTCTTTCTTTCCAACGTATGATGTACCTCTACGGCCTAGGCAGCCTTATGGCAGCGGCCGCTATTACGGTAAACTGGTTTATCCGCGAGATGATGGGCGGCGGCATTGCCGTTGTAAGTGTGCAGCCTGATATGGCCTCATACTACATGCCTATGGTTTGGGGTGGTGTTTGGGCAATTGCCTTTGTATTGCCACTAAACATGATGTCATGGGTGGTAAAAGGTTTGCTTATTGGTATTGGCCCTGCGCTAACATACCTTTCGCTTAAAAGCGGCGGTTTCGATAAGATTATTGAATTCCTAACACCAGACCGCTTCTTGCGTCACGATACACTGCTTGTTGTATTGGTGTTCTGCGCTGTATGGGGCTTGGGTGTTTCGTACTTTGCACGTAAGCACGGCCAAGCTGCTTAAGCGTTTAATAATTACCTAATTACAGGTTGCCTCAAGATCCGCAAGGGCTTGGGGCAATTCTTTTAGGGGGAAGACCGTCACACGCTCAAGGGGGGCAGGGGCAAAGCTTGTTGCCACGGGCGTGTAGGTTAAGAAGAGGTAAGTTTTACCGCTAATCATCTGTGCTGCAGCATAAGGCGTGTTCGGCAGCTCAAGGGCCCAGTTATCCTTACGGCCAACAACATTCATGCTAAAGCCACCCACACCATAAAGTGATGCACTTAAAAACGTTTGCGATGGATCAGCAAGTTTAACAGTCATACGGATTGTGCCATGGCTTACAGTACCGTCGGTATACATACGGGTGCCGTCAACTTTAGCCTCAACCTTGCAGTTGTTCACAGTCCATGTGGGCTCATCAATATATTCAGCGGCGCTGGTTTCATTAATAAACTCTGGCTTATCAAGGGTGTCTTGGTGTGTGGTTTGGCAGGCCACAAGCAGGGGCACTAAAGCTGCGCCTAAGGCAAAATGGCTAAGTGATAAGCTGATGCTTTTTGAAGTGTGTTTCATGCGTATCCTTTTGTTTTTTAGGGCATACGTGGTAAACTTTTGCGAGTTTAATAATAACAATAACCCTACCTCAACTACAGGAGCATGACAATGGCTAGCAATGTGATTCAAATCCAAAAATCTGAGCTTGAAAGCGTTTTTAACGAATTAGGGCTTTCAGCCGTTAACAGTGGTACCTGCGGTAAGGAATGGAAAAAGGCCGACCCTAAAGCTGAAAAGCTTACATCATACAACCCAGCAACGGGTGAAGCACTGGCCGACGTTATTTGCTCAACTGAAGAAGATTACGAAAAAGTAACCCAAGAAGCACAAGAAGCTTTTAAGGAGTGGCGCAAGCTGCCAGCCCCTAAACGTGGGGAAATTATTCGTCAACTTGGCGAAGCCTACCGCGAACATAAAGAAGCTTTAGGTAAGCTACACTCACTTGAAGTGGGTAAAATTACCAGCGAAGGCCTTGGTGAAGTGCAAGAGGTTATTGATATCTGTGACTTTGCAACAGGCCTATCACGCCAGCTATACGGCCTTACCATGCACTCAGAGCGCCCTGAACACCGCATGTACGAACAATGGCACCCACTGGGCGTGGTTGGCATTATTACAGCCTTTAACTTCCCGTCAGCTGTATGGGCTTGGAACTCAGCCATCGCTGCCGTATGTGGTAACACAATGGTGTGGAAGCCATCTGAAAAAGCAACCCTTACAGCAATTGCAATGCAGCGCATTGCCCACCGTGTGCTTGAGCAACACGGCATGACAGGTGTGATGGGTCTTGTCATTTCAAAAGATAAATCACTGGGTGAAAAAATGGCTGCTGATAAACGCATGCCACTTATCTCTGCTACAGGTTCAGTGCCAATGGGCCGTGAAGTAGGCCAAGTGGTTGCTAAGCGCTTTGGTAAAAGCCTGCTTGAGCTTGGCGGCAACAACGCCATTATCGTGATGGACGATGCTGACCTTGATCTTGCTATCCGTGGTATTGCCTTTGGTGCAGTGGGTACAGCTGGCCAGCGTTGCACCACAACACGCCGTGTGTTTGTGCATAAGAAGGTTCAAAAAGAACTTGTTGATAAGCTTGTAGCTGCTTACAAAACAATCCCGATTGGTAATCCAATGGATAACGGCACGCTGATGGGCCCACTTATTGATGAAGGTTCAGTACAAGCGTACGAGAAAACAGTGGCTGAAGCCCAAAAACAAGGCGGCAAGCTGCTGACAGGCGGTAAACGTGTTGACCTTGGCGGCGGCAGCTTTGTTGAGCCAACAATTATCGAAGTTTCAAAACCGCTAGACATCATGCAGCACGAAACTTTTGCCCCAATCCTTTACATTTGCCCGATTGATTCAATCGAACAGGGGATTGACTTCCAAAACGATGTGCCGCAAGGCCTATCATCAGCTGTATTTACTGAAGGTATGAAAAACGCCGAGCAGTTCTTGTCAGCTTGGGGTTCTGATTGCGGTATCGCTAACGTGAACATTGGTACATCAGGCGCTGAAATTGGTGGTGCTTTTGGTGGTGAAAAAGAAACTGGTGGCGGCCGTGAGTCAGGCTCTGACTCATGGAAGGCCTACATGCGCCGTCAAACGTGCACGCTAAACTATGGTAAGTCACTGCCACTTGCCCAAGGTGTTGAATTCCTATAACGGTGATTCATGAACTCTCGTTAATAAAAAAGCCCCCACTTTGCAGTGGGGGCTTTGTCGTTAGAGCAGGCTGGTTAGCCGAGGTGTTAACCGTAGAAGGGGCGGAACGAAACCGTCATCGGTTCGTCCTGATCCCAGTCACGTTCTTGGCCAGCGTGCAAAATAGCTGTAAGCACCTGCACGAAGTGGCTAAAATTGTCGAAGTCCATACGGCCACGGGCATAATGCTCGTAGGCGGCATGAAGGCGGTGCAAAATCGCACAGCGCAGTTCGGCAAAGCTAGTTGCTTCAAAGCAGTTGAACGGTTGTACTTGGTACTGCCCATCACGGACGAGTTGCTCAACAGCGAGAATAGCTCGCATGTCTTCAAGACCTAAATCACACCCGAAGATGTTATTCAGTGCCATCTGCACTTCCATGATAGCGCCACTCGTGTGGCGAATGTACGTACCGTCAGTCAGTAGGGGCGGATATGTAGCCATCGCAATCAACTAGCTTTCCCTCCGCATGGTTTTCATCACCAGCGTATCGGTAGCTGCACTGCGTACCTGGGCCGAAACATCTTCTTGAAGCTTTTCAAGAACATGTACAGGGGCCGCGGTATTCTTTGCCACACGCAGCCGCACAGCGGCACGGGTGTCACAGGCAAGCGTTTCAGCAAGCTGCGTATCCAGGTCCGGACGCTGAGCAATGCTGATAGCCACAACAGGGTTGGGGTTATGCAGCAGGGTTGCCAGTTGGTCTGGGGTTGTTTCTGCAGAGCGCGCACGTTGAATCACGGGGACGGTCTGAGTAGTAGTTATAGTCATTAGACGTCTCCTAGGAGGAGGTAAATACAAGAAGAGTGTACTTTAGAACATTATCTTGCAGAAAATATCTGAGATAAAAAAGAACATGAAGATATACGAAAACTTGTGCTTTCTAACATAACATAGTGTCTATGCCAAGAAGTAAAATAGCCTTGTATTTACAAGGTTTCTGGGGTGAATACCTCTATGTAAGTGCATAGGGCTGCGCATGATAACTTCCATGTGCATTTAATATTTGCTACCCTAAAAGAAAACAGTAGAGATTTACCCATGACCAATACCACAACTGACCCCAAAACAGATGTAGCCCCACAGCTTAAAAAGTTTAAGGTTTCTGAGGTTTTTGGCTTTGAATCAACACAAACTGTTACAGGCTTTGAAGAGCCTTCAGACTTTGTGCCCGAAGTTGACCCTACCTACCAATTTGATAAGCAAACCACTGAGGTTCTGCTTGCCGGTTTTGAAAACAACCTGCGTGTTTTGGTACAGGGCTACCACGGGACGGGTAAATCAACCCACATTGAACAAATTGCTGCCCGCCTAAACTGGCCGTGCTTTCGCTTAAACTTAGATGGCCATATTTCTCGTCTTGATCTTGTTGGGCGCGACGCCATTGTCATTAAAGACGGTAAGCAAATTACCACCTTCCGTGAAGGTATTCTGCCATGGGCACTTCAGCGTCCAATGGCCCTTGTGCTTGATGAGTATGACGCTGGCCGCCCTGAGGTGATGTTTGCGATCCAGCGCTTGCTTGAAAAAGACGGTGTGCTTGCACTGCCTGAGCAAAACCGCATTGTAAACCCGCACAAACACTTCCGTTTGTTTGGCACAGCCAACACTGTTGGCCTAGGTGATGCGACGGGTATGTACCACGGGACGAACCAGCTCAACCAAGCGCAGATGGACCGCTGGAATATGGTTGTGCGCCTCAACTACCTTGAAGAGGAAAAAGAGGCGGATATCGTCATGTCAAAAGCAGCTGAGTTCCATAACCGCCGCGACCTTGTGCTTAAAATGGTGCGCCTTGCTAACCTAACCCGTACTGGTTTTATGGCGGGTGATATTGCAACGGTAATGTCGCCACGGACGGTACTAATGTGGGCCGAAAATGCGCAAATCTTTGGCGATATTTTCGAAGCCTACAAGCTAACCTTTATGAACCGTGCCGACGTTGAGGACGAGCAAACCCTTATTGAGTATTTTCAGCGCGTATTCGGTACAACCGAAGGCATTACTCTGTAATTGAGTAGTGGAACCTTTAGAAGGTTGACGCATGAGCAATAAGGATGATCTTAAAACTCAGTTTCTTGAGGCTTTAACCCACACCACCCGAGCCCTCTCGGGGGATGAAAACTTGCGCGTCACCTTCCAGCACGAAGAAGGCAGCCGTGACCCGAATGAAGGCGTAAAAACCCTAACGTTACCAGCGTTGCCTGCGCACCTTACGCCTCGTGATATGGCACTACTTACAGGTATTGCTGACCAAAAAGCCTTTATGTTCCGCTATGGTTGGCCTGATAAATTGCAAATGTCGCTGAGCTTAGATGCGGGTACGTACCACGATGTGATTGAACCTCTTGAAAAAGCCCGTGTGCAACACCGTGGTACAAGCGACTATGCAGGCACCAAAGCCCATCTTGATTTAATCAATACCTTTGAAGCGCAGCGTAATGCCAATAAAGGCAGCGATGTGCCAATGGGGTATGTGCTTTCGCTAAAGCTGGCCGAACAACAAGGCCGTAGGCTTACAAGCGTTGAGGAACGCATTTTAAAAGTAAACAAACACCGCCTAACGCCTGAAGTAAAAGACTGGCTAAAACATGCGCCCAACCACTTAGGGAATGAAAAAGAGCAAGTGCGCGCCTACAGCGAGCTATTAAGTATTCTGGGCCTCAGTGAGCAAGAAAACCAGCAGCCACCGTCACAAGCGGGTGACAGCAAGCAAGAAGAGCAGGAACAAGAGCAAGAGCAGCAAAGCGCTGACGGTGCCAGCGATAGCCAACAAGAAGACCGAGAGTCTACCGCCCAACAAGGCGAAACGGGTGACGCTGAAGAAGATGCGAACGAACAAAACGAAACTCAGGCTGACCAGTCAGACCAAGGCGAGGGGGATCAAAAAACACACCCCGGTTACGGCGACGAAGACGCCACAGGCTACGAGCCCTACACCCGTAAGTTTGATGCCACCACCAAGGCAGAAAAACTTGTGACGCACTCAGAGCTTATGCGCTTAAAAGAACGGTTTAAAAATGTAACCTCAGGCAACCGAGGGTTAGTGGCACAGTTGGCTGTTAAGCTACAGCGTTTTTTGCTAGCCCAAGCCCGTATGGGTTGGCGTTTCGACCAAGAAGAAGGGCTGCTTGACCCTAAAAAAATCACCCAAATTGTGACCAGTTCAGAGCCACGACCGTACCGCGTACCCAAACCACAACAAGAGCGTGATACTGTGGTAACACTTCTGGTTGATAACTCAGGCTCAATGCGTGGCCGCCCCATTGAGATGGCCGCAACTTCGGCTGATGTACTTGCCCGTACGCTTGAGCGTTGCGGCGTTAAGGTTGAGGTGCTCGGCTTTACCACACAAACTTGGAAAGGCGGGCAGTCTCGCCTTGATTGGATTTCAGCTGGCAGCCCCGATAACCCAGGCCGTTTGAACGACCTACTGCATGTGATTTACAAAGAGGCTGATGCCTCGTACCGCTCAGCAAAGCCGGCATTTTCGGTTATGCTGGCGGATGATTTGCTGAAAGAGAATATCGATGGTGAAGGGCTTGTTTGGGCGTATAACCGACTGCTTAAACGCTCAGAAAAGCGCAAGATTCTGCTTGTAATCTCAGACGGTGCGCCTGTTGATTACGCCACCGATAAACACAACGAGTCAAACTACCTTGATACGCACCTGCGCGATGTGATTCATAACATCGAAAAGAAAAAGCAGGTTGAGCTGCTGGCCATTGGCATTGGCCACGATGTGCGCCGCTATTACCGCCACGCTGTAACCATTGAAGACCCATCACAATTAGGCCAAGCACTGATTGAGCGCATGGTCTACTTATTCTCACCCCATGACCGCACACCCAAGGATATTGAAAAAGATATTCGTAAAAAGCTGAAAAAATAACCTTTTGTGCACTTTTGATAGGTGCAGAGGCGTTGATTTTTTAAAGTTAAAAGGTACAATACCTATTCATTTTAATTTCAATGCCAAAAGGTGCTTATACCATGCTTACAGGGAACCAAATCCGCGAAGCTTTCTTGAACTACTTTAAAGACCACGGTCACACTGTTGTGCCGTCGTCATCGCTTATTCCTAATAACGACCCAACTTTGTTGTTCGTCGCGGCGGGTATGGTGCAGTTTAAAGATACCTTCCTTGGTAACGAAACCCGTGACTACACACGTGCCACAAGCTCGCAGCGTTGCGTGCGTGCAGGCGGTAAGCATAATGACCTTGAAAACGTAGGCCACACAGCCCGCCACCACACATTTTTTGAAATGTTGGGGAACTTCTCATTCGGTGATTACTTTAAAAAAGAAGCTATCCCATTTGCTTGGAACTTCCTGACTGAGGTTCTTGAAATTCCGGCCGAGCGCTTGCTTGTAACTGTGTACCACACAGACGATGAAGCTTACGATATTTGGCATAAAACCATTGGCCTCCCTGAAGACCGCATTATTAAGATTGATACAGATGATAACTTCTGGTCAATGGGTGCGGATGGTCCATGTGGCCCATGTACTGAGATTTTTTATGATCACGGCGATCATATTTGGGGTGGTGTACCAGGCTCTCCCGAAGAAGATGGTGACCGTTTTGTTGAAATCTGGAATATCGTATTCATGCAAGACTTGCTTAAAGATGGCGAGATTGTTGGCAAACTTGGCCAAACAGGTGTTGATACAGGTTCAGGCCTTGAGCGTTTGACTGCTGTTGCCCAAGGTGTGCACTCAAACTACGATATTGATATTTTTCAAACAATCATCCAAGAAGCTGCTCGTCTAACAGGGCACACATACGGTGAGAATGAAACACACGACGTATCACTTCGTGTGCTTGCTGACCACCTGCGTTCAATGTGCTTTATGTTGGTTGATGGTGTGATGCCATCAAACGAAGGCCGTGGTTACGTGCTGCGCCGTATTATGCGCCGTGCCATGCGCCACGGTAACTTGCTAGGTATGGAAAAGCCGTTTATTTACAAACTAGTAAAAACACTAATTCAAGTAATGGGTGATGCTTACCCAGAGCTTACACGTGCTCAAAAAATGGTTGAAGATACTATCGAACTTGAAGAGGGCCGCTTTAACCGCACGCTTTCTCAAGGTCTAAAACTACTTGATGAAGAGACGAAGGATTTTAACGCTGGTGATGTTCTGTCTGGCGACGTTGCCTTTAAACTTTACGACACATATGGCTTCCCGCTTGATCTAACGCAAGACGCTTTGCGTCAGCGTGAAATTGGCGTTGATACGGAAGGCTTTGAAAAAGCCATGCAAGAACAGCGTGACCGTGCACGTAAAGCTGGCCTTGGTACAGGCCAAGATAAACTTTCGCCTGTATGGTTTACCATCCGTGACCGTGTTGAGGCGAACGAGTTCTTGGGCTACAAAGTAACCAAGCAAAACGCACAGCTACAAGCACTTGTGATGGGCGATAAAGAAGTTAAAACCATCAAGAAGGGTGATAAGGCAACAGTTGTTGTGAACCAAACACCATTCTACGGTGAGTCTGGTGGCCAAGTGGGTGACCAAGGAACTGTTAAAACAAAGTCAGGCGTTGCAAAAGTTTTGGATACGCAAAAGCTATTTGATGGTCACATCATCCAGCACTTTGTTGAAGTGACCGAAGGTGAACTGAACACCAACGAAGAAGCTGAGATGATTGTTGACGAAGCCTTGCGCCTAGCAACAGTGCGTAACCACTCAGCCGTGCACTTGTTCCACGCTGCAGTGCGTGAAGTATTGGGCGACCATGTTTTCCAAAAAGGGTCATTGGTAACCCCAGAAAAACTACGTTTTGACTTTTCACACAACAAAGCCCTAACAGCTGAAGAAATTGAAAAGTGCGAGAACATCGTAAACGAGCTTATTCTTCGTAATACCGAAGTAACAACACGCCTTATGGGCCACGAAGAAGCTATCGAAGCAGGCGCACTTGCCCTGTTTGGTGAAAAATACGGTGACGAAGTGCGCGTATTGACCATGGGCGAGGTGACTGACAACCCTTCATACTCAGTTGAGCTTTGCGGCGGTACGCACGTAAGCCGTACGGGTGATATTGGTTTGTTTAAAGTAACGGCTGAAAGCTCAATTTCAGCAGGTGTACGCCGTGTTGAAGGCGTAACGGGTCATGGTGCTTTTGAATACCTACGTAACCGTGAAAAACAATTGGTAACTGCGGCGCAAACCCTAAAAACATCGCCAGATGATCTATCTACACGTTTGGATGCGCTACAAAACGAAATTAAGACTTTGAAAAAAGACCTTAAAGAAGCGCAAAAGGGCGGTGTTGCAAGTGGTGGTAGCCATGCTGATAACCTTATGCAAAAGGCCGAAACTGTGGGCGACTTCCGTTTTATCGGTGCGTCTGTTCCGGGCGTTGCAACAGGCATTCTGCGTGAATTGGTTGACGACCTTAAAAACAAAATTGGTAGTGGCGTGATTGTGATTGCCTCGGATGCTGATGGTAAAGCAACCCTTTGCGCTGGCGTTACCAAAGACCTAACAAGCCGCTTTAACGCAGGCAAACTTGTAAACGCAGCAGCTGAAGTTGTTGGCGGTAAGGGCGGTGGCCGCCCTGACATGGCAATGGCTGGCGGTAAAGACACTGCTAAGCTAGACGATGCGATTAAAGCAGCGCGTGCACTTGTAAACTAATGTCTCAAAAGGCCTTACTCCACGGCGGGTTTAGAGGGTTAACCTCTAAAGAAGCCAAGCAAGCTTGGGAAACATACTTCCAAGAAATGCTTACAGGGGGTGGGGCCTTTTTTGCGTCTGATACTCTGACGGTTGTTTTAGTGCCGTGGGCAAATAGCCCTAAACAGTGGGCAAACATTGCTCGCAAACTAGGCGAGCGCTGTCAGGAATATTGGCCAAATAAAACTGTCAGCATTCTAACGGCTGAAGATGCCACGCAATTACTTGAATATTCCAAAGCGGCTGACCTTCTTTATTGCCCCGGCGGCATTATGCTGCAAAAGGTGATTGAACCTATGCAGGGTGTGGCGGTTGAGCTGCTGCAATCAAACATCAAAGTATTTACAGGCTTTTCAGCAGGGGCATATGCTTTAGCTTCAACCTATTACGATGCCAAGAAAAAGGCGGCTTTACCTGGCGGTGGTTTGTTTATTGGTGCTGTGTGCTGCCACTATGATGATAAACGTACCGTGGCTAAAGGCCTGCTACATGAGGCTGAAAAACAAAACCCCCACCTGCTAACAGATGGGGACTTTGTTTGGCTTAGGCCTAAGGGGTGACGACCCTTAGATGCCCGCCACACACGTGATAACTTAGCTTGGTAATAGAGCCAAACCTTGTTGAGCGTGGCTCCCGTTAGCCGCCTTAGGCTTACGACTTGAGCTCTGCTCTTGTCTGATGCGTTGTTCAATTTTCTTGATAGCATCAAACCTCTGCTTAAAGAACATGCTGATAGCAACATCACCGCGCGACTCGCTAAAGTCGTGGCGCTGCATAGCTTGCATTACACCATGTTCGATAATTTCAAGATCCCGTAGAAGTGGGATAATGTGTGCCTGCACGAGAAAGTCAGCAATCTCTGGCGTTGAGGCCGGCTGTAGGTGGTACAGCCCAAAAGAAGTGCTGGCATTATCGTGCAGCTCAGACAATGCCTCGAGTAGGTAGGCGTCTGAAACAATATTCTTAGTGTCTAATTCAAGTTCGCTCCAAGGCACAAAAGAGCTATGGCCCGTTTTATCTAAAACGAACGCAAAGTCATCCATGTACTCGGAATTGTTTTTATTATGACGTTTTGGTGATTTAACCCCAAAACCCACAACCCAAACACCCTTAGCTTGGCTTGCTTGTTTGCCCATATTTTCCCCCAATATTAGAGTGCGATGTACGCATTATTATTCCCCTTGTGAAATTTGTTCACGATTAATTATGAAGGTACATATTAGATATTGCTGACAAAACAACTGACAATATTTGGCGTGGGTCTCAAACTGTGGTAAAAAAGAGTGCTCTTTGCGTTTACTCAAGCCAAAATAAGCAATAAAATAAGGCGCGCAAAGTTAACTTTTATTGATGAATGAAAGGTCTATTCATGTCACTTGCAAACCAAGAGTGCATTCCATGTAAAGCGGGCATGCCGCCACTTACTCCAGAAGAAACATCAGAGTACCTCGCACAGCTGGGCAACGGCTGGGAAGTTACAACCGAAGGCAAGCGCCTTTTTAAAAGCTACAAGTTTCGTAACTTTAAGCGTGCTCTTAAATATGTAAATGCATTGGCTGAGATTGCTGAAGACGTGGGCCACCACCCAAACATTCATTTTACATGGGGCCTTGTTGAACTTGAAATTTGGACCCACGCCATTGACGGCCTAGCAGGGGCCGACTTTATTCTGGCCGCTAAAGCTGACCAAGCCTTTGACGAAATGCCCTTCAATAAAGCGAAGGAAGCTAAAAAGGAAACTGCTAGTGCGTAATTTATTTCTTTCAGCCAGCTTAGTGGCAACTGCATTTGTTGCCGGTTGTGCTTCAACACCGTCAGCGCCAGAAGGGGCCCAACCTGCTGACATTCGCCAAGAGGCCGCAGCCGTTACCAAACACCTTGATTGTAACTGGCTACAACTGCCAGACCCAATGTACCCATCTAAAGGCAACGACTTTGCCTGCGTAGCTGATAACTTTGCCAGCGTTATTTTGTTTGTTGAACCTGCTAAAGAATTTGCAAGCAGCGGCGCACCGAAGGTGCAAAAGATTAAACTGGTTTGGAAAGAATGGCGCGACAACGTGAACCTAACCGATACCAAACGTGATGCAAGCCGCTTTATTGCCTTTATTACGCAGCGTTACTTCCCGCAAGAAGACGCTATGCCACTGGTGGATATGTTCTTTGATATGCACGACCGTAACTACACTTCAGGTAAGCTGAGCGTAAAGTACACATACCGTCGTCAGCCTGCGCTAAACCTACACCGCATGGAAATTATTAACGAAGACCCAGAACTAAACCTATACACCTACCCAGCGCCGCATGAAATCCCGGCACCGGCAATGGCCCCAACAAATTCAACTACTTCAACCACCTCAAACGGAGAATAATAAAAATGACAACAGCAATTACAGTTGCACGTGGTGATGGCATCGGCCCAGAAATTATGGACGCAAGCCTTCGCATTATGGAAGCCGCTGGCGCCGACATTAAACCTGAATTCGTAACCCTAGGTGAAGAAGCCTACAAAGCTGGCATCATGACAGGTGTTACCGACGAAGCTTGGGAATCAATTAACCGTACTAAGCTTTTGTTTAAAGCACCACTAACCACCCCACAAGGTGGCGGCTACAAAAGTGTTAACGTAACACTGCGTAAATCACTTAGCCTGTTTGCGAACATTCGCCCGGTACGCACCATGACACCTTACGTGGACTCAAAGCACGATAAGTTCGACATGGTTGTGGTTCGTGAAAACGAAGAAGATCTATACGCAGGTATTGAGTACCGTCAAACACGTGACACTTGCCACTCAGTTAAGCTGCTAAGCCGTACAGGTAGCGAGATGATTGTGCGTTACGCCTTTGAATACGCCCGTGCTTACGGCCGTAAAAAGGTGACTGTTCTTGTGAAGGACAACATCATGAAAATCTCAGATGGTCTGTTCCACAAAGTATTTAAGCTGATTGCAGCTGAATACCCAGAGATTGAAGCAGAAAGCCTGATTGTTGATATTGGTATGGCGCGCATTGCCGATACCCCAGAGCGCTTTGACGTTGTGGTAACCCTAAACCTTTACGGCGATATTGTTTCTGACATCGTCTCTCAAATTGCAGGTTCAGTGGGTCTTGCGGGTTCATCAAACATCGGCCAAAAGGCCTCAATGTTTGAAGCTGTGCACGGCTCAGCCCCTGACATTGCTGGTAAATCAATCGCCAACCCATCAGGCCTTCTAAACGCAGGTATCTTGATGCTGCGCCACATTGGCCAAGGCGACGTTGCCGAGAAGATTGAAAACGCATGGCTTAAAACCATTGAAGACGGTGTACACACAGCCGATATCGCGAAGAAGGGCACCAATGCCGTTTCAACAAGCGAATTTGCTGACGCTGTAATTGCAAACCTTGGCGGTAAGCCAAGCACTTTGCCTGAAGCTGTGAACGCTGGTGCAAAATCAGTAAAACTGCCAAGCCCACAAGAAACAACAAAATCAGTACGTACTAAGCAGTTGGTAGGTGTTGATGTGTTCTTGGATTGGGACGGCCAAAACATCAAAGAACTTGGCAAGGCTGTTGAAGCAAGTGCTGTAAGTGGCTTGGTGCTAAAAAGCATCTCAAGCCGTGGTATGCACGTTTACCCTTCAGACCGCGATGTAACTGCAGTTTCTGACCAATGGCGCTGCCGCTTTATGAGCCAAGGCGAAATGAAGAACAGTGACATCCGCCATATTCTTGAGAACATCGAGATGAAGGGCTTTGACTGGATTAAAACTGAAAACCTATACACCTTTGATGGCGAAGTATGCTTCAGCCAATCACAAGGTGAATAAAATTTAACTGGTTCGGCGACCTTTTCACTTCATCGCTTAGTTGAGTTACTCATGTAGATTATCTACACTTCGTACCTAAACTTTGCCCAATGAAGTAAAAATCTCATCCGAACCATCCTAAATTTAAATAATATAAAGAAACGGAGCACATTATGGCTTTTGAAAAAATTAAAGTGCCTACTAAAGGCGAAAAAGTTGTTGTTTCAAATGGCAAACTAAACATTCCTGATAATCCAATTGTTGCCTACATCGAAGGTGACGGCATTGGCCCAGATATCTGGAAAGCCACACAAAACGTACTTGATACAGCTGTAGAGAAAGCCTACGGCGGCAAGCGTGAAATTTCATGGATGGAAGTATTCGCTGGCGAAAAAGCAAACGAAGTTTACGGCCGTGAAGTTTGGCTACCTGAAGAAACCCTAGAAGCCTTTAACGAATACCTACTTGGTATTAAAGGCCCTCTAACAACACCAGTAGGAGGCGGTTTCCGTAGCCTGAACGTAGCCCTACGTCAAGAGCTTGACCTTTACACATGTCTGCGCCCAGTGCAGTACTTTAAAGGTGTGCCAAGCCCAGTGAAACGCCCTGAAGACACAAACATGGTTGTATTCCGTGAAAACAGCGAAGACATTTACGCTGGTGTTGAGTGGGAAGCTGGCTCAGAAGGCGCTAAGAAAATGGTTAAGTTCATGCAAGAAGAAATGGGCGTGAAGAAGATTCGCTTCCCTGAAACTTCAGGCATTGGTATTAAGCCAGTATCTAAAGAAGGTACCGAGCGTTTGGTACGTGCCGCAATGGACTACGCCATTGAAAACAAGCTTCCTAGCCTGACACTTGTTCACAAAGGGAACATCATGAAGTTCACCGAAGGTGCCTTCAAGCAATGGGGTTACGACCTAGTACGTAAAGAGTACGCTGATAAAGCTGTAGTCGCTGAAGACGTAAACTGGGAAGAGCAACCAGGCAAGGTAATGGTGAAAGACGTTATCGCCGATGCATTCTTGCAGCAAATCCTAACACGCCCAGCTGAATACAGCGTTATCGCAACCATGAACCTAAACGGTGACTACATCTCTGACGCTTTGGCGGCATGTGTAGGCGGTATCGGTATTGCGCCTGGTGCAAACATTAACTACAACACTGGCCACGCTATCTTTGAAGCGACACACGGTACAGCACCTAAGTACGCTGGTATGGACAAAGTGAACCCAAGCTCACTTATCCTATCGGGCGAGATGATGCTACGCCACATGGGCTGGACTGAAGCTGCCGACATGGTTATTGGTGGTGTTGAAGCCGCAATTACAGCGAAGACTGTAACTTACGACTTTGCCCGCATGATGGACGGCGCTAAAGAAGTTAAATGTTCTGAGTTTGGTGAGGCTATCATCAAACACATGTAATCTTTAAACACGCTAGGCTAGCAAAGCTAGACCTAGCGTGCTGGGATTACCTCCCAGCTCCCATCGGCAACCTCGCACTTTGTGCTCGGGATGCCGCATGCCCTTGGCATGATTTAAGGGGGCACGCCCAATAATAAAAACCGCCGTAGGAATACGGCGGTTTTTTGTTTAAACTATACCCATGAATGATATGAACGAAACGCACAACATGCCACACGGCATTAAGCCCATTACGCAAGAGATTCGCCATAAGGCGATGCTTGAGCTTGTGCCTCAAAAGAAACGCGCCTATTTCGAGCGTGTGTTCACTGATATTGAAGCAGGCCACATGATTACCATGAACTGGGGCGCAGCCTTCTGGAGCTTCATGTGGTTCTTCTATCACCGTATGTTTAAGTGGGGGTGGGTGGCTTTCTTTGCCTTTATGCTAGTTGACCACGCTGGTGAGTACATTTTGGGCGCTGATGGTAATACCATCGCTGTTCAAACCATCGACTTTTTTGCCCCAATTGTGGTTTCAATTTTAGGGATGGGCCTTTTTGCAAACTACGTGTACTTCCAGCACCTGAATACTCTCGTCCGCAAAAGTTGGTTTAGCCGTGGCCAGATGCTGCCCGAAGAAACTTGGCACCAGTCGCTACGCCGTAAGGGCGGGGTTGACCTTAAAAGCGCCGTAATCGCTACGGCATTGGGTTTGGGTATCTACGTCGTTAAGACAATGCTTATGCTGTACCTCGGCTTTGAAAAGCTGCCTCAGGGTTACCAGCAACTTCCTTACTAATTTCTATCCTTAATATGCGCATCTTCATATTCATCATAAAAAAAGAAGCCCCCGAAGGGGCTTCAGTAAGAGATCAGCTCGTAAGAACTAAAAACTTATTCAGAATGAAACTTACTTAGCTTCAGCTTCTTTCGCTTTAATAGCTTTACGAAGCTTTAGAGCGCCTTCTGAAAATGTTTTGTAGCCTTTGTAGCCTTGCATGAACAAGTCAATGTTGCCGTATTTAGCAATTGTACGGATAGCGTTTGTGCTAACACGTAGAGTAACGTTGCGGCCTAGGGTAATGCTGTGGAAAGTTTTTTCCTGCAGGTTAGGCAACTGACGACGCTTAGTTTTGTTCATAGCGTGTGATACGTTGTTCGCAACGCTAGGCTTTTTGCCGGTAATTTCGCAAACTCGTGACATTTGAGTATTCCTTAATCTTTTCAAAATTATGCATCAACAGTTGGTAATAAACAGTTGGTGCGAAACCTGTGTAAATCTATATCAAAATCCGCCTCAATAGGCGATTGAGGTGTATTTGTAGCTAGCTTCGGCTGCTTTGTCAATAGCTGGGTGGGGTTAAATCGCAATTTTTATTGAGATTTATGCCCTTAGCTTAAATATGCCCCCTAAAGTGTGGCCATATAATTAGTATTTAAACGTTCTAAAGGCCCCAGCTGGTGCAGGCACGGGGTACACACCATCACGTGCAATAAAGGTCATGGTTGCAGGCAGCTGAATGCTTTCACCACGCTTAAGGGTTACATCCATGGTGCAGTCAAGGCCGCGTAGGAGGCCGATAATGTGCAGTTTAAGCTGGTTATCTTCATCAAGTAGGCTTACGACGGCATAGCCTTTACCTGTAACGTCAGCTTCAACCGTTGTTGTGCTACCCGCTTTAAGCTGAACTTCGCTGCAGGGTAGGTTAACTCTAGTTTCGGCCTTGATGTTCATTTTCGCTGTTTCGGTGGTAAGGCTTACTTGGTAGGGCAGGTTCAAAATAATGGCAGCTGCAATGGCCGCAATTAGGAACACTGATAATACAATTAGTTGCGATGCTTTTAATTTTTCAAAGTATTTCATACGGGTATGCCTTTTATAAACTGTACTAATTGTATACCAATTATGCACACCCTCTGCCTATAAGTTTTTATTTGCACACCAAAGGGTAGTAATGCACCTGCATGATAACTAACCCGTATACGTTCTGTATTAAACTGTTGAAAATAAACATATTTAATTGAACGCCAAAAGGGCAAATACAGTGCCAATTTGTATGGTGATGAAAAAGCTAACTTATTACAAAGCAAGCACTTGTTGTTTTATCAACAAAGTTATCCACAGGGTAGGGGTGTTGTGAATGTGAAAGGCGATGTGTTTAGGCACTGCCGTGCGGCACTGAGATGCGTGACGGATCAAGCCCAAGCTTTTTCATACAGGCATCGTGGCGCTGTTCGGGTGGGGTTTTATACAGAATGTCAGTATCGGCGCTAAGGGTAAACCAGCTGTTTTCAACCAGTTCTTGTTCAAGTTGGCCGCTGTCCCAGCCTGAGTATCCTAAGCAAAAGTTTAGGTCTTCTGGGGCGGTGCCACGGGCAATGGCCGTTACAATGTCTGACGTTGCTGAAAGATTAATATTCGGCGCAATACGCATTGTGCTTTCGTGTTGGTAGCCATCGTTATGCAGTACAAAGCCTCGGTTAATCTCAACCGGCCCGCCTGAGAAAATCACAGGGTCACCCGCTGAGCTACTGCGTGGGATTTCAAGCTCTGAGGTAATCTCGGTAAAGGTAATGTCTTCTAATGGGCGGTTAATGACTACACCCATTGTGCCTTCTTCTGTGTGGCTACAAATGTAAATAACGGTATTTTCCCATGGGGTATCGTTCAGGGCAGGTGAGGCCACAAGCAAAGTGTTTTGCAGACCAGTCATAAATTTATCAGCGTCTTGCATAGGTACCCCAATCAGATTATAGGCGTTAAGTCTTAAGCTTTCTTAGCAAGCTTCTCATACTTATGGCGCCCTCTGATAGCTAGCTTGTCGGCACGTTCGTTCATAGGGTCGCCCGAGTGGCCTTTAACCCATGTGAACTCTACGGTATGGCGTGTCAGTTGATGGTCAAGTTCTTGCCAAAGGTCTTGGTTTTCAACGGGCTTTTTGGCCGCTGTTTTCCAGCCACGGGCTTTCCAGTTATCCATCCATTCAGTTGCGCCTTGCAGCACGTACTTAGAGTCTGTGTAAAGGTCAACCACGCAGTGCTTTTTAAGCAGGGCGAGGGCCTCAATAACAGCTTGAAGCTCCATACGGTTATTGGTGGTATCTTCAGTACCGCCAAAAATTTCTTTCTCAACGCCATTCCAAACCAGTACGGCACCCCAGCCACCGGGGCCTGGGTTACCTGAACAGGCACCATCAGTATAAATGATTACGTTTGGGCTTGGTTTTGCAGTCATTAGAAATTCAGTTCTTTAATGTTTTTGTCATCTTGAAAAAACTCAAGGCGCTTGCCGTAGGCCTCAGGTGGGCGCGGCCCTTCATGGTGGTCTTCGTTATGTTCGCCGTCAGCATCTTGCTCAAGGCATTGCAGGCGCATGGTCATGATAGCGCAGCAGGCTCGGCGGCAAAGCTCAGGCATAGCGGCAGCTTCTTTTGCGGTTAAAGGTCTAACATTTGTATAGCCTTTGTAAAAGCCTTTAAATACGGCGGGTAGGTGATTGCCGTCCTTATCAAAGCCCCAAGCGGTTAGCGCCATAGCAAGGTCGTACGCAAAAGCATCTAGGCCCGCAAGGTTAAAGTCAATCACGCCGCTTACATAGCCCCCTTCAAACAATACATTATCGGGGAAGAAGTCTGCATGGGTCACGCCCTGCGGTAAGTTAAGGCGTGATTCTTGGTTGCTCACTTGCCAAGCAGGCTCGGCGTATAGTTTTTTATACATGGGGTGTTCGGTACAGGTGAGTTTCTTAGCAAAAGCCTGATGGGCTTCCGCCGCCCATGCTTGGGCTACAGGGGCGGCATAGCCTTCGCTTGCAATATGAAGATTTGCTAGGGTAGCACCAGCTTTTTCAGCATGTTTAGCTGTTTGTTTGCCATGCTCACCACGTAGGTAATAGCTAATCACACATACTTTTTTGCCAATGTATTGCACAAAGCTGCCGGTGGTGTCGGGCAGGTAGGTAATAACGTTTTGGCCCTTGTTATTTAGGTATTCTAAAAACTGGGGAAGCCAGCTCATCTGCGCTGCTTCTTCAGGGCGTTCAAAAAGGGTGCACACATAGCGGCCAGTGGTGGTGGCAAACATGTAGTTTGTGTTGGCTGTCCCTTCGGCGATAGGGGTTAGGCTTAAAGGCTCACCAATATCGTACCGCTCCAAAATGGGGGTAAGGTCGTCGAGGGTTAATTTTGTGTAAACGGCCATTTTGTGCGTTCTTTAGCTCTTTTTTTTATGCGTAGGCTCTGGTATATATGAGCACGTCTTAACGTATTTTAAAAGAAAGTTATGCCCATGACCTCAAACGTCCTTCCTGAAATGCCTGAATATAATATGCGTATCCCTGTATCGGAAAAGCTATTCCGTCGTGCGCAAACGCTTATTCCTGGTGGTGTAAACTCACCAGTGCGTGCATTTAAAGGCGTGGGTGGCACACCTGTGTTTGTGGCTGCCGCTGAAGGGGCTATCTTCCAAGATATGGACGAACACCAATACGTTGACTTTGTAGGCTCATGGGGGCCAATGATTTTGGGCCACGCTAACCCACGCGTGATTGAAGCCATTAAAAACACTGCCGAAATGGGCACATCATTTGGCGCACCGACCGACCGTGAAACCTACCTTGCGGACCTTCTGATTACCAAACATAAAGACTGGGGCGTTGAGAAAATCCGCCTTGTAAACTCAGGGACCGAGGCCACCATGAGCGCCATCCGCTTGGCCCGTGGTTACACTGGTAAAAAACGTATTATTAAATTTGATGGCTGCTACCACGGCCACGGCGATAGCTTGCTCGTCGCCGCAGGCAGTGGTGCCGCAACGGCGGGTATTCCAGGTTCAGCGGGCGTGCCTGAAGAACTTGCAGCTCTAACCACTATTGTTCCATTTAACGACCTTGACGCCGTTAAAGCCGTATTTGAAAAGTTTGACGACATTGCCTGCATTATCACTGAGCCTATCTGCGGTAACATGGGCCTTATTAAGCCAAACGATGGCTTCCTTGAAGGTCTACGTGAACTTTGCACCAACAACGGCGCACTGCTTATTTTTGATGAGGTGATGACAGGCCTACGTGTGCACAAAAACTCAGCCATGGGGCTATACAACATTAAGCCTGACCTTGCGTGCTTTGGTAAAGTTGTGGGTGGCGGTATGCCACTTGCTGTTTACGGTGGCCGCCAAGAGGTTATGGATCACCTTGCACCCCTTGGCCCCGTTTACCAAGCGGGCACACTTTCAGGTAACCCAGTGGCAACGGCTGCTGGCTGCGCCACACTTGAGCAACTGAATGACGATGTTTATAAAAAAGTAACTGAAATCTCAGCCACTTTGGAAACTGAACTAACCCGCCTTGCTAAAAAACATAACCAAGAGATGGTCTGCCACCACGTGGGCGGCATGTTTGGTTTGTTCTTTGCTGATAAGCTTCCGCAAAACTTTGACGAAGTTAAGGCCACCAATACTGATAAATTCTCTCGTTTCTTCCACGGCATGCTAGAAGAGGGCGTTTACCTGCCACCTTCAGCGTTTGAAGCATGGTTTACTTCAACCGCCCACGAAGAACTACATATGGATATTACTCTTAAGGCAGCGGATAAGGTATTGGCACGTGTCTAACTTAAAGTTTGCGCCTGGCGTTTATCAGGCCATTGATTGCGGTACGGCCAGCATCCGTACCCTTGCTATTGAAGTGACCGAAAATGGTGACTACACAACCGTGCATAATAGCTCGGTTGAGCATGACATTGGCCGCAACCTTACCGAACTGCAAGCCCTTGCACCTGAAACTATTGAAACTCTGATTACAAGCACCCAGCAATTTATGGGTATTGCGAAAGAGCTTGGCGCCAAAAGTATTGTGGCAGCTGCCACTGAATCTCTGCGTTCAGCAGCAAACGGGGCTGAGGTTCTTGAACGTCTAGCGGCCGAAGCTATGCCATTTCAGATGCTTTCAGGCTTAGATGAGCTACAAACTTCACTGATGGGTGTATTACCGCACCTACGCCAGTTTAAGGGGCCGTTTTACTTTGCCGATAGTGGTGGCGGTAGCACTGAGCTTGGCATCGTAAATGCGGATGATTTTTCAGTTGTCGCTGGCGATAGTCTGCAAATTGGCGTGGCCCCATGGTCGCACCGCTTTGAAGCCATCGGCGAAATTATTGATGTTGAGCATCTTGATGATGCCGTTGACGAAATGACAGCCCAATTTGCCGAAGCGATGGACGGTTGGCCAACACTAGAAGAGGGGGCAACCCTTGCTGTTGCAGGCGCACCGATGAACCTATTTAGATACGTGCGAGAGATTGTAGGCTCAACTTACGACATTGAAGACCGCACAATGCACCGTGCCGAAGTTGAAAAAGCAGCTCAAGAAATTGCCGCCATGCGCCTTGCTGCACGTGAGGCTCACCCTTACATTGACAGCAAAGGTGTTGGCTTCCTTTTGCCGTGCGCACTGAAGATTTTGGCACTCATGAACGTAACCAATACCGATAAAATCTATGTACTCCATAGCGGTATTTGTGTAGGTTTGTGCTTACAGTCAGCCAAAATTGAACTAAACAAGGCCGTATAAAATGCCTCTAAAAAAGAAAAAGAAAGTACTCAGACATAGTACAAAGTTTGAGAAGAACCTTTCAATTTCATCACGTCGCTACCTAGAGCGCCAAGTCCGTGACCAATACTCTACTGCTGCACAGCAAGAAGGGTACCGTTCACGGGCTGTATATAAGCTTAAAGAAATTAATGAAAAATATGGCATCATCAAAAAGGGCGACGTTATCGTTGACCTTGGTGCGGCCCCCGGCAGCTGGAGCCAAATGGCCGTGCGCCTGATGGAAAACACAGGCACCGTTGTTGCCCTTGATAAGATTGAGATTGATCAAATCCCTGGGGTTGAATTTTTGTGCGGCGACTTTACGACTGACGAATGCTTTGAAGAACTGCAAAAAATTTCGCCCGACCGTGTAGATGTTGTGCTGTCAGATATGGCGCCTGAAACCAGCGGTAACGCAAGCCTTGATCACCTGCGCATTATGCACCTGGCCGAACTTGCGGCCGACTTTGCCGACCAACACCTAAAACAAGGTGGCCACTTTGTTTGTAAGCTGTTTATGGGCGGGGAAGAAAAACCGTTTTCTGAGATGCTGCGCAAGCGCTACGACAAAGTTGCCTTCGTTAAACCCTCAGCTTCACGCAAAGACTCGCGCGAAATCTTTATCGTCGGTATTGGCTTTAAGGGCGAGTAGACCCTTACCAACCCTTCCATGGGGTAATGGTTGTGCAAGCAGGTTCTGGTCTGTTCTCTTTAGCAATTTGTTTTTCTAGAGATTGGTAAAACTGCTCTTTTTCAGATTTATTTTGCTCGCCGAAATACTTTGCTAACATTCTGGCGGGGCCATTAAATGATGAACCTTTAACATAGTCTTCGACGTCATGTAGTTCTTGTGCAATATTTTGGTGTTTTGCAAGGTTAAGCCTTGTTATCATCAGCAGCATGGGGATTTGGTAACCACCTTTTGCCGCGTATTCTGCCCAGTTCAGTGCTTCCTCGAAGTGGTATTTATGTTGTGCCTCATTTAGGCGCGGGTCATCAGCACGCCAGTGGTGATAACCGAATATATCGTCAACAGCTGGCCAATAACCTAATTCCGCCAATGTCTTAGTAATGTTTTTAGATTCCTGTCTTTTGAAGAAATAATATGGGGACGCACCATATAAGTAAGATAGGTATCTTTTTTGAAGGATTTCGGCATAAGGGGTTGGACTGTCTTTTTTAGGAAGTTCAATATTATGAACTTCAGTGGAATAAATATATTTTGAAGTGCTTGGGATAACGCTCATTACAAAGTAACTAGCAGTCAATATGCTTCCTAAAGTAAAAATTGTAACATGGGTGATAATAGGCTTAAGTTTCATTCGCTACTCTTTCTTATTATTCACCCATGCTATCATGAGTTGTGTTTATGGGAATTTAAAAAGGCTGCATTTAGCAGCCTTTTTATTTTGGACTAAGCGAGTGCCTCTTTAGCATCAGTGCCTGTTGTGTATGTGAAGTCGTCTTGCGTAAGGTCAAGGCCGTCCATGGTGTGGGTGTTGGGTAGGAGTTCGGCTGCGGCTTGTTTCACACATTCTTCAAAGCCACGTAGGTCAGTGTAGCGGTTATCTTCCGAAACTGGCGTTACCACAATTTCACCACCTGAGTGGAACACGGCGCTATCAAGCATCAGGTTATCAACCATGCCAAAGTCTTCAATCAGCATTTTTTGCTTAGGGTCTTCAAAGCCTTCGCCTCCATCACGGGCAACAACGTCGCCGTAGTAGGTGCGCACACGGTCAATATGTTGGCGGCCTGAAAGGCCATCGGTTGCGGTATAAACATTGGCGTATGCAAACACGGCTTTGCCTTGGGCACGCATAAAGCCCATCTCGTAAGCGGTGCCAGTGTCGGCATTAGGGCCGCGGAATGGGGTCATGTTGGCAATCATAAGGTCGCAGGTGTTCATCAGCTGCTCGTTTGCACGGCTGATTTTAAGCGCCTTGTGGAATGGGGTTTTGTGCGGCTGGTTTAAAAGCTCAGGCGCATTGTCGAGTGGGAAGATACCTTCAAAGCCATAACGCTCGCAAATTTGGCGCTTTTGCTCGGCAAGTTCATCTGGGTTACGGGTAAAAACATCAGGGCCAGCTAGGTAAATACGTAGCTTGGTTGATAGTAGAGTAGGTGTACGCTGGGTCATGGCGTAGGACTCCCTTAGCAATTTTTATTGTCAGGCGTCGTCAAATTAGTGTAGCGGCATTTAGCATTCTGACAAACCAAAAAGTTCTTAAAAATCTTATTATTATCAAGCGACTTTATGGCCAAAATATGGTATAAAATGCGTTCTTGGTTAATAAGTAAAAAGAAGAGCCTGATGACCACACTTGTCGATATTCAAAACCTTACAGTTTCATTTGGTAAAACCACCGCCGTACGTGACGTTTCATTTAAAATTAAGCAGGGCGAAATTGTATGCCTTGTGGGTGAGTCTGGTAGTGGTAAGTCAGTTTCAGCGCTTGCACTTATGGGCCTACTACCTGATGTAGCCACCAAACAAGCCAAGAAGATTGAGTTTGACGGCAAAGACTTGATGAACCTTTCACAAAGTGAATTCCGTAAGCTGCGTGGGCGCGAGATGAGCATGATCTTCCAAGAGCCTATGACAAGCCTTAACCCAGTATTTAAAGTGGGCGAGCAAGTGGCCGAGGTTTTGGCTATTCATACCGACATGAACGCCGCTGAGCGTAAAGCCCGTGTGATTGAACTGTTTAAAACCGTGCGCATCGATAACCCTGAGCGCCGCTACCATGCATACCCTAACCAAATGTCGGGCGGTCAGCGCCAACGTGTGATGATTGCTATGGCTCTTGCCATGAACACCAAACTACTCATTGCAGACGAACCCACCACAGCGCTTGACGTGACCGTGCAGGGCGAAATTTTGAAACTGCTGAAAGAACTTCAGAAGAAGTTCAAACTTTCAGTGCTATTCATTACCCACGACTTTGGCGTGGTTGAAGCCTTGGGTGATCGTGTAGTTGTTATGCAGCACGGCAACGTGATGGAAGAGGGGACTGTAAAATCAGTCATGAGTAAGCCAAAGGATGCTTATACCAAAAAGCTTCTTGCGGCGATGCCGAAGTTTAAACCCCATGCCCCGTTTAAAGGCAAGAAGGACGCCTTGCTGAAAGTTACCGATATGCGCAAAGTATTTAACGTGCGCAAAGGCGGCCTATTCAGTAAGTCTGAAGTTTTTGAAGCCCTAAAGGGTGTTTCGTTTGAAATGTATAAAGGCGAAACCCTAGGCGTTGTAGGTGAAAGTGGCTGCGGTAAATCAACCCTTGCACGCTGCATTATTGGCCTATACCAACCTGATGGGGGCGAAGCTATTTTTAAAGGCGAAAACATTGCCACCCAAAAAGGCAAAGGCCTTAAAGAAACTCGCCGCCATATGCAGATGGTCTTCCAAGACCCGTTCTCATCGTTAAACCCACGTATGCGCATCGGTGAATCTGTCGCCGAAGGCCTGCGTGCCCACAACATTATGCCAGCAGCCGAGCGTGAAACGTTTGTAAAACAGCTGCTGAAAGATTGCGGCCTCCCTGAAGATAGTTACGACCGCTACCCACACCAGTTCTCAGGTGGTCAGCGTCAGCGTATTTGCATTGCCCGTGCCCTTAGCCTGAAGCCTGACCTTATTATTGCAGACGAGCCTGTTTCGGCGCTTGATGTATCAGTGCAAAAACAGATTTTGGCGTTGTTCCAAGATTTGAAGAAGAAATATAACCTGAGCTATGTTTTCATCTCGCACGATTTGCGCGTGGTAAGCGAAATTTGCGAACGTGTACTTGTGATGCAAGGCGGTGAGATTGTAGAACAAGGCAACACGAAGGATGTATTCTTGAAGCCGAAGCATGCTTACACCAAGCACTTGCTGTCATCAATCCCAGGGACAATCGGAAGGACTTCTAGCGGGAAAAAGGCTAGCTAAAGCGGCCTAAATGCTGTAAAACTTTCGGACGTAATATTCAAAGAATTTAAACAAATACAATAAATACCGGAGCCTTAAAAAATGCGTATTAACTTTCTTCACGGCCTAGACGACGACATCCGCGAACAGGCGATGCACGACTGGTGGAAAGACAACCGTAACTTTATCATCTTTGCGGTATTTATTCTGTTTGCAAGCTTTGGTGCCACTCAGTACTACAAGCAACACAAAGAACAAACAATCCAGCAGCAAGCCATTGCTTTTTACGAAGCTAAGCAAGCCAAATCATCAGAAGGTTTTTCTGACCTAGCTGAAGACGCTAACGGCGGCTACCGTGCTATGGCCCTGTTCGAGCTTGCTCAAGCCCAAATGAACGAAGGCAAAACAGCTGAAGCGGCTGAAACTTACGCCCAAATCCGCGAGAGTGATGCCTCAGTGCTTATCCGTGACCTTGGTGCCGTGCTTGAAGCCCAAATTTTGATGAGCAGCGATATTGAAGCCTCAAACGAAAAGCTAAAGGCGCTTGTTTCATCAAAAAGCCCATACATGCTTACAGCGCTTGAGCTGTTGGCCGTTAACGCACAAAACCAAGAAGACTACGCAACAGCCCAAAACTTTTACCAAGAGCTTTTGGCCCAAGGCGGTATGGCCGAAGCCATGCGTGACCGTGCTGAAAAACGCCTAACTTACCTTAAAGGCCTAGGTGTTCTTGCAGCTAACACAACCGAAGGGGCAACGAACTAATGCGCGTAGCTTCAGTTATTGCGTCGGCGCTACTGCTTAGCGCAACAGCATCAATCATTGTAGCCTGTGGCGGCAAAGATGCTGCCCCACTAGAAGGCGAACGCGAGAATGTGATTCAGTCACTTGTTGAACTGAAGCCAGACTCACGCCTTGAAAACTTTAAAATCAAATTCCCGAAACCAGAAGACGAAAAGGCCATTTGGCCACAAGCAGGCGGTAGCGCCAGCAACGCTGGCCGTCATATGTTCTTGCCTGAGCGTGTGACCAAAGCTTGGTCTAAAAACGTAATGTCATCTGTGAACCGCGAGCAGGGCCTTACAAACGCCCCAATCGTGGCGGACGGTAAAGTTTACTTGATGACCCCTAAAAACAAAGTGATTGCCCTTGATGCTTGGAGTGGTGAAAAACTTTGGGAACGCCAACTAATCTCTAAAAAAGAGCGTAGCGGCGCTGGCGTTGCAGGCGGTATCTCGAACGAAAAAGGCATTTTGTTTGCCACAACCTCAAACGGTTTTGTTGTTGCGCTTGATGGCGTAGCCGGCGACGAGCTTTGGCGCCAAAACGTAAAAGCACCTGTGCGTGCTGCACCTACCGTTAAAAACGGCCGTGTGTTTGTTGTAAGCCACGATAACCGTTTACACGTATTTAGCGCTGACAGCGGTGAACTGCTTTGGACGCACAGCGGCATCGAAGAAAGCATTGCCATTTTAGGCGGTGCGTCACCAGCTGTGGCTGAAGGTGTTGTGGTTGTACCGTACTCAAGCGGTGAAATTTACGCCCTATCATCAGTAGATGGCCGCTACCTGTGGCAAGAAACTTTGGCAGGCCGTGCAAACTACGACCCTCTGGCAAACCTAACTGATATTGTAGCGCCACCAGTGATTACGGATGGTAACGTTTACGTTGCAAACGCAAGTGGCCAAATGGCTGTGCTTAACCTTAAAACAGGCCGCCGTGTTTGGAAGCGTGACTTCTCGGCGCAGTCAGTGCCTGTGGTAATTGGTAACGCCATCTTTATGGTGACCAACAGCAACCACATGGTTGGGCTTGAGCGTGCAACAGGCCGCATTAAGTGGGTGCTTGACCTTGGCCGCAATTCAATGACCGACAAAGACGAACGCGTATTCTGGTATGGCCCTGTACTTGCTGGCGACCGCCTTATGGCAATCGCAAGCGATGGTCACGCCATTTCAGTATCACCAGAAGAGGGCACAAAGCTGGGCCTTGTTGATATGAAAGTACGTGCCTCAGTGCCACCAGTTGTTGCAGGTGGTCTACTTTACTTCTTAACTGATACTGGCCGAGTGGTAGCATATGACTAATCCTATGAATGAAATCCCAAACACAAACAACAAGGTTGCCGTTATCGGCCGACCTAACGTTGGTAAGTCATCAATTTTTAACCGCCTCGTAGGTTACAAGGCGGCATTGGTGCATGACCAACCAGGGATTACGCGTGACCGTAAATACGCGGAACTTAAAATTGGTGATGAATCAGTTGAACTGATTGATACTGCTGGTTTTGAAGAAGGCGAAAAACAAGTTTTGACCCAACGCATGAACGACATTTCATCAGCCGCCATGGCCGAAGCTGTTGCCGTGATGTTTGTGGTTGATGGTGCTGCTGGTGTTACTGCAGCTGACCAAGGCCTTGCCCGTTTGATTAAGCAAGCGAACAAGCCTGTGATTTTGGTGATTAACAAAGCTGATACCAAAGCTGCAAACGAGAACATGTATAACTTCTACAGCCTTGGGTTTGATGATCCTATTTTGGTTTCAGCAGCGCACAATGCTGGTTTCTCTGATGTAATCGAAGCTTTGAAGCCTTTTGCTAAGGTAACTCATAACGTTGACCTTGAGCCGCAAGAACCTGCACCATACTTTGAAGATATTATTGAAGACGAAGACGAAAACATTGAAGCCCCATACCGCCCAGACTGGATGCGTGTCGCTATTGTTGGTCGTCCGAATGCTGGTAAGTCAACCTTGGTTAACCGCCTAACGGGCGAAAGCCGCATGATGACAGGCGACGAGGCTGGCCTAACACGTGAGAGTAACAGTACCCGCTGGGAACACGATGGCCTAGGTTACGAACTTATCGATACTGCAGGTCTGCGCCGTAAAGCGAAGATTGACGACGTGGTTGAGAAGATGAGTGCCTCTGACGCTATTCACTCAGTGGCAAAGGCGCACGTTGTTGTGTTGCTGCTTGATGCAAACCACCCGTTTGAATTTCAGGATAAAACAATTGCTGCCCACGTAGTAGGCGAGGGCAAGCCGCTTATCATCGCCCTTAACAAGTGGGATAGCGTTAAGAACAAAGATGAAATCCTAGACGAGATGAACTTCATGCTTGAGAAAGAATTTTCTCAAGTGAAGAAAGTACCTCTTGTAACCATGAGTGCGCTTAACGGTAAAGGTGTTGAAACCCTAATGGGCCCAATCGAAGAGCTTTACCGCCTATGGAACATCCGTATTGGTGCAGGTAAGCTTAACCGCTTCTTGTCGGACGCTGTGATCGGCCACCCACCACCACTTACCAAAGACCATAAGCCTGTTAAGCTTAAGTTTATGGCACAAACTGGTGTGCGCCCACCAACCTTCAAGATTTGGTGTAACCGCCCGCAGGCTGTGCATGTAAGTTACCTTCGTTACCTAAGTAACGGTATGCGCCAAATGTTTGGCCTTGAGGGGATTGTTTTCCGCTTGATTACTGAAGCTGGCGATAACCCGTATTCAACGAAAAAACGCTAAGTAACATACTGAATTCAAAGCCCTACTTTTAAGTAGGGCTTGCTGTTTTGCCCGAAAATGCGTAAAGTGGGCAGGTTAAATCTTACTTATCTTCTATTCTTTTTTATTTCTGCACCTTTCTCTCTGACTCTTTTCGGAGGAACCTTATGTTCAACGAAAACATTAAGCCATTCTTGGCGCACAAGTATTTGCTGCGTCGTTGGTTTGAGCTTGTAAGCATTGCCGACCCACTGGTTGGTAAGTCGCTCAAAAGCCGCCTTGATAATCAGCATCTGAACCTTGACCTTGTCTCGCCGGGGCTGATTTCTGAAGTTCGCCGCGATGCGAAGGACGGCCGTGTGATCATCGAGAACACGCGCACCGTTACCAAGGGCATCATCAATCGCCGCAGCTACGGCTTGCCGTCTCGGTTGATTTTCCGTGCGCCGCACATCCAAATCACGCTTTATGCGCCGTACGTTAGCCAGCATGGCAAGCTGCGCGCTGGTAAGATTACGGTCGAAATGTTCGGCGGTAAACTGCCCCATGAAGCTGGTGAAAGCATTACCGCAACCATGCACTTTGATTCGATTGCCGAGACCTATCAGGCTCGTAAGCCGAAGCTGAGTGTGACCAAAACGGTTGATGCACTCTTCACCGAGGATGTTGCTAGCATGCTGCGTTTGCAGCCGCTCATTGAGGCGTTCACCAACAAGCCCGCCCTGTGCGAAATGTCGAAGTATCTCTTTGAATTGGTGAAGAAGAACTATGCCACCAACGACGAATGGTCGAAAGACCTGAAGCGCTTGGCACTTCTGACCAACAACCCGGTGCCTGAAGGCAACCAATCGCGATAGGTGATACCACCAAATAAAAAGAGCCCCAAAGTTTTATACTTTGGGGCTCTTTTTTTATGGGGTGAAGATTAATCTCGATTCAGAATACCTTCAAAACCTGTACCACGCAGAAGCTGTTGCTTTTTGTTTTTCTCTTCTTCAACGCGGGCATCGTAAACTTGAATTTCAACATCAAGGTAGCCTTCTTCAATCAGCCAGCGCTTAACAGGCTTACTGGTTTCATAAGCTTCTTTGATGTACTGCGAGTCTGGTAGTTTTTGGAAGGCTAGGGGCGATACAAAAATATCGTACACCATAAGGGTCGCAAAAAAGACAGCCGCAAAACGGAAACCACCCAACACAAAACCAAGAATTTTAAGCGTAGACTCAGTATTCAAAAGGCGGCGTTGGTATAGCCAAGGCTGAATAAGTGTTTTGTTGATAAGGTAAACAAAAACGTTACCTAGTAGGAAAATACTACCCAACGTCCAAAGAACATCATTCATCGCAAGTGACTGGTTGTTCTCAACCGCTGTTTGCGGGGCGTAAGTGGTAAACACCAAGATAATTGCAACAATATAAATCGGGAGCCACATGGCCAAAATTAAACCTTCACGGATAACACCACGGCGGTAACCGTTAGAGGCTGCACCTAAGGTGAAGGCAATAAGGAGTAAGTCAATTGAGGTCATGTTATGGGGTCTTCTTATTATTAAAACAGATGTTCAACAAGCTGGCTTAGGCGCTTAATCGGCACAACCTTTAGGCCATCAACTTTTGGCGGTGTGATGCCTGCTGGAATAATCGCCACTTTAAAGCCAAGTTTTTTAGCTTCTTTAAGGCGAATGTCCATCTGGCCAACGCTACGTACTTCACCTGTAAGGCCAAGCTCACCCATGACTACACGGTCAGCGGGGATGGGCTTATTTAGAAGTGACGATACCATGGCCGACGCCATTGCAAGGTCAGCGGCAGGTTCGGTTACTTTTAGGCCGCCTGCAATATTCAAGAAAATATCATGGTTTGAAAATGTAAAGCCTGCATGCTTATCTAGCACGGCTGAAAGCATTGCCAAACGGCCGCCATCAACACCAAGTGTTGTACGGCGGGGCTGGGCAAGGTTAGTTGCTGAAACCAAGGCCTGTACTTCCATCAGCATAGGGCGTGTGCCTTCCATCGCGGTGATAACGGCGCTGCCTGCAGCTTCAAGCGAGCGTTCATCCAAGAACATGGCCGATGGGTTTGGTACATCTCGTAGGCCTTTATCGCCCATATCAAAAACGCCAATTTCGTTGGTGGCACCAAAACGGTTTTTGAAGGTGCGCAGAATACGGAAAGGCTGACCACGATCACCTTCAAAATACATGACAGTATCAACCATGTGTTCAAGCACACGTGGGCCAGCAATTTGGCCTTCTTTAGTCACGTGGCCAACAAATACAATGCAGGTACCTGCACGTTTAGCGGCGCCAATAATTTCGTTGGCAGCAAGGCGAACTTGGCTAACGGTACCGGGGGCAGATTCGGTCTTGTCTGAGAACACTGTTTGAATAGAGTCAATCACGGCAAAGCCAGCTTTATGGTCGGCAATAGTGGCCAGAATAGTTTCTAGGTGGCCCGTCGTGGCAATGTGCACGTTTGCTTTTTCAAGCCCAAGGCGGCGGCCACGCATTTGAATTTGAGAGGCTGATTCCTCACCGCTAAAGTAAAGCACAGGTGTTTTTTGGCTTAAGTGTGCGGCGGTTTGTAGTAGCAATGTTGATTTACCAATACCAGGGTCACCACCAATAAGGATAGCTGAGCCTGGTACCATACCACCACCAAGAACGCGGTTAAATTCAGCGCTTTGGGTCAGGTGACGAGGGGCATCTTCAGGGGCGCCATCAAGCGATACAAGCTGTGCAGCTTTACCGCCTGAAACACGGCCGCTCATCGGGCTTGCCGCTACAGGAATTTCTTCGACAATACTGTTCCAAGCATCGCAGCTTTCGCAATGCCCTTGCCAGCGCGGATAGCTAGCACCACAGTCGTTACAGGTATATTTAATCTTAGGTTTCGCCATAATGGCCATAGTATGCCATGAGTAGGGGGTGAATGCACAAAAAAACAACCGCCCCCAAAAGGGGACGGTTGTCATTTTCGTTATTAGCGTCTCCAGCCACGCACAGAGTTGCGCGGATAGAACGTCCAGTAGCCTGCACGGGTTTGGATACCCACCAGACGAACGGTCGTCGACTCGCCACGATAATCGAGGTGCGGTCCATGCATTTCCATGAAGACCGAAATCTCGACGATTTCTTGACGGGCCGTACGGCTACGGCTTTCGATGCGAACGTTAACGTTCACGTCATAGCGACCGACGGCCGTGATGTAGTTCTTGTAACGGCCGTTTTGGGCAGCACGTACACCAGGAACGATCAGCGAGTCGGCAAGCCATTCGCCTTCTTCACCATATTCTGCCGCAGTGGGCAGGATGTGGGTCCGAATGACGGAGCTGCTGTTGTGAATGAAGCGGCGCTCGGCCCAATCAGCAGAACCGGGTTGCGGCGTACGATAGCGATGGTAATGGCCCGAGGAGCCAGTACGGATATCGACGTCGATCAGACCATCCAGAGGATTGGCCTGAGCCGGCATTGCAGTGAGCGTAAACGCAGCGAAAACAACGGCAAAGCCGCTGAAGATACGAGTAATGAAACGCATATGCGCCTCCTGTGTAAAAGGAAAAAAGGGAATGAAGAAACGAAGTTTCTAGATTTATATAACCACGTATATAAAGAATTGCAAGGGGTTACAGCATATTAGTTGTATCAAAAACATCAGGAATAAAAGGCTAGGATTAGTAGCTTGCTTGGGTGTAATCGCGGAAGCTTGTGGTCTCACCATGAAAGACAAGCTTCAGCTGACCTGTTGAACCTTTACGGTTCTTCGAGAATAGAAGCTCTGACAGGTTGCGGATTTCATCAAGGGCAGCCATCTGCTCAGGGGTGGCATCGGCACCGAATTCACGCTCTTTATAGTAAGCTTCACGGTATAGGAACATTACAATATCAGCGTCCTGCTCAATAGAGCCTGACTCACGAAGGTCAGAAAGTTGAGGGCGCTTGTTCTCACGGCTTTCAACACTACGTGAAAGCTGTGAAAGGGCAATAACCGGAACTTCAAGCTCACGGGCAATAGCTTTAAGACCTTGAGAAATTTCAGAAATCTCGTTCACACGGCTATCGTTCGCACGGACTGAACCACGCATTAGCTGCAAGTAATCGACAATAATCATGCCGATGTTTTCTTGGCGCTTTAGACGACGCGCACGGGCACGCACTTGGTTAACTGAAAGCTGCGGCGTATCATCAATAAAAATCTTCATCGCTGAAAGTTCATCAGCGGCAGCAGCAATACGGGTAAATTCATCAGGCTTAACGTCACCACGGGCCATGGTACCACTTGAGACACCAGCCGCTGATGACAGCATACGTGCCGCTAGCTGCTCGGTTGACATTTCAAGCGAGAAGAAAGCCACACCGGCGCCGCCTGGGCGCTCTTCATGTAGGGCTTTTGCTGCATTGTACATTAGGTTTAGGGCCAGCGCTGTTTTACCCATACTTGGGCGCGCTGCCAAAATCACAAGGTCAGACTTCTGGAAACCGCCCAGAAGGTTGTCAACATCACTTAGGCCAGCTGTTACACCCGTCAGGAAGCTATCTTGCTTTTTAGCAAGTTCCATTTGCTCAATCACGTTAACCAGTGGTGATTTTAGGCTTTGGAAGCCTTTGTCGCTCTTGCCAGTTTCAGCCAGCTTAAAGAGGCGGCTTTCTGTTTGGCCTACAATATCGATAGGTGAGGTATCAGCGTCGCTTTCAAAAGCGTCGTTCACCATTTCGGTACCGATGCTAATAAGCTCACGCGATAGGAAGTGGTTGTAAATAATGTCGGCGTAGGTACGCACGTTAATAATGGTTGTGGCGTTTTCGTTTAGTTCTTCAAGGAACTTACGACCACCAATTTCGTGGAACCATTCGTCAGAGCCGAAGTAGTTGGTTAGTGAAACAGGGTCTGCCACTTGGTCACGATCAAGCAGGCGCGCTAAAGCGCCAAATACTTTGCCGTGGGCACCAACGTAAAAATGTTCGGGGAGGAGGTCGCCGTCAATGTCGGCGTATAGTTTGTTGTTAAGTAGCAGGGCCCCTAAAAGCGCGCGCTCCGCATCTTGCGAGTGAGGCGCAGAGCGGCTGTTCTCTCCTTTATGAAGAGCAACAACCGCGTCTTTTTGTGATGCGCTTTTAGAGTCTGCCATTAACAGAGTACCTGTTACAGAACTTGACGTGTAACGTGTACAGGAACCTTAACGGTTACTTCTGGGTGAAGTACAACGTCAGCTTCAAATTCGCCAATAGTTTTGATTGGCTCGGCTAGTTGAACTGAACCTTTTGGTACATCGTGGCCCATTTCAACGATAGCTTTTTGTAGGTCGCCTGGCTTAACTGAACCGTAAAGCTGGCCAACTTCAGAAGCTTGGCGCTCAACTTTAAGGCTAATGCTCTCAAGAGTTTTAGCCATTTTCTGAGCGTCGTCGCGACGTGATTTGTTTTCAGCTTCTAGTTCTTTGCGGCGGTCTTCAAACTCAGCCAAGTTTGCTTTAGTTGCAGGTAGGGCCTTGCCTTGAGGTAGCAAGAAGTTACGGGCAAAACCACCTTTAACGGTGACAATGTCCCCCATTTGACCGAGGTTAGGAACGCGTTCCAGTAGGATAATTTCCATTGTCGTCTCCAATATATTTAGTTTTAATTTTCTGTTTCATTACTGCTGTTCTGAGCACGGTTTTTAATTAAAACCCATGCGTTGTTACCAGCCCCAAGCGTTAAGAAAATAATGCATAGCGGAATTGGCATAAACAACAGCCCTAAAAACAAACCTAGGTATACACTAATTAGGCCTGCTTTGACCAGCCTTTTCAGTAGAATTCTGTGCAGAGTTGATAGCCCTTGAAGGAATAGGGGTAAACCAAATGCAACAATAGGCGGAATAAACGCAAATTTCATTGATTCAGGCATCCCTGCGAATATGAGGTAGCCAAAGAATATTAAAGACCCAACAAAGAAAGCCAAAAACTGATGTGGGAAGTATAAATTAGCTAATTGAGGCATTGGGTGGTCTGTCAAATGGAAGCGACGAGCAACCCATTGGGCTAAGTATAGGTTAGCCAGATGGCAAGTTGTAAAGAAAAACACAACTAGGCCAGCAATATTCAAAGTGGCATTTTTTGCAACAACTTCAGGAAAAGCCAGAGGCGTATTTTTCACTTCAGGATAGGCGGCAATGAATTCAGCTCGAATTTCTTTAGCGAGCTGAAGGGTTTCAGTAAAAACTGTTGCATATAGTGAGTCGCCAAAAATCTGATGCGAGAAGGCGAGCACCGTATAAAATACAATGATGCTATAGAACGTAAGCGAGATGACGGGCACTTCCGCCGGAACGAACAAATCAGGCTCGCCATCTTCATCATAACCTAGGGGCTGCGTGTAAATAGTACCTGCAAACATAACAGGCAGCGCTGCCAAGCCCATAAAAGCAGCAAGTATTAACCACAAAGGCGTGTTGAGCACACCGCCCAGACTAAGGGCTGTTAAAGCAATGCCTGCACCTGCAAGGGCAAGCCATATCTCACGCGGTGGTAATATAAATAGAATTAGAAAAAGAGGCAGGGTGCTAAGAGGGAAAAAGAATTGCCCTGCCATTAGGCTAATAAAGATACTAGAAAAACAAAGCGCAGCAGCGACGCCGGCGATTACCGTTAGTCCACTGCTGCGCATTTGTTTAAGCCTTTACAGCTAATTAGCGGCTTGAGTATGGCAATAGAGCCAAAATACGAGCACGCTTGATAGCTTGAGCTAGTTTACGCTGTTTCTTAGCGCTCACGCCAGTAACGTGGCGTGGGATAATTTTACCGTACTCTGAGATGTAACGGCCTAGAAGACGTGTGTCTTTGTAGTCGATTGTTGGTGCGTTCTCACCGCTGAAAGGGCAAGCCTTACGACGTTGGAAGAATGGGCGACCAAACAGCTTAGGCTGCTTACGACCACGATCGTTTGATGAGTCTTCTGAGCCTAGCTCAGGAGTTTTAATAGTTACTGACTTAGGTGCAGTAGTTTTTGCTGTAGCTTCAGTCATGATTCAGCTCCTTATGCGTCTGCTTTAGGGCGTGATGGTTTGCGCTCGTTTTGAGCCATCATCGCTGTAGGTTCTTTAGTTACTTCGTCAGCACGGATAGTCAGGAAGCGGATAACGTCGTCTGACTGCTGCATTAGAGTTTCCATCTTGTCGATGATACCTGTTGAAGCGTCAGCTTCGTAACCGAAGTGGATGTAATGACCTTTACGGTGCTTGTTCAAGCGGTAAGCTAGAGTGCGTAGGCCCCAGTTTTCGGTTTTAATCATTTTGCCTTTGCTCTCGGTGATAAGAGCTGAGAATTTTTCGCCAACTGATTCAGCTTGTTGAGCTGTTAGGTCAGGACGAACAATAAAAGTAGTTTCGTAAAATGCCATTTTAAATGACTCCTATTCCTTTTGGTTAATCTCAAATGCCGCACCATTGCAGGCATTTAAGGGTCGCCAATTCATACAAATGCATAAACTAGCAAGGTTCTGTTTGGGGAACATAAGCCCAATAGTGCCCCATTGCAAGTGTTTTTTGCCAATATTCACCCGCTAAAGGTTGACTTTTTGACCTTAAATACTGATAAATAACCTCCAAGAGGCAAAGTACATATATAGCCTCACAGATTTAAGACAACAAAAAAGGCCTAAAACCTTATGATTTCAGCAAAAACTTCACTTGTTTTCCCGGGGCAGGGTGCCCAAAAAATTGGCATGGGCGCAGACTTTGCCCAGCATAGTGCCGCACGTGCTTTATTTGAAGAAGCCGATGACGTTCTGCAGTTCAACCTTTCAAAACTGATGTTTGACGGCGAACAAGATACCCTAAACCTGACCGAAAACACTCAGCCGGCTTTGCTACTTGCTGGTGTAGCCGCTCTTAAAGTGCTTGAAGACGAAGCTGAAAAAACAGTGCCTGAGCTTTGCGCCGCCGTTGCTGGCCATTCACTTGGTGAATACACAGCGCTTGTTGCGGCAGGTGTTCTTAGTTTTGCGGACGGTATTCGCTTGGTACGCCTACGTGGCCAAGCTATGCAAAAGGCTGTGCCTGTAGGTAAAGGTAAGATGGCGGCAAGCCTAGGTTTGGATAACGCCCAAGTGGCTGATGTTGCAAAACAATGCGGCGTATTTGTTGCTAACGATAACTCAAACGGTCAAGTGGTGCTATCAGGTGAGACTGAGAAGATTGACGCTGCATGCGTTGCTTTAAAAGAAGCAGGTGCTCGCCGTGCTGTTGTGTTGCCAGTATCAGCACCCTTCCACTGCCCACTTATGGCCCCAGCTGCTGACGTTATGGCTGAAGCTTTTGAAGGCACAACCTTTAACAAGCCAGTAGTCCCTGTTGTAGCAAACGTTACAGCAGCTTACGTTAACGAAGGTGACGCTTTTAAACAGCTGCTGACCGAGCAAGTAACGGGCGGTGTACGCTGGCGTGAAAGCATGGTAGCCATGGCTGAAAATGATATTACGCAACTGATTGAACTGGGCTGCGGCAACGTACTGTCTGGCCTAGCATCACGCTGCGACGAGCGCTTGGCTGCAAGCCCAATGCGCACGGTTGAAGATATTAAAAACTTTCTTGCGGCAAGCAAAGCCGCTTAACCTTATATAAGGATATAGACTTATGACATTCGGATCTCTTGAAGGCAAAAAAGCACTGGTAACAGGTGGTAACCGTGGCATTGGTAAAGTGATTGCCCAAGGCCTTAAAGACGCAGGCGCTGACGTTATTATTTGCGGCAGTAACGAAATTTCACTTAAAGAAGCGGCCCTAGAACTTGGTGTTCAGTGGGAACGTGCTGATTTTTCAGATATTGAAAACGTAAAAGAAATGGCAGGCCGTATTCTTAAAGATAACCCAGAGGGTATCGACGTGTTGGTGAATAACGCCGGTATCTCAGACGATGGTTTGTTTGTGCGCCAAAAGCACGAAAGCCTATCCAAGGTAATGACCATTAACTTTGAAAGTGCTGTTGAACTATCACGTGCCCTTGTGCCAGCAATGATGAAAAAGCGCACAGGCCGCATTATTAACATTACATCGATTATTGGCCATATTGGTAACTCAGGCCAAACAAGCTATGCTGCTTCAAAAGCGGGGATGCTTGGCTTCACCAAGTCACTGGCAAAAGAGATTGCCCGCCGTGGTATTACAGTAAACGCTGTAGCTCCGGGCTTCATTGAAACCGAGATGACACAAAAACTACCTGAAAAGGTTGTTGATGAGTACAAAGCCTCAATCCCGCTCAGCAGCTTTGGTAAGCCTGAAGATGTTGCTTCTGCTGTGCGCTTCTTGGCGTCAAACGATGCGGGTTATATTACTGGCGCTACTATTCATGTGAATGGCGGCTTGTACGTATAATATTTTGATTATTTTTAGGTTTGCCTTTGGGGCATGATGTGCTAAACCATTAGGCTTACTTACTAATAAAGTAAAACGAATTTAATAAACCAAACTAAAAGGGTGAAAACCATGAGCGATATCGCCTCACGCGTTAAAAAAATTGTTGTAGAGCAACTAGGTGTAGAAGAGTCAAAAGTTACTGAGAACGCTAGCTTCATTGACGACCTAGGCGCAGACTCACTAGACACAGTAGAGCTAGTAATGGCTCTAGAAGAAGAGTTTGGTATTGAAATCCCTGACGAAGACGCTGAGAAAATCTCAAACGTTAACCAGGCGATTGAGTACGTAAAAACTAACCAAGCTGCATAAGTAGCCTGGGCTTACAAGTTTAAGCGGTGTTTGAGCCAGCCTCAACACCGCTTTTGTAGCATTTAATAAGGCCAATATTAATAAAGAATAAGGTGTCCACATGAATCGCAGAGTTGTTGTAACGGGTATGGGTGTTGTTTCTCCACTAGGGAACAACATGGCAGATACATGGTCAGCAATGAAACAAGGCAAAAGCGGCATTAGCACAATTACCGCTTTTGATGCTTCTGAAGGCTACAGCTGCACAATTGCAGGCGAAGTGAAAAACTTTGATGCCAGCGCAGTTATTACGCCAAAAGATGCAAAGCGCATGGACCGCTTTATTCAACTTGGTCTTGTTGCCACCCACGAAGCCCTTGAGCAAGCAGGCCTTGCGGGCGAAGGCGCTATTAAAGAAGAAGACAGCTACCGCTACGGTACGGCGCTAGGTTCAGGTATTGGTGGCTTCCCGCTGATTGAAGAAACCCATAAAACGCTGATGGAAAAGGGCCCACGTCGTGTGTCGCCATTCTTTATTCCAGCTATTCTGGTAAACCTTATTTCAGGCCACGTAAGCATGCGTTACAACACGCGCGGGCCAAACATCAGCCACGTAAGTGCTTGCGCAACTTCAGCCCATGCTTTGGGTGAAGCTGCCGAGATGATTCGCCGTGGTGCTGCCGACGTTATGGTTGCTGGTGGCGCTGAAAGTACAGTGTGCCCACTAGCTATTGCTGGTTTTGGTGCGATGCGTGCCCTTTCAACTGGCTACAACGACTCACCTGAAAAAGCGAGCCGCCCATTTGATAAAGACCGTGATGGTTTTGTTCTGGGCGAGGGCGCAGCTACTCTTATTTTGGAAGAATACGAGCACGCTAAAGCACGTGGTGCAACTATTCTAGCTGAACTTAAAGGATACGGCCTATCAGGCGATGCCTACCACCTAAGCTCACCAGACCCTGACCACAAAGGTTCAGAGGCTGCAATGCGCATGGCACTTCAGCAAGCGGGTATTGATGCTTCAGAGGTTGGCTACGTAAACGCCCACGCAACATCAACCCCAGCGGGTGACGAGATTGAATCAAAAGCGATTGAATCAGTATTTGGCCCTAACGTTTTGGTTTCAGCGACCAAGTCAATGTCAGGCCACTTGCTAGGTGCTGCTGGCGGTTTTGAAGCTGCTATTAGTATTATGGCTATGCGTGAGGGTATCCTACCGCCAACCATTAACCTTGATAACCTGAGCGAGTCTTGCAACCTTGACTACATTGCAAACACAGCCCGCGAGGTGAAGGTTGATAACATTCTATCTAACTCGTTTGGCTTTGGTGGTACCAACGCTGCGCTTGTGTTCGGTAAAGCAGAATAGGGGCCACGTAAGATGACAAGCCAAGGTATCATGAAATTCATTATCATTTTTATGTTGGCTGTTGCGGCCGTATGGGGTGGTTTTACTTACTGGATGCAATCACTTAAAGCTACAGGGCCATTGCAGTTCCCTGCGGTTATTGTTATTGAACCAGGCGAAAGCACTCGCAGCATTGCTAAAGACTTGCATGACAATGGCGTGATTGAAAGCGAATTTGTTTTCCGTCTAGCGGCCCGCGCAAGCTTGGCTGACCGTATTGTAAAAGCAGGCGAATACAGCTTTGAACCGGGTGTTTCAGTACGTGGGGTTCTTAAAAAAATTACAGGCGGTGACGTTGTTCAACGCAGTATTACAATCCCTGAAGGTTTGACCTACCAACAAGTGCGCCAAGTGCTACTTGATGAAGAAGGTATGCGTGGCCCACCACTTGAGTTTGAAGAAGGCGCACTCCTGCCTGAAACTTACGACTACCGCTGGAATGATAAACGCACCGACATCATGCGCCGTATGGCTCGTGCGATGACTGAAACTGTGAACATCGCATGGGAAAACCGCATTGAAGGCCTACCGTTTGAATCACCACGTGATTTGCTAACGATTGCCTCAATTATTGAAAAAGAAACACGTGTTCCAGCTGAATACCCATTGGTTGCAAGTGTTTACATTAACCGCCTAAACCGCGGCATGCGCCTGCAGTCAGATCCTACAGTTATTTACGGTGCTTCAAACTACACGGGCGACATTACCTACGCCCACCTTAAAGAAGACCACCCGTACAACACTTACGTTCATAAAGGCCTACCGCCAAGCCCAATCGCAAACCCTGGCCGTGGTGCGATTATGGCTGCAGCAGCACCAGCAGATACTGATTACCTATATATGGTTGCTGATGGTTTTGGTGGGCATGTTTTCTCAAAAACTTATGCAGAACACAAAATTCATGTGGCAGCTATGCTTGCCCGTCAGAAAGAATTGCAAAAAGAACTAAGAACCGAAGGGAACAACTAATGGAAAAGAGAGACCTACACCAACGCGGTATGATGCTTGTAATTTCAGGCCCATCTGGCTGCGGTAAAGATACAGTTGCTGACCTTCTTGGCAAAGATGAGCCTTTTATTGAGCGCACAATTACCACAACAAGCCGCTCGATGCGCCCAGGCGAGCAAGACGGTGTGGACTACAACTACGTGACCCGTGAAGAGTTTGAAGACCAAATCACTGAAGGTCACTTCCTTGAGTACAACGAATTTGTGGGTAACTACTACGGTGTACCTCGTGGCCCAGTTGAAAAGAAATTGTCTGAAGGTAAAGATGTTATCTTCGTTATCGACTGGAACGGCGCACGTAAACTGCGTATGGCGATGCCAGAAGATGTTGTAAGTGTATTCCTTCTACCGCCATCACTTGATGATCTGCGTGAGCGTTTGGTTTCTCGTGGTCGTGATGCGCAAGACGATATCGAAAACCGTATTAAACAAGGCAAGATTGATATTACCCACTACGACGAGTATGACTTTGTTGTTGTGAACGACGATCTTGATAGTGTGCTGCGTCGCTTTAAGCGTATTCTGCGTGCTGAGCGTCTTAAGCGCTACCGCCAGCCTTGGCTGAAAGACCTTGTGCAAGATATTCTGAAAGGCCATAAGCCTTCGCCAGAAATTATGAAGGCCGCCTCAGAGTAGTTTTTATAATAATCGCATTAAAAAACGCCCCAGCAAAACTGGGGCGTTTGTCGTTAAAAAGGACCGTTAAAAGCTAAAGCTTACCTGATAACCATAATGGTCAGTGTCAGGCGCGCGCAAAGCACTGGCTTTATGCACAGTTGCCTTTTGGGGCAACAGCACAAAGTCAAACGGTGCTACGGGCAGCAGCTTAAGGCGTACGCCCAAAAGGCGGAACTCAGCCGGCAAGGTTGCTTTGGGCAACGATGCGAGCTTCAAACCTTGAGCTTTGCTCACTTTGCGCACATGAACATCCCACGGCACGTTGTTAAAGTCGCCGCCAACCACAATGGGGTAGGGCGTCTTCACATCGCAAATCAGGTCCGTAATCGCATTGCGCTTATCGGTCCGTTGCGGCGTAAACGGCGCATGAGGGTGCAAGTGAACAAAATGGAAGGTACCATTCGGGTGGTAAACCTCGTAGTGCACCATGCGCCCATTGGCATCAGTCTTCACGTGCTTTAGCGGCACTTTTGACAATATAGCCATGCTATAACCCAACACACTGTCGGTAATGCGAACCACATATTGGTGCGGGTACATACTTTTCAGCTGTGCAAAGGCCTTGCGCATTTTGTTGTTCACTTCACAAAGGGCGAGAACATCGGCCTTTTGCTTTTTCAGAAAATTCACCTGTGCGGTCACGTCTTTATTGTAGGTATAGACGTTCAGCAACAGCATATTGATGTTTGGCTTGTTGTTGGGGTTTCCTTTGGGCTTTTCAGCATTCACGAAAACCTTAAAAGCAGGCCAATGTTTTGCCAAGGGGGCAAGTTTACGGCGCCATTTGGGCTGATGGATACCAGCTTTATAGAGGCACATAAACAAAATACCACGCCACGGCGTCATAAGGGCGATTGCGGTGAACAGCAGTAGCCAATAGGGCGAACCTGGCAGCGAGAGCACAAGGCCCAGCAACCAGATAACTGCGCAAACCAACGACACACCCAAGCGGATGTAGTGCATAGTTTCACCTTAGGTTAGAGGGAAAGAAAGAAAAGGATATAAGATAGTTGCTTTAAGCCTGAGGATACCTGAATCCATGTTAAAGCCCAAGCCTAATCCCGAACATAAATAAAAAATCTTTTAGAATCACGAGCTTGTAAATACAAAGAAAATTAAAAAAAATGCAAAAAAATCAATTTTTTCCTTTGAAGTAGCGTAAAAACTACCTATCTTTAAAAGTACGAGAAATCTTTTCCGTAACATCTTACTTTCTTTTTCCCTTTTCTTTTTTTTCCTCCAAGGAGAATACCTATGTTTACTGATAACCTCCCGCAGCCGACGACGCTGGAAGAGGCCGAGAAGGCATTCACCGATGCGGTGAACGCTTACCACATCACCATTCCCGATGATTCGCATGGTGGCCGTGGCTTCGCTCTTCCCTCGATCATGTTCAAGCACCGCATCCTGTACCTGCACGGTCCTGTTACCCAGGAAGCCGTTCAGGCGCTCTGCATGCAGCTGCACTACCTGTGCAGTGAACCGGTGCTCAAGCAGCCGAACCGTTCGCGTCGCATCACGCTGTACGTGAACAGCCCTGGTGGTCTGGTGGGTGAGGGTCTGACCCTTTTCTACTACCTCCGTCAGGCGGAAGAAATCACCCGTGAACCGGTCGCCACCGTCATCCAGACGATGGGCGCCTCCATGGGTTCGTTCCTCCCGCAGGCGGCTACGCCTGGTTACCGGCTGATGATGCCGTATTCGCAGATGATGATTCACTCGCTCTCGTACGGTGTACAGGGCAAGCGTGAAGATCACACTCGTAGTGTGGGCCAGACCCGCAATATGATGGCTGCGATGTACGAAGTCTACGTCGACAAGATGGCTGAAGCGCGCGTGCTCTTCGGCGGCAAGGAAGACACCCCGGAACTCCGTGGTGAAATCCTTCGCTGGCTGTTCGAGCAGATGGAAGACGACGATGTTTTCATGTCGCCTCTCCAGACGCTCGATGCCGATCTGACCGACTTCGTCGTGCACTCCGAGGCCGAGCAGTTCGAGTACTACAAGGCACTCGACTGGTACCACGGTCTGTACAAGGAAGGCCCGAATCCGGAAGAACCCGGCAAGACGACCCTGATTCGTGCGGAAGCCGATCAGCAGTCTGGCCGTGTGACGCCGTTCGAGCTCAGCGATGCTGAGAAGGCCCGTGCCCTCGCCGAGATCAAGCGCTTGCGCAAGATCAACCGTGAGAAGACGGTCGCTTTCGAAGGTCGCCGTGCACCGATCGAAGCTGCTCTGGCTGCTCTCGATACGGTTCGTATCCAGGAAGGCACCGGCACCCGTAAGGGTAACGGTCCGGCCTATGATACGGCTATCGAAGCGTTCGAAGCCGCTCTGAAGGGTTCGTCCAAGAAGAGCTAATAGCGAAAACGGAAAGCCGCCCCATTAGGGGCGGCTTTCTTTTTGCCTAAATAGGGGGGATTTAAAGGGCTTAACCTAGTGCGGCATATGCATGGATTTTCGGAATAAATATCGAATTTAATTAAAGTTTTAGCCCAAAAAGGCTTGGTCAATTGGCTTGATTTGGGGTAATGTGTATACCAATTGTGTAGATTTTCTTCTTTTTCTTTTTTTCTTTCCTCTTTTTACTTACATGCCTAGGAGTTTCTTATGGCAAATCCCAATCAAGAGGCACTGAACCAGGTGCGTGCGCTTTTGCGTGCGTATGTTCGGTTTGGCGCCAGTATCATGGTCGACACCGAAGGTGTCGTTCCTGCTGAACTGTACCTTGTGTTGCAGCAGGTCCTGGGTATCGAACCCGGCCAGCCGCTTCCCAAGGAAATCATGGACGTGCTTCATGCACACGCCAAGTCGCTTGCTCAAGTTGAGTCAAGCCTTTCCGAAATGGAACGCAAAGAGCTTGAAGCTTTCTGGAACCGCCTGAAGGCGGCCAAAAACCAGAAGCAGCTCGAAGCCGCCGAAGATACGAAAGCCGATATGAGCCCCAATGCTCAGAAGGCTGTCGATCTGCAGCGTCGTCTGCGCCAGAGCATTGCAACGCAATTGCTTGATGCGTGGAAGGCGAAGAATGATCCTGAAGAGTCCGAAGAGGACCAGCAGGACGAAGGCGGTGATGACGATCAGCACTCCGATGCTCAGGACATGGACGAACCCTCTGAAGACGAAGCCGACGGCCAAGATGGCGAAGGCGACGACGAAGGGGACGACAAGTCTGACGGCTCCGGCGGCGGCGAAGGTGATGACGATGGCGAAAGCGATGGTCAGGGCCAGGACGGCGACGGTGAAGGTGAACCTGGCGAAGGTCAGGGGCAACCCGGAGATGGCAAAGGCCAGCCCAGCGATGGGAAGGGTCAGCCTGGTGATGGCAAAGGCGAACCTGGCGAAGGCCAAGGTGAAGCCGGCAAGGGTGAAGGTCAGGGGCAGCCCTCCGATGGTGAATACCAGGAGAGCAACGCTGCCGAAGACAAACAGCCCGGCCATGACGAATGGATGGAACAGCTCCAGAAGGAGCTGGAAGAGCAGGCGCAAGCCGAAGCTGAAGCCGAGGCTGAAGCCGAAGGTGAAGGCGACGGTGACGGCGAAGGCGATGGTGAAGGCGATGGTAAGGGTGAAACCGATACCACCGACCCCAACCGTAGCAAGGATGTTGAAGGTGTCTTTGACCTTTCGAACCTTGTGCCCGACCCGGCAGACGTCAACGCTGCAAAGCAGGCTCTGTCTCGGATGATTGCAAAGGGTCTCGATAACCCCACGCAGCTTCCGCGCTGGAAACTTGGCGAGTTCGTCAAGCGCCAGACCACGCTTCGTAACCTGAAGGGTGCAAAAAAGCCTACGCTGGAACGGAAAGCGGTGATGTTCATCATCGATAACTCGCCCAGTATGGCTCACTTGCAGGCTCAGTCGCGCGCCCTTGCGGCCGCACTGTCCGCCACCGGTGGTCCCGCAGGGGCCGACGTTGTGGTTGCCCTCAGCTTTAACGGTCACTACAGCGACTCCAAGCCCCTGACTGAGAAAAATCAGGATGGTGCGTGGTTCCTTAACGGGAAGCTGATGGGGCAGTTGCCGAAGCCCAGTAAGTCCAGCGGTGTTGATGAAAAACACCATGGTAACTGCTGGAAGTGGTTCATCCAAAAAGTCTTGCCCAAGTACAAGGTGAATGTCCATCTGATCGGCATTTACGGCGACTACGACGGGACCAAGGAATGGTGCTACATCTCGAACGAGATGAAAGGCATTCAGACCCTCTGGTTTAACCCGGAAAACAAGGAGCTGGAAGGCGTTCTCGAACGCAAAAACCCCAACTTCTCTGAACGTTTGGGTTCCAGCTACGGTTACGTCAAAGGTGACCGTCGCTTTGAGCTTTTCCGAGGCACGTTCTTCACGCAAGTGGATACTGTCCAGGATATTGCCCAGGCCCTTCGTAAGGTCGCAGGCGTATAAACCATTAACGACTAAGGCCCCCAGCAATGGGGGCCTTTTTTTGTGCTTAAACCTTGGGAAGTCTAAAATTTAGGCAGTTTAGATAAATAAAATGATAAAAACCTCATTTTTGCTATTGCAATGCGGTGCGGTTTTGGCTAAAAATACATCTCGTTGCGGGTGTAGCTCAGTTGGTAGAGCGCAACCTTGCCATGGTTGAGGTCGAGAGTTCGAGTCTCTTCACCCGCTCCAAATAAAAGCCCTTTGCTTAGCAGAGGGCTTTTATTTTTGCCGAATGTCTTAATATTCCTTCAAACTGCCCAGTTAAAGTACACCTCGGCTTGTGCCACCCCCTATAAAGAACTAAGATATTTGCAAAAGAACAAAGGCAATAGCTCATATGTCTAACTGGCTTCGGGTGCCAACCTTACAAGATCCTCGTCCGTATGCTGCATCCTTGCAGCTTTCTTTCCTTGTGATTGGCATGTACCTATTAGGCTTTAACCGCACATGGGGGCAGGTGCTGTTTATTGTGGGTGCTTGTATTGTGCTCGACTTTATTCTGCACTTTGTGATTCACCGTAAGCTGCTCTTTCCGTTTAGTGCGCTGCAAACAGGTTTGTCGCTCGCTATTCTAACCAGCTTTGGTTTGGGCTTATGGTTGGCGCTGGTGCCTGTGTTTTTATCAATCCTTTCAAAGTATGTGGTCACCTACAAAGGTCGCCATATTTTTAACCCGTCACTGTTTGGTCTTGCCGCTACCATTTACTTTATGGGCGACCTTATTGCCGTAAGCCCTGCAAAGCAGTGGGATGGCAGCGTAGGGGTGCTAGTTTATATTTTGGCGGGCGCCATTATTTTTGTAATGCCTAAGATTAAACGTACGGCGCTTGTGTTGTCGCTATTGGGATTCTTTGGGTTGCAGGTATTGGCCCGTGCATACTGGCTTACGCCTGAAATTCCGTTAGAGACGATCTTTTACGGCTTGTTCTTCTCGCCAGCGTTTTACTTGTTTGTGTTCTTCTTTTTGACTGACCCTGCCACAACGCCGAATGACCCTAAAAAACAAGTGGCCATGACGGCGGCCATTGTTTTGATTGATACGCTATTCCATGCGTTTCAAATTCTATCGAGTGTATTTTACGCGGGCTTTATTTACTTTGCGCTTCGTTGGTTATGGCTTGTGGCAAACGACGCCCTGAAAGAGCCTGATCTTAAACACCGCCTTAAACGCCTTGCCTTACCAGTGGCTGGGCCTGTTGTGGCCATGGCTGTGCTTGTAGGCTTAAGCTACGGGGTGCATGAGGCTGCAAAGGCGCACCTGCCAACCGTACAGGCTAACTTTAAGCTAGAACGCATGTATGTAGGCATTGAGGGCCGTAAGGGCGACACCCTTGATCAGATTGACCCCCGTGCAAAACACATTGCTAAATGGCTGCTGGCTGCGGGCGAGGGTGTCAATGTTGTGGATGTAAACAACGATGGCCTGCTGGATGTATTCTTGACCCAAACGCAAAAGCGTGGGGCTGACCGTGTGCAGCTTTATATTGCTAAGGCCCCATTTGTGTATGAGCAGTTTGCTTTACCTCAGTTGCAGCGCTACCGTGAAAATGAAAAACAAAACGGAGTGCCTGCCGGTGCTATGTTCTTTGATGCAGATAACGACGGCGATAAAGACCTGCTGATTCTTGCCCTTTCGGGTAAGCCAATGTTTTTGCAAAATATGCTCACTGAAACGGGTGAGCTTGGCTTTACCGAAGCACCACTACCTGGTGATGCCGCAGGCCATCAAAATGCCGTTGCCGTTACTGCGGCTGACTTTGATAACAACGGCTACCTAGATGTGGTGTGGAGTAATTACTTCCCTAAATACCATGAGGCTTACCCTGGCGCGCAGCGCTTACTGAATATCTTTAACCTACCTGAAGCTGAATATGAGGGCGATAACCGCCCACAGCATATTTTGTACAACAGCTGGGCTAATGCCACTAACGGTGGCCTAAGCCGTTATATGGCAGGTGGTGCAGGCGGCTTTGAAGATGTGGGCGACCCTTTTAACCGCACCACTTGGACGCTAGCACTTGGTGCAGCTGACCTTAACAACGATGGCCTGCAAGATATTTACTTTGCCAATGATAACGGCCCAGACGACATGTTTATGCAAAAAGCCAGCGGTAAGTTTATCCGCCTTATTGGCCTTAACCGTAGCGGTGTGGGTCGTGATACTTATAAAGGGATGAATGTCTCGTTTGCGGATTTTGATAAAAACGGCATGCCCGATATTTATGTTTCAAACATGCATGAACCTACACTTGTTGAAGGCAGCATGCTGTGGCTGAATAATACAAAAGAGGGCGAGTTTAACGGCAATGCCTTTACAAACTCAGCCAGTTCAAAAGGAACTTGGAACGAAAAGCGCTTTGGTTGGGGCGCTGGCGTGGGGGATTTAAACCTAGATGGCCAACCTGATATTGTGCAAGCGAACGGCATGATTGATACAAACTATGACTCACCACTACTGTGCACCAGCTATTGGTATGCCTCAGGCCTACTTACGGGTGCCGTATCACAAGTATTACCGTATGCCGATAAATGGCCGTCAATGGTGGATAAATGCATGTTTGCCGGTGAAAAGAACCGTGTATACCTTAACGAAGGTGGTTACTTTGCTGATGTTGCAGATGAAGTAGGTTTTGCAACGCCTAATACAGCACGTGCCATTGCCTTAGCTGACCTTGATAACGATGGCGACCTTGACGTTATTGTAGCGCATCCAACAGCTGCCCCAAGCTTTTATAAAAACACCCGTAATGAACCCATGGGGGATTGGCTTGGCGTAAAGCTTGTGGGTAATGGCCAAACCTGTAACAGCGATGCTGTGGGTACACGTGTGCACCTAACCTATGGCGGTGCAGACCCTGTAACGCTTGAACAGCGTGTATATGCTACGCAAGGAATGTCAGCCCAAGGCGACCAGCGCCTACTGTTTGGCCTAAATGGCTACAGCGGCATGGTGAAGCTAAAAGTTGATTGGTGCGGGCAGGGGGCTGATGTAACAACGGCCCAAGTTGCCTCGGGCCGTTATACAACTTTAAAGCAGTAGTTATTTCTTCAAGAAAAAGCGTGCAAGCAGCACAAATACCATCGTAATAACCAGTACAGGAAGCATGTGGAAAATAGCCACGTGCTCTGGCGTGTCGAGGTAGCAGAAGTATGAAGTAAATACAAAAGAAAGTGCTGTTGAAGCTAAAGCCGCTGAAAGGCCAATAACGTATGGGCGCACCGGAAAACTATCATGCAGCATCACAAACATAAGGACGGTCATTGCTGAAGCGGATGCCGTGAGCACGCTAGCACAACCAACGTGGCCTGAGTATGCCTCTTTTAGAAGGGCTTCGGCCGAAATATCGTACACTGTGTAGCCAAGTGAAATAAACCAAAACACAAGTGCGCCGTAGCACATGGCTGCCCAAATACGGTGTTTTGCTGGGCTATCAGGGATACCCAGTTTAAAGCCACTATAGGCACATACAGCAGACATAAAGAGCAATACTACTGACTTTACAAGGAACACACCTTCGTAAAGTTTATTGTCTTCAGGGCGCACCCCAAGCAGTAGGATAATAAGGCTAATCAGAATAACTGAGGCGACAAACCAAATAGCCATGTTTTTACAAGGGCGCTTGCACTTTACAGGCTTAAGGCCATCGCACATAGCTGCGATGATAGAATCAGTCTTTTGTTGCTTTGTATCGTGTTTCGTCATGTTATTGGCGTTCCAAAAATGTCTTCAACGTTTTATAGGCGCGGTGCGCAGCTACTTTAACTGTGGTTGGTTTCATACCCATCACTTTGCCAGCTTCGTCCGCTGTTAAACCATGTAGCTTCATCAGAATAACAGCCTGGCGAGGCTTTTCAGGAAGCTGCGCAAGAGCATTCATAAGGTCGTGCCTATCAAGCGCTTGCATTTGTTTATTCGCATCGTCTTGGAAAAAGGTTTCAATGTCTTCACCGGTTGAAAGCTCATCTTCTTTATTGCGGCCAACCTTACGGAAGGCATCAATGGTCTTATAGCGAATAATCGCATTAAACCAAGGCATGAAGGGCTTTGATGAATCATAGGTATGGCGGGCGTTGTGAATCCCGAAAAGAACTTCCTGAACGATATCTTCTACCAAAGCAGGGTCGTACACTTTGCTTCGTACAAACTTGGTAGCAACAAGGCGCATTTCGTTTAGCAGCTTATTATAAGCGGTGCTATTACCGTTTTGCGCTTTGACCATAAGGTCCTGCCATTGGTCAGTATTGGTGGCCATTGTGAGCAGCTATCATCCATAAAGTTAATAAAAAGTAACCAGTAATAAAAAAGCAGCCAATTAAGGCTGCTTTTTGGAATCTGGCTCCGATGGCAGGACTCGAACCTGCGACCCAATGATTAACAGTCATTTGCTCTACCAACTGAGCTACATCGGAATAACTAATAACCATTCTATGCCATTATTTAACCTGAAAGCCTAGCAAAAAATGACTCTGTGCTAAAAACTTGGGCAAAAAGTGCGTATATGGTTATTTAAGTGGAGGCGGAGACGGGATTCGAACCCGTGAATGACGGTTTTGCAAACCGCAGCGTTAGACCTCTTCGCCACCCCGCCGCCTAAAGTTCCCTAATGGGCAACAGCAACATGTTTAATAGATTGTTTAAGTTTCGTCAATGGTAAGTTTTGTAATCGTGCCTTTAAGGCGTAATTGAGTTGCAAAATAGGGCTTTTTTGCGTACAAATTAAGGACCTGCAAAACTTATAATGCAAATAATAAAAGTGTCTGATCAATGCAAGCTGTAAAACTTACCTCAGAAGCCCGCCTAAATATGGTTGATAACCAACTACGTCCTAATAAAGTTGCTCGTGGCCCAGTGCTGCAACGCTTTATGGATGTCCCACGTGAACCTTTTGCTGACGTTGGCTCGGCTGCCCAAGCTTACGTGGATAACCTTTTGCCAATGGGCCAAGGCCGCGTGATGTTTGCACCGCTAACCCTTGCACGTATGCTGCAAGAGCTTAACCTAACTGCTGAAGATAACGTGCTGATTGTTGCAGGTGGCACAGGCTACACAGCTGCGATTGCTGCACCACTTGTTAAAAAGGTAACCTTGGTAGAAGAAAACAACTACCTGCTTGATGTTGCCCGTAGCGCAACCATTGACCTTCACTTGAACAACATCGAATTTGTTAAATCAAGCCCAGAAGAGGGGCTTGCTAAAAACGCACCGTACAACGTTATTATCATCGATGCTGCTGTAGAAGAGGTGCCACAAGCCCTTATTGAACAGCTTGCCGAAAATGGCCGCATTGGTGCTGTAGTTGGTAAAGGTAAAGACCTAAAGCAAGCCACAGTTTACGTTAAAGTAGGTAAAACACTATTTGAAGAAAGCCTATTTGAGACTAAAGGCACCGTTCTAGATAACTTTAAACAAAAAGAAACCTTTGTTTTTTAGCCGCTTGAACGTTTAACCCAAGTCAAAAGAGAGTATGTATTATGTTTAGTGAAATCACACCATCAGACCTTAAAGAAAAGATTGCAAATAAGACTGAACTTCACCTGCTTGATGTTCGTGAAAGTGCTGAGCTTGATTTGGCTAAAATTGAAGACCACCCTTTGATTCACATCCCTCTAAACCAACTACCAGAACGCTACAAAGAACTACCTGCTGATGCTGAAATTACCATCATCTGTCGTTCAGGTGGCCGCTCAGGTCAGGCATGCCGTTACCTTGCCAGCATGGGCTACAAAGTGGTTAACTTAGAAGGGGGCATGCTTCGCTGGGCGAAGGACGTTGACCCTGAAATGGAAATTGAATAAACCTACCCGGGGACATAACTGAATGATTTTAAAGAAAATTGCGTTTTCTATTCCGCTAATTTTTCTGAGTCAGTCTGCGTCGGCGCTCACACTACCCGAAGCACTTGAATCTACTCTTGAAGCAAACCCAACGCTTGCTTCACAGCGCGAACTTACAAAACAATTTGAACAGCAAGAGCAAATCGACCTTGGCTACTTATTGCCTGAGGTTTCAGCTGTCGGCTCGGTTACTGTAAAAGACGAGCGTAAATTTGGTGGCGGCACAACCGTTAATAACTCACCAAAATCGTATGGTCTTTTAGCTCGTCAGCCTTTGTTTATGGGTGGCGAATATACAAACCGTCTGGGCCGCTCAGAAAATCTTTTCGAATCTGCTGAAGCTACAATGCTGCAAACTGAGCAAGACACTTTGCTGCTGGCCGCCGAAGCCTACCTTAATGTTATGCTCAACCAACGCATTCTTGAACTTAATAACTTTCAGGTTGATGTTCTAAGTAAGCAGCTTGAAGCTGCAGATGCTCGTTTTGAACTGGGTGAGGTTACTAAAACCGATGTATCACAAGCGCAAGCCCGCCTAGCTGTAACCCGTGCAGCTGCTGTTGCTGCCCGTGGTAACCTTATTACTAGTAAAGCCGTATTCCGTGAGATTGTTGGCCTAGAAGCTGAAGACCTAAGTTGGCCTGAGGGCATCCAGTTTGATCCGCCAGCTGACATTGAAGAGGCGCTAGACCGTGTATTGAACGAACACCCACAAGTGGTGGCCGCTCAAAAGAATGTAGATGCTGAAAAGCATGGCGTACGCCAAGCCCGCAGCAGCTTTATGCCTGATGTAACAGCTGAAGCCCGCATTAACCGTGTAGAAGACGGTGTGTCATTCCAAGGTAATGGTTCAATTGATGAAGTAAGCCTTGTTGTGAATGCTGAATTTCCGCTTTTCCGTGGTGGTCGTACAGTGGGTGAGGTTAAGCAAGCCCTTGCCACACGCCGTGAAGCTGAAAACAACCTACATGCTGCTCGTCGTCTTGTGCAGCGTGAGCTTGTAGATGCTTTTAACAACTATCAAACAGTCCGTGCTGAGCTTATCTCACGTGAAGAAGCTGTGCGTGCGAACCTTGTGGCATACGATGGCGTAAGCCAAGAGTCTTTGCTAGGTGCTCGTACAACCCTTGACTTGCTAGACGCTGAGCAAGAATTGCTACAAGCACGTGTAGACGAAGTAACCGCCCGCCATGGTAAGTTGCTGAGTACTTTCCGCTTACTTTCAGCAATGGGCCACCTGACAGGTGATCAGCTTGCGGCGATTTGGCCTCAGTTTGACTCAGGCCCAGATACGCCTGCACTTGAAGAGGTTAGCAATGATCCTCAAAACCCAGAAAATACTGAAGACCCTGAGGTTGAGGTTAAACCTACCGAAGCTACTGAAGAATAAAAAAAGAACCTGCCAAACGGCAGGTTCTTTTTTTTTAATAAATAGGGCAGCTTACTGCGAAGTTGTACCCACTGGGCAATCAGCAGCGGTACGGCTAATACCATCATCACCACGGATAACGCTAATACGGTCAACCTCGGTGCCATTGCTATAAAGCACAAGGGTTGTTGGGTTATTGGTGTTCGGCAGCCACTCGTGTGTAATACCAGCAAGGTCAACACAGTTGGTGCCGTCAAAGGTTTGGCCGTTTGCATTGCAGCTTTCTAGGCGACCTGCAAAGTTATCAAGGTCGTCAAGGCGGTCATCAATACGCACAAGCTCGTCCAGGCAGGCAGACTCTTGCGCTGCGTTTGAGCTCATACCACGGGCTGATTTGTTTTGTGCAACGGCTGTGCTTACGCTCAATGTCGCAAGTAGCAGGCCCAAGCATGTGTATTTAAAAGTGTTTTTCATCATCATCCCCTAAATTATCCACCAAATGGCACAACGTTAACAGCGCCGTTTTCACCATCTAGGTTGTAGTAGCGTGCGTTTGAAGGGCCCGAGTCACCCATGTAGTTGCCGTTGGTATCCTGAATGTACAGGCGCTTTTGCGTACCTGTATCTTCAAAGCGGATATCCACTGGCAGCAAACCGTTGGTGCAACTGCCGTCTTCTTCAGAAAGTTGGCCGGTTGCAGCACAGGCTTCAATTTGCGTAGTGATATCTGTGATGCGGGTCACCGTTAGGCCAAGGTCACGCACTTGTGGTGCCGCAACCGAAATAGCATCGCTACCGGCGTTCACCCCGCGGCCCGATACAGTCTGAGCCATAGCAGAATTTGGAACCAGAGCAGGGGCCACGCCAACCGCTAATGCGGTGATTGTGAAAAGTGATTTATATAGTTTCATCATCATTACCCCTTACTGCTCACAGTATACTTTTACACTACCGCCACCCCATAGCAGCTTCTTATCTTGTGCGGCAGGGTCTGGTGTTATGTCTTCACAGCCAACTGAGGTGTGGTTCATCACACGTTCGATACGCTTGTTCGTCGGGAACATGTCTTTGTAAACAGTGCTCGCTACGTTCAGTTTATTAATGTCAGCACCACCAGCACCACCACTACTTACAGTAGGGTTGGTATCCGTCTTCCAACCACGTGGGTAGCTAGAGGCTGGCAAACACTGGTTACCGATAATGGCAGGGCCTTTAATATCGATAAACTTACCGCCTGCAAAGTTCTTCTTCTTGAAGATTTCAAGGCGTGTTTTAGGGCCAATGGCAATAAAGTCAAAGGTACCTGAGTTCGCCTTAGCAAACGGGACGGTTGCGTCAGGGTATGCGCCTGCACCAACGTGGTTACCTACAGAGTCACCACTCCAGCCCACACTAGCGTAAGGCGGTGTTAGACCACTTACGTAGAAGAAACACTGCGAGGTAGGCGGTTGCGGCGTTGTTGGCAAGTCAGTCTCACAGCTTTCATACTGGAACGAGCCACTTAGGCTACCGTTTGTACAAACACGGTTTTCTGAGTTACAGCTACCACCAGCGCTTACACGCTCTACTTCATAGGCGGTAACACTGCCACCATGAGGAACAGTTTCACCATTAAAGGTACATGGGTCTTCATCACCACATGTTGCAAACGCATATGTGCCGCTTAGGCTACCGTTGTTACATGTACGTGTCTGAGAACTACATGACTGGCCAGCACCTGGGTTGTCGGTTAGGTAAGCTGTTACGCTTTCACCATCCGCCAAAGTTTGGCCATCAAAGGTACAGTCGTTTGTATCGTTGCATGAGTCAAAGGCAAAAGAACCAGTAAAGGTACCGTTGTTACAGGTACGTGTTTCACGGTTGGTTGAGCTTTCACAGCTGCGGCCACCCAAAACAACGTCTTCACGGTAGGCCACAACACGGTCACCATGGTCGTATGAAGTTCCGTTGAATGTACAACCTACAGGGTCTTCCATACAGGTTACATTTGAACCGCGACGACCACCAACGCGAACAGCGGTACCGTTTGTACCGTTAGGGTTAACCAATGTCAGTGTGTCGCCAGAGTTATCATCAGCAAAAATGTGTTCTGGTGAAAGGGTTGGGCTCACACAAGCGCCTGAGCCTGGGTCGTACAATTGGCCTTGGTCATTACAGCGAAGCACACGGTTAATGCGCTGCTGAATAGTTAATGCACGCTCTTGTGAGCGTAGGGCGCCATCCTGACAGCGGTTAATACCGTTTTGGCTAGAGTTCTGAATCACACCTTTTGAACTAAAGATTTGAGCTTGCGCATCAGGAGCAACAAACACGACAAAAGCAAGCAACACGCTTGCCAGTGTATAAAACAAAGATTTCTTATTCTTATTCCCCAAGTCCCATTGTTTGTTGGTTTTCCCCGTACATGCGCCTTAATAAATAAGTCACCGTAATACCTTATGAAGGGGCGTAATAATAAAAAACGAATAAAAACCTGACATTTTAGAGGTTTAGCGCAAAAAAAAGGCCTCCGAAGAGGCCTTTTAAAGCTTTAAGCTTTCACTTTTTCACGTCGTGGACGTGGTGCGCGTTTGATTTCTTCTACTTCTGGTCGATCTTGACGACGTGTAGATGAGCTCAAAACTTCACGGTTAAGTGAACGAATAAGCAGGTACAAACCAACTGGTTTATGGCGGTTAGCCTTAATAACCAAGCGAGGTAGGTTTACCAAGTCAGGCTCGTCATGCTCTTCAGGAAGGGCAGCGTCATGCTCTTGGATACCAAAATCGCCTAGGAAGTCAGCGTATTCTTCGCGTAGCTCATCCAGTAGTGACTTAGGCACACGGGTGTTCAGGCGAATAACCACATTGTCGCCGATGTAGCGCATTGAGTGGTAGCGACGGTAGAAGTTATGAATGTAATCAGCTGCTTCGTCTACGTCAGTAAAGCGGCGGAATAGGTACATATCTTCTGGGCTAATGTTACCTTTTTTCAGTAGGGCTTTTTTCACGTACTCAATCCATTCGTCCCAGTAGGTGCTACCAGGGTGGTCAAGCAGTACGAATGGTACTGGCATTGCACGACCTGTTTGGATAAGCGTAAGTACTTCATAAGCTTCGTCCATTGAGCCGTAACCACCTGGGCAAATAACCACAGCGTCGGCTTCACGTACGAATGTAAGCTTACGGTTAAAGAAGTAACGGTATGTGATCAGGTATTTGCTTTGTGCAATAAACTCGTTCACTGATTGCTCAAAAGGAAGAGCAATGTTCACACCGATTGAGTTTTCTGGGCCTGCGCCTTCGTGGCCAGCAGCCATAATGCCAGGGCCAGCACCTGTAATAACCATGTAGCCAAGCTGTGTTACACGCTTCGCAAATTCTTTACAGGTAATGTAGTCTGGATGGTCAGGCTTTGTACGCGCTGAACCGAAAATAGTAATTTTTGGACGATGGCGGATTTCTTTGAACATACGTGCTGTATGCGCAAGTTCGGCCACTGTGCTTGAAATAAGTTTACGGTCGTATTCAGTGATTTCGTCACTTAGCAGCATTGCGGCTGCTTCTTCTGCGGTAACACGTGGTAGCGGTTCGCCAGCATCAGTTACCATAGCATCAAAGTTGATGTGCTTTTGTTTTTCCATATGTATGGGTCCTTAACAATTGTCTTTATCGTTTTTTTCGGTACCCATAATTGACCAATTTTGTATGTTTGTGCTAGAAAAAAAACACTTTTGCGCAATATTTTACGCTAAATGTAGGGCATAGCCTTGTTTTGGCTTTGTTTTTTTGCCCTCAGGCTGTATTGTGGTGAAATATTGTTTAAACACGTTTCAATCTAATATTTAAAGTCGGCTAATAAAATGAACGAACAAAACGCCTCGATGGACGAAATCCTATCCTCAATCCGAGACATTGTTAAAGAAGAAGCTGGAAGCGATGACGCTCAAGCAACTCCAACTGAAAAGAAGGAAGCTGCACCAGCCGCTGACTCTGCACCAACAACACCTCCAGAAGACGCTAAAGTTGATGACTCTGACATCGAAGCGATGATGGCTGCTGCCCAAGAAGAGGGCACAACAGAAGCTGCTGCTGAAGCGACAGACGAAGCTGAAGATGATGTTCTGGAGCTAACTGAAACTGTTGACGAATCAAACACACAAGCTACAGCAGAAGCCTCAGCTGAAGAGACAACACCTGACGAAACTCTTGCTGAAGAGCCTGCACCAGTTGCTGACCCTGAGCCACAACAAGAAGCTAAAGCTGAAGCACCTGCTAAGCCAGAAGCTAAAGTTGCACCAGGTTCAACAAACGAACAAGTTTTCCTAAATGCTATGCCATCAGCAAAAGGCCTACAGTTGGCTTTCCCTGTTGAAGTACTAGCTGAAGCGCTACGCCCACTTGTTAAAGACTGGGTGTCACAAAACCTACCTGATATCGTCGAGCGCTTGGTCCGTGAAGAACTTTCACGCCTCGTCGACAAAAAGTAATCATACTTAAGGCGGCGCGAGCCGCCTTTCTTTAAACCTAAATCACAAATAAATTTAGATTTACCATGCTTGAAAAACATTACACTCCGCAAGACGTAGAAACTCGCCTTTACACTAAATGGGAAGAAAAGGGCTGGTTTGAGCCTGATCTTTCAGCTGAAGGTAAGAAAAAAGAGCCTTTTGCTATCATGATGCCACCACCAAACGTGACGGGTACTCTGCACGTAGGCCACGCCCTTGATAATACGCTGCCAGATATGTTGGTGCGCCGTGCTCGTATGGAAGGTAAAAACGCTATTTACCAACCGGGTACTGACCACGCAAGTATTGCGGTACACGTGGTGCTGGATCGTCAATTCCGTGAAGAAGGCACAAGCCGTTTTGAACTAGGCCGTGAAGAATTTATGAAGCGTGCTTGGAAGTGGAAAGAACACTCACACGGTGTCATTACAACGCAGATGCGCCGCCTTGGTGTTTCGTGCGCATGGCAGCGTGAACGCTTTACCATGGATGATGGTCTTTCTGATGCTGTTCAAAAGGTATTCATCGACCTTTATAACAAAGGTCTTATCTACCGTGGTACACGCCTTGTTAACTGGGACCCTAACATGCAAACGGCGGTTTCAGACCTTGAAGTAAAACATAAAGAAGTTGAAGGAAGCCTTTGGCACTTTAAATACTTCTTTGCTGAAGGCGAGAAGCCAGAAGGCTACGAATACGACTACATTACCCTTGCAACCACACGCCCTGAAACCATCATGGCGGACTGCTGCATTGCCATTAACCCTGAAGACGAACGTGCAGCAATGCTTGTTGGTAAAAAGGTTATTGTGCCATTGATGGATCGTGAAATCCCGATTATTGCTGATGACTACGCTAAGCCAGAGTTTGGCTCAGGCATGGTGAAAATTACCGCAGCGCACGACTTTAACGACTATGAAGTTTGGAAGCGCCATCACGAAGCGCTAGACTTGCCAATCATTAACCTTCTGAACAAGAACGGTACAATGAACGACAATGCCCACGCTGACTTTGTAGGCCTTGACCGTTTTGCTGCTCGTAAGAAGATTTTGGAAGTGTTGACCGAAAAAGGCCACTTCGTGAAAACTGAAAAGAACATCCACCAAGTGCCACACGCCGAGCGTGACGATACGATTCTTGAGCCATTCCTCACACGTCAATGGTACGTAAAAGGCAAGCCACTGGCTGAAAAATGCCTAGAAGCTGCAAACACTGGCAAAGTGAAGTTTGTTAACAAGCGTGACGAAAACACCTACTACCGCTGGCTAGAAAACATCCAAGACTGGTGTATTTCGCGCCAGCTATGGTGGGGCCACCGTATTCCTGCATGGTTTAAAGGTGACGAGATTTACGTAGGCGCTGAAGCCCCAACAGGCGAAGGCTGGGAACAAGACCCGGACATTCTGGATACTTGGTTCTCATCAGCCCTATGGCCATTCTCAACCCTTGGCTGGCCAGAGAAGACAGATGCACTAGAGCAGTTCTTCCCGCAGCACGCCATTATGCCGGGCCGTGATATTCTGTTCTTCTGGATTATCCGCATGATGATGATGAGCCTTGAGTTCATGGAGGCGGTGCCATTTGAAACCATTTACACCCACGCTATGGTGCTTGATGAGCAAGGCCAAAAGATGAGTAAGTCAAAAGGGAACGTGATGGACCCATTGGTACTTGCTGATAAATACGGTACTGATGCGCTGCGCTACGCACTTGTGCACCAAGCCGCTATTGGTCAAGACATTCGCCTGGGTGAACAAACCGTTGAGCAAAGCCGTAACTTCTGTACCAAGATCTGGAACGCCACACGCTTTGCCATGATGAACGGCGCTGAGTTTGACCCATCATTTGATGCAACCGCTGTACAGCATCCGTTTAACAAAGCGATTATTAGTAAGTTTGGCCAAACCGTTAAGGCCGTGAACGACGCTATGGACGCATACCGCTTTAACGAAGTTGGTCACCAGCTTTACCAGTTTACCTGGAACACCTACTGTGACTGGTATCTTGAGTTAACAAAACCACTTGTTTACGGTGAAGACGCTAACATTAAAGCTGAAACCTTGAAGACGATGGGCTTTGTGCTTGAGCGTTTGATGCGCCTGATGCACCCAATGATGCCATACATCACCGAAGAGATTTGGCTAAAACTTACTGAAAACTGCCGCGATACTGCTGGCGAAACTATTATGTACGCTGGCTGGCCTAAGGCTGCTGATTACCCATACGCTGAACAAGCTGAAGAAAACTTCAACTTAGTTTCAGACGTGGTAACAGCCATCCGTAATGCCCGTGCTGAAAACAACGTGCCCCCTAAGGGTGAGATTGAAGCCACTATCCGTGGTGAAGCCGCACTTGTTAAAGCCACGCAAGAGCTTGAGCCATTCATCGCATTCCTAACCAAGACCACTGGCTTTAAAGCCCACGAAGGTGACTTGGCGCAGACTGACGTTGTGGCGGTTGCTCGTGGTGCCGAAATCATCCTACCGCTTGAAGGCGTGGTTGATTTTGAAGCCGAGCGTGAGCGTATTGCCAAAGAAATTGCCAAGTTTGAAGCTGAGCTTCAAAAGATTAACGGCATGCTTAACAACGAAAATTTTGTGGCCCGCGCGCCTGAAGCCGTTGTGAATGAGCAAAAAGAACGCAAAGAAGCCCTAATGGGTGACCTTGCTAAGCTTAAGACGGTGCTTGACGCCCGCGCTTAAGCACACTAAATGTAAAAAGCCCCGCAAGGTTTTGCGGGGCTTTTTATTTGGCGAATGAATTAATACTCGTCTTCTAAGTCTTCAAGAGAAGGGCCGTTATCAGGCTCTTCCTCGGTTTGGCTATTTACAGCGTTTGACTGCATGTTCCAAAGCTCGGCGTAGCGGCCGTTTTGTTCCATCAGCTCATGGTGGCTACCATCTTCAACAACGCTACCGCCTTCCATGACAATAATGCGGTCCATGTTTACGATGGTCGATAAACGGTGCGCAATGGCAAGCACTGTGCGGCCTTGCATTACTTTTTCAAGCGCTTGCTGAATGTGGTATTCAGATTCAGTATCCAAAGCAGATGTTGCTTCATCCAGTACCAGAATAGGGGCGTCTTTCAAAATAGCACGTGCAATGGCAATGCGCTGGCGCTGACCGCCTGAAAGTTTCATCCCACGGTCACCAAGTTGGGTGTCGTACTGGTTTTCAAGGTTCAGAATAAAGTCGTGTGCATGGGCTACTTTTGCAGCTTCAATCACTTCTTCATCGGTTGCGTCTAGTCGGCCGTAACGGATGTTTTCCATCACGCTACGGTTAAATAGGTTTGCGTTTTGCGGAATAACCGCAATGTTCTTACGCACCGAGTTTGGGTTCATTTTCGTGATGTTCTGACGATCAATAATAATCTCGTTATCATTCACGTCGTAGAACTTAAGCAGCAAGTTAACAAGGGTTGATTTACCACTGCCTGAGTGACCAACAACACCAATCTTTTCACCTGCTTTTACGTGTAGCTGGAAGCCTTTAAATAGCTCACTCTCTTTGTTGTATGAGAATGAAAGGTTGTTAAAGATAATCTCACCTTTTTCGGCAGGGGCGTCTTTGTCTTGTGGTTCGCTTGGTGCTACAGGTACCGCAGCTGCTTTTTCCTTAGACTCGGCAACTTCTTCGTTAATTTGGTTCAGTGACTCTGCCATGCTGCCAACGTCTTCAGTAAATGTAATTACTTGGCTTGAGAAACTCCATAGGTATTCACTCAGCATCACAGCTGAACCTAGAATAAGGCTAATCTCACCAATGGTGATGCCTTGCTGTTGCCATAGCCAGTAAATCAGAGCGGCGCTACCACCAAACAAAGTGATTTCAAGCAAACCTTGATAGGCGTGGATACCAAACACGGCAAGCAAGAATTTGCGACCTGCATTCGCTTCTTCACCGAGCATTTTTTGCAATAGGGTCATCTCGGTTTGTTTTGCAGCAAACAGTTTAACGGTTAAGTAGTTGGTAATACTGTCGGTAATCATGGCGCTGCCACGGCCTTTCTTTTCAGCAACCGATTCAATCAGGTTGCTAAGGCCAAGGGTCATGCCAACAATACCGCCAATGTATAGGACTAGCCATACAACAAGCAAAATTGAAAAGTACGGGTGCACCGTCATCGCCGTACCAATAAGGATGAATGATGTAATAAGTGGCTCCATGAATGACCAGCGCAGGTGGTCAATCAAGGCATGCGAAGCACGAGTAATCTCGTTAATAGCGTGCACAAGACGGCCAGCAAACTTATCGCCTAAAAATGTCACTGAGCGTGACAGCGTATAGTCAGTCAATCGCGCACGTGATAGGGCGCGGAATGCTGGCTCAAAGTTGGCCAGTACCAGCGAGTTTAAGCGGTAGAGAACTGTTGAAACCACAGCGATGCTCATAAAGATAACGAGAACTTCAAAACTATGATCTGAAAACGTAAAGTCACCCACTTCAAAATCTTGCTGAAGGGCATCAAGCAGGCGCGACACCATAAATGGCAAAAAGCCGTTAAGCACAGTTGCCCCAAGGTAGGTTATAATATCTAAGGCAAATAGGCCTTTAAAAGGCTTTACGAGCTGAAAGAAAACTGAGCGTACGTTACGTAGGTTGGTTTCTAGCGGTGGGGTATCAAATGAAACAGCCTCGGTTTTTGGCTTAATGCGCTTGTAAGGGTTGTTTTTATGGCTACGGCTTCTTTTTAGTCTTCTTCCGATCAGCACGAGGTGAATCTCCCTAGAGGTTTATAGGCTAAATGAGTTGCCACACCCGCACGAGCTGGTGGCGTTGGGGTTATTAATAACAAATTGTGAAGCTTCTAGAGTTTCAACATAATCAATCACTGAACCCATAAGGTAGTTGTAGCTTACAGGATCAATTAAAACTGTGGTGCCATCTTTTTCAACGCGAACATCGTCATCGGCAGGGGTTTTCTCAAACATAAATTTGTAGCTGTAGCCGTTGCAGCCACCGCCATCAACACGCACACGAAGGTATTTTTCGTCTTCGGTTTTACGTGCCAAAATTTCAGTAATGCGTTGCGCGGCAGATGCGCTTAGTTCAACACCACCAGCACCAGCAGCGCCGTTATTTTCGACTGGTTCAAGTGTGTCTGGGGTATCGTCAAATGTGATTTTAATCATTTTACTGCCGTACGTCTTACGTTTAATTACCTTCTAATATCATTAATATGCGCCAATTTGAGGCGTGTTTCAATCCTAGAAGGTCTGATATATGCAGTTTAATTTGCCTAAAACCTAAACTTTAGGCCAAATAGGGGGAAAAACTGTTTTGCAACAAAGGGCTGTGCGTCTATACTGTGGCGCATAATAATATTAAGACTGCTCTGTACAGACGAAGAAGGAAAACCCCATGTTTAATAAAGACAACTCACGCACAACTTACACCGTACAACCGCCATTGGCTTGGTTGAAAAAAGCCGTGCTTGTAGCCTCAATTGCAGGTTTTGCGGGCCTTATTTGGTATGTGGCAGCACAACGAGATTCACTAAGCACCGAAATGGTTGAGCCTGAAATGGTTCGCGCCCCTAAGGTAGCTATTAAAGAGCGCCCAGACGCACCAGGCGGTATGGAAGTGCCTCACCAAGACAAGCAAGTATTTAACCTTCTTGATGGTGGTGCCCAAGCTGAGCCTATCGCTGAGCCTGCACCAGAAGCAGAGCAACAAGCTGTAGCTGTTGCCCCTAAAGCTGAGGTAGTTCCTACACCTACACAGGCACCAGCCCCAGTAGCACCAGCTCCAATTAAAGTTGAAAAGAAACCTGAGCCTGCACCTGTGGCACCAACCCCAGTTAAGGTCGAGCCTAAGCTAGCAACAACAGTTGCAACAACTGCAAGCGGTTGGGCAGTACAGCTTGGTTCATTCCGTAGCGATGCTGATGCGCAAAACGGTATTAAGATTATTCAAAAGAAATACGGCACAATGCTTGATGGCCTTAAGCCATACGTTCAGCGTGCTGACCTTGCGAAGGGTACATTTTACCGTGTGATGTTTGTGGGTCTTGAAAACAAGACTGCAGCTTCAAACCTATGTGCTGCTTTCAAACAACGCGGGCAGGGGTGCTTGCATGTTAACCTCTAAGAATATTGCGCCCATTATCATGGGTTTTGACGGGTACACACTTACCCCTGAAACTCGTGAGCTTTTTTTGAAGCTTAACCCAGCGGGCTACATCCTATTTAAGCGTAACTGTAAAGACGCCGAACAAGTGAAAGCACTATGTGCTGAGCTTGGGCGTCTTTCGCCGTTTAAAACCCCTTTGATTTTTATCGATCAAGAAGGCGGTCGTGTGAACCGCATTCATTGGGACCCTTACATGGGCCCGACCCCACGTGAGATTGGTAAGATTTACGAACAATCGCCTGAAAAGGGCCTACGCGCTGCCGAACTTAATGCCTACCTGATTGCCCGCCAGCTACGTGCTTACGGCATTACAGCAAACTGTGCCCCAGTTGCCGACTTGCTGATTGAAGGCGCAGACGACGTGATTGGCGATCGTGCCTTTAGTGCTGACCCTAAAGTAATTTCAGCCCTATGTGCGGCCTCAATTAAAGGCCTGATGGCTGGTGGTGTATGGCCGGTGATTAAACACGTGCCTGGCCATGGCCGTGCAATGGCAGACTCGCACAAAGAACTACCCGTTGTAGATGCCCCGCTTGAAGAACTTAAGAAAGACTTTGAGCCATTTAAGGTAAATAACCAATGCCCATTCTTGATGACGGCCCACGTGCGTTACACCGCAGTAGACGAGGGGCGATGTGCAACAGTTTCATCACGTACGCTTAACGGGCTTATCCGTGAAGACCTAGGCATGAACGGCCTTATCATTGCGGATGACATGTTTATGGAAGCGCTTGAAGGCTCACTGCTTGAACGTATTGAATCATCACTTAGCGCAGGGTGTGACCTTGTTATTTGCGGCTCAACCAGCCACCTGACGGGTGAATTTACAGATAAATTCTGGCAGCAGATTAAAAACCTGCCAACACGCCTAAACCTAACACGTGAAGCAAAAGAGAAGCTTGAGAATCTACCTCAGCTCCCAAGTGATGACAGCCTAGACGCTGACGATATGCGCCAAGAAATCAGCAAGATTATGGCGGCATAACCATGACAGGCGGCACGCTAGACCCAACAACAATTTTGCAGGCAATCTCTATTTGGGGTGTACCTGTTTTGATTGCGATTACCTTCCACGAGGCAGCGCACGGCTTTGTTGCCCGCCGCTGTGGAGACGATACCGCTTGGATGCTCGGTCGTGTAACCCTTAACCCGTTTAAACATATTGACCCTATCGGTACCATTGCTTTGCCACTGATGCTTTATATCTTTAGCGGCTTTATGTTGGGCTACGCTAAGCCTGTACCTGTGAACTTTCGACGTCTTCGTGATATTAAGTGGGACACTGTGCGTGTAGCAGCAGCAGGCCCGCTTATGAACCTTATTTTAGCCTTTGCCTCAGTGGCATTGCTATGGGTGGTTGTTTACCTACCGCAGGCATTCTCAGTGCCATTGGCGAAGATGGTGGCCGCTTCGGTTGTGATTAATATTATTCTGATGGCATTTAACCTTATTCCGCTACTGCCGCTTGATGGTGGCCGTATTCTGCATGCGCTTTTGCCCATGCGCCTACAGATACCTTTCGGTCAGACCGAACGTTATGGTATCTTCATCGTATTAGGGTTGGCCTTTATGGGGTGGCTAGGGTTTATTATTTTGCCTGCGCTTAACCTAATTGTAGGCCTTTTGAACTATGTTTCGCCTGTTAACTTATTTTTAATTATCAATAGCTTGTAGTGCTAAATTTATAAAATGCTTAAAGATATTCTGCTTTTCATATTTACCCCACCAGGCATCATCCTATGGCCGGGTATTTTGGCGCTATACTTTTGGCGTAAAAAGCCTAAGCAAGCTTGGGGTTGGTTATTTATGGGCGTGCTGTTGGGGTGGATGTTCTCAACACCTGCGCTAGGCCGTGTACTTTCAACAACGCTGATTTCAAACGTTAAAGCGCCGATGAACATCGTGCCCGAAAACGTAGACGCTATTATTGTGCTAACAGGTGGTATGAAGTACGTGGGTAATGCTGGGTGGATTCCGTCAGCAGCGTCATACCAGCGTGCGATGGTGGCTTATGATATTCAAGCCCGCGTAAACTCACGCGTACCTATTATTATTTCAGGCGGTAAAACAGCAGGGGTGCAATACCCGTCAGAAGCTAAAGTGGTGAGTGACCTTATTAACCGCCATAAAGCGCAGATTACGCCAACGATTTTGGAAGAAAACTCACTCAACACCTACGAAAATGCACAAGAAGTTGCCCGTATGGTGCGTGACCGTGGGGCTGATACAGTATTTTTGGTAACGGACGAGCTACACATGCTACGTGCGCTTGCAACGTTCCGTGCACGAGGGTTAGACCCTATGCCAATCCCTGTATTTACCATTAACCGTGGTAAACTTGATTTTTCAGACTTCATGCCAACTATGGCAGGCGCTAAGGAAAACTATGCAGCAATGTATGAGTTATTAGGCCTTGCACGTTATATGATGGCGGGGTATGTAAGATGGGCAGACGTTTTTTATACGCCTGCTGCAAATGAACTAAATTAATTAATAGCTTAAAGAAAGCGGAGGCTCAAATGTTTGGTCTAGGTATCGGCGAACTACTTATTATTCTTGTTGTTGTACTTGTTCTGTTTGGCGCAGGAAAATTGCCAAACGTAATGGGTGATGTTGGCAAAGGCTTGTCAGAGTTCAAAAAGGGCATGGCTGGTATCTCAGAAGATGAGAAAGAAGCTAAAGAAGAGCCTGCACCAACTGTTGTAAAAGCCACTGCTAAAAAAGCACCAGCTAAGAAAACAGCTGCTAAGAAGGCGCCTGCTAAAAAGACAGCTGCTAAATCAACAGCTAAAAAAGCGACAGCCACCAAAAAGCCTGCCGCTAAGAAAACAGCTGCTAAAAAATCTACAGCGAAGAAGTCAACCAAGAAGACTTCATAAGGCTTAACCTATAGGGCTTAAGGCTTAGCATGTTTGATATTGGTCTCACCGAAGTTGCGTTAATCTTGCTCGTGGCAATTTTTGCCATCGGGCCTGAACGCATGCCTGAGGTTGCTCGTTTTTTGGTTAAAGCCAAGCGCATGCTAAACAAACTTACCCTTGATGTTAAAAGCCTTTGGGACGGTATTGACCTGCCTGAAGACAACGTAAAAGACGTTAAGCATGACAGCAAAAAATAAAACCCAAACCTCAGCAAAGCCTATTCAGGATGCCACGCAAGATACGGCACCTTTGGTTGAACACTTAAAAGAGCTGCGCACCCGCCTGATGATTGGCATTGGCGCCGTATTCGTAGGGTTTTTGGTGTGCTATGGCTTTAAGGAGGCTTTGTTTGTTTGGCTTACGGCACCGCTGTTTGAAAACTATGGCCATCAAATGGTGTTTACCGCACCGCACGAACTTTTCTTTACATACCTTAAGCTTTGTTTCCTTGGTGGGTTCTTTATTGGGATGCCATTCTTATTTGATCAAATCTGGCGTTTTGTGGCCCCGGGTCTGTACGCTGAAGAAAAGAAGGTTGTTCTACCATTCTTACTAGCCACTCCAATTTTGTTTTACGCAGGTGGCTTGTTTTCATACTTCGTTATTATGCCGCTGGCGATTGAGTTCTTTTTTGGTTTTGCAAACGAAGCCATTATGCCGCTGCCTTCAGCGCGTGAGTACTTAAGCTTTTTCATTAAGCTAACCTTTGGTTTTGGCTTGGCGTTTGAGTTGCCAGTTCTACTGCTTATCTTAGCCAAAGTAGGGCTTGTGAATGCTGACCGTTTGGTGTGGTTCCGCCGTTATAGCTGGTTGTGTATTCTTATCCTATCTGCGGTGCTGACACCGCCTGATCCATTGTCGCAAGTGCTATTGGCACTGCCGATGGTCTTCCTTTACGAGGTTTCAATCTTCCTTATTCGCCGCAGTGAAAAGAAAAGCGAGAAGAAGGGCGAAAAGAAAGCCTCTAAAGCTTCTTCTAAATCATCCAAATAAGCCCGTATAAAAGGCGCAAAATTGCTCAATTTTTCCTGCTGTTTTTAAGTAGGATAAAAAAGACGCACCCGTACCCCAAAACCTATGGGAAAAACATCCTCAAGGTGGTATTTTGAAGGCCCTCTTGTTAGGATTATGAATATAAATTTTTACAAATTTCTGAGTTATAAAATGCACGATATTAAATGGATTCGCGAAAACCCTGAAGCTTTTGATGCCTCACTTGAAAAACGTGGCGCTCAGCCTCAATCAGCTGAGCTTCTTAAACTAGACGAAGAACGCCGTACTTTGATGACGGAACTTCAAACGCTGCAAAGCAAGCGTAACGATATTTCAAAACAAGTGGGTATTGCGAAGTCTAAAAAAGAAGATGCCTCACACCTGTTCGAAGAAATGAAGACCATTGGCCCAGCCGTTAAAAAGCTGGAAGAACAAGTGGCCGAGCTTGATGAAAAGCAAACTGAAATTCTAGTAACGCTTCCAAACATCCTTGATGCCTCAGTGCCAGCAGGTAAAGACGAAGACGATAACGTAGAAGTGCTTAAATGGGGCGAGCCTAAAGACATCGCAAACCCACAAGCCCACTACGACCTTGGCGAAGCCCTTGGTATGATGGACTTTGAAATGGGTGCTAAACTAGCGGGTAGCCGCTTTGTTTGGTTGCAAGGTGGTTTGGCCCGTCTTGAGCGTGCGCTTACGGCATTTATGCTTGATACCCATACTCAGCGCCACAACTACACTGAAGTTTCACCACCGTTTATGGTGAACGAAAAAGCACTATTCGGTACAGGTCAGCTCCCTAAGTTTGACGAAGATCTTTTCAAAACCGACATGAACTACATGCTGATCCCAACATCAGAAGTACCGCTTACAAACTCAGTACAGGGTGAAATTCTATCAGCTGAAACACTACCAATTAAGCTTACGGCGGCAACACCTTGCTTCCGTAGTGAAGCAGGCTCAGCAGGGCGTGATACACGTGGCATGATTCGTGTTCACCAGTTTACAAAAGTTGAAATGGTTCAGATTGTTCACCCAGAAAAATCATTCGAAGCGCTAGAAGAAATGCGCGGCCACGCCGAGCACATTCTACAGCAGCTTGGCTTGCCATACCGCGTTGTAAACCTTTGCAGTGGCGATATTGGCTTTGGGGCTCACAAAACTTACGACCTTGAAGTTTGGCTACCAGCCCAAGGCAAGTACCGTGAAATTTCATCAGTTTCAAACTGTGGTGCATTCCAGGCACGCCGCATGAAGGCACGCTTCCGCAGTGGTGAAAAACAAACCGAATTTGTACACACGCTAAATGGCTCAGGCCTAGCGGTTGGCCGTACGCTTGTTGCTGTTCTTGAGAACTACCAACTGGCCGACGGCAGCATTGCAATCCCTGAAGTGTTGCAGCCATACATGGGCGGCCAAAAGGTGATTAGCAAACCACAAGAACATAGCAAAGCAGGTTAGGCGATTAGATGTCGAACACCATGAACCTCCTCACACCTGAAGGCAAAATGGCTGCCGCGAAAGAGCGTCTGATTGACGAACTTCGTGCCGGTGGCATTGCCAATGAAAAGGTGCTTGAGGCTGTTCGTGCTGTACCTCGTGAAGCTTTTGTACCCGCACCATTCCAGCGTGATACTTACGCAAACCGTGCACTGCCAATCGGCGAGGGGCAAACAATCTCGCAGCCTTATGTTGTTACACTAATGACCTATGCAGCTCATGTTGAGCCGCATCATAAAGTACTCGAAATTGGTACAGGCTCAGGCTACCAAGCTGCTATTTTGTGTAAGCTTGTACGTCGCTTGTTTACTATCGAACGCTTTGAGTCACTACGTGTAAAGGCCGAGCGCACATTGCACAATATTGGCATTTTTAACTTTTCAAGTAAGCTTGGTGATGGTTCAAAAGGCTGGGCAGAACAAGCCCCGTTTGACCGTATTGTTGTAACAGCAGCATCGCCTAAGGTACCGCAAAGCCTGCTGAATCAACTTGCGCCTAATGGCGTATTGGTGATTCCGGTAGGTGAAACGGATGCCGAACAAAAGCTTATGCGCTACACAAAAAACGCAGCAGGCGAGGTGGCTGAATACTGCCTAGGCCCTGTTAAGTTTGTGCCCCTTATTGGTGAAGAGGGTGCCCCTGACCATAGCGCAACAAACCAAACCATTGCCGGCCGTATTGCCAGCCTAACGATGAGAGGTTCTAAATAATGTTCCGCCAGCTATATAACCAAGTATTGCACCTTGCTGCACACCCACGTGCCGAGCTTGCATTGTTTATTGTTGCTTTTGTAGAGTCTTCATTTTTCCCAATCCCACCTGATATGATGCTGATTCCGATGATTATCGTGAATCAAAAACGCGCCTTCCGTTACGCGTTCATCTGTACTGCAGGTTCAGTGATTGGTGGTATTTTTGGCTACTCAATTGGCCTGTTTGCCTACGATACCATTGGCAAAACAGCCATTGCCTTTTACGGCCTACAAGAGTCGTTTAATACTCTGGCCGACTGGTACAGCAACTTTGATGTTTACATTGTGGCTGTGGCTGGTTTCTCACCGATTCCGTATAAAGTATTCACGCTATTTAGTGGCTTTATGCAGGCAAACTTTGTTGGCTTTGTGATGGCGTCGATTTTGTCACGTGGGGCACGCTTCTTCCTGATTGCATGGTTGTTGTGGCGTGGTGGCGTATCGCTTAAAGGTTGGGTTGAAACAAACCTTTACCCACTCACAATGGCGGCAAGTATTGTGCTTATCTTTACGATTGTTTTAGTGAAGTACATTGCCCAATAACCCAAACCAATAACAAACTTAGAGATACAGAATAATGACAAAAACAAAACTGACTCTCCCTGTTTTAATGGCGCTTACCGTTGCAGGTTGTGCAACCCAACCCCCTGCACCCGTAGAGCAAAGTTATTGGAATGCCAAAAACACCGACACACGCTCGGCGTTGCGTAGCACACCTAATGTTGTTGAAGAATACGAAGAGAAAACAACCACGGTTGAAACTTACCAACCACAAGGCAAGCAAGCCCTTTACCACGTTGTTCAAGAAGGCGACACTGTTTGGCGTATTGCCCAAAAATACGATACTGACGTTGCCACCATTAATGAGCTGAATAACATTGGATCTCGCCCAATTTACAAAGGTCAACGCCTTAAAGTTGCCGAAGCAACCGATGCTGCCGTTAGTGGTGACTACAGCCTAACGCGCACCACCACAACAACCACTAAAAAGGTAGCTGTAAGCGAAGCTTCAGCAGAAGCGCTTGCCGCAGTTGAACCTGAAGTAAACTACGAGCTTTACCGCGTACGTAAGGGTGAAAACCTATTCCGTATTGGTTTGAACTACCACGTTTCACCGCTTGATATTATGGCAGCAAATGATATGTCAAAACCTGAAGATTTGCAGGCAGGCTCTGTGATTAAGGTGCCAGTAGTTTCAAAAGAAGCAACGCCAACAGGTACAGCGATTGAGCGTACAATTAACGAAAAACTCGCCCGCCAAGAAGGCTTCATTTGGCCAACACGTGGTGTTGTAACCAGTAAGTTTGGCCGTCAGGGCGATGGTGTTGTGAACAACGGTATTAAAATCCGTGTGAAAGAAAGCACCCCAATTTACGCCGCAGAAGACGGTACTGTGATTTACGCCGATAGCGGCCTTAAAACATACGGTAACCTTATTTTGCTACGCCACAACAACGGCGTGATTACGGCTTACGCCCACAACAGCCAAAACATGGCTAAACGTGGCGAAAAAGTACAAAAGGGTGAGGTTATTGCCCTTGCCGGTATGACGGGTAACGCCACAGAGCCTCAGCTACACTTTGAGGTACGTCGTAATGCCCGTGCCATTGACCCACAAAAAGTACTACCAAAGCTATAAGATAAGGAAATACCATAATGGATCTTAAACAATACATCCGCGACGTGCCTAACTTCCCGAAAGAGGGGATCATGTTCCGTGATATTTCACCTCTTTTGGCTGACCCTAAAGCCTGGCAATACGCCATTGACCAAATGGCTGAACGTATTGCTGACTATAAGCCTGATATGCTGGCTGGTATTGATGCCCGTGGCTTTTTGCTAGCGGCACCTTTGGCCTACAAAATGGGTATTGGTTACTCAATGGTGCGTAAAAAAGGCAAGCTGCCTTGGCAAACCATCGATTACACCTACGAGCTTGAGTACGGTAACGACCATATTGAACTGCATGCCGATGCCTTCCCGAAGGGCTCACGTGTTGTGGTGTGTGACGACTTGCTAGCCACTGGCGGTACAGCAGGTGCAACGCAAATTCTTATCGACAAATGCGGGGCTTCACCAGTTGCTCTTGCTTGTTTGATTGAACTTGAAGGCCTAGGCGGTCGTGAAAAACTAGGCGGTTTGCCAGTTGAAGCACTGCTTAAGTACTAAGCGATAACGTTTAAAAGCCCCCAGGTAGTATGCTTGGGGGCTTTTTATTTGGATAAGCTATTTTAATATTGGCTTATTTGTTGCGCTTTGTATGCGGGCTATCCCAGCCAAACTTCTCACGCAGCACATCAAAGAAGTTATAATCTTCAGTCACTAAAATCTTCAGGCTATGTTCGCTCTTACCAATAAGCACTTCGTCGCCAGCTTGCATAGGGATGGTCTTACGGCCATCAACACTCATGTGGGCAAGGGGGCTATCGTTTGTAATGCGAATATCAGACGGTGGAACCACAACCGGGCGGAATGACATGTTGTGCGGGCAAATAGGCGCCAAAACAATAGCGTCAATCTGTGGGTGCATAATCGGGCCACCTGCTGAAAGGTTATAGGCCGTTGAACCAGTTGGGCTTGAGATAATCAAGCCATCGGCACGCATTTCAAGCACCTGCCACGTGCCGTGCTCAACTTTAAGGTTTAGCATTTTTTCGTCAGCGTTACGCTGAATCACAGCGTCATTCAAAAAGGGGCCTTGCCATACGTTTTTGCCATCACGGGTAAGTGTGGCTTCATAGTATGAGCGTTCTTGTACTTTAAAGTGGTCGGCTTTTAAATCGTCAATCAGGGTATCAAGCGTACCTGTGGTCAAAAACCCTAAGTGGCCAAGGTTTACACCCATAATTGGGCAATCGATACCGTATAGGCGTGTTGCGGCGTTTAAAAAGGTGCCATCACCACCAAGAACAATAACGGCCTTAGCATCTTCAGCGATTGTACGTAAATCAGCTGAACGCAGACCATCTACCAGTGAACATACGTTCTTTTCGGTGGGTAGGTCTTTCAAGCTATCTTCCGAAACAATTGGCATAAAGCCCGCTGCCATGCAGTTTTCGGCAAAGGTAGCGGCTACGCCGTGGGCGCGTGGGTCGTTTGCACGAACAACAATACCAAGTGTAATCAGGTCTGAATTTTGAGAGGTCATAGGTTTAACCGTATTTCTTTTTGTTTAGCATCAAGGTTTTAGCTTGAGTCACCATGGCATAAGTGTGCCTTTTTTTAATGCACTCGGCAAGGCTGTAACATAACCATGCTTGCTTATGCGATTAAACAAGAGTAAAAATAGTCATAATTTCAAACTAATATAATAAAAAGGCCTTTCAAATGCTTATCGAAACTGCATACGCACAAACCGCAGCGGCCCCAGTTCAGGGTGACGCTATGATGACAATTTTCCCTCTAGTTCTTATGCTTGGTGTGTTTTACCTATTGGTAATGCGCCCACAAATTAAGCGTGAGAAAGAGAAACGCCAAATGCAAGACGACGTACGTCGCGGCGATAAAGTAATTACCCTAGGCGGTATCGTTGCTGAAATCGTTAAGGTTGAAGACGACCACTACCTAGAAGCTACAATCGCAGAAGGCGTAAACGTACGTATTGCAAAATCTGCTGTTGAAGGTGTTGTAACGAAGGGTATCCCTAAGGCAACTGCTGCTAAACCTGCTAAAAAAGCAAACGGCAAAACACCTGCGCCGAAAGCAAAGAAAACAGCTAAAAAGACAACTAAAAAGTAAGTAATACTCAGGCTTTTGAGTACAGCTGACGGAGAATAAAAATGCTGAACTTCCCACTTTGGAAAAAACTGATGGTTGGTGTCGTACTTGTTTGGAGTGTGCTTGCCGCACTACCAAACGTGCTAACACCTGCACAAATGGAAAACATGCCATCATTCATGCCAAGCAAAACCATTAACCTTGGTCTTGACCTTCAAGGTGGGGCGCACTTGGTTCTGCAAGTTGATATGGAAACTGCGCTTAAACAGTCATACGAAAAAATGGAAGACGATGTTCGTGCTGCCCTTCGTGACCGTTCAAGCGGTACTCGTATTAACTACCGTGGCCTACGCTCAAACACTGAAACTGGTATTCACTTTACTGTTCTTAACCCTGCGGATGTTCCAACGGTTAAAGAAAAGCTACACAGCGCCCTTACAGGCGTGTTTGTGCTAAACGAAGGGACAAATATTGCTGTGGCTTACACCCCAGAAGAACTTACAAAAATGCGTAAGCATGCTCTTGAGCAAACGCTTGAGATTTTGCGTATGCGTGTTGATGAGTTTGGTGTGTCTGAGCCGCTGATTCAGCGTCAGGGTGATGACCGTGTGATTATTGAGCTTCCAGGTGTAACTGATGTTAGCCGCGCGAAAGACATTATCGGTCGTACAGCGCAGCTAACGTTCCACCTTGTTGACGAAAGCGCACGTGCTGGCCACCGTTTGCCAGCAGGTACAGGCGTGTTCTACGAACTTATTAAAGACGAAGCAGGCACCGTGCTTGATAAAGTGCCTTATTTCCTTGTTAAGCGCCCAGCACTAACAGGTGAAAACCTAAACAATGCAAGCTCAGCCTTTGACCAATACGGCAACCCAGTTGTAAGTATTACTTTTGACAGCCGTGGTACACGTAAGTTTGGCGATATGACCAAAGAAAACGTAGGCCGCCGCATGGCAATTGTACTTGATGGTAACGTTTACTCAGCCCCAGTACTGCGTGAGCCTATCCTTGGTGGTAAAGCGCAAATCTCAGGTAACTTTACAGTGACTGAAGCAAACGACCTTTCAACAGTTCTGCGTGCTGGTGCACTACCTGCGCCAATTAGCATTATTGAAGAGCGTACAGTAGGGCCATCACTTGGTGCAGACTCTATTGAAGCTGGTCGTATTGCAGTGGTTTACGGCTTTATTGCCGTGCTTATTCTGATGGCTATTTTCTACGGTGGTTTTGGTATGGCTGCAAACGTTGCATTGCTGTTTAACGTAGCGCTAATCCTTTCAGTGATGACATTCCTTGGTGCCACACTAACCTTGCCAGGTATCGCTGGTATTGTGTTGACCATTGGTATGGCAGTTGATGCGAACGTGCTTATTTTTGAGCGTATCCGTGAAGAAACACAGCGTGGCCTAAGCCCAATGCTAGCTATTGATACGGGTTTCCGTTCTGCGTTCTTAACTATTTTGGACGCCAACATCACAACGCTAATTGCAGCGGTTGTTATGTTTGGTATGGGGTCAGGCCCCATTAAAGGTTTTGCGCTAACACTATCAGTAGGTATTTTGGCCTCAATGTTTACCGCTATTTTGGTAACACGTTGGCAAATCCTTGCGTGGCTAATGCGTGCCCGTCCTAAAACACTAAAAGCTTAATTGAATTGGAGACTAGCAAAATGGCTTTGCGTCTTGTTCCGACAACTACAAACCTAAACTTCCTGCGTTGGCGCTTTTTGTGTGCGGCCGTATCACTTGTCCTGATTATTGTGACAGGCGCACTGCTTAGCACGAAAGGCCTTAACTTCGGTATCGACTTTGCTGGCGGTACTTTGGTGCAGGTACAAATTGAAAAACCAACACCAGTCTCAGACATTCGTGGTGCCATGCAACGCGCAGGCTGGGAAGGGCTTGTGATTCAAGAGTACGGCTCACCGAATGAGATTCTGATCCGTATGCCTGGTGATCTTCTGGATCCATCACAAGCAGGTAGCATTGCATCTGATATGTCAGAAGCTTTGGTACCAGTAGCGGGTGAAATTGAAGTTCGTCGTGTTGAATACGTTGGTCCGCAAATTGGTGACGAACTAAAGCGTAAGGGTTTGATGGCGATTATCCTTTCAGCCATTGCCATTCTGATTTACGTAAGTGTGCGATTTGAATTCCGCTTTGCGGTAGGTGCCGTTGTGGCGTTGATTCACGATATTGTGCTGACTGTAGGCCTATTCAGCTTTACGCAAAAAGAAATTTCAATGCCGGTACTGGCAGCACTTTTGACCATTATTGGTTACTCGCTGAACGATACCATTGTTGTGTTTGACCGTGTGCGTGAGAACATGCGCAAATTCAAGAAGAAGCAACTTACTGATGTGCTAAACCTTTCAGTAAACGAAATGCTAAACCGTACCCTAATGATGACCCTTACAACCTTGGTTGTATTGATTGCATTGTTTGTTTACGGCGGTGAAGTGATTCACGATTTTGCCTTCGCTTTGATTGTTGGTGTTGTTGTGGGTACATACTCTTCAACATACATCGCAGCACCTGTTGTTTTGTGGATGAATAACAAAAACAAAACAGCCGAACAGCAAGCGCTAGAAGAAGACGCAAATAACATTTAATTAAGGAACTTTTTTTGTGGTAACATGTTGGGCATGGAAAAAGTGCTAACAATGAAAAACATATCACGAAGAAATTTCATTGCGGCTACAGCGGCAACCACCGCGCTTATTGCAAGCGGGGGGAAGGTGGCTAAAGCCCAAACAAAGAAAAATAATAAACTTGTTAAGGAGCATTCGATGACTTACACCGTCCGCGAAGAACTTAAACCATCAAACCTAAACGGCATCAGCGCTGACCAAATCGAACAGCACTGGGGTCTATACAAAGGTTACGTTGCACAATCAAACGGCCTTAAAAAAGAACTAGACGAGCTACGTGCTGCTGGCAAAGGTGACTCACCAGCTTACGCTGACCGTCGTCGTCGCTTCGGTTTTGAATTCTGCGGTATGACACTGCATGAATACTACTTCGGTAACCTAAAAGCTGACGTTAAAGAAGATTCAGCAAAGAACTTCAAAGAAGCTGTTGAAAAGCAGTGGGGCTCATTCGACGCCTGGAAAGAAGACTTTGCAAACGCTGGTAAAACACGTTCAATCGGTTGGGCTATCTGCTACATGGACCCAATGACTGGCGACATTAACAACCACTTCATTCAGCTACACGAAGAAGGCAACATCCCAGGTTACGAACCACTAGTGGTTATGGACGTTTGGGAACACGCCTACATGGTTGACCACGCCGCTTCAGGCCGTGGCGACTACATCAAGGCATTCTTTAGCAACATCGACTGGGACGCTGTTGAAGCGCGCCTACGCGACGCTAAAGCTAAAGCCGCTTCTAAGCGCTTTTAATCGGAAGCGATAGGATGATGTGGGCTAAAGTAATTGGTCTTACAACAGCAGCAGGGCTATGCCTTGCTGCTGTTCCTGCTTATAGCATGGACAGCGAAACCATGACTGAAATCCGTCGTTTAGATCAGAACATGTCTGACCTAAACCGTAAGATGGAAAGCATCATGCGCGACATCCGTGAGCTACAGCGTGGTATCGATAAAATCGGTAAAGAGTCTTCGCTGGCTTCTAAAAACGCAGAAGAGACTTCAGACGCTTTAACCCGTACGCAAAACACTGACATTGCAAACCTAGTGGCTGTTGATAAGCAAATTGCTCAACGCCTAAATGCCCTTGCAAAACACATGGAAGAGCAAACCCCTACCTGGAACTGGGGTAGCGAAACACGCTCATGTGATGATGTTGGTAAGCATCAGCAAATTCAATCAGTTCGCAGTGCTGATGGCCAGTTTACATTGCGCTACTTGTGCTTTGACGGTCGTCCGTTGCACCTAGGGACTGAAGTAAACCTACCTCCACAATAATAGGAGTCTTCAACAATGACTGACGAAAACTACGTACACGAAGAAACGCAGCTCGACTGGCTATACCAAAGCTTTGACGATCTTGACCGTCGTGACCTTTACGCCGCTTTGGCGCTTCGTCAGCATACATTTGTTGTTGAACAAAAACTAAACTATCAAGACGCTGACTGGGAAGACCCATACGCCATGCACCTACTAGGTAAGGCCGAAGGCGAGCTTGTAGTGTACGGCCGCTTGTTTATGCCACACGAAGGTGAAGACCACGTGCGCATTGGCCGCATTGTAACTGCACCGGCTTTCCGTGGTGAAGGCTTTGGTGATCAGTTAATGCATAAGCTATTTGATATCATCGAAGAAAAAGTAGGCTCATGCCGTGTTGTTCTGTCTTCACAGGTTTCAATGCAGAAGTTCTACGAGAAATACGGTTTCCAAGCCCACGGCGATACCTACCTCGAAGCGGGCACTCCGCACGTGCGGATGGTTCGTATGTTGGCAAAGGCTGCATAATTTAAAAGCCCCCAGTCGGGGGCTTTTTTTATGCTGCCGCACTTGCTGCTGAAATATCTGAGATGACTCTATCAACACGGTCTTCAACACTGCCTTCAAGGAAGGTGTAGCTTACGCCGTATTCTGAAAGTAAGCCTTTTAGGTGGGCATCAAAGTCGATGGCTTGAGCTTCGGTATGGAAGCGGATGCCATTATCTTCGTACGGAAATTCTCGGCTAAGGAAGTACAGATGGTCGTAGTTCTTAGCGTCTTCTTTAAAAAGTGTTTGTAGGTCTTTAAACAAAAGCTGTTGGCGCTCACAGTATTCGCTGGCGCACTTTTGCATGGCATACGCATAACCCAACAGAAGAGGGGCATCGGTCACAACAACGTCGTGCTTGCTCATCATCTCAAGCTCGCGGCGGCGCTGCATAAAGTTAAAGCGAAACTGTTCGTAAACCAAGTGCTCTTGCGAGGGGATGCCGTTCACGGGAATATCATCAGTCACAAACTCACGGCACCAGCCAGCGTTATGGCCTTGCTGTTGCAGGTTATCATGTAGGGCGGTACAAATGGTGGTCTTGCCTGTGCAAGGCCCGCCAAGAAAGCCAATAAGTTTCGCCATATTTCCCCCGTGATTATAAATGTTTACGCCGCAGATTTTGTTTTCTGAGGTTTTACATTTTCTAACCAAGTGGCAATGTCTGTCAAGGCGCGTTTACCATAAAGTGCTTTACGCTCTTTTTTGCTGTGCTTAAAGCCAAGCTCAGGCAATAGGCCGTAGTTGATATTCATCGGCTGGAATGTCTTTGCATCGGCACCGCCGGTAATGTGGCTAAGTAGTGCGCCAAGCATTGTGGTGTTTGGTGGTGGGGTGATTGCGTCGCCGTTAAGTTCGTGCGCAAACAGAATACCCGCAAGGGCACCCATGGCTGTGCTTTCAACGTAGCCTTCAACACCTGATACTTGCCCAGCAACACGCACATTAGGGCGTGCCTTTAGGCGCATCACTTCATCAAGCAAGGTTGGTGAGTTAATAAAGGTGTTTTTGTGGATAACGCCATAGCGCACAATCTCAGCGTTCTCGAGGCCTGGGATTGTTTTGAAAATACGCTTTTGCTCGCCCCATTTCATGCGGGTTTGGAAGCCCACCATGTTGTAAAGGGTGCCAAGCTTGTTATCTTGGCGCAGCTGTACGACAGCGTAGGCCTTTTCGTCAGGCTTGTGTTTGTTGGTAAGGCCACGTGGCTTCATTGGGCCATAGCGTAGGGTTTCAACGCCGCGTTCTGCCATAACTTCAATCGGTAGGCACGCTTCAAAGTATGGGACATTGGCATCTTCTGGGTTGTGGCCAATGCTTTGCTCGGCTTTAACAATAGCGTCAACAAACTCAAAGTATTGTTCTTTGGTCATTGGGCAGTTGATGTAGTCGCTGCCGTCGCCTTTGTCGTAGCGGCTTTGCATCCAAGCAACGTCCATATCAATGGTATCGGCTTGAACGATTGGGGCAACAGCATCAAAGAATGATAGATGCTCGTCCGCCTCGGTAATTTCAATCAGGTGCTGGGCAAGGTCGCTGGTTGTTAGTGGACCTGTTGCTAGAATTACAGGAACATCAGTCGGCAGCTCAGTAATTTCTTCGTGCTTAATTTCAATTAGTGGGTGGGCTTGAAGGGCTGCGGTGACTGACTCTGAGAACATATCACGGTCAACAGCAAAGGCACCGCCTGCAGGAACGCGGGCTTTTTCACCGCACTGCATAATAAGGCTATCAATCTTGCGCAGTTCTTCGTGTAGCACGCCTACGGCGTTCTTTTCAATGTCGCCACCACGGAACGAGTTTGAGCATACAAGCTCAGCACAGTTACCTGTTTTGTGTACGGCTGTTTTAACCTTAGGTCGCATCTCATGGATAATCACGTTAATGCCACGGTTTGCAAGTTGCCAAGCCGCTTCACTGCCGGCAAGGCCGCCACCAATAATGTAAACAGTTTTATTTTCCATGAGTTTTAGTCCTTACTTTCATAAAAATAGGGTAGAGGATGGGTGCAAATGTAAACACCAGCATTGCTCTAAACAGTGCGTGGGTTGTAACAAAACCTACGTCAATATTCAAGGCTAATGCGATGAGGCACATCTCAATCATGCCGCCGGGTACAAACCCAAGCATGATGCCATAAAACGGTAAGCCCGTCATGCGCCATAGTACCCATGCAAAGAGTACGGCTAACCCAATAAAGATAACCGAAAGCGCCATGCTCGGCACAAAAAGTGCTTTAATGCGGCGCAAACTGTAGCCTGAGAATCGTGTACCAAGGCTACAGCCCACAACAATCTGAGCAAACACAACCAGTACAAATGGTGGTTGGGCGGTTGTCCAGCCCATGTAGTGGAAGATACCACTAATCACCAAAGGGCCAGTTAGTGCGTGCGCTGGCAGCTTTACCCACTTGCCACCGTAGTAACCAAAGAGGGCGGCTGCAATCAGCAAGCCAGCATCAATAAGGCTAAGCTCAAGCAGGCCACCTGTCGACTGCGACATGTTGGCGCCTGTATAGCCTTCAAAAATACGGAAGTATAGTGGTACAAATATAACAATGAGGAGCACACGCATGGTGTGCAGCACCATAACGGCACGGTCATCACCGCCACGCTCACGGGCCATGATTGACATTTCAAGCAGACCACCCGCAGTGCCGCCAAAGTAGCGGGTCGCAAAGTTATGCTTTGACATTAAAAACTTTAAAACGGCCTGACTACATAGAAGCTGCGTAAAGACCAAAACTAACACCCCTAAAAGTGTAATGGTCCAACCGCTAATGGTCGAAGCTGATCCCGCCTGAAACCCACTACCAAGCAATACACCTAAAACAGCAAGCATCGCTTGACGAAAGTTAACGGGAATAACTAACTTTAGGTGCCCCCATAATGAGAGGCCTGCAATACAAATAAGGCTGCCCAAAATCCAGGGCAGGGGCATTGTGAAAAAGTAAAGTACAACACCACCCACAAACCCCAATATTAGGGTTAGGAAGATACTGCTGACCTTACTCATGCTCATTAGGCGGTCTTCTTCGTCTTGCTATCAAGCAGCGGCTTTAGGTAACGGCCTGTGTGGCTGGTTTTGTGAGCGGCTACATCTTCGGGTGTGCCCGCAACCATAACGGTACCGCCAGCGTCGCCACCTTCAGGGCCCATGTCTACAATCCAGTCGGCTGTTTTAATAACGTCAAGGTTATGCTCAATCACAACCATTGTATTGCCGTCATCCACAAGTTTATGTAGGGCTTTAAGCAGCACGTCAATATCGTGGAAGTGTAGGCCTGTTGTAGGCTCATCCAAGATGTAAAGCGTGTTACCTGTGGCACGTTTTGCCAGTTCTTTGGCAAGCTTAATACGCTGTGCTTCACCACCTGATAGGGTAGTGGCTGACTGCCCAAGGCGAATGTAGCTTAGGCCAACGTCCATTAGTGTAGATAGGCGCTTTTTAATCGCAGGGATGTCTTGGAAGAAGTTCAAAGCATCTTCAACTGTCATATCCAGTACGTCGGCGATTGATTTATCGCGGTAGGTAATCTCAAGGGTTTCACGGTTGTAGCGCTTACCCTTACAAACGTCACACTGTACGTAAACATCAGCAAGGAAGTGCATTTCAACCTTAATCAGGCCGTCGCCTTCGCAAGCCTCACAGCGGCCACCTTTAACGTTGAATGAGAAACGCCCCGGCTTATAACCACGGGCTTTGGCTTCAGGTAGGCCCACAAACCAATCGCGGATAGGGCTCATCACGCCTGTGTAAGTGGCAGGATTTGAGCGTGGCGTACGACCGATTGGTGATTGATCAATTTCAATAATCTTATCTAGCTGGTCGGTGCCTTCAATCTTAGTGTGCTTACCAATCTCTTTCACCTTTAGGCCCATTTGGTGAGCCACGCCATTGTGCAATGTATCAAGCGTCAGGGTTGACTTGCCTGAGCCTGATACACCTGTTACACATGTAAGCGCATTCAGCGGGAATGACGCATCAACATTTTTCAGGTTGTTAGAAGTTGCGCCCTTAAGGTGTAGGGCATGTTTTTTAATATCAACCTTGCGGCGTTTTTCAGGCACAGCAATGCTGCGCTTACCTGATAAGAACTGCCCTGTGATTGACTTAGGCTCGGCTAGAATATCTTCAACTTTACCTTCGGCCACAACTTCACCGCCAGTTTCACCAGCGCCTGGGCCCATATCGATTACCCAGTCAGCGGTACGGATAGCGTCTTCGTCGTGTTCAACTACGATAATAGTGTTATCCAAGTCGCGAAGGTTCTTCAGGCTTTCAAGCAGGCGGTCATTATCACGTTGGTGCAGGCCGATTGAAGGCTCATCCAATACGTATAGAACACCCGTTAGGCCTGAGCCAATTTGCGAGGCCAAGCGAATACGCTGTGACTCCCCACCAGATAGCGTGCCTGACTTACGTGCTAGGCTTAGGTAGCCAAGACCCACATGCTCCAAAAAGCCAAGGCGGGCGTTAATCTCTTTTAAAATAGGTTTGGCAATGTCTTGGTTTTTGCCTTTAAGGCGGCCACCCATATCGGCAAAGTGTTCAACACACTCATGGATAGGGATGTTGTTTACGTGGGCAATGTTTTTGCCATCTACCAATACATGGAGTGCGTCTTTGTTCAAACGGTCACCCTTACAGCTTGGGCAGGCTGACTGACTACGGAACTGTGAAAGTTCATCACGCTGCCAAGGGTAGCGTGCCGTGCGCCAGCGGTATTCAAGCTGAGGGATAAGCCCTTTAAATTTACGCTTAATCTTGCGGCCGCTACGGGCGGTATCTTCAAGTACAATAGCAACGTCACCTGTGCCATACATCAGGGCTTCTTGGGCACCTTTACTTAGTGTGTTGTAGGTTTTGTTTTGGTTAAAACCCATTTCTTTTGAAAGTGTTACAAGGGTTTCTTCTTGTAAGTCATTAAGAATATCACCCCAAGGGATAATACCCCCAGCGTTTAGCGGTTTATCGGGGTCAATAATCAAATCAGGGTTAAAGAAAACCACTTGGCCAAGGCCGTCACAGGTTTGGCAAGCACCATATGGGCTGTTGAATGAGAATGTGCGTGGCTCAAGTTCGGCAATGGTATGGCCACATTTGGCACAGGCATATTTTTCTGAGAATGTAAGCGCTTCAGGCAGCTCTTCATCGCCTTTTGCTACAGGCTCGGCCATGGCCATGCCATCTGCTAGTTTAAGCGCAGTTTCGAGTGATTCTGCCAATCGGCCAGCAGCGTCTGGGCGCACAACCAAACGGTCAACGATGATATCGATGGTGTGCTTTAGGTTCTTGTTAAGTTCAGGTGTATCGCCAATGTCGTAAACTTCGTCATTAATACGTACACGGGTAAAACCTTTTTTCTGCCATTCAAGCAGCTCTTTTTTATACTCACCCTTACGGCCACGGATAACAGGGGCAACCAGCTGTAGGCGTGTGCCTTCAGGCCATTCAAGAATAGCATCAACCATCTGGCTAACGGTTTGGGCTGAAATTGGTGTTTTGTGCGTTGGGCAGTGCGGGATACCTGTTTGCGCATAAAGCAGACGCAGGTAGTCGTGCACTTCAGTAATGGTGCCCACAGTTGAGCGTGGGTTTTTGCTGGTGGTTTTTTGATCAATCGCAATCGCTGGTGAAAGGCCTTCAATACTATCAACCTTAGGCTTGTTTGATAGGTTAAGGAATTGGCGTGCATAGGCCGAAAGACTCTCAACAAATCGGCGCTGACCTTCAGCGTAAATGGTATCAAATGCCAACGAAGATTTACCCGAGCCTGAAAGGCCCGTAATCACTGTTAAGGTTTGTTTTGGGATGTCGATCGAAACATTTTTAAGGTTATGTTCGCCCGCACCGCGGATTTTAATATGACTTACCGTGCTATTTGCCACAGGATTTCACCGTCTAATTGTAGATTTTAATTGGCTTTCTTGATATACGCAGTTATAAAGGTACGCAGCTAAAACTTCAATGGTTACAGTTGATGTTTTAGTTTTTATTTTAAAGTACAGAATTCTGAGAGAGGGAATACAATGGCAGGCAGCTTGAACAAAGTAACACTAATCGGTAACTTGGGTCGTGACCCTGAAGTTCGTTACACTAACGACAACCGTCCAATTGCCAACCTTACTCTTGCAACCAGCGAATCTTGGAAAGACCAATCAGGTCAAAAACAAGAGAAAACCGAATGGCACCGTATTGTGATTTTCGGTAACCTTGCTGATGTTGTTCAAAAATACCTTAAAAAAGGTGACAGCGTTTACTTTGAAGGTAAGCTTCAAACTCGTAAATGGACTGACCAATCAGGCCAAGAGAAATACACAACTGAAGTTGTTGTAGATCGTGGCGGCACCATGGTTATGCTTGGTAAAGGTGGTAGTGCAGGCGCTTCAGGCGGCGATAACTACAACTACAACCAAGACGCTGGCGCTGGCCAAATGAGCGGTGGCGCTACATCTAAGCCAGCTGTTAGCGAAGACACAGCTTTCGACGACGATATCCCATTCTAGGCCTAAGATTAGGGCGACCTATCTTAACCCTTTAGGTTTTGTGAAATGAGCAAAGATCTTAAAAAAGAAACCCCCGATGTTCAGCATGATCATTCAATCGAAGATCTGCTGACCGGGGGTTCTTTTGATGAACCACCAAAGCGCACCATTGGTGGGCGCATTGTCGCGTTCATTAAACTAAACCTCTTTGCGGGTATTGTGGTGCTTGCCCCACTTGTGGTGACCCTTTGGCTTTTCAAAACACTTGTGATTGCTGTTGATGACTACCTGCTTAGCTTCATACCTGCGCAATACCACCTAAACAACGTTATTTATAACCACTTTAATGTGATTATACCTGTTGACCCTCATGGCCTAGGCTTACTAGGTGGGGTGGTCTTCCTTGTGATTGTGGGCCTATTGGTGCGTAACATCTTTGGCCGTACACTGCTTAACTGGGGCGAGCGTGTTCTAAGCCGCATTCCTGGTGTAAGTGCCGTTTATAACTCGGTAAAGCAAATCACTGAAACCATTACGGCTTCAAACTCAAAGTCATTCCGTAAAGTTGTGATGGTTGAATACCCACGTAAGGGTATTTGGGCTGTGGGCTTTGTTTCTGGTACGACCCAAGGCCAAGCGCAAAACAAGATTGATAAGAAGCTGGTAAACGTTTTCTTGCCAACAACGCCAAACCCAACATCGGGCTTTTTGTTGTTCTTCCCTGAGGAAGACCTGATTGAACTTGATATGACCGTTGACCAAGGCCTGAAGATGATTATCTCAGCTGGTATTGTGACGCCAACCAAAGCCGAAGGTTTGGCTGCGCTGAAGAAACAAAAACAAGCGCAAGCCCATGCCGCTGCGCTTGAAAAAGCAGAAGCTGCAAAGGCTGATGCAAAAGCTGCCAAAAAAAGAACCAAAGCAACACGAAGTTGCTGAAGTGGCTAAGCCAAAGAAAGTAGCTAAAAAGGCTCCGAAGAAGACAACTAAGAAAAAGTCTTAATTCTGATGAACTCGACTCGTCAGCCATTTCAGGTTCTGGTTTTCCCATACACAACCGATAATAACGGTGAATATAAGTTTGCACTTTTTCAACGTTCAGATGAATACTACTGGCAAGGCATTGCTGGTGGTGGCGAGCATAATGAAAAACCAATAGATGCCGCCAGCCGCGAAGCTTTTGAAGAGGCTGCAATTAGTGGCGAGATATTAGAGTTGGTTTCTACGGCTAACCTCCCGGCGCCTGCTGTGGCTGGTTTTTTGTGGGGAGAGGGTGTATTTATCATCCCTGAGTATTCGTTTGGCATAGCTGTTAATGCAGATGCTCCGATTAAAATCTCTAGAGAGCATACAACCTATCAATGGTTCACGTTTGGTGAGGCTATTGAAAAACTAAAGTGGGACAGTAATAAAACAGCCCTTTGGGAGTTGAGCTATAGGCTTACCCATAACGGTATTGACGGGTACCACAACCGGAAACTTATTCAGAGTTTTAGCCAGACTTAATCAAAGTCGCGGCCTCGTGGCGGTTGAATATCTCTAACAGAAAATCCAAGTTTGCTTTTTGCTCGTCACTCATGGGTTGGGCCATAAAGCGCTGGGCCACTTCACGCGCTTCTTGAATAAGCTCTTTATCCGATTCAAGGTTGGCGACTTTGGTCAGCCAGTGGCCAGCTTGTTGCGTGCCTAATGCTTCACCTGGGCCTCGAAGGTCTAGGTCTTTTTCAGCGATAATAAAGCCGTCGTCCGTATCACGCATCACTTGTAGGCGCTGAGTACTAAAGTGCCCAAGTGGTGGGGCATATAGCAAAATACAGTGCGACTTATCAGACCCACGGCCCACACGGCCACGCAGCTGGTGCAGCTGGCTTAGGCCAAAACGTTCGGCATGTTCAATAATCATGGTGGTGGCTTGAGGGACGTCAATACCAACCTCAATCACGGTGGTGGCCACCATAATCATGTATTTGCCGGCTTTAAAGTCGGCCATAACTTCTTCTTTTTCCGCAGGCTTCATGCGGCCATGCAGCAGCACAACTTGGTCGCCGTAGCGTTGTTGCAGTTGCTCAAAGCGTTGGGTAGCGGCGGCAAGGTCGCTCTTTTCACTTTCTTCAACCAGTGGGCATACCCAGTAGGCTTGTTCGCCTAGGTTAATCACACGCTCTAAAGCTTCAACCATTTGGCCAATCTTCTCAGTGGCCATCACTGTTGTATGAATAGGCGTACGGCCTGGTGGTTTTTCACGAAGGATTGAAATATCCATATCTCCATAAGCAGTCAGTGCCAAAGTGCGGGGGATAGGCGTTGCCGTCATCACCAGTACATCAGGCGTGAGGCCTTTATCTGATAGGGCCAAACGTTGGCGCACACCAAAGCGGTGTTGTTCATCAATAATGGCCAAGCTTAGGCGGTTAAAGTTTACCTTTTTCTGGATAAGGGCATGGGTACCAAACACAACCTGAATCTCGCCCGATTCAATCGCCGCAGTAATTGGCTTACGTTCAGCCGCCTTCATTTTACCTGTAAGCAGCGCACACTTAATGCCTAAAGGCTCAAGCATCTTTTGGGCGTTTAGGTAGTGTTGGGTTGCCAAAATTTCAGTCGGGGCCATCATCGCAACTTGGTAGCCACCAGCAACAGCACGCACAGCGGCGGCAAATGCAACAACGGTTTTACCCGCACCCACATCACCCTGCAGCAAGCGCAGCATAGGGGTAGGGCGCATCATGTCTTCATCAATTTCGAGGATGACCTTTTTCTGGTCGCCCGTAAGTTCAAAAGGTAGCGTTTCAAGCATCTTATGGCGCAAGTCCATAGCTGGTGGGTGTGCGACACCTGTTTTAACGGCCACGTGTTTACGGGCACGAATAAGGCCAATTTGCCATGCTAGCATTTCGTCAAAGGCAAGGCGTTGGCGGGCAGGGCCTTCGTGTTCAATATCGTCAGGGTCTTGCGGTTTATGGATGGTATGCAAGGCTTCGGCAAAGCTTGGCCAGCCTTTGTTTTTACGTAGCTCATCAGGTAGCCATTCGTTATGGCAGCGCACGTCAGCATTCATGGTCGCCATGGCAACGGCAACGGCTTTACTGGCGGTGGCTTGGGTCACGCCTGCCGTCAGTGGGTATGTTGTCCAGATGCGGGCAACGGTATTAGGCTGCATACTAGCGGGGAAGCTCTCAGGGTGGAGGATCTGCTTTTCAGTTAGCATAGCCTCAACCTTGCCAGATACATAAACCTCAGACCCTACCGGGAATTTCTTTTCAATCCATTTACCTGCATTAAAAAAGGCGAGCTCAAGGTGGCCTGTGGCGTCTTCGGTATCAATCTTCCAAGGTGACTTGCGGTAACGTGGACTAGGAGTATGACCTAGCACTTTAACCTTAATGGTGCAAAGCTTCCCTGCCTCAGCTTCGGCTACGGTGCACAGGTTACGGCGGTCAATACAGCCTGTTGGTAGGTGCAAGGCAATATCAGCATAGCGAGGACCACATAGCGAACGTACCCGGGCTGATAGTTTTTCGCCGATACCGGGGATCGTTTCAAAAATGTCGGTGAATTGATTAAGCGAGGCCAGTTTTCCTGTTCCCTGATGTATTCTTCTTGTATTCTTTAGTTCAGCGAATTATACACGATACTATGCATACCGAGAGACTTAAAAAACAAATTTTCTTTCGTTCACGCCGTGGGCTGAAAGAAACCGATATGATTTTCACCCGCTTTTTGAAGAACGGGCTGGATGACTATTCTGAAAAACAGCTTGAAGATATTGCAGCCCTTATGGAACTACCCGACCAAACGCTACTAGGTTGGTTTGTTGACGGTAAGCCCGTACCCGCTGAATACCAAGCCACTTACCAGATGGTAAAAGAGGCTCAGTAAGATGAGCCAGAAATTTCAGGCATTCATCAAAAAGCTAAAGCAGGGCGACCATGCCCAGCTTAAGCACATTGACGACCATACCCTCCCATTTTTGGTGGCTGACGCTGCGGCCGAAGCTAAAAAACACGGTAATGGTGCAACGGTTCTTGTGGCCTCAAACCACAGCCAAATGACTGAATTTACAAATATTCTTCGCTTTATTGCCCCACAGCTAACGGTATTGCCATTCCCCGCGTGGGACGTGCAGCCTTATGATCGTTTATCAGCCGATGCTGATGTACAAGCCCAGCGTATGCGTGTGCTTTCGGCGTTGCGCCGTGCCACCCAAGGCCTTGTGATTGTGACTACGGTAGGGGCGATGGCTACCAAAGTGCCACCTGAAAAGCATATTGGCCTAAGCTTGCAACTTAAAGCAGGCCAACAAGTGAACCGCGACAAACTTGTAACTGAGATGACCGAAGCTGGCTACCGCCGTGTGAACACCGTGATGGAAGCGGGCGAGTTTGCAGTACGTGGTGCGCTGATGGATATCTTCCCAAGTTCAGCGGCAAATCCCATCCGCCTTGATTTTTTTGATAATGACCTTGAGGAAATCCAAACTTTTGACCCTGCCTCGCAGCGCAGTATTGATAAGGTGAATGCGATAGATCTTTTCCCCGCGTCAGAGGTTGTGCTTTCTGAAGAGGCTATTAGCCAGTTTAGAACGTCATACCGTTCAAACTTCCCACAAGGGATGAAAGACCCACTGTATGTTGATATTTCAGAAGGGCGCAGCAGCCCTTCGATGGGGCATTATTTGCCACTATTTTACCCTGAAGCGCTAAGTACGCTAGCCAGCTTCCTGCCTGATGAAACCACGTTCTTTGGTTTATCGTCATTCACCCGTGCTAAAACATTGTGGGATGAACAAGTGCGTGATGCTTATGAGGCCCGTAAAGAAATTGAAGACCTTTCAAACGATGAAGAGCCTTACCGCCCGCTGCCACCCGAACTGCTATACGTCACGGGTAATGGCTGGGATGACTTGCTTGATAGGGGCAAATGGCTATTCGCAAGCTTTGAGGATAAAGGCGAGGGCAAAGCCTTTGACCCCGCGCTAGAGTCACACCTCACTTTAGCTAGCCAAAAAACAGCTGATAAAACCATTGCCAAACTGCTGGCTGAAAAAGTACGTAAGCAAGGTACAGCAGGTGGTACGGTTGTTATTTCAGCATTCTCACTTTCATCGATTGAGCGCATTAAGCGTATTCTGCAGGAAGAAGGCATTCATGGCTTTGCCTCGTACGAGTACTGGCCAGAAGAGTTTGATAAGAAACTGGTAAACCTTGTTGTAAGCCCTGTGACTTGGGGTTTTACCGATAACGAAAAGCAAGTATTGCTGTTTACCGAGCAAGACATCTTCGGTGAAAAACAGAATACCTCAGCCAAGCGCCCACGCCGTAAAGCGGAAGAGATGATTCATCACTTTAGTGACCTGAACCCGGGTGACCTTGTTGTTCACGCCGAACACGGCATTGGTAAGTTTGTTGACCTGCGTACAATGGAAACAGGTGGGCAAAAGCAGGATTACATCTGCCTTGAGTATGATAAGGGCGATAAGCTTTACGTCCCCGTTGTAGCGCTTGACCTTTTAAGCCGTTACAGTAGCGAAGAAACCGCAGGCTCTAAGGTTGATCGCCTAGGCGGTGCCGCATGGCAAGCCCGTAAAGCGAAGGTGAAAAAGCGCCTGCTTGATATGGCCGAAGACCTTATTAAAACAGCGGCCCAACGTGCCCAGCGCACACGCCCGCCATACCAAAAACCCGAAGGACTGTATGACGAGTTTTGTGCAGGCTTCCCGTATGTGCCAACACCTGAGCAACAACAAGCCATTGATGACGTAGAGTCTGACCTATTTAGTGGCCAACCGATGGACCGCTTGGTTGTAGGTGATGTAGGCTTTGGTAAGACCGAGGTTGCCCTACGTGCTGCGTTTGTTGCAGCGGCTGATGGTCGTCAGGTTGCTGTGGTGGTGCCAACAACGCTACTAGCCCGTCAGCACTACCTTGAATTTAAGCGCCGCTTTGCCGGTATGCCTATTAACGTTAAAGGCCTAAGCCGCCTAACTGCAGGTAAAGAAGCCAAAGAAGTTAAAGAAGGGCTTAAGAAGGGGACGGTTGATATCGTCGTCGGGACCCATGCCATCTTAAGTAAGAGTATTGAGTTTAATAACCTTGGCCTTGTTGTGATTGATGAAGAGCAACGCTTTGGTGTGGCCCATAAAGAACGTATGAAAGAGCTTCGCTCAACAGTAGACGTGCTTACCCTTACGGCAACACCAATCCCCCGTACGTTGCATATGTCAATGAGTGGTCTAAAAGAACTCTCAACCATTACAACGCCACCTGTTGACCGTTTGGCCATCCGTACCTTTATGATGGGCTTTGATAGTAAGGTTATCCGTGAGGCTATCCAACGTGAGATACACCGTAATGGGCAAGTATATGTTGTGACCCCACGTGTCAACGGTATGAACAGTCTTGCACAAAAACTGCGTGAGCTTGTACCTGAAGCAAAAATCCGTACAGCCCATGGGCAAATGGATAAGAGTAGCCTAGAGAACATTATGTCGGATTTCTATGACGGGAAGTTTAACGTACTGGTAGCCACAACTATTATTGAGTCAGGCCTAGATGTGCCTACTGCGAACACAATGATTGTGCATCGCTCAGATAGTTTTGGCCTAGCGCAGCTTTACCAGCTACGTGGGCGCGTAGGCCGTGGTAAGACCCGTGCTTATGCATACTTACTTATCCCACCTGGTGGCCGTATGACAGAAGACGCCCATAAGAGATTACAAATCCTCAGTAAGCTAGACCATATTGGCGCAGGCTTTAGTTTGGCAAGCTTTGATATGGACCTACGCGGGCCGGGGAATATCTTGGGGTCAGAGCAAAGTGGCTTTATCCGTGAGGTAGGCTTTGAGCTCTATAACCAGATGCTTGCCGATGCTATTAGAAAACGTAAGAGCGGGGAAGGCGACCTAGAAGTAGATGATGCCTTTACTCCAGTGCTTAACCTTGGCCTAACGTACCGTATCCCAGAAGAGTACGTAGATGACCTTGCAACCCGTATGCGTCTATACCGTCGACTGTCATCACTCTCGTCAGTAGAAGATGTTACAGATATGCAGAACGAGCTTATTGACCGTTTTGGTAAATTGCCTCCAGAGGTAGAAGCTTTGTTTAAAGTTGTAGCACTACGGAACAAATGCCGTGAGTTAAACATTGAAAAGATTGAGACCGGCGATAAAGGTGTACTGATTGGCTTCTATAAGGATACATTTGCTAACCCTGACGGTTTGTTGCATTATATCCTAGCGCATCCAGGGGTGATGAGCCTACGTGCAGATCAAAAAGTACTATGGCATCGTCGTTGGCCTGATGGGGTAAGTCGCTTACAGGCTATTGAACGCCTACTTGAAGAATTTAAAGACCTTGCCGCAAAGAAAGTGGCATAGAGAGTTATTATGGCTAAGAAGAAAAAGAAACCCGAAAATTCGATTACCGAAAACCGTAAAGCACGGTTTAACTACGAGATTATTGATACCTACGAAGCGGGTATCATGCTTATTGGTAGTGAGGTAAAGGCCCTACGTGAAGGTAAAGGTAACCTTGACGATTGTTACGGCGTTTTTAAAGACGATGAGCTTTACCTAATGAACAGCTACATTGGCGAGTATTCACACGCCAGTGTTTTGCCACACGAAGACCGCCGCACCCGTAAGCTGCTTTTGCATAAGCGCGAACTTGCCGAACTTAAAATGGCTCGCGAGCGTGAAGGCCTAACACTTATCCCGCTACGCCTATACTGGAAGAGCGGTAAAGTAAAAGTTGCCCTTGGTGTGTGTAAGGGTAAGAAGAAGCACGATAAACGCGATACCCAAAAAGACCGTGATTGGCAGCGTAGCCGCCATCGTATCCTAAAGCAGGGTGTGTAACCTATGGAACGTGTGATTACAGGTCGCCTGCAACTGGCCGAAGCTATCGAGCGCAGCATTGCGGGTATTCCTGATGCGTCAATTTCGGTTGTGTTCGTCACGGGTGGCGCTTTAACCGCTGATGATGTTGTAGCCATCCGCGAAGCGACGCGCCTGTGCGATGTTGCCATTACCGTAGCGCTTGAAAAACCATTGCCGCAGCCTTTTGCTAAAATTGCTTTTGAGGCAGGCGCTGACCTTGTTTACACCCATAAAGCTAAACCAAACCTTGGGGCAGGGTGTACAGTGCGCCAAAAAGGTGGCGGGGATATTACACTCTTCCTTGAAGCGCTATTGCTGATTATGCCATCAGCTGTTGTGGTGTCAGACGAAAACCTGAATGTGCTGCGTATTGTGCGTGCGTTAGAATCGACCTTTAATAACTTCTTTAGCATTGTTGAAACCACAACGCCTGCGGCTATCCTAAGCCAGCGCCAGCAAGAACTTACCGCAACCCTTATGTTTGCCCAAGACGTTCTCGATCAAGGTGAGCGCCGAGCACGTGTTGTTATGCAGCAAGTGGTTGAAGCTTTAGAGCAAAATAACTTCCGTGAGGTGAAAAACCTCATCCTACTTGATGCTGAGACATTAGCCGAAGTGCAAACAAACGTGCCGAAGCACAGCTTTTTGTATGCTGATGTGATTGAAGGCGAGCATACATTCCGTCGTTCAGTAAAACTCAGCGCCTAATTTTTCCTATTTGGGTGCATCTTTTCCTTTTCCTGCCTTACTGCGCTGCTCAGGTAGGTTGACTACATTCCGCTGCTCGTTGCGTTGAAAAAGAAAAACCTGCATCCAAAACGCTTTGCTTAGAAAAAATAAAGTTTCGACTTTTTGCTTTTTCTTGAGTTTCTGGGCATTCGGGTGTTGAAATTATCTACCCAATAGATTATATAGGAGTTTGTGCACTAAAATTTAGGGCAGGCCTTATTTTTAGCTAAGGCATAAAATTAAAGAGCTAAAACAAGTTTTAATAAAAAGTTTTTTGGAAGGTGTTTTCATGGCCCGCGTTACCGTTGAAGATTGCATTGAAGTTGTAAATAACCGTTTCAAACTGGTTTTGATGGCCGCACAACGTGCGCGTGACATCAGCGCTGGTCAAACCCCACTTGTTGACCGCGACAACGACAAGAACACTGTTATCTCTCTACGTGAAATCGCAGAGCGTTTGGTTGACATGGGCGAGCTTGAAGCACACATCGCACGTGGTGTTAACCGTCGTACTGAAGCCACAAGCGAAGACGATATCCTAGCAAGCGTACAATCAGAAGGCTGGTTGACCGAACAACAACTATCAGAAATCACTGATAGCGCTGGTACAACTATCGAAGAGATTACTTACGAAGCTGGTGAAAAAGACCCTTCAAACGAAGCTGACGACGAAGACGGCGACGAAGACGAAACTGAAGTTGAAGAACCAACTGAAGACGAGTTGAAGTCAATGGAAGAAGAAAGCAAAGTGGCTGACGCTGCAAACGCTTAAGTTTCTGACTTCGGTAAGAATTGAAAAACCTCCGCATTTGCGGAGGTTTTTTGTTTTAGTACGCTAAGCAATGTGGCACAATTAAACCCTCACAATAAGGCCAATAAGACTAATTTTTTGAAGTAACTGCACCAAGCAATGATCCGCCAATACGAACTTATCGATAAAATTCTGAAATATAATGAAAAAGCAGATATTGCGCTGATTAACCGTGCATATGTTTATTCAATGAAAGCCCACGGCAACCAAAAGCGTGCCTCGGGCGAGCCTTACCTTACGCACCCGCTAGAGGTTGCATCTATTCTGGCTGACCTTCAAATGGACGAAGCCACCGTATGTACAGGCCTTCTACACGACACCTTGGAAGACACTCTTACAACGTACGACGAACTTAAAGAGATTTTTAGCGAAGAAATCGCCGACCTTACCGAAGGTGTAACAAAGCTTTCGCGTATTAACTTCAACAATAAGTCAGTCGAGCAGGCCGAAAACTTCCGTAAGCTGTTTATGGCGATGACGAAAGATATCCGCGTGCTGCTTGTGAAACTGTCTGACCGTTTGCACAACATGCGTACGATTGACCACATGAAGAAGGAAACTTCTAAGCTACGCGTGGCAAAGGAAACTATTGATATTTTCGCACCGCTAGCTGACCGTATTGGTTTGTACGCCGTGAAGGTTGAACTTGAAGACTTGGCATTTCGCACCCTAAACCGTGACGAGTACGACAAGATTGAAGAGCGTAAAACATTCCTCCGTCAGCAGGATGACTTGATTTCACGTGTTGAGAGCGAGCTACAAAGCGAGCTTGAAGAACACAAGATTGAAGCACGAGTTTCTGGCCGAGAGAAAACCATCTACTCAATCTACAACAAGATGGTGAAGAAAAACCTAACCTTTGATCAGCTGACCGATATCGTGGCGTATCGCATTATCCTTGACGATAAAGCTAAGTGTTACGAGGTTTTGGGTCTTATTCACAACCTGTACAAGGCTATTCCGGGGCGCTTTAAAGATTACATCTCTAACGCTAAGCCTAACGGTTACCAGTCATTGCACACCTCGGTTATTGGCCCATACGGTCAGCGTATTGAAATTCAAATCCGTACCCAAGAAATGCACGACGTTTCTGAGTATGGTGTGGCCGCACACTGGCTGTACAAGCAGTCATCAGGCAATATTAACCCATCGTCATACCGCTGGGTGAAAGAGCTTAAAGAAATTCTGCAAACCACTGAAGACCCAGAAGAATTCCTTGAAAATACCAAGATGGACTTGTTCTCGGACGAGGTATTTGTGTTTACACCAAAGGGTGACCTTATTACGCTGCCATACGGCGCTACACCCCTTGATTTTGCTTATAACGTGCACTCTGATGTGGGTAACAAAACCCACTCGGCCAAGATTAACGGCCGTATTGTGCCGCTAAAAACCCGCCTTAATAACGGCGACCAGGTTGAGATTGTAACCCGCAAAGGGCAGGTGCCAAACCCAGGCTGGCGCGAAATGGTCACGACGGCTAAGGCGCGTTCAGCCATCAACCGTTACCTGCGTGCGCAAGAGCTTGATGCCCAAATTAAGCTTGGCCGTGAAATTCTTGAAAAAGCAATGCGCCGTGATGGTTACTCGTGGGTTGAAAAAGACCTTCAAAAAGTGGCCGATGCACAAAAGCTGCAAGGCATTGATGATGTGTTTGCCGGTATTGCTCAGGGGCGTCTGTTCCCACGTCAGGTGGTGGCAGTGCTCTTCCCTGAAGTGGCAGAAGCCAAAGAACGTGAAGAACGCGCCAAGGCCGATACACCTGCCACAACATCAACAGGTGGGGCAGCACAGCGCTTGTCACAAATGGATGATGAGAACGCTATTGGTATCGATGGCTTGGTAAGTGGCCTAGCCGTACAAATTGCGGGCTGCTGTACACCACTACCGGGCGAACCTATCGTTGGTATTATCAACACCGGTAAAGGTGTGAACATTCACGCGAAGAACTGTAAAAACCTTGAGCAGTTCGCTGAAGACCCTGACCGCTGGCTACCAGTTAAATGGCGTGAAAAAGACCCAGAAGGCGGCAAGGGCAAGGCCTTTGTTGCACGTATGCGCCTTACACTTACACACGCACCGGGCGTGCTATCATCAGTAACAACAGCTATCTTTAACGTTGAAGGTAACATTGTTGACCTTCACATCGAATCACGTGGGACAGACTCATACGATATGCGCTGCGACGTTGAAGTGCAGGACTTGGACCACTTCAACCGTATGCTTACTGCACTGCGTAATCTGAAATGTATTATTAATGTAGAGCGTCTACAGGGGTAATTAGTGTTTTTATTTAAAGTTCCAAAACGCCGACCACGTGGCCTACACCGCCGCCGCCGTTTGCATTTTTGGCACCATTCACGTGAATGGATTTGGCCAAGCATGGGTATTAAACCCACGCTGCGCTGGATGGAACTTAAAATTAAGCGCAGCCGTGGCACAGCTTATAAAGCAGCTATGGGTGCAGCCATTGGGGTAGGGGTTTGCTTTACACCGTTTTTTGGTTTTCACGTTATTCTGATTTACCTTCTTACAAAGCTTTTGCGTGCCAGCTTTTTGGTAGGCCTTGTTATTAGCTTTGTGGGTAACCCTTGGACGTTCCCGTTCATTACCCTTTGGACGTATGAACTTGGCCACTGGCTATTAGGGAATGATGGTGGGCACCAACCTGCGCTTGAAACTGCCCCAGGCTTTCAGGATATCTTTTCAAACTACGTATACTTCTGGAATGAATACATTTGGCCGATGACAGTAGGCGGCTTGCCTACGGCTTTGGTTGTTGGGGCGATTGTATTCTTTACGCTGCGTGGGAACATCCGTCGTTACCAAAAGTACCGTATTCAACGTATTCGTGCAGCACGCCAGCGCAATAAAGAGCGCGCTGAAGAAAGCCGTGTTGCAGCATTGGCTGAAAAAATTAAAGAAACTGGCCACGCCGCAACCGATAAAGTGAAGACAATCCTTCACATCGACGAGGAGTAACCTCAATGATTTACGGTATCGGGACTGACATGTGCGACGTAAAGCGCATTGAAAAGCTTCTTGAAAAACGTGGTGACGTTTTTATTAACAAGATTTTATCGGATGAAGAGCGCGCCAAAGCGCCTGAAACCATTACCCCCAACTGGCTTGCTAAACGCTTTGCAGCTAAAGAAGCGGTAGTTAAAGCTATGGGTACTGGCTTTGTTGATGGTTTGTTCTTTGGGGATATCAAAGTTTTTAACAACGATGCTGGTAAACCTTATGTTGAGCTATCAGCTAAGGCGCAGGCAATGTTGCCACAACAGATGAATGTTTTTTTAAGCCTAAGTGATGAGAAAACTTACGCTTTAGCCTTTGCTGTGCTAGAACAAAAATAACAGAATTATTGAAAGCTCGATCATATGAGTACACAACAAGAAAAAATGCCAAGCCTATTTAAGCGTGTATTTTACCCACGCCACGAAGGCCCATACAAAGTGTTTATGGAATATGCACGTGTTATTGGTGTGGCGCTGCTTATTGCTTTTGTGTTCCGTACGTTTGTGGCTTCACCTTACAAAATCCCATCAAGCTCAATGATGCCAACACTGCTTGTGGGCGATTACCTATTTGTAAGCAAATACAGCTACGGACTACCAATCTTGTTTACCGATGGTGACCGTGTGAATGAAGTATTGCCTGAGCGTGGCGATATTATTGTTTTCAAAAAACACCTCCCTCGTGGCGGCGAGCAAAACTACATTAAGCGTGTTATTGGCGTGCCGGGCGATATGCTGGCATACCGCAACAAGCAAGTTATTCTGAACGGTGAGCCTTTGGCCCTTAATGATGTGAAGACTCACACCTACGAATACCACGGTGAAACTATTGAGACCGCACGCTACACCGAAACTTTGGTTGATATGCAGCACCCAGTTTTGCACCAAGCCGTTGAAGGGCAAGATGTTGAGCCTATGCGTGTACCGCCAAACCACCTTGTTGTGATGGGTGATAACCGTGACAGCAGCTACGACAGCCGCTTTTGGCATTACCCTGGTTGGGGCTATGTTTCAATGGATGATGTTGTTGGCCGCGCTGAGTTTATTTTCTGGTCGTGGGATGAGCACTTCCAACCACGCCTTGAACGCATTGGTACATCATTGCGTAAAGTTATTCTGAAAGATGAAAAGGATAGTTAAATGACTGATGCAGCCGTTAAGAAGCTTCAAGAAAAAGTAGGCTATACATTTAAAAACCAAAATTTGCTAGGCCAAGCTTTGGTGCATAGTTCAGCACTACAAGGTACACCGCACGAGCATGATAACGAGCGCCTAGAATTTTTGGGCGACCGTATTCTGAACTTCTGCGTATCTGACCTACTGTTTAAAACCTACCGTGGTGATAGCGAAGGTGTTCTATCAAAGCGCCATGCAGCGCTTGTTCGTCAGGACACTTTGGCTATTGTTGCGCGCCAAATTGGTTTGGGTGACTGCCTAACACTTGGCCGCGGTGAAGAGGCCACAGGCGGCCGCGAGAAGGATTCTATCCTCTCGGACGCTATGGAAGCCTTTATCGCTGCCCTTTACCTAGATATGGAGCGTGAGGAAGACCTCACCACCGCATGGAAGTTTATTAAAAAGTTCTGGTCGCCAATCCTTGAGCAAGTAGAACTGAAAGACCCTAAATCACGCCTGCAAGAGCTGCTGCAATCAAAAGGCCAGCCACTGCCAGAATATAAAGTGATTGAAATGAAGGGCGAAGCACACAACCCAACTTTTGTAATGGAAGTGCACACAACCTCATTTGGCAACGCCGTGGGCGAGGGGCCATCAAAGCAAGCTGCCCAGCAAGACGCTGCACGTATGCTGCTTGATAGCCTGCCAGAAGAACTTACACAACAAACAGCTTAAGCGTTTAGAACGGAGACATATTTTGCAAACACGTGCTGGTTTTATTGCCATTGTTGGCGCACCAAACGCAGGTAAATCAACCCTGCTTAACGGCCTATTGGGTGAAAAACTCGCCATTGTAAGCCCTAAGGTGCAAACAACACGTACAAACCTACGTGGTGTGCTAACCGTCGACGAAAAACAATACATCTTTGTTGATACCCCAGGTATTCACAAAGCCCGCCGCCAGTTTGACCAAGCCATGGTTGATGCTGCTTACCAAGCACTTATCGATGCTGACGTTCTGGTACTGGTTGTTGACTGCATGAAGGGCTTCAACAAAGAAACTATGAACATCGTTGAAACCCTAGAGAGCATTAAGAAGAACACCAAAAAGTTCCCACCTTTGCTGTTGGCTTTGAACAAGATTGATAAGATTGATAAAACAAAGCTTCTGCCAATGATGGAAAAAGCAGGCACTATTGGTATTTTTGACGATATTATTCCGCTATCAGCGCTTAAAGCCAAAGGGTGCGATATTGTGCTACAAGTTGTGGGGCAATACCTGCCAGAAACGCCATTCCTTTACGACCCTGACACCCTAACCGATATGCCGTCACGCCTATGGGCCGCCGAAGCTACGCGTGAGCGAGCCTTCTTGCTGCTGGGTGATGAGCTGCCATACTCACTGAGTGTTGAGACGATGGCCTTTGATCAGCGTGAAGACGGTAGTGTTGAAATCCACCAAAACGTTTACCTTGAACGTGATGGCCAGAAGAAGATTATTGTTGGTAAAAACGGCCAAATGCTGAAGAAAATTGGCGAGCAGGCCCGTAAAGCAATGAGTGTGATGTTCGGTGGCGAGGTTCACTTGTACCTTCAGGTGAAGATCCGTCCAAACTGGGCGTCTGACATTCATCACATGCGTATGCTTGGGCTTGAGCCTAACACCAAAAAGCGTAAATAGGGCAACGCATGCAGCGCGAGAGCGAAGGCATCCTGCTTGAAGTTCGCCCCCACGGCGAAAGCTCATGTATCTGCAAAGTCTTTACTGAAGAATATGGTTTGGTGGCTGGCCTTGTAAAAGGTGGCCGTAAAAAACGTGCCGAACTGACCGAGGGCAACCTTGTGCACATTACCCACGCCCGCCGGCTTGAAAACCAACTTGGCACCATGCGTATTGAGGTTTTGCACAATAACGCCATTGCTATTTTTGATGCGCCTGACCGCTTAAATATGCTGCGCTACCAGTGCGAGCTTATGGCGGCACTCTTGCCTGAAGATGTTTCTCAACCGAAATTTTATGACCGTACAAAGGCTATGATTAGTGGCCTTGCAGCGCATCCAATCCCGTGGCAAGCCCTCGCTGAGTGGGAGGTTGATATTCTTTCAGCCGTTGGTTTTGGGTTGTCGCTGCACCCTGATGAGGCCGTCCCATGTGAAGAGGGTAGCCCACTTTATTACGTGTCACCAAAGTCAGGAAGAGCCGTTTCTCAGGCAATGGGAAGGCCATATCACGATAAAATGCTCATTTTACCCCGTTTTTTTGGGGGGCAAGTAGGCGAAATCCTTGACGTTTTCGCATTAACAGGGCATTTTCTTAAGCACGCGCTAGATGAACTCGCGCCATTTAAGAAAGAAATCACCAGCCGCAATCTGATTATCGATATGCTAATCGCTGGTGAATCTAAAGACTAAAGGGGACAAACCACATGGCAACTACTGTATTGCAAGGCTCATTTACCGATGAAATGAAGAGCCGCTATTTGACCTACGCCATGAGCACTATTATGGCACGTGCGTTGCCTGATGCTCGTGATGGTCTAAAGCCTGTGCACCGTCGTCTTCTTTACGTTATGCGTACCCTTAAGCTGGACCCTGAAAAAGGCTACAAAAAATGTGCCCGTGTTGTTGGTGATGTAATTGGTAAATACCACCCACACGGTGACCAAGCTGTTTACGACGCTATGGTGCGTCTGTCACAAGATTTTGCCGTGCGCTACCCAATGGTAGACGGCCAAGGTAACTTTGGTAACATCGATGGCGATAACGCAGCGGCCATGCGTTACACTGAGGCCAAGCTAACCAAAGTTGCTGCATGGATGATGAAAGACCTTGAGTCTGGCACTGTTGACTTCCGTGCAAACTACGATGAAACAGAATCTGAGCCGATTGTATTTACAGCGGCATTCCCAAACCTTCTATGTAACGGCGCTACTGGTATTGCGGTTGGTATGTCAACCAGCATCCCACCACACAACGTGGGCGAGGTTTGTAGCGCCATTAAAAAGCTTCTTAAAAACCCAGAAGTAAGCGAAGCTGCCTTGATGAAAAGCGTGAAGGGCCCAGACCTTCCGACAGGTGGTATCATCGCTGAAACTGAAGAGGCTATCCAACAATGCTACACCACAGGCCGTGGTAGCATCCGTGTACGTGCCCGTTGGGAAGTTGAAGAACTACCACGTGGCCAGTACCAAATTGTTGTGACTGAAATTCCGTACCAAGTACAAAAAAGCCGCCTGATTGAAAAAATTGCCGACCTTATCAACGCCAAGAAACTACCTTGGCTAGCGGATATCCGTGATGAGTCAACCGAAGATGTACGTGTTGTGCTTGAGCCTAAGTCACGTACTGTTGATGCTGAAGCTTTGATGGAAGCGTTGTTCAAAGCGTCTGAGCTTGAAACACGCCTGAGCGTTATCATGCACGCCATTAACGGTAAGGGCGAGCCTGAGCTACTAACCCTTAAGCGTATCTGTGAAGAGTTTGTTGACCACCGCCGTAACGTACTCCTGCGCAAAACCAACTGGCGCCTTGGCAAAATTGCCGACCGCTTGCACATTTTGGCAGCGTACAAGGTTGTGCACCTGAACATTGACGAAGTTATCGAGATTATTAAAAAGAACGATAAGCCAGCCCCAATCATGATGGAGCGCTTCGACATTGATGAAGTTCAGGCCGAAGCTATCCTAAACATGCGTCTACGCCGTTTGCGTAAGCTTGACGAAATGGAAATTGTGAAAGAGTTTGATGAACTTTCAGCCGAGCAAAAAGAGCTGCAAGCTCTACTTGCTAGCGAAGACAAGCAAACCGAATCATTGATTACCGAAGTTGACGAAATCAAAAAAGAATTTGGCGATAAACGCCGTACCGACATTGAAGGCGCACCTTCAGCTGTGGTTATTCCGCTAGAAGCCCAAATCGAGCGTGAGCCTGTAACAGTTCTACTTTCAAAGCACGGCTGGATTAAGACCATTAAAGGCCATATGGACGATGATGCTGAAGCCAAGTTTAAGGAAGGTGACGAAGAAGCCTTCCGTCTGATGACCCAATCAACATCTGACATTTGCGTACTTGCAAGTGGCGGTAAGGTTTACACCGTTAATGCCAACAAGCTGCCATCTGGCCGCGGCTTTGGTGAACCTCTACGCTTGATGGTTGACCTTGGCGACGAAGACGTTGTGAGCATGTTCGAACCTGGTAAAGAGTCTAAGTACCTTGTGGCAACAAAAGGTGGCCAAGGCTTTATTGCTGAAGGCGAAAACCTAACTTCACAAACCAAGAACGGTAAGTCAGTGCTGAACGTAGGTAAAGGCGATGCTGCTGCCTACTGCCGTGAGATTAAAGCCGGTGAAGATATGGTTGCCGTATACTCAACCGAGAACAACCGCATGCTTGTATTCGCCCTTGAAGAAGTGCCAACACTAGCCCGTGGTAAAGGCGTGAAGCTAATGAACGTGAAAGACGGTACACTTGATGATGTATGTGTATTTAGTTCAGCTGCTGGCCTAGGCCTAGCAAGCGGCCGCGAGCGTGTGTTTAAAGATCTTGAAATCTGGATTGGTAAACGTGCCCAAGTTGGTAAACTACCTCCGCATGGCTACCAAACCAACCTGAAGTTCTTCGCCCCAGAAACTGATGCACCAAAAGGTGATGCTGAAGAAGACACATCAACTGAAGCTTCAACAGAAGAAAAAGTTGAGTCTAAGTCTGAAGAAAAAGCATCAGAGAAGAAAGCTGAGGCGCCAAAAGCTGAAGAAAAAACTGAAGCTAAGAAAGAAGACAAACCTAAGGCCGAATCAGACTCTGATAAAGAAGATGATAAAAAACGCCTAGGTGAGTTGGTTTCAGCCGTAAGCAAATTCGACGATGAAGACGAAGGCAAAGACAAAGGCGACGATGATGACGAGCCAAACCTCTTCAAGTTTATGGATGATGAGTAATAGCCTCAAAAATACCTTTCACAAAATTTCCTATGACGGGCTTAATGCCCGTCAGCAGGAGAATTACAATTTCCACAAAATAGCCGCAAAACTTGCAGATTATGGGTTTACCTCAATTAAGCTAAGCGATGATTGGCAGGGGGCAGACTTTATTGCTTGTCATTGTAATGGTCTAGATTCTATTAAAGTTCAGCTTAAAGGCCGAGTGACGATAGATAAGAAGTACCTTGATAAAGATATTTACATCGGTTTTATCCATGAAGATAAATACTATGTCTTTCCCCATGACGTGATTGTGAGAGAGGTTCTGGCTACAAGTAATGTTGAAGCAACGAAGTCTTGGCAAGAAAGAGGCGTATATAACTGGCCTCAACCAACAAAGTGGTTACATGACATTATTAAAGAGTATGAGCTTTAAACGTTACCAAACTGCTCAGTAAATTTCTCGAGCAATACCTTATCAACATCTTCCATAGTGCCTTCAAAGCCGAGCTCACGCATGCTGGTGACGCCTTTGGTCATGATGCCGCAGGGGATGATGCCTTTAAAGTGTTCAAGGTTTGGGCCAACGTTTAGGGCAATACCGTGGAAAGCCACCCACTTACGAACGCGCACACCGATGGCGGCAATCTTTGCTTCGCCTTTTGGGGTTTTGACCCATACGCCAATTTCGTCAGCGGCGTAGGCTTCAATACCAAACTCAGCCAAGGTGTTAATCAGCCATTTTTGTAGGTCGCAAATGTATTTGCGTAGGTCACGCCCACGGTTGCGTAGATCAAGAATAGGGTACACCACACGCTGGCCAGGGCCATGGTAAGTATAGCGGCCGCCACGGCCAGCACTTACGACAGGAATATCATTAATCTTAAGGTGTTCATCGTCTGCTGCTGATGAGCCTGCTGTGTAAACAGGGTGATGCTCAACCATAAAGACCTTTTCTTTCCCGCCGTCAAATACGGTTTGTACGACGGCTTCTTGCTTCGCCAAAACGTCCATGTATTGTTGGTCTGTGCCAACATACTCAAGCTCAAACAAATCAGTAAATGTTGGGTCAATTTGTGGGTGGTTAAGGGCGGCTTCCAATGGTATAACCTTTGTCTAATAACAATTTAAAATCTATGAGGTCTAGAAATGACTGAGAATACGAGTTTTTTCAAGCAAAATAAGCTAGTTATCCTAACCCTAATCATCGTATTGATGATTGGCGGCTTTGTGTACTTTATTGATAACTCAGAACAAGTTTTTGTTAAGCAGTCAGCCTCAGGCCAACCTTACAGCGGCAAAGCTGCTATCGGTGGTGAATTTACAATGACCGACCAAGACGGCAATACCTTTACCGAGGCTGACCTTAAAGGTTCACCAACTATGATGTTCTTTGGCTTTACCCACTGCCCAGACATTTGCCCAACCAGTCTTACAACCATTACCCACGTAATGGAAGACCTGCCTAAGGATATTAGCGATAACCTTAAAGTGGTGTTTGTAACGGTTGACCCAGCGCGCGATACACCTGCTGTAATGAAGGAATACCTCGCTAACTTTGACGAAGACTACATTGGCCTTTCAGGCACTGATGAACAATTGAAAGACATGGCCAAGAAGTACCTTGTGTACTACGCGAAAAATGCCGAGTCTGACCCTAAGTACTACCTGATGGACCACTCAGCGTACGTATACTTGTTTGATGATAATGCCGAATACCTGACGCATTTCTCGCACAAGATGCAGCCCGATGCCATTAGTGCGAAGGTGCAACAGGCGCTTTAATTAAGTTTAAGTTTTACGCAATTAATACCCGCCAAAGCCCTTTATTTTCTGGCGCTTTTGGCGGGTTTGCTGTATGGTGTAAGCCATATTCTGATGATAAAAATAATAAAGATTTCAATAGGGTAGGGGCATGACACGCGGATCTATCAAAGACACCACAAAAACAAACGGTAAAAATGGCAAAAACGGTGCCAACGGCAGCGCAATGCTTTACCACTCATTGCCGAAGCCCGGTAAGCTTGAAGTTGTTGCGACTAAGCCGCTTTCAACCCAAGAAGATTTGTCACTTGCGTACACCCCAGGCGTAGCTGAAGTTTGCTTGAAGATTAAAGAAGACGCTGCCCACGCTGACACCCTCACAACACGTTCAAACCTTGTAGCCGTTGTAACGAACGGTACTGCTGTTTTGGGCTTGGGTAACATTGGCCCGCTTGCCTCAAAACCAGTGATGGAAGGTAAGGCTGTTCTATTTAAGAAATTTGCAGGTATTGATGTTTTCGATATCGAGATTGAAGAAAAAGACCCACAAAAACTTATCGAGACTGTGGCCCGCCTCGAACCTACATTTGGCGGTATTAACCTAGAAGACATTAAAGCCCCTGAGTGTTTTGTGGTAGAAAAAGCCCTTGAAGAGCGCATGGGTATTCCCGTATTCCATGATGACCAACACGGTACAGCTATTATTCTAACAGCGGCATTCCTGAACTCGCTTCGTTTGACCAAGAAGAAACCAGGCGACGTTAAGATTGTTTGTACAGGTGCTGGCGCTGCTGGTATTGCCTGCATGAAAATGCTGCTGACCGCTGGCGTTAAGAAAAAGAACATCTTCATGGTCGACATTGACGGCGTGGTTTACAAAGGCCGCGAACAGATGAACGAATACCTTGAAGAGTTTGCACAAGATACTAAGTACCGCACCCTAGGTGACGCGATTGAAAAGGCCGACGTATTTATTGGTCTTTCGGCTGGTGGTATTCTGAAAAAGGAAATGGTTAAGAAAATGGCTAAGAATCCTGTGATTCTGGCTATGGCAAACCCAACACCTGAAATTACCCCTGAAGAAGTTGCTGAAGTTCGTAACGACGTGATTATGGGAACTGGCCGCTCAGACTACCCAAACCAAGTAAACAACGTGCTTTGTTTCCCGTTTGTGTTCCGTGGTGCACTTGATGTAGGTGCCCGTAACATTAACATGGAAATGAAAATGGCTGCGGCCGAAGCGATTGCTGAGCTTGCTCGTAAAGCGGCTGACGCTACGCTTGATACAGCCTACAAAAACCACACACTTGTTTTTGGCCCAGAATACATTATTCCAAAGCCATTTGACCCACGCTTGATTTCAGTGGTAGCGCCAGCTGTTGCTAAGGCTGCAATGGACACTGGCGTTGCCCGCCGCCCGATTGCTGACCTTGACCAGTACGCACGCAACCTGAAGATGACGGTTGATCAAAGCTTCTCGTTGATGCAGCAAATTATGCGCGCAGCCCAGCAAGACCCTAAAAAGGTTGTGTTCCCTGATGGTGAAGACCACCGCGTTATCCGTGCAGCGCAAGTGATGGCTGCTGACCGTGTGTGCCACCCAATGCTGATTGGTAACCGTGACAAGATTATGGACGTTATTAAAACCCGTGGTCTTGATATGGAAGAGGGGAAAGACTTTACACTGGTTGACCCTAAAAAATACCCAGCCATTGAAGATTACATCCAAGTTTACTACGACATGCGTAAGCGTGATGGTATCTCAACCGCTGAGGCTGAAATTATTATGCGCTACCGTTGGGCAGCCCTAGCTGCCATGATGGTACGCCAAGGCGATGCCGATGCTATGGTTGGTGGTTTTACTGGTAAGTTTGTGAAGTTTCTTTCTCAGGCTGAGCAGATTATCGGTCGTCGTGATGATGTGTGCAGCGTATACGCTTTGCAGGCATTGCTTAAGAAAGGTCAAATCTTCTTTATTGGTGATACCAACGTAAACGTTGATCCAACGGCCGAGCAAATCTCTGAGCTTGCTGTACTTTCAGCTGAAGCTGTTGAGCGTTTTGGTATTGACCCTAAAGTGGCACTGCTGAGCCATTCGCACTTTGGGAGCCAGCAATCACCATCATCACTGAAGATGAAAAAGGCTTTGGCCTTGGTGAAAGACCGTGCGCCTGAACTACTTGTTGAAGGTGAAATGCAAGCTGATGCCGCGGTTGACCCTGAGGTGATGGAACGTACATTCCCAGACTCTGACCTTAAAGAGCCAGCGAACATTTTGATTATGCCCAACTTAGATGCGGCAAGCATTTCGTTTAACCTGCTAAAGTCAACGTCTGAGCGTATTGAACAGCTTGGTCCAATTTTGTTGGGCATGAAAAAGCCTGTTCACATCGTAGCAGCACATGCAAGCGTTCGACAAATTGTGAACCTAAGTGCATTGGCTGTGGTTGAGGCCCAAAATATTTAAGGCATATTTAAGCCGTATTTAATGTAACTTTTAAAGTTACCTAGCAGAACAAAGCAAACAGAACAAAAGGCAGTAAAGGAAAGGAGAGGGCACATGGCTGAAGAAGCACAAGTCGTCGACAGGCAACCCCTTCCGCTTGGTCAGAACCTGACCGAGCCGATTTATAATGCCATTTTGAAAGCGATCGACGAAGACGCCGACCGCCTTGATCTGCTTTTGAGCCTGCTTCACCCGTCAGATATTGCTGACCTTCTTGAGCGTTTGCCTAACCAGCACCGTGGTGTTGTGTTGCACAAAGTACCTGAAGACCTTTTGGGTGGCGTGCTAAGTAACGTTGAATCTGCCGTTCAGGAGCGCCTCCTTGAAGAGATGAGCGCGGAAGAAGTAAACGCCGCCGTTGCAAAGCTACCGTCAGATGACGTAGCTGACTTGCTTCAAAACATGAGCGACGAGCAGGCGATTGCGACCCTGCGCCTTATCCCTGAAATTCAACAAGCGCTATTAAACTACGAAGAAGACACCGCTGGTGGCTTGATGCAGCTTGAAACTTTGGCTGTACCACAAACATGGACTGTTGGCCGCTTGATGGACTACCTGCGTGATAGCTCACAAAAGTTGCCAAACAACATCGCAACCATCTACATCACTGACCCAACCCGTAAACTATTGGGTACGCTTTCGCTAAACCGTTTGGTGCAAATTAGCGACGATAAGCGCTTGTCAGATGTGATGCGTACTGATCCATTTACTGTACTTCCAGAAGAGCCACAAAAAGACGTGGCCCAAATGTTTGAGAAGTACGACCTTATTGCCCTTGCCGTGGTTGATAAAAACAACCGCCTGCTAGGTCAGATTACTATTGATGACGTGATGGACGTTATTCTTGAAGAGCACCACTACGAAATGATGCACCAAGCGGGTGTGAGTGACGAAGAAGATTTGTTCGGTAGCACAATGCACACCACGCAAAAGCGTTTGCCTTGGCTGGTGATTAACCTATTCACCGCTATTTTGGCTTCGGTTGTTATTAGTATGTTTGAAGGCACTATCCAAGAGCTTGTGGCCTTGGCCGTATTGATGCCTATTGTTGCAAGTATGGGCGGTAACGCTGGTACGCAAACCCTAACGGTGACAATCCGTGGTTTGGCACAGAAAAAGATTACCTCTAAAAACGCCTACGCCCTTTTGAAGAAGGAGTTCTTAGTAGGCTCGTTCAACGGCCTAGTGTTGGGTACGTTGCTTGCGGGTGGTACAGCCATTGTTTACGGGAACCAAAACTTGGGCTTGGTTATTTTTGCCGCGACCATCGCGAACCACATTTTTGCAGCGATTGCAGGTAACCTTATTCCGCTTATCCTTGAGCGCCGCGGGATTGACCCTGCTATTGCCTCGGGGATCCTTATCACCACCGTAACTGACGTTATGGGCTTCTTTACATTCCTAGGCCTTGCCGCATGGGTTCTGCTGTAACCGTTATTGGGGCAGGGGTTGCTGGCCTAAGTTGCGCATGGCAGCTTGCACGCAAAGGCTATAATGTAAAAGTTATTCATGCCGACCCTATTGGTACTGGCGCTAGCGCAAATGCTGCTGGCGCCCTTAAACCTTTTGATGCGTTACAAACTGGGCGCAAACAAAAGCTACAAATTCAAAGCCTGTGGCAATACCCACAATTTCTGGAAGAGTTAAACGCTGATAGCGGCATGAACGTTCAGATGAACCGCTGCGGCCGCTATGCGGTGTACCATAAAGAGCGTGGCTGGCAAAAAACATGCGAAGCTGCTGCCGCAGCTACAGCCGATTGGCCATACCCACAAGAAACCCTAGCACCTGATGCACTGAACCTACCTGAAGACGCCATTGGTATTCTGCATTGCCATGCAACGGCGATATTCTCACCGTCTGAGATTTTGCAAGCGCTCCATAAGGCATGCCTTAGCAAAGGTGTAAAGTTTGACTGTATGAAGCTTGATGAGTTGCCAACAGAAACACCTGTGGTTGTTGCAGCGGGGGCATGGTCGGCTGAGTTTGGTTCACAACCTGTGCGTCCTATTAAGCGCCAAGCTATTTTGCTTGAATGGCCAGAAGATAAGCCACTTGAGCATATTCTTGAAAATGGGCAGGTGTATCTTGTGCCATGGAATAACGGTGAAGCTGTTTACGTTGGGTCAACTTTTGAACCTGAAGCCAAGTTTGATGCGGCCCCAACACGTGAGGCTGAACAGCACTTACGCACCCAAGCTGCACGCCTTGTGCCTAACCTTGCCACCGCACCACTGCTAGACCGTTTTTCAGGGTTGCAAAGTAGGGGGCAAGATGCCGAGACAAATAGCACGCTTCTTTTAGGCGAAGATCCTAAGCATTCTGGGGTGTTTATGGCCACGGGCCATGGCGGTGTAGGCTTTTGTATGGCACCAATTACTGCACAAGTTATTTGCGACGAAATTGACGCTTTTTTTGCCCGCCAATAAAGCGCTTATAAAATGCCTTTTAAACAGGCAATTTGCCCGCATTTTCTTTTAATTTTCATACTATATGTGGTATATTTGCCCTCCATTAAAAGAATAAATTAGATAGGGCGAAAATTAATGTCTGAAGTTCTTCAAAGTATCTCGAATATCACCATCGAAGAGGAAATGAAACGGTCGTACCTCGACTATGCGATGAGTGTTATTGTTTCACGTGCGCTACCTGATGCGCGTGACGGTCTTAAACCTGTGCACCGCCGTGTTTTGTACGCGATGCGCGTTTTGGGGAACGAGTACAACCGTCCTTACAAAAAGTCAGCTCGTGTAGTTGGTGACGTAATTGGTAAATACCACCCACACGGTGATAGTGCTGTTTACATGACCATCGTACGTATGGCTCAAGACTTTTCGATGCGTTTGGAACTTGTTGATGGCCAAGGTAACTTTGGTTCGATGGATGGTGACGCACCAGCTGCGATGCGTTACACCGAAGTACGTATGGCACGTTCAGCAAGCTACATGCTGCAAGACCTTGACAAAGACACCGTAGACTTCCGCCCGAACTACGATGGTGAAGATGTTGAGCCTTCAGTGCTACCTGCACGTATTCCTAACCTACTTGTTAACGGTTCATCTGGTATTGCTGTTGGTATGGCGACGAACATCCCGCCGCATAACCTAGGCGAAATTGTTGACGGCGCCCTAATGATGATTGACAACCCTAGCGTTGAAGCTGAAGAACTGCTTCACGTTGTGAAGGGTCCTGACTTCCCAACTGGTGGTATCGTAATGGGCCGCGGTGGTATTAAGTCAGCGCTTCTAACAGGTCGTGGTAGCGTGATTATGCGTGGCCGCACACACTTCGAAGAAAATGGCAATAAACGCGCCATTATCATTACTGAAATTCCATACCAGGTGAACAAAGCGAAAATGGTTGAGAAAATCGCCGACCTTGTTCGCGATAAGATCATTACTGGTATCTCTGACCTACGTGACGAATCTGACCGTAGTGGTGTTCGTGTAGTTGTAGAACTTAAGCGTGATGCTGACCAAGACGTTCTGCTGAACCAATTGTTCCAGCACACACAGCTACAAGATTCATTCTCGTACAACATGTTGGCTCTTGATGGTGGTCGTCCTAAGCTTATGGGCGTGAAGCAACTACTTAGCTGCTTCCTGAAACACCGTGAAGACGTTATCGTACGCCGCACAAAATACGAGCTAAACAAAGCCCGTACACGTGCCCACGTACTTGTTGGTTTGGCGATTGCTGTTGCCAACATTGACGACATTATTAAGCTTATCCGTAACGCACCAAACCCAGCCGAAGCGAAAGCCGGCTTGATGGATCGTGACTGGCCAGCTGAAAACGTGCGCCCACTTATTGAACTTCTAGGCGAGCCATTCTCAGGCACAACCTACAAGATGAGTGAAGCACAAGCCCAAGCTATTTTGGAACTACGCCTACACCGCCTAACTGGCCTAGAGCGTGACAAGATTAACGATGAAGCGAACGAAATTTCAGCCTTCATTAAAGGCTTGGTAGACATTCTTTCTAACCGCGAAGTTCTGCTTGGCATCATGAAAGATGAACTTAACGAAGTTAAAGAGCTATTTGCGACACCTCGTAAGTCTGACATTGAAGACGCCCCGGGCGAATTCAACCTTGAAGACTTCATTAAACCTGAAGAAATGGTAGTAACAATTTCTGACGGTGGTTACGCCAAGCGCCAACCACTTGCTGACTACCGTGCGCAGCGCCGTGGTGGTAAAGGCCGTAGCGTAACAAGCATGAAGGATGACGAACAGCTAGAAACACTATTCGTTGCGAACACCCACCAACCGCTGTTGGTATTTACCTCAAACGGTCAGGTGTTCAAGATGAAGGTATTTGAAATTCCACAAGCGAGCCATGGCTCACGTGGTAAGGCATTCATTAACCTCGTGAACTTGGAAAAAGACGAGCGTGTACTACGTGTACTTGCTTGCCCTCGTGAACAAGAAGAGTGGGATAAGATGGTTGCACTATTCGCAACACGTAACGGCCTTATCCGTAAGACGCCACTAAACGCATTCTCAAACGTGCACTCAGGTGGTATCCGCGGTATTAACCTTCAAGACGGTGACGAGCTTGTTAACGTAGCTCTAACCGGTGAAGAAGATGGCGACGTGCTTATCTCAACCCGTAATGGTCAGGCTGTACGATTCCCAGTAGCGGATATGCGTACAATTGCAAGCCGTACGGCTTACGGTGTTAAGGGTGTAACCCTGCGTGACGACGACAAACTTGTATCAATGGACGTTGTAACTGAAGAAGAGCCACTGATTTTGACTGTGACTGAAAACGGTTACGGTAAGTGTACGCCTCAAGAGCAGTTCCCACAGCGTAGCCGTGGCACAATTGGTGTTATTGCAATTAAAACATCTGAGCGTAACGGCCCAGTTGTAGCTTCGATGCCAGTAGGCGCTGAAGACCACGTGATCTTTGTAACAAGTGAAGGTCAGGTTATCCGTACTCGTGTTGAAGACATCAGCACCATCGGCCGTAACACCCAAGGTGTGCGTCTGTTCCGTGTGGATAAAGAGGTTGTAGCAACTGCTGTACGTATCCCAGCTGATGTACTTAGCGAAGATGACGAAGACGAAGTAACAGCCGTTGACGAGCAAGCCACTGACGAAATGAAAGCCGAAGCTGCTGATGCGCAAGACGCACCAGAAGAAACAGTAGACGCTGAAACTTCAGATGACGAAGCTGAAGAAGCAAAGTCTGAAGAATAATAGTCAGAGCATATCTTGATGACTCAAAAACTAAACAACACCAATGTGGCCGTTTATGCGGGGACCTTTGACCCCGTAACGAACGGCCACGTTGATATTATTACCCGTGCAAGCAGCCTATACGAAAAGGTATATGTTGCGGTTTCAGACCATGGCCGTAAAAAGACATTTTTCAACCTTGAAGAACGCCTAGACGCCATGAACAAAGCCCTAGAGCACCTTGATAATGTTGAAGTTGTTGGGTTTACCAATCTGCTTTACCAACTTGTAGAAGAGCTAGGCGCTGGCGTTGTTGTACGTGGCCTACGTATGACCAGCGACTTTGACTACGAGTTCCAAATGGCTGAGATGAACCACAATCTAAGTGCCCACTTTGAGACTGTCTTTTTAATGGCACGCTCAGAGCACAGCACAATTTCATCGACCACAGTTAAAGAAGTTGCAGGGCTAGGGGGCGATATTAGCCGCTTTGTGCCTGCGCATGTTCAAACAATGCTGGAGAAAATCTATGACCGCAAAAACGGTGTACACCCCACTCGGTTCGCTGGTTCTGAATGATCACGAAAACCACATTGTTGACCTAAGCTGGAATGCCGAACACTTTCACGAGCAACAATCACCCGTTCTAGAACACGCAGCGGAAGAGATTGAAGCTTACTTCAACCAAGACCTTACAAAGTTTACTGTACCTACAGCCTTTAAAACGGGCACAGCCTTTCAGCAAAAGGTATGGCAGGCGATTGCCGAAATTCCATTTGGTGAAACCGTAACCTACGGCGAACTTGCAAAAGACCTAGGCACAAGCCCACGTGCGTTGGGCACGGCGTGCGGTAAAAACCCAGTGCCGCTTATTATCCCGTGCCACCGTGTGGTAGGTGATGATGGCAAGCTAACAGGCTACAGCGGCGGTGACGGTACACTGACAAAACGTGTATTGCTGGGCTTTGAAAAGCAAGCCAAGCACGAGCACCTAAACCTTATGCTTTGGCGTGAACTGCGTGAGGCTATTCCGCAAAAGCCATTTTACTTTATGCGCCACGGTGAGACTGACTATAACAAAAACCTTATCCTGCAAGGTGGCCTGATTGATTCATCAATCAACGAGACTGGCCAACAACAGGCGGTTAAAGCCGGTAAACGCATTGCTGAAGTGTTTAACCCAAGTGTTGTTTGGCATAGCGAGCTACAGCGTACTAAGCAAACCATGGAAGGTGTGCTTAGCCAAATGCCTGAAAAACAATGTGAAATTGATAACCACTTCGGTTTGAATGAGCGTTCATTCGGTTTGTTTGATGGTAAGTCAGCTGATGAACTACCAGGCCTTTTCCACTATTACCAATGTAGCCCAGAAGGGGAAACTTGGCTTAAGGTCGTATCACGTATTGCTGTGGCCCTTGAAGATATTCTGAATAAGAGCGACGAAACACCTCTTATTGTGGCGCACGGCGCTGTTGCCCGCTGCATGGGCGACCTATTAGGCGCATGGCCACAAGATCACCGCTTCCAAAACTGTGAAGCTTGGTATGTTGAACCACCAAAAGACGGTACAACCACAAGCCCATGGCAAGGTAAACAAATTCACGAGGGCGGCCTATAAGGCGAGCCACTGAATACAAAAATAAATAAAGGATAATAATACTATGGAACTATCAAGCATCATCATGGGCGCAGCAGCAATGCTAGCAGCTACAACTGCATCAGCTCAGGACGTTCCAGCTGGCAACATGGTTGTTATGAACACAACTAAAGGCCCAGTTGTAATCGAACTTTACCCTAACGTGGCACCTAAACATGTTGAATCATTTAAAACACTTATCGCAAAAGGTTTTTACGATGGTTTAACTTTCCACCGTGTGGTACCAGGCTTTGTTGTACAAGGCGGCGACCCTAAAGGCGACGGTACAGGCGGCCCAGGTTACAACGTAAAAGCTGAGTTCTCAAACCTACCGCACAAGCGTGGTACAGTTGCTGCTGCTCGTTCAGCGCACCCAGATTCAGCTGGTAGCCAGTTCTACATCGTTCTAGACGAAAACAGCGTACGTCACCTTGACGGTCAGTACACCATCTTCGGCCAAGTTGTTGAAGGCATGGAAAATGTTGACGCTATCGAAATGGGCGACAAAATGACTGACTTTACAATTACCGAATCTGCTGAGTAATTACGTAAAGCATGTCGTACACATTATCTGACTACGACTACACCTTGCCCCCTGAGCTTATTGCCCAGCAGCCTGCTACACCACGTGACAGTGCTCGGCTTTTAGTTTCGGGGGCTTCTGGTGCTAAAGGGGGCATTAATGCGAAGGACTATACCTTTGCTGATTTGCCGTCTTTACTTAAAGCGGGCGATATTCTGGTTACCAATAACACCCGTGTTCTACCCGCACGCCTTTATGGCTACCGCGAAAAGGTAGAGATTGTCTCAGATGGGGCAAACCTACCGTACGAAGTTAAAGGCAAACTTGATGTTGAAGTTTTGCTGCACCGCTATACAGGCAACGACAACGAATGGCTGGCCTTTTGTAAGCCTGCCAAAAAGCTAAAGCCCGGGCATACCATCTTCTTTGGCGATGAAGAAACCCTTGGCGAGGCTGACGTTGTGGGCCGTGATGGCGACCAACTTATTCTGAATTTTAAAAATTTTGGCTCTAATGATGCTGTTGGCTTTGAAAGCTTTTTAAAACAAGCGGGCGAGCTACCATTGCCGCCATACATTGAGCGCCCTGACGGTAACGAAGACGACGATAACGAACGTTACCAAACCGTTTACGCAAAGCGCCAAGGCGCAGTGGCAGCGCCAACTGCAGGCTTGCACTTTACGCCTGAACTCCTGCGTGAGCTTGAGCAAAAAGGCGTTGAAACTGCACAAGTTACGCTGCACGTAGGTGCGGGGACCTTCCAGCCTGTGCGTTCGGAAGATCTAAGCGAACACATTATGCACAAAGAGTGGGGCGAGATTACCGCCGAAACTGTGGCCCAAATTGAAGCCGCAAAAGCCCGTGGCGGCCGCGTTATTTGCGTGGGCACTACCAGCATGCGGATTATTGAAACCGCCTCACAAAGTGGCACGCTTAAGCCGTTTAAGGGCGATACTGATATTTTTATTCAGCCGGGCTACACCTTTAAAACGGTTGATGGGTTGATTACGAACTTCCATCTGCCTAAGTCTACATTGCTAATGCTTGTGGCAGCCTTTGTGGGCCACGACGAAATGCACCAAATTTATAAAACTGCTATTGCCGAAAAATACCGCTTTTACAGCTATGGCGATAGTTCACTACTCTGGAGAAAGTAAATGCCAGCCTTTGAATATAAACTCCTGAAAACTGATGGCAAAGCACGCCTTGGTGAAGTTCATACAGCGCACGGTGTTATCCGTACGCCTGCATTTATGCCTGTGGGTACAGCCGCCACCGTTAAAGGCATGCGCCCTGAAGAGGTAAAGGCGCTGGGGTCTGATATTATCCTTGGTAACACATACCACTTGTTCTTGCGTCCGGGGCATGAACTTATTGAAGAACTTGGCGGCCTGCATAAGTTTATGAACTGGCCTGGCCCAATCTTGACCGACTCTGGCGGCTATCAGGTGTTCTCTCTTGCAGATTCGCGCAAAATTACAGAAGAGGGCGTAACCTTCCGTTCGCATATCGATGGCGACAAGAAAACCCTAACGCCTGAAAATAGCACTGAAATTCAACGTGCGCTTGATGCCACCATCACCATGGCTTTTGACGAGTGCACCCCATACCCAGCCGAAGTTGACGTTGCTGCCGATAGCATGCGTATGTCAATGCGTTGGGCCAAGCGCTCGCGCGATGCTTTTGTAAAGCGTGAAGGCTATGGCCAGTTTGGTATTATGCAAGGTGGTATGCACCCGCATTTACGTAAAGAGAGTATGGAAGCACTTGAGAAGCTAGACTTTGAAGGCTACGCCATTGGCGGCCTTGCAGTAGGCGAACCACCTGAAATGCTTGCTGAGATGACCGAGGTTTGCGCCGACCTTATGCCAACTGATAAGCCGCGTTACCTTATGGGCGTGGGCTACCCGAGCGATATTATTCGTGCGGTACTGGCAGGAGTTGATATGTTTGATTGCGTCCTGCCAACACGTAACGGCCGTAACGGGCAGGGCTATACCTCAGAAGGTTTAGTGAAAATTAAACTAAAAACATTTGAGCGTGATCCTTCACCGCTTGACCCTAACTGCGAGTGTAATACCTGTAAAAACTACTCAAAGTCATACCTACGCCACCTTTACCGTGCAGACGAAATGCTGGCGGGTATGCTGATTACGCACCATAACATCCACTTTTACCAGCAGCTGATGCAAACACTGCGTCAGGCGATTAGCGACGGTAACTTGCAAGAAGTTGCCACTAAACTTCTTAAAAAGGTGCGCTAAATTATACATAATTGCTTGAAATTGTGCTCTTTTTCAAAAAATGTATGCACAATAGTCAAAAAGTGGTTGACGTTCGAGTTCAAAAAAGTATGATGCGTCTTGTTCATATGAACAAACCCTTGATGGGCCGTTAGCTCAGTTGGTAGAGCAGTTGACTTTTAATCAATTGGTCGTAGGTTCAAATCCTACACGGCCCACCATTTAAACAAATAGCCTCCTTCGGGAGGCTTTTTTGTTTTTGGTGAACTGTCACAAGTGTGGGGTTTAATAATTACGCAGTGGTACTTATATTATTATTCTATTGATAACAAAAAGAAATGCTCACACATGCCCTTCAAAAAGTTTACCTACCTTAGTATCCTTATGGTTTCGGTTTTATACATGAATGCAGCAAATAGTACGGACGCGAGATTTAACACTTATGATGAAATTCCCTACTTGCTAAAACAGTTTTTTAAGCCCCAGTTATATAAAGAGGAGTATCTTTTTAGGTCACTACAGAATATTCGTACTCGCTCAAATGGGGACTTAAAGAAACAGGAACAATTACTTAAAGGCTATAGCCTCACATCAAATCAGGACTTATACCTTATTGCAGAAAAAGCATTTAATACCGTAGATACTGATAGCGACAATGTAATCTCTCAAGATGAATATGAGCGCTATCAAGGAATTAAGGAAGATCTACTTTCGAGATGGCAAGATGGATATACAAGGGTTACACAGGTAAGGCCGAGTATTCCTGCATCGAAACCACAAACATGTAGTTTTGAAAATGCGTACTTCCCTCCAGATATGAAGGTATATGCTACGGGGCAATATGGCGGCACTAGACTTGGTTTTCAGATTGATGATAGTGGCCACGAAGCTCATCGTATTGAGGTGACGGTGAATAAGCCTAATGAGAATGTGGCCCTCATTTTAGGGAGTTATGAACCAACAATTTGGAAAATTAGCCGCACGCCTGAAACCAACATCGTAGCTGTACTCGCTGGTGGATACCATAAGCAGATTGTATCTGGCCTTGCTGAGAACGTTCCTGTTCTGACAACACAGCATGGTAAAGATTCACCCTGTGGGTATTTTTACCTCGCAAGCAACAAGCTAGAAAAACTAAATCCAATGTCACGCATGGTTTTTAGCATGCCTGCTGATATGTTTTATGAGGCAAAGTCAGGTAGGGCTCTCATTGGTGAGCAACCCTATGACCCAGCTGATATTATTACTGATAATGAGCAACCGCTGCGCAGTTATAAAATAACAGGCCAAATGGCAGGCCCTGCTGGGCTAGAGCAACTTGCTGGTCAAGGTGTTTTGCGACGTGCTACAGCGGCTGATGCTCAGGCTTGGCTACAGGCACAAATGAGGCAGCAACAGAAGCAACCTACATTAGATATTCCTCCTACAGCCGGTGGTAATAGTATCAGAAGCAATGTGAGGCCTATAAGAATTATGCACAACGCTTATGTCGTATTGCAGGCTTTTGAGTTTCCTCCTGGTTTATATGGGGCTAATTCAGGTACTTTTATTGTACCAAGAGGCGTTGAGACGCCTATCGGCAATCCAGGACACTCATCTGTCTATGATATGAATACACTTACCTGCAAAGGCCCTATGTGCCGTTCGAATTAAGCTTATTTTAACCAAGGCACGCGGGTTTCAATAAACACATGGCGCTGAACTACGTTTGACAGTTTGTCTTGGGTGGTGATGTTTGTACGGGTAAAGAACACTTCTTCGCCGTGCTCTTTATATTGTTTTGCATTTTCAGTGTATTGATGGAAGAAAGGTGAGCCACAGTTGGTGCAAAAGCCGCGGCGTGAGTTGGCGTAGTCGTAGGTTTTAAAGTGGTTGTTTGGGTCGTGGATGTTGTAGTCGGAAGTTTTAAAACCACACCAGGTAGAAAAGGGGGCGCCGTTTAGTCGTTGGCACATTGTACAATGGCAATGGCCTTCCCAGCTTACAGGGCCAGCAACATCAAAAGTTACTTCCCCGCAATAGCAGCTGCCTTTTAGTCTCATAATCATACGCCTTTTAGTCTTTATGCTTTAATTGTGTCTTACTATGAACCACTGAAGCCGAATTCAAAAGCTTTTTTTAATTGCTTGGCTATATTTAAACAGATAGCCTTAACCTCTAAATACTAAATAACAATAGGCTTTATTTATGCTTGATACCTTAATAATCCAAATCTTTTCAGAGCCTGCAGCCTGGGCTGCTCTAGTCACACTAATCGTGATGGAGGTGGTATTAGGTATTGATAACCTTATCTTTATTTCTATTCTTACCAACAAGCTACCTAAAGAGAATCAGGCAAAAGCCCGCCGTATTGGGATTGGGGGCGCTTTGCTTTTACGCTTGGGCTTATTATCAGTTATAGCGTTTATTATTGGTCTTTCAGCGGATGTATTTACCTTGTTTGGGGAAGGGTTTTCATGGCGCGATATGATTCTGATTGCTGGTGGGCTATTCCTTATTTGGAAAGCTACAACTGAGATTCATCACCACGTTATGCCTGACGAAGAAGGCAGTACAGCGACAGAAGGCGTCATCACAAACATTGCCGCTGCGATTGGGCAAATTTTGTTGATTGATTTGGTTTTCTCACTTGATAGCATTATTACGGCAGTCGGGATGACAGACCATTTGCCTATTATGTTTATTGCCGTCATTGTTGCCGTAAGTGTTATGTATTTAGCGGCAGAACCTTTAAGTGCCTTTATTGCTAAAAACCCAACTATCGTCATGCTAGCGCTTGGCTTTTTACTTCTTATTGGGACAACGTTGGTTGCTGAAGGGTTTGGCCGCCATGTTGATAAAAACTACATTTATGCAGCGATGGCATTTTCGGCCGTTATTGAGTTTTTGAATATGCGTGCTCGCAAAGTACGGCAGCAAAAACTAGCCCAAAAGTCATAACAGATGTTCGATTTAGACTTTTCTACATATGAGTTATGTGTTCAGGCACTTGGGTTTGTAGCTTTTGCAATTTCAATTAGTTCTTACCAATTTAAAGAGCAACGCAAGATGTTTGGTATGCGCGTATGTTCAGATATGATCTGGACTGTGCATTATTTCTTGCTTGGTGCAATTACCCCTGCATTGGCTGTAGCCGTTGCGTTTAGCCGTACGTTTTTAGTTGTCTTTGTGATTCCGCAATACAAAAACTACGTTATTTTAACGGCGATTAGTCTGGTTATTGTGATAACACTTCTTACGGAATATACCTTTTGGGCAAACTGGCTGCCTGCAATTTCAGCAGTGATTTATGGGCTATCAAATTATTTTCATGAAGACTATTTAAAGTCACGTACATGCATGGCAATCGGGCTTACCATGTGGCTGACCATTGGTATTGTTTTTGGCTCAATACCTGAGGTTATTAGCTCTGCTATTGGTTTGTGTTCTCTGTTTTTAGGGATGCGCCGCCACTTAAAAGGCCTACACCCTAAGCCTTAGTTACTTCAGCTTTAACTTGCTCTGGCTGCTGAATGCGCAAACACACAATATAGGTCAGCAGGTAAACGCCAACACTCGCCATAACAAAATAGGCGGGGGCTTTAAAGAGTAGGGGCACAAACACAATTAAGCCTGCTATACGGCCAATGCCCAACAAAAACTCAAGCGCAGCAAGGCCACCCAAGGTTTTGTTTTTGTACCACATGGCGCTAAGGCCAACCATTTGGAAGTGACGGCCTACACTCCACACCAAAATGGTAAATGGTACAAAAAGCGTATTCATAGCAAACAGCCACGGCGCTTTACCCGCCGCAAAGAAAAGCCCACTTACACGAATAGCATGATGAAAGCCTTTGTCACTCAAACGGCCTGCATGGCCTGAAACACAAAGGCGTAAAAGCGATGATAAAACCTCATATAAACCCGTCGCCACTACACTCAGGCCTGCATGAATAATAAAGAGCGGCCATAGGGCTGAAGCTGGCACAAACGAAACACCAAGTACCAACGTAATCAACGCACGGCGTGGGTTGCCTAGTACGGCTGATTTAAAGGCTCTTTCAGGGTCAATGGCGGGCATGTCGCCACGTACACGGCGCAGGGTTTTGCACATGAGGTAAATTGAAATGGTATTCAGAACAGCACCAATGTTTGCGGCATCATGGGTTGTAAGGCTAGTCGTTGAAATAAGCGTTGCAAGGCCAATGCCCAAAAGTGCGCCTAGAGAAACCATGTTCAGCGATAGTGAGATTGAGTTACCTTCGTTTTCACCACTGCTTGAAATTTCCATCATCACGGTATGGAATAGTACCCAGAACGGGGCAACAATAATGCCCAAAATCACGCCTTCAGCAAGCTGGCTTTCAACGGGGATGAAGTTCATGGCAAACGGCAGCAGGGTAATGCCAACCATCACACGGCGCCAAATGATGTAGCGCACCCAGGTATAAAGCATAAAGGCCATTGGCATGATGGTCAGGCCAATAACGCCATATGTTGTAATGTAAAAAATCAGAACATCGGCCATAGGCTTACTGCTCATATCAAACGCGTAGGTGAGGGCTGCCATTGAAAAACCAATGGTGCCTAAAAGGCAGGCTAAACTAAAGGGGCCAAACTCTTTTGATTGGAATGGCGCAACAAATGAGTAAAGCAGGTAGTTTTTCATGGTAAGTCGCTTTCACGGCTAGATTATAGTCTTCCTAGCTATACGTTATATATACGATTTACGCATCTACTAATTCGATGAAATTCAAAACAGGCTGAGGTATACTTTTGTTATGTCAGATTTATATACCAAAACCATCGCCACACCTGAAGAACACGCCTTGCTAAAGCAGGCCTTTAAGGCCGCTGAAATGCACAGCGAAGATCGCTATACCAAAATTGGTGTTGTGGTCGTAACGGCTAATGGCGCTGTGGTTGAAGGGTATAATAGCCTACCTGTTGGCGTTAAAGGTGATGAACAGCGCCTTGAACGCCCCACGCCTGAAACACACCCTGAGGGTGACTTTGGAAAGTACGATTGGTTGCACCATGCTGAGCGCAAGGCCATTTGCCATGCTGCACGCGATGGCGTTGCCCTAAAAGGGGCAAAGATGTACGCCATGCTTATGCCGTGCATGAACTGCGCCCAAGCCGTTGTAGACTCAGGGATTGCCGAGCTTGTACTTGATTATGACTTTACCGAAACTTACCGCGCCAAAGGCAACCGCTGGGAGTATGACTTCCAGCGGGTTGCGCTTATGTTTGCCGAAGCAGGAGTTAAGGTTAGAGCTATAAGCATCTCCGAATGAGCTTTATAGATTCGCCAGCTTTACCATTTTTAAATGTTGGGTCTTGCGTTTCAATAAAACCATGCCGAGTGTAAAACTCTTTACGGTTCAGCCGAGCATTGCACCAGATGTGTAAAAACTTACCTTTGCAGGCTTTAATGCGTTTCTCCACTTCTAGCAAAAGGCTATGGCCAATACCGGTGCCTTGATGGACTGTATCAATTGCCATGGCACGAAGCCACATGGCTGGTTTACCATCATGTTCTGACGGCAAGGCTGACACACATCCTACAAGATTACCCTCAGGGCAATATGCAGCTAAATGAATACTTTCGGGCATCAGGTCCTCCACAAATAAAACTTCGTGAACGGGGCCCTCTGGCCTGAGTATTCGCGCACGCAACGGTACGATATCCTTCGCATCGACCCTCTTAATCTGCACCATTTTACTGGTCCCCCCATCAAGTTGGTTGATACTTATATATGGTGATGATTTACATAACTTCCAAGAGCTCGGACCACTGAGTCGTGAACCTTGGGCTACGGGTTTGGCTACGCATCTGCCAGTTTTGCTTGGTTTTTACGCCTTGTGTTAAAAATTTTAAAGTTCCGGGGCCCATACGTTGGTTTAGATCGTCCATACAGTCCATAAGCCTGGCTGAGTGGGCACGAGATGCATCATCTGGCAGTGCAGCAAATAAATGCCCTTGTTGCTCATCTTCAGGCGTGAATTCACACAAGAAAACCCCACACTTTTTATAGTTAAAGCCTGGGCGGTAAAGTTCATCAAGCAGTTGGCTTGCGGCTTTAATCAAAGTAGGGGTGTCGTTTACGGCAATATCAAAGCCCACCATCTTCGTGCCACGGTATTGTGGGTCTTGGCGGCGCAGATGGTTAGTGCGGATAAAAACACCAAAGCCATGGGCCGCACTGCCTTGCTTACGCAGTTTTTCAGCAGCTCGGGCTGTGTGGTTACTTAAAGCTTCGCGCAAGTCTGCTTTATCACGGATAAGGCTACCAAATGAGCGTGAGGCCATAATACTTTTCTTACTTGCTGCACGGCTAAGGTCAAGGCAGCTAGTGCCTTGTAGCTCAAGGGCAATGCGTTCACCTACAACGCCAAAGTGCTTACGAATAAACTTTGGGTTGGCGTTGCGCAGATCAAGCGCAGTACCAATGCCTAGCTTTCGCAAACGTAGCCCAAAACGGTGAGATACACCCCAAAGGTCTTCAACCTCAAGGCGGGCAAGGGCGGCAATTTGTGCTTCGGTGCTACATAGGTTTACAACGCTTTTGCCGGGGGTTTTCTTGACCATGTGGCTGGCAACCTTTGCCAAGGTTTTAGTGGGGGCAATACCAACCGAAGTGGGGATGCCCGTCCACTGAAAAACCTGCTGCCGTACCCGTTGGCAGTAGTGTGTATATTCATCATGGTGTTTAACAGGCGGTAAGCTGCTGAGTTTTAGAAAAGCCTCATCGACCGAGTAAACCTCAATCTCAGGCACAGCACCTTGTAGTATGGCCATGACACGGTTCGACATATCGCCATAAAGTTGGTAATTAGACGAAAAGATATGCACGCCACCTTTTTTAAGTATGTCCCGGTATTCGTGTAGTGGGGCGCCCATACGCACACCCATGGCTTTGACCTCGGCCGAGCGGGCAATAATACAGCCGTCATTATTTGAAAGCACAGCCACAGGCTTGTGCCAAATGGCAGGGTTAAACACCCGCTCGCACGAAACGAAGAAGTTATTACAATCCACAAGGGCAAAGACGTTTGGGGGTGCCGTGTTCATATTGGCCTACAAATCATGAATCACGTTGGTCACCACACCCCAAATAACCATGTCACTCTCAGGTGTGATTCTAATAGGCTCAAAGGCATCATTTTCAGGCAGAAGGGCGGTCTTACCGTCTTTTTGGTACAGACGCTTAACGGTAAGGTGGCCGTCTAAGGCTGCAATCACAACCTTGCCATGTTTGGCTTCTAGACTGCGGTCCACAACTAAAAGGTCGCCCGGGTGAATGCCTGCGTTGAGCATTGACTCACCAGTCGCGCGCACAAAGAATGTTGCCGCTGGGTGTTTAATAAGGTGGGTGTTAAGGTCAAGCTTACCTTCCATATAGTCATCCGCAGGTGATGGGAAACCCGCAGATACACGACTGGCGTATAAGGGCAGCTTATAACCCTTACGCTCAACAAACTCAATCACTTCGCCCACCAAACTTTCAGGGATGCGCATAGGCTTTGTTGCCTCGTTGTACTTCCCCTGGCCCTTGGGTCGACCTGCGCCTTTTCGTGCACCACCTCGTGCCATAATATACCTCAATCTGTAAACTTTTTTGATTAGTGTACAGTATTCAAAATATCAACACAACTGACCGCAGGTTGTAATGTAGGGTAGCAAAGGTGATCAATTATTTAGGATAGTCAGAAGTTTGCTGGGCGGTGGACTAAGAAAATAAAAAGCGGCCCCTGGTAAGGCCGCTATAACGAAATGGTCGGGGAGAGAGGATTCGAACCTTTTACGCCCAACTTAAAAGGCCAAGCAAACACGGGGTATGCAGCCTGTTGCAGGTGGGAATTATTTATCAAGACACCTCAGAGATACCCGAAGCGAATAAAAGAGTGACCGCGGCGATGAAGGGGGTGGGGGTTGTCGAATTTTTGACCCCGCCTTCGGAAAACGCCGCCCGTCATATACCGCTATGTATTCTGCACGAGCCTCTTGCGAACCTAGAACCTGTACTCATATGCTAAAAACATGAGTACAAAAGATGATAACTATTACGTCTATCTGGCCCGCCGTACTGAGGTGGCCGACTATGTGAAGCTCCAAGAGGGGCTTACACGCGTTATTGAGCCTAAGACCGATAAGGTTTTCTGGTTAACCCCTAAGCAAGAACTCTGGTGCCGCAAGCTCGCTGAGCTAAAAATTAAAAACCACGGCCGCGGTATTTATCGTGCTGCAGCATTAGCCGCAGGGTATGGCGATAATTGTAAAACCGAAAAAAGAAAGTTATACGCAGCTGATCGAGCAAGTGGCCGCAACCGAGAAAACCGTGGTTGTTACCTGAGACTTATTGAGATCATCAATGAAATTCACCAGGGGTCGATGCATGGCTAAGAAGAAGTGGGATCTAGACGATCTGCCAACAAATTCTGCGGCCAAGGTGTCGCAGTCAACATCAAAGGTGCCGGCAAAAGGGCAATCCTCACCTAACTTGCCGGCGCTGTCCGCTAAAGATAAAAATTTTGCAAAGCTCGTCTTTGAAGGTAAGTCACCTCAAGAGGCGGCGAAAACCGTAGGCCACACTGCAAAGGCGGCCGAAGATCTGATGGTTCGTAAGGATGTTCTTGATTACATCGCGGGCCTCAATGAGAAGTGTGCCAACCCGAGCGAGATCACGAAAGATCGCATGATCATGTTTTACTGGCGCATTATGCACGACGCCTCGGCGACCGATGCTAACAAGATCTCAGCTGCCCGGCGCGTGGATGAGCTGAAGGGATTCACAACGGCCGACAGCGGCGACCGTGCCCTGGTAAATATCCAGATGAACATGGGCGGCGAAGTATCAAGCCGTCAGCATGGCGATGAGCAAATGCTAAAAGCGGCGGTTGAGAAGCTGGAGGCAGACAAAGCTGAGGATGCTAAATTCTTGGAGGCGCAAAAGGATGACTAAAGGCAAGTCATTTGATTTTGATTACACTGCGAGCCGCACGGCCGCAAAGTTCCACGCGAGCGATGCGTTCGTGCGCTTGCTCATGGGGCCTGTTGGTTCTGGTAAGTCTGTTGCGTGTATCGCTGAATTGTTTAATGCCGGCTTAAACCAGAAGCCTGGGCGCGACGGGATTCGTCGAACCCGTTGGGCGGTCATCCGTAACACGCAGCCTGAGTTGAAAACAACTACGATTAAAACCTTCCACGATTGGATTCCTCCGTTCGCAGCTGATAACCATTACACACAGGGCAGCCCCATTACCCAGTGGGTTCGTTTCGGTGATGTTGAAATGGAATTTATTTTCTTGGCCCTTGATAAAGAAGAGGATGTTAACAAGCTGCTTTCGCTTGAGCTAACTGGTGCTTTTATGAACGAGGCGCGCGAGCAGAGTGCCGGTATTCTTAAGGCACTGATTCAGCGTGTCGGTCGTTTTCCTTCAGCTCGAGAAGGCGGGCCGACAAAGAGTTTTGTAATCCTGGATACCAACCCACCTGATGAAGAGAGTTGGATTTACAAAGACTTCGAGGAAAATCCGAAGCGGGGTTACGCCATTTTTCGTCAGCCTTCAGGTATGTCGCCTGATGCTGACAACATCGAGAACTTGCCGCCTGGGTATTATCAGAGAATTATTGACGGTGCCGAGGGTGATCAAGAGCTTATTAACACCATGGTGCATGGTGAATATGGTGCAGTGACACGCGGTGTGCCTGTATTTAAGGGGGTCTATAGCCCTGATCTTCACGTTGCAAAAGAGCCTCTTAAGCCATTGCCAATTACTGCCGGCAAGCCTGTAATCATTGGCTACGACTTTGGTTTGACGCCTGCGGCCGTGTTCTTGCAACAAGGCGCGACCGGACAATGGCGCATCATTCATGAGGTGTTTTTGCCTGATGAGATCCTTGGGGCCGAGCAGTTTGCACCGATTGTACAAGGGGAGTGTGCTAAATTCTTCGACCCAAACCAAAAGTTTATTCACTGGGGTGACCCTGCAGGAAGTCAAAGATCGCAGGCAGATGCGACGGCTACGGTTTATCGAACATTTCAGACACACGGCATTTTGATGCGATCGGCACCAACCCAAAACCTTACTGATCGCCTCGCGTGTGTTCGCAATCCAATGGCCCGCCTTATCGGCGGCGAGCCTGGTCTATTGGTTTCACCGACTTGTAAGCATATCAAGAAGGCTCTGAACGGTGGGTACTGCTACAAAATGGTACGAGTAAGCGGCGGTGAGCGCATCAACGATCAGCCTGAGAAGAACGTCAGCTCGCACATTGCTGATGCGTTACAGTACGGTCTTGCCGGTGGTGGTGAGTTCGCCCTGATGAATGGCGCAAAGGGTGGCCGCAAGGCACCAACAGTAGCAAAGAGTAGTTTTAACGTATGGAACCGGTAAGCCTTGATCAAACATGGTACGTAGCTTTTGGTGAGGCAGGTTCTCATCAGCCCTGGTATTACCGGATTTTTACCCGCAAGGGCTTTGAGCATGTTGAAGCCTTTGCTGAGTTGCCTTTCAAGACGGTGCTTTATATCAACAGCGGTCTTGACGGTATTACGCCTGGTATGATGTTCAATGAAGAGGATGCCAGCTTGGGTTTTCCGGTTGAGGCCATGGCCTGCGGCTACCTTGCCAAGGGGCATAAGATCTTGCGCGTAAAGTGCAGCCGAGGTGGCCCTGTGATGTTCCACCTTGCGAACTGCATACCTAGTTGCGTTACATTGGTCAAAGGGTTGTTGGGCTTCAAATGTTGGTCAGTTACCCCTTACGGCCTCTATAAAGCACTGCTCAAAAGCGGCGCCTATGAATGGACTGAGGCAGACGCAAAAGAGTTTTACAGGAAACGGGTTAAGGAGCTGAAAATGGGCGGAATTATGGGTAAACCAGATGACGGCGGCGCGGCAGCCGAAGCTAAAAAACGCGAGCAAGAAGCCAAAGAACAGGCACGTCTTGAAAAAGAGCAAGAATCTATAAAGCTAAACCGTACGCGCCGCCGCCAACGTGGAGGTGGTTCGCTGCTTCGCACACAAGGTCAAGAGCTAGGCACTAGCTCTAAGCTTGGGGGTTAATCATGTTTGTAATGGATGAACCTAAAACTGACGTGGCCTCGCTTGAGGCCCGCTATAAAAAAGCGGATACGCTGAAAACTGAGATTGATCCATATGTACGTGATGCTTACCGATACCTTGCACCTAGCCGCTTAACCCAAGACGGCGACAAGGTAAATCCAACGGGCGCTAATGATACCTTCGATAGTACGCCTATGAAGGCTTACATGGATTACGCCTCGACAATTCACTCTGTAATTGCGCCTCCGGGAAAAAAATTTATTGAGCTGGCGCCAGGGCCAGTTTTTGCAGAAGGTAACGAGCGAAATAAGCTCAGTCAGTCGCTTGAGAAGATCACTGAAATTCTATTCTCGTACCTAGCAGTATCAAACTTCGATACAGTTATGGGTGAATGTGCCGGTGATTATGGCATTGGTACAGCCTGCATGGCTGTTCATAAAGGCGTTAAGGGTAATCCATTTGTTTTCCAGGCTATCGATTACGACGACTACCTCATTGAGAATGGGCCGTACGGTAATGTTGGCGGTGTATTCCGTCAGGCGCGCCCTAAGGGCCGCGATGTTATGAGCACTTGGCCAGATGCTGACCTTTCGCAGCAGCTGAAACATCTGATTGAAGAAAAGCCGGATGATAATTACACGTTCCGTGAGTGCCAGATCCCGTCAAAGGTTACGCTGAAGCGTACGAATCCTGAAAGCAAGAAGGTTGAGAAATACGAAACTTCAGGCTTCAAGTACATTGTGTACTATGTAGGCGAAAACAATGAGCGCGCCATTATCGTTGAGCGTGAAATGGAAACCGCACCGTTTATCGTATTCCGCAATAACCCGCGCGGCAAAAACCCTTGGGGCTTCGGCCCTGCGTTGGTTGCGTTGCCAGATGCTAAGACACTGAATGCTGCCACTGAAATGACGCTAAAGAATGCGTCGTTTGCTTTGAGCGGCGTTTACACCTACACCGACGACGGTGTATTGAACGTGGACAATATCAACATTCAGCCGTTGACCTTTATCCCGGTCGCAAGTAACGGCAGCCAGTTTACCGGACCGACCATTGCAGAGTTGCCCCGTACTGGTAACTTTGATCTTGGCCAGGTGGTGCAAGGGGATTTGCGTAAGCAGATCCTTGAGATTCTTGAAACGAACCCAATGGGGCCGCTTGATGCCTCAGTTCGTTCAGCAACTGAAATGAGCTACCGTCAGCAGAACTTTGCACAAAAAAGTGGTTCTGCCTTTGGTCGATTAAACCATGAGTTTTTGACTGCGCTTGTGCGCCGCCTGTTAAACATTTTGGAAGAGTTCGGCATTATCGATCTGCAGAACTTCCGTGTTGACGGTGTGAATGTTCAGGTGCAGCACATTAGCCCAATTGCCCGGGCACAAGATCAGGAAGAGCTTACTTCAGTTATTCGCATGGGCGAGATTGTTAGAGAGATGTATGGGCCTGAAGCACTTCATGTGGTTATGCCAATGGAGCGCACTGTGCCTCTACTTGGTGATCTTACTGGTGCAAAGACTTCAAGCTACCTGAGTGGCGAAGAAATTAAAGCTGCAAAAGCCCAGGCGGCTAATGCAGCTCAACAGCCGGGAGTTGTTGATGAGCAATGATAAACGCCCCACAAGTTGGGATCAGATTGAAGCCCACTATAAAGGGCAAGCAAAGACAGATGCTCAGCGCAAAGCTGAGCAAGACCGCAAGCAAAGCGAGGCACTGAAGGCTGTCCAAGCCTTTGCCCGTTTGTTTGCTGAAGATAATGAGGATGCGCAAATTGTCCTCAAGGCGCTGAAGGACCGCACAATTATGAAGCCGGGGTTGCCGGCTAATGCGCCTTCAGCAGAAATGGTAGCCCAAGGCATGCTCGTTCGTGAAGGCGAGAATAACCTGGTGCGTTGGCTACTGGTAAACATTGAAGAAGGTAAAAAGCTACTATGATTGAAGCCAAAGGTACTGAGAACCCAGAAGACATCAAGAACGACGATGTTGCCCCACAAGACGGCGATCCTGAAGGTGGTGCAGGTCAAGATGTAGACGATAACCAAGAAGAGGGCGCCGATGCCCCTGAGTGGCATGCCCAAGAACTGCCTGAAGATTTTATGGGCGGCAAATACAAAAATATGGGTGAAGTTGAGAAGGCGCTAAAGCATTCTAGTAAAATGGCGCGTGAAAAAGGTCTCGACCGTGATGCGCCTGAAGAATACGCTTTTGACTTTAGCGGCGTTGAAGGATTCGAAGATATCGAAGTTGATATGGAAGATCCGACGCTTCAAGCTATGTTGCCTGCGTTTAAAGAAGTGAGCTTGCCTCAAGCTGAGGCTGACCGTTTGGTGCAGGCGTTCCTAAAACATCAGCTCGAATCAGATGCTGCGAACATCGAGGCTCAACGTAAAGAACTTGGCGATGAAGGTAAAGAGATGCTCGACCGTATTACCGGCTTTGTTGATAAGCACTTCACCCCTGAAGAGGCGGCAGCCGTAAACCTGATTGGTAAAACTGCTGCAGGTATTCGTGTTCTTGATAAGTTTATTCAGATGCAAGGCATGAAAAATGTGCCAATAGGTGATAGTGGATCGCCGGGTCTAAGCCATGATGAGATCATTGATAAGATCGATAAGCTTCGAAAAGACCCTGATCTAAACTTCAATAAAGCAAAGCAGGATCAGTATGAAAAACTACTTGCTGAAGATGTGAAGCTGAAGTCTAAGCGCTAATAGAAACCGCCCCCTGGGGCGGTTTTTTAGTGGGGCTTGCGAACCTGTAGGGGGTATGTGGAATACTAAACGCATCAAAGGCGTACATGTAAGGCACAGGCTACCCGCGTTCGCGGCCCCTTCAAATGCTTTGCCAGGCGGTAGGACTGGCCACCTACAAGCATAAGGCCCCCGTATTTACGGGCTAACCCTGAAGCGAAAGTTGAATGGTTAATAACGTAAATAATGAGGTTTCAAAATGACCGAATCTTATCAATTGTCTGATTTCGAGCAGAAGAAGTTCGAAGCTAGTGTGCACCACGAAATTCGTGATGCAGGTAAAAACCTTAAATCTATGGCTCTTATGAAGGATTCTAAGGGCGCACGTTCAATCGACATTACCGTGTACGGCGGTGTGATGATGGAAAAGCGCGAAGGCTATGAGCAGCCGCTACCTGTGCAAAAGAACAAAAAACGTAATGTAATCCTGACCATGGAAGATTACTCATGCTCAGTGCTGACTGATATCTTCCTGAATGAGAAGGTGAACTTCGACGATAAGCAAGAGCTTAAAATGGAAGTTTCAGCTGCTATTGAACGTAAAATGGATCAGATCATCATTGATGCTCTGAACGCCCATTCTTATGGTTCAGGCAATACTGTTGCTGATCCTACCAAGGTATTCAGCATGACTGATCACCTTAAGAAAATTGCCCGTCTAATGGATGATAAAGGTGCGGTGCAAGATCGCAACCTTCTTCTTCATGCTTACGCTGCTCATGATCTATTGGGCGACGACAAGGTTGGCAACATCAACAACAACAGCAACAAAGTGTTGGTTAAAGGCTCAATGGACAAAGAGAAGTTCTACGGCTTTGACTTCACAGTCATTGGTTCTCGTGAAGAGGGCGGCCTGCCTAAGCCTAGCGCTACATCGATCGCTTCATTTGCCTGGGTGCGTAAAGCTCTTGCTTTGGGTATCAACATGCAGCCACGCATTGAAGTTATCTATGACGGCCAGTACGGTGCACACCGTGTGAACGCCTTCTTGTCAGGTGGCGCCAAAGTTGTCGACGGCAACGGCGTTGTTAAATCAACATCACTATACCAATAAGGGGGTGAATCATGGCTTTTAATGGAGCAAAATTTGTAGGCGACGATCGACATTATGTTGAAGGTGTACCTCGCATTCACTACTACGCAACAACTGAGACACAGGCTCAGGTTCGTGTTGATCAATACTTCAACCCAGTGGCCAGTAAAGTTGCGGTGGGCGATGAGATTCGTACATTCGTTGAAACTGGTGGTACACAAAAAACAGTTCAATTTATTGTCCTGTCGAATGACGGTACTGATGTTGACGTTGATGACGGTACAGTTCTAGGCACTACTGATACCGACTAACCCTAAGAAGCCGGTTCACTTGTGGGGGTGGACCGGCTTTTTTAAGATTTTAAAAGGTGGTGTAGATGTCTCTTGTTACCAAAGAAACTATTTGTGACACAGCTTCTCAGCTTATTGGCGCAGGTTCTATCACGAGTTTTGATGATCCGACAGCTGAAGCTAAGAAGTGTCGTAGCATTTGGCCTACCACTCTTAAGGATGCCATTGAAGAGCATCCTTGGACTTTTTCTGTTAAGCAGCTTGAGCTTAACCTCGTTCCTTCAGAAAAACCGTTGTATGGCTTTAAGTATGCTTTCCGCATGCCGCCTGATCTTTTAAAGCTACTTGATGTAAATTCAAGCTATCCACACCGCATTGTAGGCAATTTACTTTTTACCGATGCTGAAAAGGTTGAAGTCTCTTACCAGTACATCCCAGATCCACAAGAGTTTAAAGGGGCCTTTACAGCTTACCTTGAGTTTGTAATGGCGTCTAAGCTTGCTATTGCCCTGCAGGATGACAAGGTTAAAGCGCAAGAGTATGAGCGCAAAGCTGATAAGAAGCTTGCGGTCGCGCGTTCACGCGATAGCCAGCAGCAATCAACAGCAAGCGCAAAGCCGCATAACTTTGGCCTAACCAACAGACGGTGGTAGGTCATGGCAGTTTATGAAATTCCTCAACATAGCTTCGTGGTAGGTATGGTGACACCTAGCGTTTCTTCGCGCGAAGAGTTGGATATTTACGAGCGCGCACTTGAGGTTGGCGAAAATGTGCTGATCAACCCTCAGGGTGATATTCAGGGCCGCCCAGGGCTGCGCATGATTGAGGAAGTTAGCCAGGGGCGCATGCGTAACTTTATCTTCAACCGGACACAGCGATACCTATTGATCTTCCGTGAGGGTGCTATCGATGTTTATCGTGATGAGGTGAAGATCTTTACCTCTACAGATACATTATTAGCAAGCATTACAACGGCGCGCCTTAAACAGATTACATTCGCGCAACGTGCAGATGTGATGCTTATTTTCCATGAGGATTTTCAGACCCTTGAATTTGCCCGGTATGCCGATAATGATTGGCGCGTAAGTGAGGCAGAATATAAAAATATTCCAGTTTTTCCTTTTGACGGGGTAACGGTGAGCAACCCTGCAGCTGCAATTACACCTTCAGCTAAGAGTGGCCGTGTTTCAATTGAGGCAGATGCCTCGGTATTTTCATCAAGTCATGTGGGCCAATATATTGCTATGAGCTATGGCCGTGTACGTATTCAAGAGTTTGAATCTGGTACGAAGGTTATTGGCGCCGTAGAGCAGGAACTGTTTGATGATGCACAAGTAGGCTCAGGCGATTGGGAACTTGAAGTTGGTTATGAGCCTGTGATGAGCAGCACGCGGGGGTGGCCTGGTAGCGGCACATTTTCAAATGATGATCGTCTAGTTGTTGGTGGTTTGAAGAGCCGGCCGCAGACACGACTTGAAAGCGCGACTTCAGAATACTTTAACTTTGATGTTGGTATTGGCGGGCCAACTGATGCCATTGATGAAAGCCTGGGCGGCAATACAATTAGCCAGATCATTCATGTTCACCAGGGCACAACACTTCAGCTTTTGACCTCAAGCGGTATGTACTTTGTGCCTAACAACCCTGACGGTACCAAGTCGTTTGCCCAAGAGACAAGTGAGTACCCTGCAGGCAACGTACCGCCTGTTCGTCTAGACGGTGCCACGTTCTACGCAGATGAAAATGGCAAGGTTATTTATGAGCTTGTTTACAACGATATCGATCGTAAATATAACGCCGATAACGCGACACTTCTCTTTAGTGCTTATATCAACAATATTCAGGCTATGGCGCACCGTGGGGCCACACAGACCAATGATGCTCAATACTTGTTTGTCGTAAATGGTGACGGCACCGTTGGCGTTCTTAACAAGCTGCGCGCGCAGAATCTACACGGTTGGAGCCAGTTGACAACCTTGGGTGAGTTTGAAGATGTGTGCGTTATTGGCAGCGATGTTTACTTCATTGTGAAGCGCTCGATCAATGGCGTTGAAAAGCGATTCCTTGAAATCTTCGATGATGCGCACGTTATGGACTGTAGCGTGAAGTTATCATCTGAAACACCACAGCAAGTTTGGACAGACACCGAGCTTGAATACCTTAATGGCCAAGAAGTTTACTTACGCGGTGATGAGTACCCTCGCGGTAGTACCGTTGTTGATACTGGCAGCGTGAACATGACTGAAGAGGTTTCAGATATTGAGGTTGGTTTGTTCAAAAGCGTTCGTGTTAAGAACTTGCCGCCGTCACTTACCAAGGAGGGCAAAGAGCTTGGTGGTGTCCATAAAGGGGTGGCTTTTGTAAAGCTGAACCTAATTGACACGGGTGAGATTCGTATTACTTCGGGGGCCGAAAGCGTTGTGCCTCCGGTCAATCAGTTTGGTGATCCTATTGGTGGTGCGCCAAACCGTCTAAATGGGTGGATTGAGGTGTATATCAGCAGCTCAGATACCCTAGCGCAAATTGAAATCACACAAGATCAGCCTGACTTCTTCAGGCTGCAGAAAATCATTTCGGGGGTACGAGTATGAGCAAAGATGTAACTACAGCTATTTTGGTCGCAAGTCTATTCACCGGTGTTGGTTTTGCCGCTGCAGGCGCTATGGCAGGTGCCGGTGCTGCTGCAGGTGGTGCGGCCGCCGCGGCAGGTACAGCGGGCGCAGCAAGCGCAGGCGCAGGGGCAGCAGCTGCGGGTACTGCAGCAGCCGGAACCGCGGCCGCAGGCACAGCTGCGGCTTCTTCAGCTGCAGCAGCTGGTACGACTTTTGGTATTTCAAATGCAACACTCTCGACTGTGGGTACTGTGGCAAGTATTGGCGCAGCCGGTATGTCAGGTGTTCAGCAGTACGGTGCAGCTAAAGCAGAAAAACAAAATGCAAAACTTGAGCGCCAGTTTGAAAAAACTCAGGCAGCCGAAGAAGAAAACGCACGAGCTAAACAGTTGTCATATGCCCTGCAGCAGAATGAAGCTGCATTTGCTTATGCCGGCATTGATGCATCTTCAGGCACAGCCCTGCGACAAAATGAGCAACTATTCAGCGTAGCTAACCGACAGGGTGGTATGGCTGATTCTGTAAGTCGAGCGCAACAGGCGCAACTTCGTAACAAAGGAATTCAAGCAGGTCGTCGTGGTACGGCATACTTGCTGAACTCTGGGTTGGCGGGTACTTCACTTTTGAGTACACGCGGTCGATAGGGGGTAGGCATGCCAATTCAAACACCTAAAATTAACCTTCAGCCTCAGACGAGTTTTCGCCAGGTGCGCCTCACTTCAAGTGAAGGTGATCGTGCGCTTGCAAATTTTACGGCTAATGTGGGGGAATCTTTGGGCCAAATGAATAAGGCGATTGAGGGCCGTATTCATGAAAACCTAAAACTGCAAGGGGAGCGCGCCGGGATTACGGCCGATAATGCAGATCAGCTTCGTCAGGATTCAGGGGCGCGGGCGCAAGCATACAATGAGGGCTTTATGTCGTCATACCTAGCAAAGCTAGATATGGACACGTCGGCAAAGTTTCAGGAGTTGAGCAGCAAATACGCTAACCAGCCTGCAGGTGATGACGGCCTTGAGGGGGCTATGGATCAGTACATTCAGACCGTTGTAGGCCAAACCCCGGAAGGTGCGCAGCCCGAAGTTGAAATTGCCTTGCGTCGTAAGGCTGTTGTCGTGCAATCGAAGGCTAATACAGCTTTTCAGGAGCGTCAGCGAAATGACCATAAGAGCACCTTGTATGCAAGCCTTGAGCATAACACTCAAAACCTTGAGCGTATTGGTGTGCCTCAGTCTGATGAAGATATCGTAGAGTTTCAGACTTACTTTGCCCAGGCGAATGAAAGCATCAATTCGCTTGAGCGGGCTAACTTGCTTTTGCCAGGTGAAGCCGCAAAGGAGCGCTTGAAGCTTAAAGAACGTCTTGAGGTAAACACCGCTAAGCAAATGCTGATGCAGGATGAAAACCCTATTTTGTTGGCAAGCCAGATTGCGACCAAAAGTACCGGCGATGAATACCTGGATAACATGCGCCCTGATACAGTAACAAAGCTAGTGACCTTCGCCCAACAGCTCGACACGGCTCAACAAACCGTTGAGAACCGCAAAAGAAAACGTGATCAGGATATTCGAGATGTGGCTTTTGTCGATGTATCTCGAAGTGTTTTTGAAAACCCTGCTGATCTAAAGAACCCTGAAAAGATTGAGGGGCTTTTAGATGTTGCTCAGACCCAAGAAGAGCTTAACCAGGTTATGAAGCTCAAGAAGTTTATGACCGAATCAGGCCAAGAGAAGTATCAAAACTCTAACCCTTCGACGCTTCAGCAGGTGACAAGTAAGGTGCGCACCCTCGATATGACGCAAGAGGAGTTAGATTCCCTTCATGGTCAGGGGCTTTCTACGTCTGACTACCTGAGTTTGTCAAATGAGCTTGAGAGTGGCCGTAACGGGCTTATGGGAACGCCTGCAGTAAAGCTGTTCAAAGATCAGCTTTCATACGAGTTCCCGGTAACCAAGGTTAGCCCAATGGAAATGCTTATGGCCCAGATCAGCGGCCAGAAGCTTGACCAGGGCAATGTTGAGCTGAACAGCAAGCGCAACGAGCAGATCATGGAAGAAGCCCTTATCGACCTGCAGGAAGCGATTGTTGACGGGCAGATCCAAAGCCGGGCAGAGCTGCGTGTGTTCACTCAACAGCGAATTGCTGAACTTAAGCAAACTTATGGTGGCCGCACAGCACTTGGTAAAGACGGTGATGTTGAAACGCCTGGAGAACAAGTGAAGGCCGATGTTCGTAAGAAGCTATCTGAATCAACCCCAGGCGTTATTGAAGATGCCTCACTATACCCAACCCCAGACAGCCTGATGCAGGCTGTTGAAGACGGCACGATCACCGAAGCTCGCGCCAAAATGATCTTTGAAGTTAACAAGGAAAAATACGCAAATGGAAAACAGTCAGAACAAGAAGCTACCAACAGATCTACAGCAGAGCAGCCAACCGTTCGATAGTCAGGATGATAATATTCATGATGCGATTTTTGAAAGTTTCACCAAAGATCGAGAGAGCGCCATTATGGAAGGGTCTGACTTTGATTCAGCCTTTGCTGCGTTTAAAGCTAAAAAAGCTGAAAATGAAAAGCCTGAAGAAGATACCGGCTTTATTGAAGAAACGCGCCGTACTGTTGTTGGTGGCGCACGAGATGCCGCCGAGAGTACCAAGAACCTGTTATTTGAACTGGGGGGTATGGTCTCAAAAAAACTTTACACCACAGACCTGGGCAAAAAACTCACAGGCAATGAAGATCTATCAGACCAGGATATCGAAACGCTTGTTGATCAATTCATCTCGGGGAAAAAGAACAACACAGAGTTACCCGAAGTAGACGAGCCTGAATCAACAGCAGGGCAGGTAGCACGGCCGATTGTGCAGTTCCTTGTGCCTTTTGGCATTGCAGGCAAAGCGAAAGGTATTAAAGCTGCTGAGCAGGGTATTAAGGCGCTCGCAGGTACAAGCCGAGTAGGTAAGCTTGCGGGCACTTTTGCTGCTGGTGCACCTGCAGGTATTGTTGCTGACATGACTGCCTTTGAGGGCCATGAACAGCGCTTGTCAAATATGCTTACTGAGATTGACAACCCTGTATTCAACAACGCCGTTACCCAGTATCTAGCGGCCGATGAGAGCGATTCTGACCTGGAGGGCCGCTTGAAGCAGGCCATTGAAGGTGTGGCTGCAGGCGGTTTAACAAATGAGCTTTTCTTGGCGGTAAAGGCTATGAAGGGGAGTGTAAAGGGTACAACCCTTGCGAAGATCAGCAAGCCAAAGCCTGTCAAAGCTATTCGCGATTTTGTAAAGAAGGTGAAGGAAACACCGAATGCATCACAGCCTAAGGGCGAATCAATTCTTGATGTCGGCACAGAAGGTGTAGATCTAACAAATACAAACGCTAAATTGAATGAAATTCTCGGCCGAGAAGATGCCGGCGATATTAAGCACATTGTCCAAGAATCTGGTGTTAAGCACGCACTGAACAAACACTCAACTGATGCAATCCCACTGAAAGAAGAAGACTTTGAGTTGATCCCGGATATTCTATCTAACCCAGATAATATTCGTCATGGCGGTGATTCAAAACTAGGCAATCAAACTGTAGTGTATGAGAAGCACTATGGTGATCGTGTTGTTTATGTTGAAGAGCTAATTGAAAGCCGTAAGAAAGGTGCGCGCTTGCGCCTTCAAACAATGTATTGGAACGAGCTTGGTAAAGAAGCAAAAGAAAAAGCCCTGCGAGCAACTGCCACCGAAGGTGACCGCGCTCCTCACGTCCTAGACGATTCAGGGCAAAAAACGGCCCGGGGAGCTACTACCGAAGGGTCAAGCTCACACGTCCAAAACGCGACCGGGCACATAAATAATATGGGGTCGTCTGACCTAAAAGTCAAGCGTGATGTGACTGAGCGTATTTTGAAGCTACGCGAATCGGTTGCTGATACAGATGATTTTTCAAAAACCGTCAAAGGTACTACAGGCGGTAAGAAGGAAGCCTTGTCACTTGAAGCTCAGAAGAAAATCGCAGATATGAGCGGTTTAACCGAACAGCAATTGCTTGACGGTAGGCTTGATAAAATCTTTAGACAAGACGGTATCATCCGTCACTTAAATAAAGCCACAAAAATTGAAGCTGACGCTTTTGATTTGCTGCGTCAATCTCGAGCTGAAATGATTGTAGGCCTTCAAGAAGGTGGAAGTCCGCAAAATGTAGACAACTTCTTGGGGGATGTTCTTGCAACACTTGAAGTTCATGAGGCTTCTAAAGGGGCCTTTTCAAGTGTATCTCGCGCTCTTGGAGAGCGTGGACACACTCAGGCCGTAGTTACCTTGAATAAGGTGCGTGATGTATTGGCGGGTGCTAACCGTAAATCAAAGCAAGATATTGCTCGTGATATTGCAAGTCTACTTGAAGACGGCCCTAAAGGGCAGCATCAGGCGCTTACATACCTTCAAAACCTTGGGCAGTCAAAGGCTGCCCGTGCAGGTGCCTTGACGCGCGATGTGTTGAATGAGTTCTATATGAACAGCATTCTATCAAGCCCCAAGACGCTACTGGTTGATACGATCTCAAACATGATCTGGTCACCATATGTTGCCACCGAAAAATTGGCTGCAGGCACGATCGGTAAGTTTCGAGCTGCGATGACAGGTAACAACAACCGTGTGTATGCAAGTGAAGCAGGCATCATGATGCAAAGCTACATGCAGAGCGTTAAAGATACCTGGCGTTTAATTGGCAAGAGCTTCAAAGAAGGTGAAGGTTTGGCCGATGTTACAGGTGCATTTGAAAATATGCGCATCGATAACGAAACCCGTTTTGATGTGCCGCGATCGCACCGGGCAATATCAGCTGAGAACTTTGCAGAGTTCGGTGTTGGTAAAGATACCCTCATGGGCCGCGGTATCGATTACGCAGGTTCAGTAATTAACTTCCCTTCAACTTACATGCAAAACAAGGATGATGTGGCGAAGGCCCTTTTGTATCGTGCAGAGGTCGCAGCTCAGGCACACCGCCAAGCTATGACTGAAGGTCTTACTGGTGCGGGCTATGAGGCGCGTGTTAAAGAGCTTATGGAAGTTCCTCTGCAGCACAGCCTGAAGAAAACTTTGAACGATAACTCAGCTGCAAAGGTGCAAGCTGCCTTGCGTGACGGAAACCTTACACCGTTTGTGCAAGAAGGTATCGAAGAGGAGGCGATTGACTTTGCCCGAATCAATACATTCCAAGAGGACTTGGGGCCTGTAGCGAAGTCAATTCAGAACGCTTTGAACACTTTGCCTGGCGGGCGTATTCTGATTCCATTTATCAAAACCCCTACAAACCTTGCTAAACAGCTTGTGCGCCGTACGCCACTTGTGGGCCTCGCCCCGGGCTTTTATCGTGATATCGCCGCAGGTGGTGCGCGAGCGGATATGGCCATGGGCCGCCTGGCTATGGGTACCGGCATCTTTATGTTGGGCTATGAAATGGCGCTTACCGGAAACCTGACTGGGGCCGGGGGTGTTGACATTAAAGAAACCAACATGCTTAAGGGTGCAGGCTGGCGCCCGAACAGTGTGCGCATTGGTGATACTTACGTCGATATCGGCCGTTATGATCCGATTAGCTCGATCTTTTTGTCGGCAGCAAACTTTGTTGAGATCTCTGACTTTATGGGTAACGACTTCGGCGAAGATGTTGAGCGTGATATGAGCGACTATGTTTCATACAGTATCTTGGCAATCAGCGAATCTTTACTTTCAAAAACCTTTATGAAGTCAGTTTCAGAGATGCTTGAGGCTGTTGCCAATAAAGACGTTGATCAGTTCAAAACAACGCTGAACTTTATCGGGTCATCATTCGCAGTGCCTAATGCGGTCAATTTCGTGGCAAATGAAGTGAATGAGGATGTGCCGAACCCAACCACACTGCTTGAGACCATTCAGGCTCGTACGGGCTTTTTAGAGCGCCCTAAGCGCGATATGTTCGGCCGCCCAATTAAGCGTGATCCACAGACCATTGGTTATATCTTGCCGTCGTCATACCACAGCGTAGACAACGACCCGGTGATTGAAGAGATGATCCGCGTGCAGGCCTACATTCCAAAGCCTACAAAACGCATTGACGGTGTGCGCCTGGATATTGATCAGTATGACGAGCTGCTGCGTATTCTTAATGAAGATGAGGATGTTTACGCTCAGGTCGGCCGCCTAATGGAAACCCCGGTTTACAAGTCTCTAGGCGACCCGTTGCGAACTGGTATCGACGGCGTGCAGAATATGACTAAGCCAGGGCTTATTAAAATGGTTTATAGCAAAGCCTTGGGTCGCGCTCGAGATAAACTGTTAGCCCAAGATGAAGCGCTACGAGATCGTGTAGATCAGCGCCGCTCACGCCTTAAGACAATGGTGGCCACCACACCAGGCGGGCAGCGATTCCTTGAACAGAATAACGTAAATCCAGAAAACATCGACAGCTTTATAAGGGGTGAATAATGACGACACTAATTGAGATTAAAGATACCGAAGACTTTTTGACGGGTAACGTCGGTCAAACAGATATCCCTTTTGATTGGTGGATCTCTGCAGCTGATGATCTTGTAATCCTAGTTGACGGCAATCCTGCTACTTTCACGGTTGCTGCGCAGTACATCAAAAACAATGACGGCGGTTTCGCTGTCTTGGATTCTGCACTCAGCGGTGGTGAGGATATCGCTATTTATCGCTCAACGGAGATCGGTCGCGATGTGATTTACAGTAATGACTTGCGCCCCCTAACTATGAACAATGAGGGCGCAAAACATATTGCAATTATGCAAGAGCTGAAGCGTAACTCAGATAAGAAGATTGGTTACCCGGAGGGTACGAATGTAACAACACCTCAGCTGCCAACACCTTCAGACGGCAAAGCCATTGTATTTGACGGCAACACAGGTGCACTTCGTGCAAGCAATGTTAACATCGATGATCTCGATACCACGATCGCTGACATTATTGCATTGGAAGCGGCAGCTTCGGCTTCAGCAACAACAGCATCGAACCAAGCTACTGCAGCTGCAGGTTCTGCTACTGATGCTCAATCTGCGAAAACTGATGCTGAGGCTGCGCGAGATACGGCATTGGCAAGCATTGGTACAGTTAAAGCGACTGCAGCTGATACAACGCCAAAGCCTTTGAACGATATTCTGGCTGCAGGCCAGCTTTGCTTTAAATCAGTAACCAACCCCGGCGGTGATGAAACATTGGCCTTTGGTGTGAGCATTGCGGATCAAGCTACAGCGGAAGCTGGTACTAGCGATGCTGTTGCCATGACGCCTAGAGGAACCAAGCAGGCGATTGCTGCGCTTGAGACCGTATCATTCATTGAGAATATCTCAGTCACAAACAGTGCAGGTGTATCAATCACCGTACCCGCGGGTACTAAAATTCTTAAGATTGTAATCCACCGGGCGAAAGTATACGCCACAAACTGCAACCTTTGTGCGGCACTTTATAACGGTGGCGTCAAGGTTGCTGGTAAGGCCTATGGTTCAGTAGGTCTACATTACGCCACATCTGCAGGATCTGATCAGTTCCTTGGCTCAGACAATGCACCGCTACACCGTGCTAATGATTTTGATGCCAATGCATATGATATCTACTGGGGCGATGTTCAGCTCTTCACGCCACTTTCACCTGATACACGCACCAAGCTTGTTTTTAATGCAGGGCTTGGGATTGGTACTACACCTGCACAAACCCGAGTATACGCAATGAATGGTGCATTTTCTTGGGTGGAAGATACGGGGGATCTGGGCACTATCGCCTACGATGAACTGCGCCTTATTGGCGATATTGCAAACATTGACTTGGAGGCTACGGTTTATGCATACAAATAAAAAACACGTTATGAGCTTGGAAGAAAAACTGACAGAAGGTCAACTTGATGCATACCTTGAAAGCCGTGAGGATTACGCTGAAGATGAGCGCATTCCTCGTGCCTGGCAAAGTATTCGCAATAAACGTAGCCCGCTTTTGGATGATGCGGACCGTATGATTGAAATAGCGCTTGATAACAATGATGCCCAGGCTGAAGCTGCAGCCCGTGCATATCGCCAAGCCCTTCGTGACGTTCCTCAGGACTTCTCAGATCCTGACGATGTTGTATGGCCAACAAAACCAGAGGGGGTTTAAACATGGAAGGGATCTCAATTCACAAAGTGCTAGATGAAATTAAAGTTGAGCTTAAGTCATTGCGTGCTGACAATAAGGCCTTGCAGGCTTCGCAGCAAGCAATGCAACAAGAACTAACCCGCTACAAAGGCTTTATAGGTGGTGTGCTTTTTGTGGTAAGTGCGGTGGCTGCGGCCCTTGGTATCGTTGCAGCTTTTATTAAGACAGGGGGCCACTAATGCCTAAATATTGGAAAGAACTTACACACTTTAAACCTCATGAGTTTGACAGTCCTGATGTGCCGGGCAGCGCTGAGAAGGGGATGAGCGAAGAGTTTATGCGTCGCCTTCAAATGCTACGCAATCTTTACCGTAAGCCTATGCTTATCACTAGTGGCCTGCGCACACCGGAATACAACAAGAAAATTGGCGGCGCTCCGGCAAGTATGCACGTTCAAGGTAAGGCAGCTGATATCTTGGTAAGTGGTGCTGACGCATATGAGTTACTTGGCCTTGCCCTTACTGTAGGCTTTAAGGGTGTGGGCATTAGCCAGAAGGGGCCACACAACAGCCGCTTCATCCACCTAGACCTGAGAGATCAACCAACAGTGTGGAGCTACTAGAATGGGTTTAATCAAGACGATTTTAGGAGTTGGGGAAGAAGTCGCTAAACCGGTTGAAGCTGTTGGCGATATGTTCGATAAACTTTTTACCAGTGATGAAGAACGGGCCATGGCTGCAGCAGCTATGGAAAAGCTGCGCCAAAATCCGTATCTGATCCAGGCAGAGATCAATAAGGTTGCTGCGTCGCATAAGAGTTGGTTTGTTGCTGGCGGCCGACCTGCATTGCTATGGGTTGCTGCTATGGGTTGGCTTATGGAATTTGTAGCCAATCCGATCTTCCAAATGTTTGCCGGCCGTAAGTTTGAAATGCCAGTAGATCAAATGGTTTGGCTTACTGGGGCCGTGCTTGGCATTTACGGTACATTGCGCACAGTAGAAAAGGTGCGGGGTAAAACGAACTAGCGGGGTACCGCATGGCTAAAGGTATTAAATACTGCTACGTGCGGCCGTATAAAATATTCGGCGAAATCCTCAATGAATATTTTTGTGAAGAAGCCGGACGTCAGATTGTCATGGTTTATTTAGATAAGCCCTACAACGGAATGCTGACGGCCGAGGTCGATAAGGCTGATGTGCTCAGTCTTGATGTGGTTAATTAGGTTTAATCATTTCAACAACGCGACTACCCAGGCGCGTTAGACCATTATAGGTATCGCCATCAAAGAGCTTAGATGGTTTAATTAGGTTCATGGTGGTTAAGTCGTTAGCTAAAAGGTTTGCCCATTCATCGTCAGCCTGTGGGCGCATTAACCTTTTTATAAAATCATTTAGAGCCACCTGATTGACAGTTCTAATCATTTCAATATCGTTACTTCTTTCTACGTATTTGACTACAAGCTCATTTGGTTCGACCTTGCTTAGGGTCATCAGGGTATGAAGATGAAGAACTGAGAGCTGATCTATAATTCTAATAACATGTTGCAGCATATATTCATCATCATTTGAATTGTTGTGTGCATTAACAACTATATTCTTATAAGCCTGAATTTTTTCATCAACACGTGTTCGATGCACGTATGGCATAGCCATATTGATTGCTGTGATGAATAGCTGTGGAGGTTCTTTGTCAAGTGCATCTGCAGAAAGGTTGCGACAAACATCTTCAAGAAAATCATCACGATGTTCAGCAGACTTAGGTCCAACCCAGCCGGTTATTGCTGCGGTGGCAATTGCTACAGTGGGGTCAAGTGTGCCAGCAGCGGTAATGATTGCAGGAGGCCCTGCGCGCTTAAGCTTATCCAGTAGGCTTTCTTGTTTGGGGGTGAGTTCTTTTGTCATGGTGCATGCCTTATTTAATCTTCTGGAATTTAGATGAAAGTATGCCGCAGAACTCAGGGGCGTCAAAGGTTACTAACTTGCTGCTCCCGATATCAATTTTTAAAGGGTGGTCAGAATCTTTAATTTCAACAACATTATGCATGCCAGATTCAAGCATTACAAATATGCCCAAAAGAATTGATTCAATTTTGTACTCAATTCTTTTGTACTTTTTAATCCTATCTTTCAAAGGAATATCTTGAGGGGCACAGTTAATTAGATTCTTAAACTCATCTTCAGATATGCTGTAGTCTTCTCGATGCACCACTCTATTGCGAATACTGTTAAGCTTATCAAGAAAACCAAACGTCTGACTATCTATAATATCAAGAGCATAGGCAAGCTCATTTGCTGTCCGAAAATCGCGGATAACTCTCTCACTGGCGATTCTGCTCTTTTTAACATTAGCAATATTAAGACTTAGCCTGTTCGCGATTCTTCTTTTTAAGACGTGTTCAAATTTGATGTGAGCAAAAACAATGAAAGAATAACCTTCTTTATTGGCCATCTCGACCCAAAATTCACCGGCTTTTTCTTTAAGTAAGTCAGTCATAAAAATACCCCAACGGTTGTTGGGGTATAGGTAGGGGGTGAGTGTGGTTATTTCAAGGGGTGGTTAATTTTGTTTTCCGGCCTTTTGTAGGCCTGCTTGAACCCCGAACACATAGGCAAGTAAGGAACATTTTTCCTGCACAGCTTGTATCTCTTGCCATTCTGGGCCAATGATGAACCAATAAAAATTGTATAGGTACAAAACCTTAGGCTTTCTAAACAAGCGCTTTACCTCCACGCGCCTTTCTTCAACATCAAAGAGCTTATCAGTATTTTGTTTTAATCGTTTTAGCTCCGACAAAACTTCTTCGTCTGTTACTGTTCTAAACTTAGTGTCATTTCTCCACTCACATACTGGCATCTACTCACCCTCCTGCAGGTCGCCTTCAGGGTGGCGGGTTAGGACTGATTTCAGCATGCTAATATCCTTGCCTAGAGCATTGATACGCTTCTGGATTCTATCAGCAGTCCATAAGTGATAATCCCCGTCAACCTGGCACACGGCATACATCTTGATCCAGTCGCAATTCTCGGCAAGCGCCTTAATTCTAGAAAGCAAGCCAGGCACTTCATCACGGCTTACGTGAATTAGGTGAGAGTATCCTGTAGGTAGGGCTTTCTTAGTTAGTTCGGACTTAAATTTGTAATCGTTATTTTGCTGTGACATTGGCGGCCTCCACAATATGTGATGTTGCGTAGCACTTGCCGTTATCAAGCCAAGCCATTTCAATGTTGCCGAGCTTACCTACAGCAGTAACCTTAGCGGTTCCAGTGGGTTCGTTTTTCTTTAGGCCTGCCCAGTAATTTACTGTCATGCCTTCTTGGATTTTGTGGGTCATGTTTATTTACTCCATTTATCAATAAAAGGTTTGGCATCATCACGGTAGTAAAGGGCAGTGCGGCCGCGCTTTGAGCGTCGCCAGTTTTGCTTATTAGCTTCGTGATAAATGCGTTGTAGGTTCTTGCCTGTAAGGTCTTTCAGTTCTTTAGCTGTTAACCACTCAGGAAGTTCTAACGGATGCCTTACTCGCACTGTTGCTGTTGGTGTGATTTGTTTGCCCGGTTTAATCTGGCCAAGGTCAATATCTTCAAACATGATCTTGGTAGATCGCAGGCTTGCAAGCTCACCCTTCAGCGTGATCTTTTCGTCTGGCACAGGTTTGTGCTTTTGAATTGGCTCAGGCTCATTAGGTTTAAGCTGATCAGATGATGCATGCTCGATAGCCTTAAAAGATTCCTTCTTGCCAATAGGTTCGGCGGTTTTAGATTTAGCCGCTTCTTCAGCTGCTTTAATCTGATCCTTCACTGTTGGCACCTTCAGCGGTTTGAGCTGCTCATGTTTTGCACGGGCAAAGGCAGCCTCGACCGGGCGCAGATTTGAAGGTTTAGTAACCTCTGTAAGATGATATTCATGCGCAAAGTCTACGGTGCAGAACAGGATTTGTTTTTTTAGATCATCACCGGCATTGGTGTTAAGTACACGCACGATATAGTTCTGCACGTCTTGGCCTGCGAATGGTGGGATGAAGCCGTTCATGGTTACACCTCCAGGACTACATTGAAGAAACCTAACTGCCCCTTGTAAGGGAAGGGCGCACAAGGCTTGGCGTTCTCAAGAACAAAACCATGCTCGCCAAAGAACCACGGGCTATCACTCTCGGTGACACAATCTTTAATGACGGCGACACCGACAATGCAGCCCCGGTCGAAATGTATGCGATCAGGAATAGCTACACCTTGAGATAAGGCTACCTGCTTTGCAGTGTTATAATCTTCTTTGGTCATTGTCTTGCTCGCGTGAATAGCGATAAGGCCGCGTTTCTTTGTAGGCCAAGAACGGTTCTCGATATCTTTATATCCATTCACAATGAGCCATGCCCAAGGTTGTCTGATTGAGAGTGCTTTCACTTACTTACCCCCCATAAAGTCGGTTGCGATTATTGTTTGTGCGGTGTGTTCGTCTACGTTGATTTGCTCAACCTTCATTTGATGTAGGCCGTAGCGATCGTTAATAACGAGGTGTTCAAGTGCGGTCTTAACTTCCTTCACTTTGCGAAAGAATGTGCCGGCATCTGTGAACTCACTGCGGCATGGGCCAAGGCGTGGTGGCGTTTGGCCATAATGGTTGAACCGCTGAAAGCGCATGCCGTCATCACGCTTAATGCGGTATAGGCTGAAGGGCTTACTCATCGGTCTTGTTATCCTTTTCAATCTGCGATGCCCGGTGCTTGAGTTTAGCCAGGGTAAGAAGGGCAGGCTTCACCTCTGCGGGTGCGTCGTTGTAGTTATGCGCATTGCGTTGGTTAAGCACTGCAAGTGTGCCCCGATCGATAAGCTCCCAGTTCGACGGATCAGTATTCAGCTTGTTGCCGTCGAGAGACTTCAGGCACATACCTTCAGGGATAGGGCCATTCTGCTTTTCCCAGAGGTGGCGATGCTTTAAAACGTAGCGGCGCTCAAAGCCGGTATGAGGGTTTGTCTCATTGATGCTGACTTCGATATATCCGTCTACGCTAATACGCTCATGCCCTGCATGTTTTGTGTTGTGCGGCTTGTTGCCCTTCTTGAATTGGTGGCGCGCGCTGTTCGGGTTGTAAGGCATTTTCTTACCTTTGTTATGAGACTCTTGACCTTTGATGAATTGTCCGGTGCGGCCAGTCATCCAACCTTTGCGCTTGCATAGAGCGTTGTAGTTTTTTAGAGAAACATCTGTGCGGCCGAACTTTTTGACAAACTTCTTGTGCGCCTCGCGACGCACAAGTGTTTTGTGTTTCTCAATCCAGGCAAGCTCAGCATCTGAGTAGGGAATAGATGTACGCTTAGTCATACTTCTTGCCTCCGCTTGTCAGCTGCAGAGCATCGAGAAAACTATCACCCGTGCCTTCAGGTAGTGGGCGATGCTTGGCTACAAACTTCTGTGCCTCAAGGCCCAGTGCAGCGTTCTTGATGATCTGGTCAGAGACGTCAACCATAGCTTTGGTACGATTGATTTCATCCTTGATCTGTTCAGGTTGAAGATCCTCATCGCTCAGCCGTTCTAGCTGAGCGAATAGGTGGTTGTTCAGGTCGATCATCTTGTTCTTCATGATGACAACCCTTTTGCTTTGTTGATTGCTTCTCTGATCATGGTCTGTGCTTCATGAGCAGCATTAGAATGCTGACAAATAGAGTTCAGTTTTTTCAGAGCTGCCTCACAAGCCTCAAGCAAGTCAGGAGCTGCAGCGATTAGGTGGGCATTGGCCTTCAGTTCTTCATCTGGTTTTGATATAACAGCCGAAACAATTGAATGCTCGTCATCCTTAGTGCTTACGAAGAACCCGTCAGCTAACCAAGGGCCCGGTGTATGTTTTAGGTGACTACTCATTACGCACCCCACTCATTCTTGCCGGCATCAGAAACTTCTTTGGTTTCTTTTTTGGCGGCAGGCTTCTCGAGTTTTGCTAGGGCTGCATCGGTATCAACGCGCGCGCTTTCACGGATCTGCTGCACACAGTTGGTTGAGATGAACAGGCCTTTTGTCGGGATCGTAATATCACCGTGGGCCTTAGGGTAGTTCAGCTCAATCTTGTTGGTGTCTTTGTTCTTAGTGTCGGCCGACACTGCGGTGCAGTTGATGATCGCGCCGCGGTTAGTTTCTTTTGCGACGGCCGCAAAGCTTTCACCGATGACGCAGTTCATCTCGCGCTCAACAATCTGGGCAACCTTCATGGTGCGCTCATCTTTCTTGATGTTGGCGACGTACTTTTGAACGCAGTCACGTACGATGTCGGGGATCATCTTTTCAACTTGTTCTTTCTGATCATCAGTCAGAGCCACGTCAATAGTCATGAAGCTTGCATCGTTCAGCTTTGAGGTGAGGGTCGCAACGATATCAGTTGAGATCACACCCAGGTGATTCAGCTCAACAACCTGACGGAAGATACTGTTGGTTGCTTTCTCAACGGTTTGGTTTGTGTAGCTAGAGAATTGGTTTTCTACTGTAGCTGGTTTGTTTTGTACTGTTGTGTGGGTTTGCATTTGTATTGCTTTCTTTTAGTTTTGGTTGAGGTGAAGCGCGCCGCCAGGTACGTCAAGCCACATGGCCTGCCCACCGTCGATAGCGCATTTAACAATCTGACCTGCGTCAATCAGCTGCTGAACAGCGTCTTGAAGTTGGTCACGACCAAGGCCATGCATATAGCCTGGAAGCTCTTTCTTGCGGGTGTATATCCCGCTTGTTTTTGTTTTGGTGAATGGGTTACCTTCGGCCGCGGCTTTCTTGATCGCCTCGATAAGCGGCTCAGAGATGTCGGCGTCTTTGGCGTTGTAGATCTCTTTAACCTTTTGGGTCATATCTTCTAGGATGCCGGTATCCATGTTGCGGATAAGGGTACGTACTGATAGATCAGACGGGCCGTTACATTTAACGACGGCGCCATTGAATACGATGCCCGGTATAGGTTTGCGACCAAGCTTTTTAAGAATCTCGGCATTCTTGCGACCAGGCACCGGCCACATAGCGTACGACAAACGCAGGCCGTCAACCCATGAAGTTGAGCCACGGATAGCGTCACGCGCTTCAGCCGGGGATGTGTACTCTTTACGCTTGCTCATGTGGTGCGTAGCGATAACAGTTGCGCCGGTATTTGTTGCGAGCCAACCAAGCAGGCCACATACGAACTGGCCTTCGCTTGCATCGTTAGAATCAATTGAGATGAATGTCTGCAGCGGATCAAAGACAACCATTTTAATATCGCTGATGTAGGCGATCGCATTGCAGATATCACGCCAGGCTTGTGTGGCTTCGACACCTTCAGGGCCTTTGCGGGCAATAGTTAAAGGCCCGTCAAGCGAGGGTAGTGGAATAACGTACAAAGGGATCTTGCCTGATTCGTAGCGGCCGTCAGGATCAATAGACTTTAGGCGGTGGTGAACCTCTTCCTGATCATCCTCAGCTGTGAAGATTACGGCCGCACCCTTTTGGCTAACGGTGTGCCCTAGAAAATCTTTGTATGTCTGGCCGCATGCAACCATGTAGGCAAGCTCAAGCATCTTAAAACTTTTACCTGCGCCACCCGGTGCTGCATAAAGCATTGCCTTGCCTTGGGGGAAGAGGTCTTGAACAAGCCACTTGCGCTTTGCAGGTTCGCCAAGGTAGGCCTTGCCCACATGCCAGTTAAGAATGTTAATGCCTGGCGTTTCCATATGTGTTGATAAGAACTCTTTAACCTTATCGGCCGACCATTTGTCATGATGAATAGCGTCGTAGGCATCCCACTTACTCGGCTTATCTTTTGGTGGCGCCAATACTTCTACACGGCCGCCAATTTTTGTGATCAGGTTCTTTACATTTTCAGCAAATTTAGCACCGGCTTCGTCATTATCAGGCCAGATAATTGCAGAGCGGCCGCCCTTGAAAATATCCCAATCAGATTTAGCCGGGGCGTTCGACCCACCAATAGGTGAGGTAGCGTTAAAGCCAAGTTCTGATAGCGCCTGTGCCTTCTTGGGCCCTTCGGTTACAATCACAGGGCTTGTGTCTTTCAATAGCTCAGGAAGGCGATATAGAGGGCGTGGGCCTTCAGGCATTTTCCAGATCTGCTTAGCACAATCCCACGGTGTGTGATCTTTCTTACCTGGCTCATGCGGATTATCGAAGCGGTACTCAATACCCCACTCGTTACCGGCGGCATCATGGTAAACCCATTTGCCTACCATTTTACCGTCGCGGCGAGGGATGTAGAGATCTTCATCCTCTTCATCGGCCGGGGCTGTTGATGAAACATTAGACGCCTTAATGCCCATGTACTCAGCTGCTGTCTGAATGGCTTCAGGCCAGTCAAGGCCCTTGGCTTCTTTCCATACATCGAGCATGTCGCCGAAGGTTGTGCCTGCTGCAAAGTCTTTACCCTCGCACTTGTCCAGGTTAAAGCGTAGCGACTTACCTTTTGTGCCAGTGATGTCACCGATACAAAACTCACCAGAGATTATACGGCCTGCAGGGAAGAGGTGCTGCAATACGCTTTTGGCATTGGCATTAAGTGCATCACGCACTTCTTCCAAGCTATAGCGGTGTTGTTTAGGGGCGAAGTTTTGTACCGTCATTACATCTGCTCCGCTTCAGCTAGGTAGCCATGCAGAATGCCAATAGCATCAGCTTCATCTTCAGTTTCAAATTCAAAGTTGCGCTTCTTGGCTTCGTCTTGAATTTCTGACTTAGAGCTGTTGCCCTTACCTGTAAAATGCTTTTTCCAGGTGCCAACTGCTATCGATGTATGGGGAATGTTGTTCTCACCGCACCAAGTTTTTAGGTAGGCTTGAAAACCTCCGTAAACATGGGCAGCACCAGTACCTGCATGGCGGCGAACTTCTTCAAAGCATACAAGCGAAATTGAATTGCCTGAGCGTAGGTAAAGGTTATCAAGGAAGTTTTTAAAGCGAACGTAGCGCATGTCAAAACTGTCTTTACGCTTAGGCGTTAGGTTGATGTTGCCTGAAATGATTTTACCTTCAGCTGTCTTTGCTGCCCAACCGGTTTTGGTTCCAAGGTCTAGTGCGAGAATGGCTTTCATCTTATTTTTCTTCCTTCCAACATGTATTTTTGTAGCTGCAGAACTTGCAACGAAAGTCGTTTGAACGGCTTGCAATGCGGGGCATTTCTTCTGGGCGATCACTATGCACGATCGAGACGCCGCGATCTGATAACTCTTGGGCTACATCTGGGCGGAATGGGATTACCTCAAAGTGCAGCTCCGATGTATTCGTATTTAGGTTTGTGTGTAGGGCGTTTGAGATCTGCTCAGGCCAGAACATAGGTGAGTAGGCCATGTAGATTTGGTTTTGGCCGAAGTACACTGGCTTAGTATCCTCAAGACCATTCTTCTTGCAGGCCTTGAAGTTAGATTCATTCATGATTTTGTGTTCCCAAAGAGCAGGGTAAGTGAGGCCTTTAATTTTAGGACCGCTCACAAGTACGCCGTCAACGTGCCCGGCAATCTTACCGCCTAATACACTGAAGCCTAGCTGCTCACCGTCAGGCCCATGGGTTACAAGTTCAAAGCCTGCAGCACGAAGCCACTCAGCTGTTAGATCTTCATGAGCGTGGCCCAGATCAAAGCGGCGAATGACTTTGCCAGGGAAGTCAGAATCTTTAGCGGTGTGGTGTGCCTCGTAAGCGAGGGAACGGGCACACTCAACACCAAGGCGCGAGCCACCAAGGTAGGTGCGTGACGGCTGCGCCTTATTCTTTTTCTCAAGAGCGGCATCAACCAACTTGTTGATGCGGTCGTTTAGGTATGACTTTGGCGTGGGTGCAAAGTTTAAAGGGTTGTTAGCTTCAGCTGCTTTGTTTAGTAGTTCTTGCATTGTTATTTACTCAGCTCTTGTATTTGTTTGATCATAATGGTGGCGCGCTCACCCGACACGAGGTAGCACTTGGGGCATAGCCACTTGGTTTCTGGTCGGCCGCCATTAGCTTGGCCAGAGAACCCGTAGCAAGCTGTGCGGCTATCCGTACATGTATCGCAGGACTTTGTATTCATCGCTTTCCTTCTCGCCATTACTGAGTTCAGGATAATCGCACCAGATGTATCGAAGCTGACGGTACTGGGGCATTTTGAACTCTTTGTTTAAAACTCTTTGCACACTCTCGACGAACCATTGATCGTCGACGCCCGCCAGGGATGTGAACTTTTTCCTAACTGGGTTATTGCTACTCGTTAAAAATTCAATCTCTTTTTTGTCGCCCTTCAGCGCCCGGTAAAGGCTCTGCAGTAAGAGCGTACGAATGAATATGATTTCCCTTCTTACGAACTTCGTTTTGGGTGTTCTTTTAACCAGTAGAAACATGACAAAAGGGTGGCGGTATTTTTGTTTTTCATTACTCACCTTTGTGGGTTCCTTTAGTTAATCAGCTTGCCAATGGCAGCCTTGTTAAACTTAAGCGTTAGACGGCAGGCTGCTTCGTATCGGTTCATGCCGAAGTTCAGCGGATCGTTTAGGGCTTTGAGTTGTTTTTCTGTGGCGTCTTTACGCAACCAAGATTTGCGCTTGCCTGAATCGGCCGTGCTGCCGTAACGGCACATGAAATCATTGGCTGCAGACAATGCCGCCAGACGTTTACCTTTAGCCAGGTATGCCACTGGAGTGTTGTTGGCGGTCGCACCCACTGCATGCCAGGTGTCTTTATGGAAGATCACCATGGCCCAACTGTTGAACGATGTTGAAACCAACACACGAGGGTTAACCGATTGCCATTTGTATGGTGACTGCTTAACGAGCTTCACCTCGCGCATGGTAAATGTTGAAAGCGATGCACTTTGCATGGCTGCAGGATTGAACTCCTGACCGCAGAGCGAGCACACCTTCACTGAAAGTGGGTTAGGGGCCTCACAGTTGGGGCATTCTTTAGACGGTGCGTCGCCACCTTCAGAACCGAAGGCGCGTTGATCTTCAAGCGATACGTTTTGCTCAAGAGATCCATGGTTGGTGCAGCTCGTGCCAAAGTCGAGAATGACGCAATCTTCTTTACTCTCGTCTGGGTATTTGTCCGGCGTGACGATACGAAGCCCGCGGCCAATCATTTGTAGTAGGGTGCTATGTTGGCTTGAAGGGCGTAGCAACACCACACAAGACACGATCTGACAGTCATACCCTTCAGTAAGAACCATGACGTTCACAAGAACCTGAAGCTGTCTGCACTCAAAGGCATTCAGGGTATTGTCGCGCTCAGTTGTAGTCATGCTGCCATGAACCACCCCGGCTTTAATGCCTTCTTTTTGGAAGGCTGCGCAGACGTCTTTGGCATGCTGAACCGTGCTACAGAACACTATTGTCTGACGATCACCGGCATGTTCTTGCCATTCCTTAACGATTCGCTCGTTGTGAATGTCTTTGTTCATGATCTCGGCCACGCGGTCCATATCGTAATCGATACCAACAATAGGCATATCCTGAAGCTCTTGTTGGCAGCCAATATCAATGATGAATGTGCGAGGCATTACCAAGTTGCCTGCAGCGATCAGTTCTTCTAGGGTGATAACGTCAGCCACAGAATCAACCACCTGGCCAAGGCCCGCACCGTCGCCACGCATTGGTGTGGCGGTCACAAGGAAGATCTTCACGTTCGGGTTTTTAGCCTTAACAGCTTCGATGATTCGTTTGTAGGTCGGGGCCGTTGCATGGTGGCCTTCATCAATCACAAGTACATCAAAATGGAAGTGATCTAGGGCTTCAATAGTGCCGTCGCGTGACAAGGTTTGCACCATGGCAAACACTGCCTGGCCAGTGAAGTCCTTACAGTTGGCATTGACGATAGATGTGTCCGTACCATTCCAAAGCTCGTAGGTTGCCTTGTTTTGCTCAAGCAGTTTATCGCTATGCTGAAGGATCAGGTGGCGGCCGGGTAGCTTGCTGCAGACCGCGCTTAGGATAAATGTTTTGCCGGCGCCTGTAGGCGCAACAGCAAGTGTGCTGCTTGTGACCTTAAGCGCTTTGAGTACACGCTTGGCGCAAACATCCTGTCGTGGGCGTAGGATTGGCATTGTTGTTATTCCTTAGAGTTCGATTGCGTTAGCCGGATCAACACGCTTTGAATCGCGGTATTCCTTTAGGTCGTCGAGATCGTAAACAATCCTTGGGCCAACCTTGTAGTAAGGCGGTTGATCCTTTTTTCCGTGATGACGTTTCCAGCGGAGCGTATCTTCTGCGAGGCCGAGAAATTCTGCGGCCTCTTTAGAAGACAGAGTTTTTTTACCTTCTGTCATGTTCTACTCCTTAAAATGGGAAGTTACCGTCACCCTTAGATTCCGCAGTCGCAGGTGCGTCAGAATCCCAAGAGCCGTTACCGGCTGCAGGTGCAGTGTTGGTTGAGTTTGAGTTGTTAGAAGTCTCGCGACCTGCCATAGGCTCAACAGGGGGCACGTTAGGAATGGTGCCGCCGTAGTTGTTCATCAGCTCCAAGAATTGCTTGTGGTACTGGCCTTCAGGGTTAGCAGATAAGAACTTACCTACCTTTGCATTGACCTTGTCTTTGTAGGTCTCTTCTTTCACTTCAACGGCTACAAGAAGGCCGTGCAGGTCAGCGTAAGAGCTAATTGAGTAACCTGCAGGGTTCTTCTGACTAGCTTTTTTACCAGTTTCAAGAATGGCGCGAATATTTGAGCGGCCGATATCTACAACATCCTGCTTTTCGTGAGATGTTGTCAGGTGATTGTAGCGTAGCTCTTGACCGTCAAACTCGCCGCCAATTACCTTGATGTCGTAGTCTAGACCACGCCAGGTAGATGAAGGGTCTTTAGCCGGTTTTTCGATTACGCCTTGATCAAGGTTGTAAGGTTTAACGAGCAGTTGACCGAACAGCAATGTGCCGTCTGGGATTGTTTTAAAGTTGCCGCCTGTAGGGGCGTCTGCAAAGTTCATGTTCATGATTATTTAGCTTTCTTTTTCTGGATTTTGTTAATGAGTTTGGCGGTGTTTGGCTCTTCGATCGCATTAAGATGAGAAGATCGCGTCTTAGCAGGTACCCCATAAGGGTTAGGCTCACGCGTGATGAACGCCTTGATCATCTCTTGAGGGTCTTTAGGGTTTGGGATATCGATCATGCAGATCACATCATCGAAAATTGACACAAGCGCCTGCATAGCCTGTGAACCGTCAAGCTGTACATCCCAGTAGCGGGCGCTCTTGTCGTCGGTCTTTTGGCACATAAGGCAGGTCAGGATAACGTGCTTGCCGTCAATGTGTTTCCACTGGCGAAGGAACGCTTTAATCTCATCGCCCAATAAGCCGTAAGCCTGGCGTTTGTCGATATCACCGTTCTTAGTGATGCACTGGCCTTGTGCCCATTTCAGGCAGATGTCAGAGACTTCAGACACCGAATCAACAAAGATGTATTTGTATTTTTCGAACATTTTAGGATCGATATTTTTAGAGGCCGCGTCATAGTGCGCCTGGCTGTAAGGCTGCTTGCTACTCAGGCCGGCGCGAGGGCCGCCAAGAACACATGCAAGATTGCGCAGCTCAGGCCAACTTGTCATTTGGATACTGTCACCTTTAAAGGCGAACTCACCGTCAACAACGCTACGGCCACCTTTTTCAAGATCAACGAATAGCGTCTCATCATCAGGCAAGTGCCCTAGTTGAGAAGTTTTACCTGCACCCTTCGGCCCAAGAAGAACCATTGCGATGCTTTTGTCGTACATCTCTGCACGTTGATCAGCTGTAATGATTTGGAATGTCATGATGGCCACCTATTCTGCTTCTTGGGGAAGCGGTTCAATTTTAGGTGTCATCGGTTTGAACTCTACCGTGCGGGCGGCTTCAAGGCGCGTACGCAGGTCGGCGTCGTTCAGCTGATTGAACTTCGACTTAGGCACATCCAGTTTCATGTTGAATACTGCTTGGTATTGTTCTGGGCTTAAAGTTTTAGCAATTGCTAGTAGACCTTTTTGATCCCAGGTCGATACCTCTTTAATGCCGCCGGTTACTTTAAAGTCGCCGATTGCCAATGTTGATTGGCCGTATTCCTTGCCTGCTTGCTGCAGAACATGTTGGAAGATACCGTCGGTTTCTTTTTGAAGGTCTTTATTGATCTTGTTGAATTGGGCCTTAGCCTTATCAAGTGATAATTTTGCATCATGCCATTGCTTTAGAAGCTCATTTGGCACAATACCTTGTTGTGGGTTGTTGTACATTGTTGTATGTTTTCCTCAGTTGTTGTTCATTTTATTGAACTATTGTGTTGTTATATGTTGTGTGTTGTTGTGTGTTGTGAGTATTTATACATACATTAAACCACAATATCAATCTATAAATTGTGTGAAATTGTGGTTTTTTAATAATGTCTAATAAAATCAAAGACTTTCAAATTAGAATTGCTCAGGTTATGGCTGACTACGGCCCTATGGCCAAACTTGCTCGAGATTCTGGAATTCATGTGAATACGATAAGGAACCTTAAAGAGCGTGACTTGAGACGTATGCCTATCGATGCAACAATTAAGAAGATTGCTGATACTTGCGGCGTGGACTTCACCTGGCTGAAAACAGGGAAGGGCGCAAAGCCAACTTCTTCAAAGGTTAACTTTGCCGGACTTGATAACCAAACCTTCAAGGTGAGCGAGATCCAGGAAGCCATGGCGTTCATGCGTGATATGGAAGAAGAGCTTGATGTAACATTGCCTGGCCACAAAGCAGCTGATGTTTTAGTCGCGCTTATGGCCGGTCGTCGTGAAGGTATGGATCTTAACAAAGGCAATGTTATTCCTTTATTCAAAGTGGCTTCGTAAGGGGCGTTAAATGTCAGACAATTATTTCGATAAAGTTCGGGAAGAGTTCAAAGACGAAATAAAAAATACCCGCACCAAGAAAGATGCGGGTATTCGTATTGAGGGTCAGGTCAGCGGTGTTGCTCATAACTCAGGCACGATCACCAATAATTACTATAAAGAGCCGGCAGCGGCTGATGTTACACGTAAGTTTGATGATAGCGCGGTAAAGCAGGGGCGTAAGCCAATTGGTATGCGTCAACTGGGGATCTGTGTTAACCCTTCATACATGACACCAAAAGAGTATCAGAACTTTAGCAAAGGCATTTGGGATGGTGTTGAGCGCAGGAAGAACTGCCAAGATTGGCAGGCCTGGGATTGGGCCGAAGATCACCTGCAGCCTAAAGCACCTAATAACACCGCCGTTGAACAACCTAAAAGCCCAGGCGAGTACAATGAGTTTCAAGAGCACATGCTGTATTATATTGCGGTCTTTAGTTGCCTGATCGTTATTTTAACCTGGCTAATTATGGCGGGGAACTTTCAATGAGCGGATATCTCTTAGGGCTTTCGACGGTTCTACTTTGGGGCCTTTACAACGTATTGGCCCGATTTGCAGGCTTTGAAGGTGCCAACCCTGTGGTATTCGTATGCTTTGGCTTTATTGTGGCTAGTCTTGTGCTGTTGGTTGTTTCAGGCCCCGGCAGAATGTCGATGCAGGCCTTCAGGTCACCAGTAACGTGGCTTTATGGCGTACTGACCTTATTTGAGCACATCTTTACGGTTTATCTATTCATCTATGTAACCTCAGCTGAAGGCTCGTTGCTGCAGCGTTTTGGCGTGATCCTTGTTGTGATCTTTGCCTGGCTATTCTTTAATCGTCGGCCGCGGGCCATGACTGTTGCCGGCACGACTTTAATTGCTGCAGGCTGCATCATGCTTTTAGGGCAGTTAGACCCTGAAACGATGAAAAATGCCATGCTGTTCTTGTTGGCTGCGATCTTCTTCCAGGTGACAAAGACTATGGTCATTGAGGCCCACCCCGAGGTAAATGTATTCCACGGGCTGAAGGACCGCATTCGTGTGACGGCAATCATCAGCTTTGTAAGTTGTATGTTGATCTTTATTGCCTTGGCCTGCGTTGCGGCTTATGGCCATTTTCTACATGTATCGGTGGCGCCGTTGCCTTCAGCTGCAGACTTCCTACGCATGGACACGCTCATCTTAGGCGGCGCCTTTGGTGTTCTGATTGAGCCTGCGTCGATCTTTGCTTACTTCTACGCGGTCAAGCACCTTAAGTCGGAGCGGTTCATGGCCCTGGCTGCCTTGGTGCCTCTCATTACTTACGGCCTTGAGGTGGTGGCCCATTGGTTTACATCGATGCCGGTGCGCACATTCAGCACATTAGAGTGGGCCTGCGTTGCGGTGATCACATTAGGCAGTGCAGTTATGCAGTTTAAATACCGAAAAAGACGTCGGGCAATTGCATGATTTTACGGTTCTAAAGCGGTACGGGTTCTAGGGTTCTAGAGCATTAAAATATTTAGTTCGCACCCTTGTTTTTAATTTAAATCAATGACTTACTTAAAATTAGTCGGAACGGGTACGGCCTAGAACCCGTGCTGTTTTTTATATACTTAAGTATTTGAATTATCAGGGTTCTGGGGGTGCGAACGGATACCCTATATATAATATATAGGGCTAGTGTCTAACGACTAGCCCATATTATATGAATTAGTCGGGCTGTTTTTGACCATTGATGTATAGCGCATAGATGTTGTTTGGATGTTCACGCCTAACGTCTTTTAGAACGGTACGGGCATAGTATTCAGCATCCCTTGAATATTTATCCGTGGTATACAGAGGACCGACCTCATAACCATTAGCATCTAACTGCACGATTCTGATTTCTTCATTCATGCAGTAGATATGGTCATCACTGAACTGTCTTTCAAGTTATCCAGTTTTCTTAAATGGCACCACGTTGCCTGTAATCGTTTTCGAGATATCTACCGCGATTTGCTCTTGGCACTCCTGGAAGAGGTGGCTATAGCGATCGGTTGACGATATGTCTTGGTGATTAAGCAGCTGCTTTACTACCTTGATATCGTAACCGTTTGAAATCACCACCGAGGCGAATGTATGACGCAGATCGTGGATGCGCACATTCTTCAGGCCCAGTTTATCACGGGTGCGATACCAGAATTTATCAATGCGCTTGGCATAGGTGCCAGTATCAGCATTAAAGAATACATAGCCTGAATCATTGCCTGCGCGCATTTCATCTAGAATGGCTCGGATTTCTTCAGTCAGGTATACCTTGTGGTCGCGCTTTGATTTTGTTCGCCCGGCAGGAATATGCCAGGTGTTTTGCTCAAGTGAAAACTCAGACCACTCAGCCTGAATAACTTCGTTATAGCGGCAGCCTGTTAGCAGCATAAGCTTGATTGCCATAGCTGAGGTGCGATTGCTGTGGTTATCGAGATAAAGCACAAGCTCTTTAATCTGCTCAGGCTTCAGGAATGTATTACGCTTTTTCTCTTTGTACTTTTTAACGCCTTTACAGGGGTTGTGGTCTGTGTAGCCATATTGGAGCGCTAGCTTGAACATGCCATAGAGTAGTTCAAACACACGGTTTGCCCGGTACGGTGTATCTTCAAGTGATTTGTGAAGCTTGTTGATGTGAGAAAACTGGATACTATCTACCTTTAGGCCACCAAGGTTTGGCTCAATGTGTGTACGAAAGCACGAGTGATCGCCTTTGATCGTTCCGGCGCTTCGGTAATGCTGAGCATAGTCTGTCATATATTCGTGGAATAGATCAGCCACACTAGGGCCTGATCGAACTGCAGCTGCTTCAGCCCGACGATCTTTGCGGTCTTGGGCTGGGTTCTCGCCCAGGTCCACACGAGCGCGCAATGTCTTGGCTGCCTCTTTAGCTGCCTTAAACTTGACGTTTAGCACGTCACCGAGTGCCATGCTTTCCTTCTTACCGTGTAATGAGTATCGAAACATATAGGTTTTACGGCCAGTAGGGTAGACGCAGACACCAAAGCCTTTGATGATTGCATCCCAATAGATTTTCTTGGCCTTGCTAGGAATCTCAAGCGATTCAATGTATTTGGGCGATAATTCTTGCATGTGGGTACCTCATTGTCAAAATACGTGAACTCAGCGCGCCTGTGGCTGCTGCGAAACATCAATACGAGATACCTGTAAGATACCTCGTCAATACAACAACATACAACAACATACAACAAATAACAAGAGGGATGATGTAGGTTTTAATGAATGAAACCTAGCGAAACTCTTTATAACGCCCCGCTTTCCTGGTGTTTTGCGGGTATAAAAAGTTGTACGAAATGGTCGGGGAGAGAGGATTCGAACCTCCGACCCCCTGGTCCCAAACCAGGTGCGCTACCAGGCTGCGCTACTCCCCGAAAGTTCGTAGGAAGATTGATACGCCATGAAAGAGCGTTAGTCAATACCTCAATAGCTGAAATCTCGAAAAATTTGCAATTGAGCAAACTGTTTGATGTTTTCATCAAACCGCTCAGTCAGCAAATCATCGGGTTTATAGCGGCTTTCTTGGTAGTATTCATCCGCATGGCCAGCTTTATGAGCGTCTTCAGCATCAAGTTCTTTTGCGGCAAAGGCAAGGCCAATTGCAACGCTAGAAGCCAAGCGACCAGCAAAGTAAGCCACGGCACGTTGTTCGGTGCTCAAGCCCTTTAAATAGGCTTCTAGGGCTTCGTGTGTGGTCTTTGGTTGCTCGTTCAGTGTTGTGTGGTAGCTAATCTTAAATGGTACGCCGCCTAAAGCATCGCACAGCCATGTGCGCACAGGCTCCCAATGTTGTTTTTGGAAGGCCACAAGGTCAACAGGTTCATCAGCTTCGTAAAACACAAGGTCAGTATCAAAATGGTCAAGCATTTCGGTTTGTGTGGTTTCGGCTGGGGTATCAACCACAAATGATTGCAGCTTATAAAATGCGCCTTTGGTGCCGTGTTTTTCAACTTCTTCAGCGGCAGCTTTGGCTAGGTTTTCGCTTGTGCAAACCCAGTCTTTTTTATTGGGTGTTTTAAGGGCTTTACCATTTACCGTAACGGCAAAGGCATCGCCTTGGGCTTTAACTTCGGCTTTGAGTTTGGGTGTTGTCATTACTGATTCCCTTCAAAGTATTTGCGCACTTCTTCAGGCGTGGCGTTTTCAAGGTCAAACGGTAGGGCTTCTTGCTCTTCTTCTTGTTCAAGAACTTCCTGTGCCTGGTTTTGTGCATTGTTGTTTTGTGCGTCAGCTTCGGTTGGGGCGTCAGGCTTTTTATTGTCTTTTGAGATTTTAGAGCCAATAAGCGCGCCGGCTGCTGCACCAATAGGGCCGCCAACCATGGCACCGATGGCTGCACCTTTACCTACTGATGATGTCACAACAGGTACAATGTTAGGGCTGTCCATAGGGCCAATCACTTTAACAGGGATAAGAATATCTGTAAGGCCAGCATCAGTTTGTGGGTTAACGGTTAGGTTAAGAGTTTTGCTCGCAAGATCAATTTTACCTGACGCTTTAATAGCTGCTTTATCGGTATGTAGGTAAAAATCGTCATTACGAAGAGTACCGTTTTCAATGGTGAAGGTCAGCTTCATATCAGAGAACGGTGTATCGGTTTTGCTTGATTGCTTTTTAAAGATTTGGCGCATCGCTGTCACCATGTCTTTAAGGTCAATCTTGTTCAGAGTGCCTTCGGTGATGTTAAGCTCACCTTCGCCGTTTAGGTTGTCCATCATTTCCTGAACAGAGTCACCTTTGGCAGTAAGCTCAGACGAGCCTGTCAGCGCACCTGAAATAATGTTCTCGCCGCTGCCAAAGAATGTACGCATTGGCAAACGGTTCAGACGGATGTTCGTTTGCAGGTTAGGGGTATTGCTGTATTTAAACTGACCGTTCAGACGAGCTGTGCCTTGCTGCAGGCCAAGCAAAGCTTCTTCAATCATTAGTAGTTTGTTTTCGTTGTTCAGCATTATGCTTAGGGCATCAAACTCGTGCCCACGGGCTTTAAGCTGGTTTGCTTTCAACGAAATTTTAAAGTCGTTTGCTGCAAGGAATGACAAATCAAACGGTGTGTCTGACCAGTCAGAACTATCATTCGCTGCTGGCGCCGCCGTGCCTTTTGTGGCTTCAAGGAAGCTTGAAAGGTCAAACGATTCAGTCGTTAGTGCAACGTCATGCATTGGGCGGCCGTTTGAGCCTTTTTGCTTGGTGCTAATGCGGCCTTCGATTGTACCTTGTGGTAGGGCAAGGTTTGCATTTTCAACAGTCATTGTTGTGTCGTTAAACATGATGTCACCACGGAAGGTAATACCCTCAAGATCTTTGTAGCGCACAAGGGCTGCAGGCAGTAGCATGTTTAGCTTTTTAAATAGGTCGTCAAAGGTTACAAGGTTTGCGGTGACTAGGCCTTTGTACATAGGCTCAGAGAAAGCATCAAAAATGCTGCCTTCAAAGCCAGCAGTGTTTTCGTCTACGGTAAGGGTTGTCGTTGCTTCAATTTGGCGTAGTGTTTCTAGGTTAAACGTACCTGTAAGGGCAATGGGTGTTTCGTTAAGTGTGCCTTCAGCTGTAAGTGCTGCTTGGTCGAAGCTTGGGGCTAGAAGCTGTAGGTTCGGGATAGAAAGTTTTTGCGTGTACTCGTTTGGCTGATCTTCGTAAGTAACCGTAAGCTGGTTTACGGTTAGGTTATCAATACCTGAAAGTGGGTATAGCGAGCGAGGCTGGCTTGAACGACGGCTGCGGCGCTCAGATAAGTAGTTTGCCTTGCCATCAGCTAGCTTAATAATGTTTACGTTAATGGCGTCAGCGTTAATGGTTTTAGCGTGGATACGCAGAGCAGCAATACTGTCCCATCCAAATTTGGCGGTGAATTGCTCAATCTCAGCAATGTTGGTTTCGCCAACGAATGGTTTTACGGTAAGGCCAGCAGCGTAAATTTCAGGCGCTGGGAAGAGCTTAAAGTCAATATCGCCGTGCAGTTCAACCGCAGGGACGCTCATAGCGTCGGCAAGTTTTTCTTCAATAAGGGGTTTATGGTTATTCCAGTCAACGTAGTTGGGGGCTGCAAGCACGGCGCCAATACCGCCAATGAACAAGATAAGAATAAACAGAAACACGTAACGCACGGGAAAACCCTCTTTTTGATATTATTTTGCCTATATTATTAACACATTTATGTGCGAATGGGCTATATTTACCAACAAATTGGGCATAAAATGACCAATTACGATGTCATAACAAAAGCAAGCTAGACAGTATTCAAACAATGCCAAATACCCATATGCCTACAATTAAACTATTCAATACCTGGACCCGCAAGGCTGAAGCCTTTAAATCAATCACCGAAGGGGAAGTTGGTATTTACACCTGTGGGCCTACGGTTTACCACAATGCGCACATTGGTAATATGCGTGCATTTATCTTTGCTGATGTTCTTCGTCGTACATTTGATTACGCTGGCTACAAGGTAAACCACGTGATGAACATTACCGATGTGGGCCACCTGACTGACGATGGTGACCTTGGTGAAGACAAAATGCTTGTTGCTATGCGCCGCGAAGGCCTTAACGCATGGGATATTGCGAAGAAGTATACCGAAGTCTTTTTTGAACATGCAGCAAAGCTTAACATCCGTAAGCCTGACCACGTGCCATGCGCCACTGACCATATTAAAGAACAAATCGATATGGTTCAAAAGCTAGAAGAGAAGGGCTTTACCTACAAAACATCTGACGGTGTTTACTTTGATACCTCAAAAATTGATGACTACGGCTACCTTGCTCGCCTTGACATTGATGGCCTGCAAGCTGGCGAACGTGTTGATATGGGTGAAAAGAAAAACCTAACCGACTTTGCCCTTTGGAAATTTTCACCAAAAGATGCGCAGCGCGATATGGAGTGGGACTCTCCGTGGGGCGTAGGTTTCCCCGGTTGGCACATTGAGTGTTCAGCAATGTCGGCCCGTTACTTAGGCGAACATTTTGATATTCACACCGGTGGTATTGACCACATTCCGGTGCACCATACAAACGAGATTGCCCAAAGCGAGTGCGCCCATGGCAAAAAGTTTGTGAACTACTGGATGCACGTGGCCTTTCTTAACCTTAAAGACGGCGCCAAGATGAGTAAATCATCTGGCAAGTTTTTAACTGTTGATGCCTTTGAAGATGAAGGCATTAGCCCACTTGCATACCGTTACCTATGCCTTACCACCCATTACCGTATGGGGATGGATTTTGACTGGGACTCATTAAAAGCTGCCGCTACAGGCCACCGCCGCCTGTGCGAGCGTGTGCAAAAACTAGCTGATGGACAGAGTCTTGATAGTGTTGAGCTTTCAAAGGCTGCTCTTGCGCATAAAGCCAAGATTGACGAGGCTCTGTTTGACGACCTCAACACAGCAAAGGCGCTTGGCCAAGTATTTACAATGCTTGATGCTGATGATGTGTCAGGCCTTGAAAAAGCTAAACTTGCCAGCTTGGTTGATAGTATCTTCTGTATTGATATTCTATCTTACGCGCCACCTAAGGCTGATGTACCTGCTGAAGTTCAAGCCATGCTTGAAGCCCGTAACGCTGCCCGTAAAGACCGCGACTTTGCAAAGGCTGACCAACTGCGTGATGAAATTACAGCCCTTGGCTTTGTGATTGAAGATACCGCCCAAGGGAGTGTTGTTAAGCGTGGCTAAGACACAAACACCAGAGCATAAGGTGCTGATTGATGTGCCTATGCCTATCAAAACACCCCGTCTTGTTTTGCGCCCACCACAACAGGGTGATGGGGCAGCTTTGCACGAAGCGAAAATGGAAAGCCTGGAAGACCTTAAAAAATGGATGCCATGGGCACATAAGCCCCATAGCGTTGAAGCCGATGAAGCCACTTGCCGTGAGAAGCAGGCTGCATATATTCTGCGTGAAGACATTATGCTATTTGCCTTTGCCGGCGATAAACTTGTAGCAAGCACAGGTATTCATCGCTTTGATTGGGAGCTACGTAGTTTTGAGATCGGCTATTGGGTGCGCTCAAGCGAAACGGGCAAGGGCTATGCTACTGAAATTGCTACTGCTTTAGCGCATTATGCCTTTAAAGCATTGAACGCTAACCGCGTATTTATTATGCATGACGATGTAAATAAGGCGAGTGGGGCGGTAATTAAAAAAGTTGGCTTCAATTATGAAGGCTTAGCGCCGTGTTCAGCCCTAGGTGTAGACGGCCAACCTGTTAATATTAAACATTACGCCTTTACAAACCCCAAAGACGTTCCAACACTATCTGTTAGTTGGTAAAAATAAATAACATCGTATAATCATGCAATTTATACATGTATTTTAATTACAACCTTTGTTAGAATGCCATCCGTAAATGCAATCTCTATTGTGAGACACCATAATAGAGTGAGGAAGTGATGAGATGTCAAAACTACTATACTTGATTGATGACCAGCCTGAACAGCTAGACCTACTAACAGTCTATGCAAAGAAGTCAGGTTTTGAAGTCAAAACATTTACTCGAGCAGCTGACTGCCTCGAGGATTTGGCTAAAGGTACAACCTTGCCAGATGGTATTATTACAGACCTTTACATGCCTGAAATGGATGGGATTACCTTCATCCAGTCTTGCCGCAAACAATTTGGCGACTCTATTCCTATTCTAGTTCTTACTGTATCTGACAGCACAACCGAGGCTGTTAAAGCCATGCGTAAAGGCGCTTGGGACTTTATGACCAAGCCCCTTGGGTTTGAGCGTTTTCAGGTGACTGTTGAAAACATGCTTGAGCGCCAAAGCCTCAAGAAAGAAATTGCCCTTGCCCTGCGTGAGTCTGAGAACCGCGCCGAATTTTCTGACATCATTGGCCAGTCAGAAAAAATGCAAGCTTTGTTCAAAACTATGCTGAAGGCTGCCCCAACTGATATGCCAGTTCTATTAAATGGTGAGTCTGGCGTGGGTAAAGAACTTGTAGCAAAAGCTATTCACCAAGCCTCTAACCGTTCAGAAGGCCCAATGGTTGTTGTAAACTGTGGTGCAATCCCTGAAAATTTGATTGAAAGTATTCTATTCGGCCACGAAAAGGGCGCCTTTACAGGGGCTGACCGTAAGGCCGAAGGTAAGTTTAAAGCTGCTGATGGCGGCACGCTTTTCCTTGATGAACTGGGTGAACTACCTGCCAACGCTCAGGTTAAGCTGCTACGTGCGCTACAAGAAGGTGAAATTGAGCCTGTAGGCGCAACAGGTACTGTGCCTGTGAATGTGCGTATTATCTGCGCGACCAACAAAGACCTTAGTAAAATGGTCAAAGATGGTAGCTTCCGTGAAGACTTGTTCTACCGTGTAAACGTTTTGCCAATTCATGTGCCAGCCTTGCGCCAGCGTGAAGATGATATTCAGCTATTGGCTGAGTATTTTATCCGCCGTGCTGCTGTGCAAAACAACCAAGACCCTAAAACCCTAAGTAAGGGTGCTATTTCATTCCTTACGGGTTACCCTTGGCCAGGCAACGTGCGCCAGCTTGAAAATGCTGTATACCGCGCCATTGTGCATGCTGAAACTAAAACACTTGAAGCCACAGACTTTGCCTTCCTTTCACCTGATATGACCTTCCAGATTGAAGATGACCCTGACGAAGAAATCCTTCCGCTCGAAGTTATTGAACGTCGCTACATTGAGCATGTGCTTGATTTGTGTAAGGGCAACCTAACTCAGGCTGCTAAAAAGCTTGGCATTGGCCGTGCTACGTTATATCGCAAATTGCCACAGGGTGGCTCTGACGACTAATTTGATGAGACTAAATAGAAAAACCGCCCGATGGGCGGTTTTCTTAAATGGTGTACTATGAAAGAGGATTGATAAGCCCCGCCCTTAGGGCGGTTCTTACCCTTCGGGCGTTCCGCTTTTCGCGGTAACGTCCAAATTACTCGCAATGCCTCACGCATTGCTGCGTCATTTGTTAAACCTCCTCGTCGGTTCAAACCCTGCACCAACAGATTTAATATAAGAAAGCCGCCCTATGGCAGCTTTTCTTATATTAAATGGTCGGAGCGAGAGGATTTGAACCTCCGACCCCCACACCCCCAGCGTGGTGCGCTACCAGGCTGCGCTACGCCCCGACAATTTAATGAAAAGCATTATACGGTCGCCTAATCCAAATGCAATATCGAAATGTAATATCTAAACGCAATGGTTTAGGGTAGGACGGGTCTTAAAAAATCTCAATTTTCTTGCGGTTTCACGCTTGTAATCACATTGATGATGCTTACCTTTATTAAGCTACTGTTAGATCTTACATTCCTTTTCCACTTGATCTCTGATCCTATGGGTTCTCCATATGGGTTTGTCTTGGCGTTATGCCGAGGGCGGTAGATTAAGGTGTCACATTGGGTGGCATCCCTTCTACAGGAGTATTCTCTATGTCCAACCAAATCGCAAACTGCTTCACCTTGACTGTCAAGCATGGCCCGACCGCCGACGAATCTGACGTGCGTCAGTACGACGGCATCGAGGTCTTCGATTATCGCTTCGCCTCTGGTGGTGTGGCCAAGTTCGTCTATGTCGGCGGCAAGAGTCAGCTCACCAATGGTAGCCGTCGTCAGCTTCGTCTGGCTGATGGTCTCACCAATGCGCTCGAAACGGGTACCCGGTCGAAGGCGTCGGCGAGTGGCGATCGTGAAGACCGCGAGGTCTCGCTCATGCTCGAAGCACAGTTCATCGAAATGCGTGAAGGACGTAAGTTCTTCGGCGTCTCGGAAAACTGGCATCGTCGCGCTCCCGAAAACACGGATCCTGCCGCATGGCTGGATACCCTGCCGACGGAAGCGTATGTCATGGTCATCGGCCAGCACAATCGTCTTCGTGTTGAAGGCGGTGCGGTTCTGGAAGAAGGCTACACCGAGAAATACGGTGAAGTTTTCGGCCAGGTTCAGCTGGTGCGTGTGCGCCTCGGTGAAGCGGCGAAACTCATCCTGGTCGGCGAAGATGGCAGCGAAGCTGTCTATAAGCTGACTTACGATGCGAAGTCGCTCAAGGCTGAAAGGTGCTAACATGACGTCAGGCAGCTAACACATCGCGAAAACGGAAAGCCACCCCTCTGGGGTGGCTTTCTTTATTGCCTAATATTGCTCTATATGTTTTATTACCCAACCTTTTAAGGCATGACATTGGGCCATCTCATGGTTACAATGTTGGCGAATAATTAAACAAAAAGAACGGTCCCTATGAGCAAAACATCACTCACTATCGGTATTGTTGCAGAAACTGCAAAAAACGAAACACGCGTTGCCGTTGCCCCTCAAGACCTTAGCCGCTTTGCGGGTTTGGCAAAGGATGTTCAAATCCTTGTTGAAAAAGGTGCAGGTAAAGGCGCTCAGTTTACAGATAAAATGTACGCTGATGCAGGCGCAAAGCTTTCAACAACAAAGCAGGCATGGGCCGCTGATGTTGTTCTTAAAATTAACATGCCTGAAGCTAAAGAAGTGGCAAACCTTAAAAAGGGTGCTCTTGTTATTAGCCTAACTCAAGGCGCAAACGCCGATAAAGTATTTAAGGCTGTTGAAAAACAAGGCGCTGGCATTTTGTCGCTTGAGCGTATTCCACGTACTTCACGTGCCCAAGCTATGGACGTTCTTTCATCACAGGCTAACATTGCTGGCTACCGTGCCGTGCTTGAGGCTACGCAGCACTACGGCCGCTTTATGCCACTGATGATGACTGCTGCAGGTAGTGCTAAACCTGCCCGTGTTGCCGTACTTGGTGCCGGTGTTGCAGGTCTTCAGGCTATTGCAACAGCTAAACGCCTAGGCGCTGTGGTTGAGGCTTATGACGTTCGCCCTGAAGTTGCTGAGCAAATTCAGTCACTAGGTGCAAAGTTCATGGACCTTGGCATCGAAGAAGAGGGCGCTGGCGAAGGCGGCTATGCAAAAGAACTTTCAGCCGAAGGTAAGAAAAAGCAACAGCAAGCCCTGCAAGATAAACTCGCTACTTTTGATATTGTTATCACAACAGCGCAAATCCCGGGTCGTCCCGCACCTGTACTGGTGACTGAGGCTACTGTTAAAAACATGCGCCCAGGCAGCGTTATTGTTGACCTTGCAGCCGCCACTGGCGGTAACTGCCCACTGACCGTTGCTGATAAAGTAACCGTTAAGCACGATGTTATTCTTGTGGGTCACACAAATTACCCAGGTTTCTTGCCTGCGGATGCAAGCGCATTCTTTGGTCGCAACCTATTTAACCTATTAAAAATCATGGTAGTAGAGGATAAACTTAACCTAAACTACGAAGATGATATTCTAAATGCTGCCGTACTCGTTGCTGACGGTAAAGCACGTAAGAACTAGCCAATTAGGAGAGCTTAAAATGCTAGAACCTGTAACAATTTCAATTATCGTATTTGTGTTGGCCTGCTTTATTGGCTACCACGTTATTTGGGGCGTAACACCTGCGCTGCACACACCGCTTATGGCTGTAACAAACGCTATTTCAGGCATTGTTATTGTTGGTGCCATTTTGGTTACCGGCATGGCTGAAGTTCATCCTGGTATCCCACTACTGCATCAACCTGGCTTTTATGCCCATGTTGCTGGTTTTGTGGGTGTTGTGTTGGCATCAATTAACATCTTTGGTGGTTTTGTTGTAACCCGCCGCATGTTGGCGATGTTCCGCCGTAAAGATAATAAAAACACTAAACAGGGGGCCAAATAATGCTTACTGGTTTTTATCACGATATTCAAAACCATCTAACACCAGATGCTTTTGCCCTTATTTACCTACTAGCAGGTGTATTGTTTACGCTTGGTCTAAAAGGTTTGTCTCACCCTGAAACTGCTCGCCGTGGTAACAAACGTGCCATGATTGGTATGGCCATTGCCATTGCTGCCACATTGCTTAACCCTGTAATGGCGAACTTTACTTGGGTTTACGCTGCTATGGGTCTTGGGGCTCTTATTGGTATTCCGATGGCGCTTAAAGTTAGCATGACGTCAATGCCGCAGCTGGTTGCTATTTTGCACAGCTTTGTTGGTATGTCGGCTGTATTGGTTGCTGCAGGCCTAGGCTTGCTGCACCTTACAAACGGCGACCATAACACCGTGCTATTGGTTGAAGTTTTTGTGGGTGCCTTTATCGGTGCGATTACCTTTACAGGCTCAGTTATCGCATGGGGTAAGCTGCAAGGCGTATTCCGTTCAGCGCCCGTATCATTTAAAGGCCAGCACTTGCTAAACCTAGCGCTGTTCTTTGTAATGGTTGGTTTTGGTGTGCACTTTGTGATGACCTTTGACATGAACTCATTCCTGATCATGGTGGGTATTGCGTTTGTACTAGGTATTACGCTGATTATCCCAATCGGTGGCGCTGATATGCCCGTTGTGGTTTCAATGCTAAACAGCTACTCAGGCTGGGCAGCTGCGGCTACTGGTTTTACCCTTAACAACATTCTGCTTATTATTACAGGTGCACTTGTAGGTTCATCAGGTGCAATCTTGTCGTACATCATGTGTAAAGCGATGAACCGCTCGTTCATCAGTGTTATCTTGGGTGGCTTTGGTGCCGAAGGCGAAGCTCAGTCTGACCGTGCAGCCGCTGCACAAAAAGGCATTAAAGAAGCTGCTGCTGAAGACGCTGGCTTTATGATGGGCGGCGCTGGCCGTGTGATTATTGTACCGGGTTACGGTATGGCTGTTGCACAAGCCCAGCACGCTATTAAAGAAGTGTACGAGTTCCTGACTGAAAAGGGCGTTGACGTTAAGTTTGCGATTCACCCGGTTGCGGGCCGTATGCCTGGCCACATGAACGTGCTTTTGGCTGAAGCTGACGTACCATATGATGCAGTAGTCGAACTTGAAGACATTAACAACGACTTTTCAACCACTGATGTTGTTTACGTTGTGGGTGCCAACGACGTTGTGAACCCTGACGCGAAGAATGATCCCTCAAGCCCGCTATTCGGTATGCCTATTTTGAACGCCTACAAAGCGCAAACTGTATTCGTGAACAAACGTTCAATGAACACAGGTTATGCTGGCGTTGAAAACAGCTTGTTCTTTGCTGATAACACCTACCTTGTGTTTGGTGATGCAAAGGCCGTAGCTGAGAAGCTAGCCGCTGTACTTAAAGACTAACAAATAAATAGAGGCCACAAATGCTAGACCGTATGACGACCGTATACTCAACCTTCGATACCGAAGAAGAAGCGCGCCGCATTGGCGAGGATCTTGTGGCCAATAACTTGGCAGCATGTGTGAATATCTTCCCGCAGATGATTTCAATCTACCGTTGGCAGAATGAATTCCATAACGGGAACGAGGTTGCGATGATTGCAAAAACCACAAAAGAAAACGTGGCTGATGTGATGAAAGAAATCCGCCGCTTGCACACTGCTGATACGCCAGCAATTTTTGAGCTACCAGTCGGGATGACCGATAACGACTTTCTTGAGTTTGTGAACACAAATACCAAGTAAGCATAGCTTAAAGAGTATTGAGAAGGGGGCTTTATAGCCCCTTTCTTGCTGTGATGATGTAGTTCATTGCAAGACTCTTTGTAAAGCTAAACTGTTTTTTGAAAATGTTGAGGTGAATACCCTGAACGTTCAAAACCTTACAGCCATTGTTTTCAAAGTAGCGCTGCTGTTCTTCAGGCTTCACAAACTGGCGCCAGCTGTGCGTACCTTTGGGTAGTAGCTTTAAAATATACTCAGCCGCAAACTTTGCACAAACGAGCGACATTGCCGTGCGGTTAATGGTTGAGGTAAAAACCAAACCACCACGGTTTGTAAGTTTAGCAAGGTCGGCCACAAATTGCTTTTGATCATCAACGTGTTCAATGACTTCCATCGCAATAACAACATCGTATTTATCACGCTGAGCCGCCATTTTTGCTACAGTTGTATGGCGGTAGTCAATACCGTAGCCCATCTGTTGGGCGTGCTGTTGGGCGATGTTAATGTTCTTTTCAACCGCATCAATGCCCACAACCATGGCACCGTTTTTGTGAAGCGTTTCTGCAAGTAAACCACCGCCGCAGCCAATATCAAGAACCCGCAAACCCTGCAAGGGCTTTAGGTTGTTGGCCGTACCGTTAGTGTTGATGATGTGGTCAATAATGTATTGCTGGCGCAGCTTATTCATCTTGTGTAGGGGCCAAAAGGGGCCGTCGGGCTTCCACCACAAATCTGCTTGCTTCTGGAAGACGTCTTCCCCTGTAAAAGCCTCAGTTTTTGATGATTGGTTTGATGCTTGTTGTGCACGTTCTTTCATCTATTTCTAAAATGCCTTTGCAAATTTTCGTTCTATAAGCCAATATGTGAGCCGCTATAAATAGTATAGGGGCTCAGCAGCCCAATAGCAAATTGCAGGAGAATCCGTTTATGGACGTACTGGTTATCGAAGGTGGCCACAAGCTAGAGGGCACCATCACCGTGAGTAGCGCTAAAAACGCCTCACTTCCACTCATGTGTGCAGCTCTTCTAACCAAAGAGCCTGTAGTACTTAAAAACGTACCACAACTCACTGACGTTAAAACCCTTCTTAAACTTATGGAAGGCCTAGGCCTAACCTACGAATGGGGCCAAGACGGCAGCACACTTCTATTGAACGCTAAGCGTATTAAAAAGTTTACCGCACCATACGAGTTGGTTTCGCAAATGCGTGCCTCAATCTTGGTGCTAGGGCCACTGCTTGCACGCTTTGGTCAGGCGATTGTATCGCTACCGGGTGGTTGCGCAATTGGTGCACGCCCTGTTGATGTTCTTCTAAACGGCCTAGAAGCACTAGGCGCTAAGATTGAACTTATCGACGGCTACATTCACGCCACAGCCCATAAAGGCCTTAAAGGCGCCGATATGACGCTGCCTAAGCCAGCTGTAACCGGTACCGAAAACCTAATGATGGCTGCAGTATTTGCTGAAGGCACAACAACCATCCGCAATGCCGCGCGCGAGCCTGAAATTGTTGACCTTGCCACCATGCTTAATAACATGGGTGCCGAAGTTAAAGGCGCAGGCACAGATACGATTACCATTGAAGGTTGCTCAAAGCTTTGGGGCGTTACATACACACCACTTTCTGACCGTATTGAAGCGGGTACATTTATTCTGACTGCTGCCATGGCAGGTACAGGCGAGGGCGTTACCATTGAAAACGTGGTGCCTGAGCATAACCAAGCCTTGATTGATATTTTGCAAAACCTTGGGGTTGAGCTTGAAGTAGGTGAAAGCAGCGTTCACGTACCTGCTGCTAAAAAACTAAGCAAAGGGGCGTTTGTTACAACCGAACCTTTCCCTGGCTTCCCAACTGATTTGCAAGCCCAGATGATGGCGTTCCTTACGCAAACCACTGGCCAAAGTACTATTAAAGAAACCATTTACGAACAACGCTTCATGCACGTGCCTGAGCTTGTGCGTATGGGTGCAAAGCTGCACATTGATGGTCAAGAATGCAAAATTACAGGCGGTACCAACCTTGTTGGCGCACCTGTAATGGCAACTGACCTTCGTGCTTCAGCCTCACTTGTGATGGCAGGCTTGGTGGCTGAAGGCCGCACAATTCTGCGCCGTGTGTACCACCTTGACCGTGGCTACTACCGCCTAGAAGAAAAGCTAAACGCGCTAGGTGCTAAAATTACCCGTAAGAGCGAGCAACAAGTTGCCGCTGAATTTGCAGCAAAGTTGAAGTTAGTTTATGAAGCAAAATAACCCCTCAAACACAGCAGCCGAACTTGTTTTGGCTTCAGCATCGCCACGCCGCCAACAAATGCTTGGTGACCTTGGCCTTGCGTTTGAGATTGACCCTGCCGATATTGACGAAACACCTCTTAAAAAAGAGCTGCCAACCGATTACGTTGCCCGTGTCACCCGTGAAAAAGCAGCCGCTGTTGCAAGCCGCCATAAAGGCAAAAATGTGCTAGCTGCTGATACTGCCGTATGTGTGGGCCGCCGTATTTTGGGTAAGCCTGAAAATGCACAAGAAGCTGCCGAGATGATGCGCCTGTTAAATGGTCGTCGTCATAAGGTGCTTACAGCCGTGGCCTTGGTGACAAACGATGGCCAAGTACTTGAGGCGCTAAGCTCAACCGTTGTGAAGTTTCGTCCTCTGCGTGAAAGTGATATTCAAAAATACATCCTAACTGAAAAACACTGGCAAGGCGTTGCGGGTGGTTATGCACTGCAAAGCTCAGGCGGTGGTGCCATGGTTAAAGCTGTTAATGGCTCAGTTTCGGGTGTGATTGGTCTTCCTTTATTTGAAACAACTAACTTACTGAAGCGGTGCGGCTATGATGTATGACATGCTCTATGAATCATGTATTTGGCACAGCCGTGTTGCGCTGTTTGACCCTGAGGGCCGCCTTGTAAGTGTGCACTACGATGATGTGCTGCGCCCGTTTTTGGATGATGCCGTTGTGCTTGGGCGTGTGCGCTCAATCTCAAAAGGTTTAGACGCTGCATTTGTTGATATTGGCCACAGCCTAGATGGCTTTTTGCCGCTTAAAACCGTACAAAAAGAAGTTGGTAAGGTTGTTGAAGGGCAAGAGATTATGGTCCGCATTACCCGTGCACCTATTGGCGAGAAGGGTGCCAAGCTTGATGCCCGTGTGCTAACACGCCGCCCTGAAGGTGCTGTGCATGTGCCAAGCATCATTACCCCAGCCCCAGCTGCTATTAGCCGCAGCCTGCGCGACGCTGGCGATAAACCCGTACGTGTTTGGATTGTTGATAACCGCTTCCGTCAAGAAGTTGCGCACTACGTACGTGAAGAGAACATTTTTGAACTCAGCAAATACCCAGATATGGAATTGCTTGAGAAGATTGACGAACAGCTTGACCAAGCTGGCGGCCCAGAGTTTGTGCTACCAGGTGGCGGGGCGCTACATATTGAAATGACAAAGGCGCTAACTTCGATTGATGTTGATTCATCGCGCACGCCTGATGGCAGCAGCAAGAACTTCCGTTATGACCTTAACAAACGTGCCGCACATGAGGTTTTTCGTCTGTGTACGTTGCTTGAGCTTGGTGGCAGTATTTTGGTCGACTTTCTAAACCTATCGTCTGAGCGTGAGCGCCTAGACTTTCAGGCCTACCTAGACGAAGTCTTTACCTACGACATGATTGAGCATGAAGTAATGCCAATCTCTCGCTCGGGCTTGGTTGAAATTGTACGCCAACGTGTGGGCGAAAACTTGATGACTCGTCTCAAGTGGCCAATGTACGTTGCGGGCGATATTCTGCTTAAGCTATGGCGTGCACCGTCATACCGAGGCAAAATCCGTATTGATGCCAACCCTGACGTTGCTAAGATTCTGCGTGAGCGTTTGACCCACGATCAGGCCTTAGCATACCTTGGCGTTGAAGTTGACGTACGTGAGCGTAATGAACTGAATACAGAGAACTTCCGTATTTCATTCGCTGCTTAATTTCGCACGTTAATTACTTCTTAAGTGCTTTCATAAAGTAAACACCCAACAGCATTGTAAGTATGCCAAGTAGAATAAACACTTTGTTTGGCGTAAGCGTAAACTGGCCAATCAGAATACTGGTCAGCAATGTGCCTGCCACCATGAACAGTGCGTTCATAATGTTGTTCGCCGCAATGGTACGGGCTTTACGGCTAGGGTCAGCCGCAAGTTGAAGTGCCGCAAACAATGGCACCGTGAAAAACCCACAACTTACCGCAAATGCCATAATCAAAACAAAGTAGGCCGCTGCCATGGCCGGTAGGGTTGTTAGGGTGTAAAGCTCATTCGTTTGTGGAAGTGCGGGCAACATTGAAAAACCAATAAGCGTAGCACCAATACCTAGGGCCGCATGGCCCGCTTTCGTGTTGTTCTTAATCACTTGGCCACAAACAATGGCACCAATGGCAATAAAGATAGCCGCACCAATAATCAGGCCTGTTGCAACGTCTTGGTTGGCATTCATATGTTCTTTAACAAAAGGTGGTAGCAGCGCCAAAATCACTGAACCTAATAACCAAAACCAACTAAGGCCAATAACGCCGAGTGCAAGTTTGCGGTGGCTAAAGGCATAGCTCAAAGTTTCTTTAAACTCACTAAGGGGTGACCATTTGGTTTTGCGCTTAGGCGCAGCAGCTTTAAGCTCGGGGATGAACCTTGCAGCCAAATAACCCGCAACCGCAACGGCTGTAATCATCAGGCTATTCATAGCGGCGGCATGTTCGCCTTTAGTCAGAAAACCACCAGCGGCAGTACCTGCCAAAATAGCAACAAACGTTGCACCTTGCATAAAGCCTGTGGCAGGGGCAATTTTATTATCAGGCAAAAGTTCTGGCAGTACGCCGTATTTCAGCGGACCAAAAAAGGCTGACTGTACCCCTAGGCCAAACAGCGCAAGCAGCAACAGGTAAATGCTTTCTTGCATAAGGCCTGCAACTACAATCAGCATCACGGCAACTTCGGCCAGTTTGGTGTATTGAATAAACTTATGCTTGGGGTAATGGTCAGCCATTGAGCCTGCAACCGCTGAAAAAATAAAGAACGGCACAATAAACAAGGCACTAGCTACCAAGTTTAGTTGCTGCACAACTGTGGTGCTATCCATGCCTAAAAGTTGTTGAAGGTCACGGGTATACACTGGGTTATAGGTTGCCAGCATAATCAGCGTAAACTTAAGCATATTATCGTTAAAGGCACCGCCAAACTGGGCAATGAAAATTGGCGTAAACTTACGGCCCGCAAATAATTTAGGTGAGGGGAGTTTGGTGTTCATGGTTATTCTACAGCCTCTTCAACGTTAAGTTTTTTACCAAGTAGTTTGTGCATAAGCATACTGGCAACCATGTCGCCGCTTACGTTTAGGGTGGTGCGGCACATATCCAAAATACGGTCGACACCCAAAATAATAGCAATCCCTTCAGCTGGCACACCAATACTTAGCAGAATTGAGGCAAGCACCACAATACCCACACCCGGGGTGCCGGGTGCACCAATTGAAGCACCAACGGTTGTTAGCATAATCAGGCCAAACTCATGCATGCCAAGGTCAATCCCGTAAACTTGCGCAAGAAAAATAGCAGCAATGGCTTGGTATAGCGCTGTGCCATCCATGTTAATCGTTGCACCCAGTGGCACAACCATACGGGCTACGTTTGGTGAGACCCCTAATGATTTTTCAGCCGCTTGCATGGTAACAGGCATGACCGCCGCCGAACTTGAGGTTGAAAATGCCAAAAGCTGCACAGGGCGCGCACCACGTAAAAACGTGCTAATCGGCACACGGCATACAAACTTAACAAGCAGTAGGTACAAACAAAACATACTGATAAGGCCTAGCAGAACGGTGCCCATGTAAGCTGCCATACCGGCAACAGCGTCCATCCCTAGTGAGCTTACAACTTGTGCCAATAAACCAAATACAGCCAGTGGGGCAAGCTTCATCACCCAGCTTACAACAACCATGCAGCCTTCTTGTAGGCTTGAGGCAAGGTCAGTTAAAGGTTTACTGCGGGCAGTGGGCATTGCCAAAACAGCCGCACCAAAAATGGCGGCAAAAATGACCACACGCAAAAGGTCACCCTGTGCGAGAGTATCAAAAATGTTATTCGGCAGAATGCTTGTAATCTCGCGTGACCAGTTGGTAATAGTCGCCGCATCGGCCGTTGGGGCTACGGGTGCATTGCCACTGGCGGCGTTGGCCATTGCCATTTCGGTAATATAGCGACCGGGTTTAATAAGGACAGCAAGCAAGCTACCCACAGTAATGGCAACAGTCGTCGTGCCAATAAAGTAAAGCACAACACGTAGACCTACTTTTTTCACCGTTTCCATTTGGCTGGCAGCAATACCGTAAAAAACTGATGATAATACCAAAGGAATCACAATCATTTGGATCATCGCCAAGAACAAATAGCCGGGCAGGGCGAGCCACTGGCCAATGGTTTGGGTATTTTCAGCGCCCACGGTTGGGCTAAAGTAACTAAGGCCCAAGCCCGCCAACACACCTAAAAATAGGCCAATAAGAACTTTTACCCAAAGCTCAGCCCCGAGGATGCGTTTTGTTTTTGTGCCCATGTTGGCTAAATCTTTAGCAGGAGAATTTTTATCGATGCCCATAAGGTACCCGTAACCATTTTGTTTTATTGATGTTCATGGAGTATACTGAACAACCAATAATAGGTAAAGCAAGGGATAACTATCAATGACCGACCACCTTTATAAAATCACAGGGATGAACTGCGGCGGATGCGTAAGCCGTGTAGAAAAAGCCATTAAAGGCGTGAAGGGTGTTAAAGAAGCACAGGTTAACTTGGCTGATGAGTCTGCCATGGTTAAAGGCGGTTACGACTCGCACGAGTTGCAGCTTGCTGTTGCCAAAGCGGGCTACACAGCCAAACCAATGGCTGAGGTTGACGTTGATAACTCAGAACACAAAAAGAAAGCCCTTACCTTATTTGTTAAAGCTATTCCGGCAGGTGTATTAGGCGCTCTGCTTATGGCCAATATGCATGCGGCCTCAACCGAAGGTGTGATGGGTATTAGCTGGTACATCATGAACTGGCTTGTGCTTGCTATTATGCTTGTAAGCGGTGGGCATATTTATAAAGCGGCGTTAAAGTCGGTTAAAAACATGCAGGCTGATATGTACACCCTTATTGGTTTGGGTACATCAATGGCATGGGCATACTCATGTGTTGTGCTTTACGCGCCTGAGTTTATTGCAGCCGATGCGCGCCACTACTACTACGAAGCCGCACTCTTTATTTTAGCCTTTATTAACATTGGTCAGGGGATGGAAGCCTACGCTAAAGGTAAGGCTTCAAGCGCTGTCGCTAAGCTATTGGCTCTTACGCCTGATTACGTTATTCGCCTGCGCCAAGGTGAAGAAGAGAAAATTCCACTTTCAGAGGTTGAAGTTGGCGACCTGCTAAAAATCCGCCCGGGTGAAAACATTCCTGTGGATGGCACAGTAACTGAAGGCCATAGCGCCGTGAGTGAAGCTATGCTGACCGGCGAACCTGTGATGATTGCTAAAAAGGTAGATTCTGAAGTTGTGGCAGGTACTCACAACGGCCAAGGCAGTTTTGTGATGCGTGCCGATAAAGTGGGTGAGGATACAGTCCTTTCAAAAGTGGTTGAAATGGTGCGCGAAGCCCAATCAACCAAACCTGCAATTGCCCAACTGGTTGACCGTATTGCCGGCGTATTTGCCCTTATTGTTTTGGGTATTGCTGTTGCCACCGCTGCAGCTTGGTACCTTTATGGCCCTGAGCCACAAATGGCCTATGCCTTTACTGTAGCCATGACTGTTCTTGTTATTGCGTGCCCATGTGCCCTTGGCTTGGCAACGCCTGTTTCGATTATGGTGGGTGTTAGCCGTGCGGCCCGTGGTGGTGTTTTGATGCCCCGTGGGCAAGCCCTGCAACAGCTAGGCTTGGCTGATGTTATTGCCTTTGATAAAACAGGGACCCTAACAATGGGTACGCCCCGTGTTGTTGAAACTATCTCAACCGAAGGGACGGATATTGACCGTGTTCTGCAAATTGCAGCAAGCCTGGCCACACTCTCTGAGCATCCGCTTTCAAACGCTATTGCGAACGAAGCTAAGCACCGTGAGATGAAATTTCTTAAAGCCACAGCATTCGAAAATACCCCAGGCCAAGGCGTAAAAGCCAAGCTTGGTGGTAAGCCCTGTTTTGTAGGTAGTAAGGCTTACATCAAAGCCCAGAAGATTGATGTTGATGCTTTTGATGCCCAAGTAAACCCAATGCTTGAACAAGGTAAAACGGTTGTTTACGTTGCCCGTGAAAAGCAAACTATTGGGGTTATTGCTCTTAATGATGATCTGCGTAAAGAAGCTAAACAAGCTGTAAAAGCCCTACGCAAAATGGGTAAAGAGGTTGTTATGCTCACGGGCGATAACGAGCGTGCCGCCACATATATGGCAAAGCAAGCAAATATTGAAGTTGTACACGCTGGCCTAAGCCCTGATGCTAAGCTTGAGAAGATTCGTGCCTTCCAGTCAGAAGGGAAGTCAGTTGCCATGGTGGGTGATGGTATTAACGATGCCCCATCATTAGCGCAGGCAAACGTAGGCGTTTCACTCGCTACGGGGAGTGACATTGCCATTACCTCAGCCGATGTGATTATTGCTACCAACAACCTACAGCGCTTGCCGTTTGCGGTACGTATTTCAAGCAGTACCATGCGTAACATTAAGCAAAACTTGTTCTGGGCATTTGCCTACAACACCACAGCTTTGCCTGTAGCCGCAGGTTTGCTTTACCCCGTAACAGGGCAACTGCTGCCACCTTGGGTAGCCGGTGCGGCTATGGCCGCTTCATCACTTACGGTGGTTCTTAACGCGCTGCGCCTTAACTGGGTGAAAGCTTAAGTTTTAGCTTGGTAGGTCTTCTTTTGGCTGCGCCATAAGATGGCATCAGCCAGATAGTGGTTATATAAAAACGCTAGGTTTAAGGCTACGGCAGTTGCAGCAGCAAGTTGTAGTTCGCCTTGTAGCCATGCCCAGCCGCTAGTCATAAAGTCACCGAAGAACAAAAACCCCGGGATAAAAACAAACATGCTTACCGCCACCCACTGGAACCAGTTGGTGTAGCCGCCAGCACTTTCAGCTTGGCGCTTATTAAAGTGCCATACAAAAAATAAGTACTGCGTGGCATGCCAAAAAGCGCTGCCAATCCAACCGATTGTAGCGTCATTAATATGTACAAATGCTAGGTAGAAAACCAAAATGTGGGTTAGTACAAATAGGGTATAACCAATTACAGGTCTGCCGTTGTAAATATCAATAGCACGGCGGAATAACCAAACAATAAACGTCGACACGCCAAGGCCCATCACAGGCAGTACTAAAAAGCTAAGCTCAGGCGCTGTATAAAGTGGGCTGAATAAAAACTTAAGGTCAGGCGTGGTCATGCGGTACAACAGGCCACCTAGCGGAATAAGATAAATAACGGCTTGGTGCAGCCATTCGGGGTCGGTCACGTTATGGCTGCGGCGGTACACTTGCGATAGCCCATACCCTTGGCGCACATAATGGAACCACTGCAAAACAAAATAGGTTGTCATCAAAAAGGCAACGCCATAAGCGTTCACCACAAAGTATAGAATCACGGCAATGGCAGCAGGGGTGGCAATAAGCAACCAATGGTACTTTTTAAAACTTTCTTTGTTCCATATCACACGGCTAAAGGTTGACATGGCATGGCCTGTTGAAAAATAAGCCGAGTAAATAAGAATAACCGTACCTAAACCGCCCGCAGCCATAAAAGAGTGTGAAAATAAAAAGTGATACGCAATAAAGCACAGTGCTAACGGTACAAATAAAAACAAACTATCAAACCACGGACCACGCATCAGCCCTAGCTTTTGACGCATGTTTTGCCCCAAAGCTGTTTGGTCAATGCTGAATAAAAATTTGTCCACGGTGGGTTTGTCCTGTATTTTTATGGGTATTCTATCATCCTTATGGTTGAAAACACTTATTTTCGTGTACATATGACTGTCAGCCCAATGTGTGGGCATAACAAAATTTAGGGGTAGGGGTGTTCCTATGAGCCAAGAAGCACAAACGCAAGAACCAACTAAGCTAGCTATCTTTGATTTTAGCCGCACTATTTGCGGCAATGAAGGCGTTTACGATGGCTTGGTAGACCAAGTGAAGACCCTGCGTGAAAATGGCTGGCAAGTTGCTATCGCTTCGCTTGCGCCACTGCAAGAGATGAAAGACGAAATGCAAAAAATCCCAGCTGAGCCTGGTAAAAGCATGTATGACTTATTCCACCCGATTATTGGCCAAGAAGCTTTGAAAGCCATTAACGCTGGCAAGGCTGATAAAACAAGCCGTGAAACTGCCCGCGAGATTATTTTGGCAACGGGCGCCTCACGTTCACACACTGTTGTTGTGGGCGATGCCTTTACAGAGCTTCTGCTTGCTAAAAACAACGGCCTTAAATATTTGCACGCAGGTTGGGATGACCGCAACAAAGATGGCCTGCGCTGTGTTTGTTTTGAAGGTTCAGATATTGATATTTCTGAAGTTGACGTTGAAATGGCGCAATCAATCCCGTGTGTATCACAAATTTCTGACCGTCTTGAAGCTGTGCTTGAACCACAGCTTGAAAAAGATAACGACCCAGAGCTTGACCGCTAAGCCATAAACAAGCGCCCTAAAAGGTGCTTATTTGCGCAACTTTTAGCCACCTTTAGCGTAAAAGGTGCACGAAGCTGCAATTTCCTATTGAAAATAACGAATGTACTGGTATATTGACCTCACCTTTTCGAAGGTTCTTGGTTTGGCCAGGTAGCTCAGTCGGTAGAGCAAAGGATTGAAAATCCTTGTGTCGGCGGTTCGATTCCGTCCCTGGCCACCATTTTATTCGTCGTATGTAAGTGAAGTTTTCGAACTTCGCTTTTTTTTATGCCCAAAGCCCCTCACTATTTTTGATTAAACACTTCACATTTAGCCTAAATGTGCCTACATTCCATGTGTAACACGTACATCTTTCTTTCTTTTATCTGGTCAAAACCTCCCCACTAGGAGCCTTTATGTCGAACGACAACTTCCTAAAAAGCGCTAAATTACAGCGTGACCAAGCCGACGTGAGCACCATTTGCGATATGTTGGCCGTTGTACCGCAAAAAGTTGAAGCTGCAACAAACTTGCAGCTTGATAGTTTCAGCCTTGAGGTTGAGAAAGAAATTCTGGATATTCTGCAACTGGATGAATCTCCCGCTAAAGATTTGTTCTATGCACGAATGCTCCAGCTTGGCTTTGGACGTGATGATATTAAACTCCACAGCAAAGCGGAACGGCACTGCATTGTGCTGACCTTCCGTTATTAATCGCTTAACGATGTAAAAGATGCCCCTCGCTATAGAGGGGTTCTTTTTTTTGCCGTAAGGTGAGGGGGTAAAGTTCAGAGTACATAAAACACTTCACATTTTTGCCAGATAAGCATAAGTTGCTGGGGTACTTTTTATCTTCTTTATCTTTCTAGTCTTCTTCCTATTCAAGGAACTTAAGATGAAAAAGCCTACCTTTATTGATCAAGCCAAACACAACCGTGATTGCGCAGACATCGACACCATTTCGGCGTTGAACCAAACCATCCCCGAGAAAATCACTCAGGCGGTGAATGACCGTAAGCCCGAGCTTACCCTCAGCGTTGACAAAAACACGCTGGACATCCTGCGGATGAAAGAATCGCCGGCGAAGGATCTCTTCTATGCGTATATGGACGAACTGGGCATCCCCGAAAGTGCCATCCGTCTGCATAGCTACAGCGAAATGCCGCCTTACAGCTACTGCATCATCCTGACTATCGGGATGTGATGCTCTAAACTTTAAGGCCCTTTAACGAAAAAGCCCCTCCGAGTTTTATACTTTGGAGGGGCTTTTCTTTTACTATTTACGCTTAAACAAACGTGCGTCTTCTGGCGTTGGGTCAGGCGGCAGCTGGCGGCGGCCGTGCAGCGTCAACGCTTCGTCTAACATGTTGTTCAAAAGCTCTGTGAACAGCAGCGGGTTTTCTGGCGCAGCTTCCCACAAGAAGTGCCCGAATGAACCCGGCATTGGGTTAATCTCGTTCAACCACATTTCGCCTGTTTGTTCGTTACACAAAAAGTCAATACGTGGGCAACCTGCAGCATCCAAAATATCAAACGCGGTTGCAGCCCAGTGGCGTAGGTCTTTTTGTTGTTTCTTTGTAAGGTCTTCTGGGTTGATATCACGGGTCAGTGAAAGCATGCCTTGGCTTAGGCCTTCACCAGGCATTTTCGTACCCGTTTTGTTATCGCCAGCGCTTAGGTACTTTTGCTTAAAGTCTAGCAGTTCATCGCTACGTTTTGGGCGCTCAATGGCTGAGGTGATAATCGTACCTTCTGCGGTGCGCATCACGGCAACGTTGTATTCGCATAGGTTTTCAACAAAAGGCTCCACAATAGCAGCGTCATCAAATTTAAAGACGGCGGGTAGCACAGCGTTAAGTTCTTCAGCGTTATTGGCTTTTGCAACACCAATACTACTACCTAGGTGGTTAGGTTTTACAATCACGGGGAATTCAACACCGCTCGTGGCAGCTTTAAGTTCGTCAGCTGTAAGCAAGAGGCGCTGCCCTGGGCGGCGAATCACCGTATGCGGCAATAGAGGCACATCGGCACCATCAAGGGCTTCTTTAGTGCCTGATTTGCTCATCATCATTGTAGAAGATCGTACGCTAGCACCCGTATGCGGGATGTTTGCAAGCTCAAGCGCGCCTTGAATCGCACCATCTTCACCAAATAGGCCATGGAACGCGAGGAACGCAATATCAAATTCAAACGTTTTAGCCTTAGCACAGAACAGTCCTGTTTTACCAACGGCTACCAGTTGGGGGCGTGGGTTATTGGCATTAAGGTCAAGCGTTACCTGTGTTAGGTGCTTGCGGCAGTATTCATCTGTAAGCAGGTAGGTGCTGCGTTGTTCTAGGCCTTCGCCAACCCACCAGCGACCCAAAGTATCAACATATACAGGCATCGGTTTATAAGCACTTCGGTCAAACGCTTGGTAGGCCTGTAGGCCTGTAATAATGCTAACATCATGCTCGGGTGAGCGTCCGCCCCAGAATACGGCAACTGTTTTAATAGAATTCGTCATCTTCGCCCTGTATTTTGTTGTTGAATGTTATGGCTGTGGTGTAGCATATTGCCACGGGATACCTCAAAAATATAGCACCTTATGCGGTTTGCGCTTAAAGGTGCGCCACAAAAATAAAAATACACTTATTCATGCAGCAGTTTACATCAGACAATCAAACCCTAAGCTACAACGAAATTGGCACCCAAGGTGCTGATGTTCAAATTATTTGGGGTCATGGTTGGGGGCACACCCACAAAGCACTACAACCCCTTGCTGAAAGCCTAGGCGGCTACCATCACTACTTGCTTGATTTCCCGGGGTTTGGTGAATCACCCATGCCAACTCAAAATTGGGACACCAACGACTACGCAAACTTTGTGGCTAAGTTTATTGAGCAGCTACCACCAGCAAAACTGCGTGTTTGGGTTGGCCACTCATTTGGCGGTCGTGTAGGGGTGCAACTTGGCGCAAAGCACAGTGCCCTTAATAATGCATTTGTATTTGTAGCGGGTGCAGGCCTGCGTCGTAAGCTTAACCCATGTAAGCGTGCTTACCTTAAGTGTAAGGTATACTTTTATAAGCTGTGCAAAAACCTGTGCCGCTTTGGTTTTATCAAGCGCAGCTGGCTTGAAAGCCACTTTGGTAGCCCTGATTACCGTAATGCAGGTGCGCTACGCCCAATCTTTTTAAATGTTATTCGTGAGCATTTGGCCGATGAAGCCCAGCGCATTACAGCGCCAACACTGCTTATCTACGGCGAGAAAGACCTTGAAACCCCACCAAGCATGGGCGAAGAATATGCCAAGCACATTTCAGATGCCGACCTGCACATTCTGCAAGGGCTTGACCATTACTCAGTATTGGGTGAGGGGCAACAACAAACCATTTACCTGATTCATAAGTTTATTAAAAACCTTCTAAAAAGCGCCTAAGTTATGTTTGAATTTTCTGAGTTTCTTCGATTTACACCGTGTTTAACACTTCTTACGTTTGTGTTTTTTGCCTACCGCCGCACACTGGTTTACCTGCACATTTTTCAGCAGGAAGAATATGACGGTAAGCGTTTTATCCCGTGGATGCTGCGCACAGCATCGTACGACCGTAAGGTGAGCTTTGTTTTGTTGCTAACAGGTTTCTTTGTGCCATTTGTTTATCCTGCGGCATTTTTTGTAGCAGCCCTTACCGAACTGAACCCTAAGAAGAACGCTAAAAAAACACTGGTCATGACTCAGCGTGCCACACGCATTTTTGCCGTGGCTTTTGTGCTTTCAATCTTAGTGGGTACCGTGACCTATAACGCACCTTGGTGGGGGTGGATTGTAGCTGTGCAGCTTATTCCGTTTACATTGGTGCTGGGCAACCTGTTGCTGAAGCCCTATGAAGCGCACACCCAGCAAAAGTTTTTAAACGAAGCTAAGGCAAAGCTTAAAACCTTAAACCCAACAATCGTGGGTATTACAGGCTCATTTGGTAAAACTTCAGTAAAGCACATGCTTGGTCACGTGCTTTCAATGCAGGCGCCAACATTGGTAACTCCGGGCAGTGTAAACACGCCTATGGGCATTACACGCATTATCCGTGAGCAACTACGTCAAGATCATCAGTTCTTTGTGGTTGAAATGGGCGCATACGGCAAAGGCTCAATCGAGCGTTTGTGCAAGCTTACACCGCCAGCACACGGTGTGCTGACAGCCCTAGGCCATGCACACTACGAGCGTTTTAAAAGCCTAGATATGGTCGCCAAAACAAAGTTTGAATTGGCCGAGGCTGTAAAGGCAAACAAGGGCCAAATGATTATCCACGAGCAAGTGCTTGAGCAACCATACGCCAAAGCCTTTACCATTGAAAACCGCGACAACTTTACCCTTTGCGGTGTGGATGCTGATATTAACGATGTTGTGCTTAAATCAGCCGTACAAACAGCTGAAGGCCTAAAGCTTGATATCCGCTTTGAAAAGAAAACATACCGCATCGAAGCCCCACTGTTTGGCCTGCATCACGCCGGGAACTTAGCCGTTGTATTTGCCACGGCTGTCCGCCTTGGTGTGCCAGCCGATGTTGTGGTAACAGCGCTTAAAAGTGTGCCACAAGTCGCGCACCGTCTTGAGGTTAAGCCGCAAAACGATGGTACGGTATTGGTTGATGATGCCTATAACTCAAACCCTAAAGGGTTTAAAGCCGCACTTGAACTGCTGCCCATCCTACAAGAAGCCTGTAAGGGGCGTGCAATTGTTGTAACGCCGGGTATGGTAGAACTAGGCGAAGCCCATGATGAAGAACACACTAAGATTGGTGTAGAGATTGCTAAGAATGCTGATATTCTACTAGCGGTTTCACCTGCTCGTATTGGCAGCATGCTAGATGCCTTCAAGAAAGCAAAGTCTGATGAGCAAAGCTACGTTGTGTGCCAAACCTTTGCTGAAGCACGTGACTGGCTTGTGAAGAACAAGCAGCAGGGTGATGTTGTATTGCTAGAAAATGACCTACCAGACCTTTACGAGGCGAAGCTTAACTTATAAGAATTAAGCCAAGCTTGCGAGGTTGCAAAACTCTTCAAGGCTTAGGGTCTCAGGGCGGCGTGTAGGTTCAATGCCTACGCTTTGCATATCTTCTTCAGAGATTGTGCTCTTTAGGCTGGCACGCAGCATTTTACGGCGCTGACCAAAGGCTAGGCGGGCAACAAGCTCAAGCTTTTTGCGCTCGCATTCAAACTTAGGGTTTTCAAGCGGGGTAATTGATACCACTGCAGAAGTTACTTTTGGCGGTGGGAAAAACGCACCTGGCGGCACATCAAACAAATGATCACACTCGGCCTGCAGTTGGCAAGCAATGGCCAAGCGGCCCCAGTCATTACTTTGCGGTTTGGCGGCAATACGCTGCACCACTTCTTTTTGCAAAAGGTAGGTATGCTTTTTAAAGTGGTCACCTGTGGCAACGCCCATCATCACAAGCTCAGTCCCGATGTTATAAGGCAGGTTACCTGCGAGCATACTGCCCTTGGGGGCAAGGGCTGTGAAGTCAGCTTCCAAAGCATCACCCTCAACCACGGTAAGTTGGCCTTCGGCAAATTCCTTCGCCATATCGTTCAGCACAGGGATACAGCGCTCATCCTTTTCAACGCAAACAACATTAGCGCCAAGCTCAAGCAATGCACGGGTGAGGGCGCCAGTACCTGCGCCAAGCTCAAGAACTGTTTGGCCTTCAACGGCACCAACAGCACTGCAAATACGGCGTAGGTAGTGTTTATCGGTTAGGAAGTTTTGGCCAAAGGCTTTCTTTGGCGCAACGCTATGTGCGCTTGAGTTATCAGGCTTATCGTTATAATTGGCCATGATTACATACGAATTTCAATGAAGGCACGACGGCGCAAGTCACGCAGCAAGCTACGGAATGCAAGGTCAGTCTGGCGAGCTTCCAAACGCTGACGTACACGTGCACGGATGTTTTGCAATGCTTCAGGCTCAGTTTCGCGAGCATCAGTAATATAGAAAAGGTACACACCTTTTTCACCAGCCACAGGGCCAATAATATCGCCACGGTCAGCATCGCTTAAAGCAGTTTTAAGGGCAGTGTCTAGGGTATCAATGTTAATCCAACCCATGTCACCGCTGGCGAAGTATAGAGGTGATTCGGCAACCTTATCGGTTACCATCACTTTAAATTCTTCTTCTGAATCAATATCTTCAGCGATATCTTTAAACTCTTTCATGTGCTTTTTATTTTGCACAGCAGCTGGCGTGCCTGAAGTGGTATCAACAGGGGCGTAAAGCTGCGTGATGTTGATTTCTTTCGTGGCTTCCATCTTTGGTTTTGGTGCTTCACGAATATCCATCACTTTAAAGAGGTGCCAACCATTTGATGATTGTACAGGTTCGGTAAAACCACCTTTAGGTAGTGGTTTAATAGCTTCATCAATTGCAGGGATAAGCTCACCACCACGGAACCAACCAATAACGCCGCCTTCAGTAGCGCTGCGATCACGTGAGTAGGTACGGGCAAGGTCAGCAAAGTCGGCGCCACTGCGCAGTTGCGCGTGCAAACGCTCAATGGTACGGCGTGCCACACCTGCCTTAGAATCATCAGAAACAGGGATGAAAATCTGAGCCAGTTGCTTTTCGTCAAGTTCGTCTTGGCGGGCAATGATGCTTTCAACCATACGGTTAACTTCTTCATCACTCACAACAATGCGTGGGCTTAAAACGCGCTCGGCAATCATTTCACGCATTACATTCATACGTACTTGCTCACGGGCCGTCTCATAGTACTTGCCAGAGAATTCTTTAAAGCTCCCAGCGTTTTGTTTGCTGGCACGCTCCATATTAGCAATAGCAGAGTCAACTTGGCTTTCAGGTACATCGTAGCCACGCTCTTCTGCGTATTGGCGCAAAAGCTCTTCTTCGATAAGGTCTTGCATTTGGGCAGCTTCAACGTCTTCACGCTGTTGTGCGGTAGGGTTTGTGCGTAGGTTTTTAATTGTGAAGGCTACACGGTCTTTAAGGTCTCGGTAGCTGATAACATCTTCGTTTACTACAGCCGCTACACGGTCAACCATTTGTTGGGCAGCTTGCGCTGGCATTGGGCTGGTTGCCATACCTGTTGCAAGTAGCGTAAGGGCTAGGGCTGTTGGTGCTAAACGTTTACGAAACATGTAAGTGTGTCCTATTCTTCGTCTTTACGGCCGAGGGTAAGCAGGTCAAAGCTTAGTAGGTAATCGGTCGATGATTCTACGTTACGGTTTTCAAAACCACGACGTCGTACAATAAATGAAACTTTGTAACAGCAGTGCGTATATGTCAAGCGACCCTCTGCACGAAGAAGCTTGCCGCCGCCGTTAAGGTCGTGCTGCCAGGCACCGCCAATTTTCCATTCTTCATTCAGCTTAATCTGTGCATTAGCTTGCACTTCTTCGTTACCGCCATCAAGGTAGGTGTAAAGTAGGCTGAAGTAGTCATTCGTCTGCTGACCCATAGTGAAGATGGTATCAATACGGCGTGGCGTTAGGTTGCTATTATCAAGGCGGAAGCGGGTACTTAGGCTTGCATCACGTGTTTGGATACGGGCTTGGCTTACCCAGTCAGAAAAATCAGTTGAAAGACCACTGTTCTGCGCAAAGTTATCATCGCCATTTAGGCGGTAGCTTTGACCCACAAACAAACTAAATTGGCGGTTGTAGTTACGTGTCCATGAGTTTTCTAGACCATAAATAAAGCGTGTGCCATTTTCAAAACGGTCTTGGCCAGCATAGCGGTTGTTGCTAAATAGGTTTGTGGCTGCAACCTCAACGTAAGTTGATTCTTCGTTCGGAATATCGCTCGGGTTGTTACCAGTTGGTGAGGCAACAATTTTAGCCATAGGGGTAATAACATGTGAACCCGTTGGTGAGATGAATGGCTTTTGCCACATCACTGAAACTTCAGGCAGGATGCGCTGCTCGTTTGTTTCGTTCGTTGGGTTGTTATCAATATTATAAGCTGAACCCAATACGCTTGCCTGAATATCAAACAGGCTACCATCACGGGTGTTTACGTGTTTACGCCAGCCTGCTTCAACAATACCACGGCGCATATCTACGCCTGATTCACGCTCAAGCGTTACAAAGCTAGAGTTTACAAAGTATTCTTCGTTTTGGCGGTTCGCAATATCAAACACTTTATTTGCCGTTAGGTTTAACATCGGCTGTGGTGTTTGCGCAGAAGGGCGGTTAATACGTTGGTCGGTGTAGTAAGTCGATGAAATGCCTAGGTAGTGGTTGTCTGAGGTATCTTCACCATAAACGCTCGACTTTAGCCAGTTTGGGTTTTTACGCAAAAAATCATCGTAGAAGGTATCATCTGATGAACGCTGAACTGTTAAGCCAGCACGCTGGCCCGGGTCAAATACATGCTCAACAGAACCATCAATATAGCTACGGGTGTTATTTAGCTCGTCATCATCAATAACACCGCCTTCAAAAGCACCTGTTGTGTTATCGCCCCAAATAAAGCGCTGGTCACCACTCAAAAGTAGGCCACGTTTTGTCATGTAACGGGCTTCAATTTCGGCGTCGTTATGTTCGTTCTGGCGCCAGTAGAATGAGGTTGTAACCTCTTGACCACGGTTACCTGAAGTCCCCACGTTTGGTGGCATCATACCTGTGTAGGCTTTGTCAGGGTTTGCTGGGTGGCGTAGGTAAGGCAGCCACATTACAGGCGTGCCATAAACATCAAACCACATGTTGTTATAGGTAATTGTTTCGTCTTCAGTATCAACTTTAATATCGTTACTGCGGATACGCCATACAGGGGCATCGGCCTTTTTAAGGCTGCCGTCTTCGTTATAAGTTTGGCGGACTGGACAAGCTGAGTATACAGCGTCTGTAAAGTGAATTTCGTTGCCTTCAAAGCTTGCGCCTTGGGCGTTGATGTGTGCGTTTTCGTATTTCTCAATGCGAATGTTCAATGCTTCAGAGGTACCCGCTTTAAATTCGTCAGTAAGTTCAATTTTGTGTGTGCGGGTTACAAGGCCTTCAGGTGAGGTGAAGATAATGTTGCCTTCGGCGACGAGGCGGTCTTCTTTAGGGTAGTAGTAAATGTTATCAGCTTCAACAGAACCATGGTCAGATGAGCTTACTTTAACTTTACCAACCGCACGAACAACATCACCGTTTTGTTCGTAGTAAACTTTGTTAGCCTCGAGGTCGAAGGTATCTTTTGCTTGAGCAAAGGCATGAGGGGCCATAAAAAAACACCCGCAAATAAGCGATGTTGTGGCCAATAGGGTGTTTTTTCTTATTGTTTTCATGGGCGTCACTTTAACCTCAGTCTTTTATAAGCACAAGCTGCGATATGTTTTGCTTTAACGATATGCCTTAGCATTAGACAAAAACTCTGTAAAAAGGTATATCTTATAAGGCTAAAACTGCAAAATAATAATCAAAAGATCATTAAAAGGACTCTCTCTGTGTTTCAAATTACCCACAATCCTATTGAAGCCTCAAACCTAACCAACACTGTTGTTGCACTTACTTTTTCAAAAGCAAAGCTTGCTTCTGTTGCAGCAAAACAAGTGAAAGACATCAGCAAAGATGTTGAGAAAGCTGTTAAAAACAGCCGCTTTACTGGCGGTCTAAAGCAAACTCACCACGTTGATGCGCTTGGCCACAAAACAATGGACGGCCTATTGCTAGTTGGTATGGGCGACGAAAAAGAAGCCACAGAAGACACATTCCGTACAGCGGGTATTGCTGCTGGTAAAGCTTTGGCCGCTAAAGGTGTTGCCGAAGCTACATTCATCGCTGAAGGTACAAAATCAGTTGACGAAAAAACAGCTGCTGTTGCATTTGCTGAAGGTGTTGCCCTTGCGATTTACCGCTTTGACGACTACCGCACAAACCTTACAGCTAACGACAAAGGTAAGTTTAAAAAGCTAACCGTACTAGCTGATGACAAATCAGTAACTAAAGAATTTACGCAGCTTAAAGGCCTTATGGAAGGCTCAGAGCTAGCGCGTGACCTTGTAAACCACCCAGCGAACGTTTGCACACCAAGCTACATGGCTGAAACTGCCAAGAAACTTAAGAAGATTGGCCTAGACGTTAAAATCATGGGCAAGAAAGAACTTAAGAAACTAGGCATGGACATGATGCTCTCAGTTGCAGAAGGTGCCGCTGAAGAAGCTAAGCTTATTGTGCTTAAGTGGAACGGTGGCAAGAAGGGCGATAAATACAAAGCTCTTGTTGGTAAAGGCGTAACTTTTGATTCAGGTGGCTACAACATTAAAGTTGCCATGATGGAATACATGAAAAGCGACATGGCAGGCTCGGCCGCTGTAATGGGCACAATGTGCGCCCTTGCTAAGCGTAAGAGTAAGGTAAACGTTATTGGCGTTATCGGTGCTGTTGAAAACATGATTTCAGCCACAGCAACTCGCCCGTCTGACATTGTGAAGAGCTACAAAGGCCTAACTGTTGAAGTTAACAACACTGACGCTGAAGGCCGCCTTGTACTAGGTGATGCTTTGGCTTGGGTTATCGATAAAGAAAAGCCTTCAGAAGTTGTAGACATTGCAACCCTAACAGGCGCAATTTCAATTGCTTTGGGTAACCGCTACGCTGGTTTGTTCTCAAACAACGACACACTGGCTTCTAAGTTGCTTGCAGCTGGTGAAAGCGTGGGCGAGCCTGTATGGCGCATGCCAACTGACAAAGCCTACCACGCAATGCTGAAGAGCGAATACGCTGACCTTTCAAACATCGGTGGCCGTACGGCTGGCTCATGCACAGCTGCTGCCTTCCTTGAAGAGTTTGTTGGCGAAACCCCATGGGCACACGTTGATATTGCAGGTGTAGCCATGGCAGGTAAAGTGTTCGGTGCTTCAAACAGCAACGGCCTAGACGGTGCAAACGGCTTTGGTGTTCGTTTGTTCGTTCGCTACCTAGAAAACTAAGAGGTAAGCCGACTATGCGTATTAGCTTTTACATGGTTGCCGACGCCACCACCCCAGGGCAGGTGGATGGTCAGCTACCAAAGCTATTAGGTAAACTATTGCAACTTGGGCAACGGATTGAACTTCGCTGCCCAGATGTTGCACGCATGGACCGACTTTCTGATCTTATCTGGAAAACACCTGTTGATGGTTTTACAGCCCACGCTGCAAGCCACCAGCAAGAGTTTGCCGACCTTAACCCATCTGAGCATCAGCTATACCTAACCAATGAAGCTGGCAACCCCTCAAAGGCTGATATTTTGGTCCGCCTAAGTGGTGCCGACGAAAACATTGAAGGCTACGGCGAAGTGCTTGAGATTTTTAGCGGGCTTGAAGCTGATAAAGCAGCCGCACGCCTACGTTGGAAATCAGCCAAAGAGCATGACGATGCTGAGCTTCGTTACTTTGCCCTTGAAAATGGCCGATGGATGAAAAAGGCTTAACGAGAATTTTCCAGACGTTTTAGCATTAAAAAAACCGCCAGACTTATCTGGCGGTTTTTGTTTATTCGTTATGTGAGCGCTATGTGTTTTTAACGTGAAGGGAGCGGGAATAGCACCCGAGTTTCCCATCCTTGGTCAAAAACAAGTTCAAGTTGGTCACCACTTTTGTGGAGGTGAATCACCACGCGGCTCAGCCGCACACCGGGGTAAACATAAACAGCGTAAGCACCAGTGTTTTTGGTTGCCCATTGGTCATGCGGGGCCGAGTTTTGATTGCTCGGGCAGTTTTTGCCAGTGCGGTCAGGGTTATCACTCACCTTAAAATGCACCAGTGCCTGGATTGGGTCAGCGGCCCAAGGCAGGTTGACCGTCACAAGGCATTCAGTCGAACGACTATAATCGAGGACGATAAGGTCATTATCATCTTCAACGTCGTAAAACTGGCCATCTTCGTAAACGGCACGGCGGGCGGGTTTGTCACGTTCGGCGTTCAGCCGACGCTGGGCAATGATGCCAATAAAGACAGGCGCTATCGCAATCATATAGATGAAAAATAGCGCCACTGACAACACAATGCATTCAAGCGGAAGTGCTGCCAGAAAAGCAATGATATCTTGCATTCAGGCCTCATGGTGCTAGGGATGAAACTAAAAATAGAAAAGTGAGAAGATAAAAATAACCGAACAACCATATAGTGCGGCCAAATATTGTCAACGTATATATACGTTTTAAGGGGTTTTGTTGTTGAGGTTATGACCAGAATGCTTATACTGCCGTAAGAGTATTTTTATAAACGGTATAGGCTAGTCAATATGCGCCCTAAATTTGTATTCATCACCGCATTGTTTTTTGTTTTATTTCAGATGGTTGCCCCACAAACTGCAACCGCTGCTAACGATGTTTATACCATTGACCGTTACGAGGTTACCCTAGACGAGCAAAACTCAGCCCGTGCCCGCCAAGAAGCTGTTGAAAAAGCAACACGTGAAGGCTTTGCCCAATTGCTGCGTAGTTTGGCTTCGCAAAATGCCTCGTCAAAAATCCCTGAAATTTTGGCCAACACTAATTACAACCAAGTGCTTGAGCAGTACGACCTGCTTGAAGAAAGCACAATCCCCCAATACCGCGCCGCCTTTAAGCTTGAGTTTAACCGAGCTTACATTCGTAACTTGCTCAAGCAATACTCAGTAGCCTTTACCGAAGTTGGTGCAGGCACCGTTTTGTTGTTACCACTGCTTGAACTTCAAATGTCGAGCCTCCTATGGGAAGAAACCAACCCGTGGCGTGTAAAGCTAGAAGAGGCGGCTAAAAAGTCAAACCTCGTACGTTTTGTGTTGCCACTTGGTGACCCACAAGAAATGATGATGCTTACCCCTGAAATGGTGGCCTTTGGCGCTTCTGATATGATTCAGGAAGTAGCGAAACGTTACGATGCCCCAGTGGCTGTTGTTGCCCGCTTTAAAATGGGCATGCTTGATGGCCAGCGTGAAGCACTACTTGACCTTACGTGGCACGGCGAAAACGTAGAACCACAATACCTACAACTTCCCCTTAAAAGCGATGAAGGCCTAGACGCTGCCATGACCCAGGTAGCTGAAGAAGCGATTAAAGCCTTAGAAGAAGCTTGGCGTAAACTATACGTGGTTGAGCTTGATAAACCAGGCCGTTTGCTTGTGCACTACAAGGTCGGTGACCTACAAGCCCTTGAAGGACTGCGTAAAAAACTATCAGGCGTGGCTATTGTGAACGATGTTCTTCTGCGTGCTGTTTCAAAAGAGCAATCAGTATTCCAAGTAAACTACTACGGCACACCTGAAAAACTACAAACCCTTGCCGCCGAGCAACAAGTGTCACTCCTTAACTGGGGCACACACTGGGTTGTTGACCTAGGCTCAGTCGAAGCAAACACAACAGCGTATGGCCCTAAACCAGAGAGTCCATCATTCTTTAAAGCGCCACAGCAACAAATTGAAGAAGAGCACGTAGGGTATGATTACTAGTAGCAAACAGCTATTGTTGGATTTTCCACGTCAAACCAAGTTTGACGCTGCCGACTTTATGCCGATGAGCTGCAATGCCATGGCCCTAAACGCTATTGAGCAGGCTCTGACTAGTGGCAGTGGCGGACTGTTCATCCATGGCCCAGAAGGCTGCGGTAAAAGCCATTTGCTGCATTTAGCAGCCGAGCGCCTAGGCGTACCAGTCCATACTCCTAAAACACTGCCTGAAGACCCAACGCAGCTATCATGCGCCGTGGTGGATATGGTCGATGAGGCCACCCGTGACGAACAAGAAAAGCTGTTCCACCTATACAACCACCTGATGGCGGGCCGTGGGTTGATTATTTTGGCAGGGCGCCATGGGGCTGATCAGCTTGAAGGTTTGCCTGATTTAACATCACGCCTGAAAACCCTTAACCACGTTAAAATGGCATTGCCTGATAGCCACCAGCTAGAACTGCTATTGGTTAAGTTTGCCGCTGACCGCCAGCTGCAAATTGATGCCGCCGTTGTGCGCTACTTACTGCGCCGTGCTGAACGTTCACCCCGTAAGCTTGAAGGTTTGATGGGTAAGATTGATGAAGCATCACTTACCGAAAAACGTGCTGTAACCATTCCATTAGTGAAACAAGTGGTCACCCAACTACAAGGCCACGACAATGAAGGCGATGCTCATGCAAATTCTTGATTCACTCGCATACTGCGACCCTAAAGCCCCACGTATTGAAAGCGGCCGTATGGCTGTGATTGATATTGGCTCAAGCAGTGTACGTCTTGTTATTTATGATGATGTTCAAGGTTACCCATTCCTTATTTTAAACCAAAAGATTTGGGCAGCCTTTGCCGAAAACAAAGGCGAGGGCGAGTTTAACCTTGAGCAAACCAAGATTGACCGTGTGATGGCCGCGCTTGAATGGTTTATTTGGACAGCCCGCCAAACCCAGTGCAGCCACATGGTTGTGTTTGCAACTAGCGCTGTACGTGAAGCCCAAAACGGGAAAGACTTTGTGCAGCAAGCTGAACGCAAAATTGGCGGCCGCATTCATATCCTAAGCGGTGAGGCTGAAGCCCACCTTGCAACCACAGGCGCTATGGCCAGTATCCCTGATGCCAAAGGCGTGGTGATTGACCTTGGTGGTGGTTCTCTTGAACTTTCAGATACATCGCAAAAGCATTTCACAAGTTTGCCACTTGGTGTGCTGAGCCTCAAGGCACTCTCAGGTGACAATCCTGTAAAAGCGAAGGAAATTCTGGTTAAAGAAATCCAGAAGATTGACTGGCTTAAAGACCTACCGGGTAACAGCATTGTTGCTATTGGTTCGGGTATGCGCTCAATTGCGCGTTTGCATATGGCCGCCTTTGATTACCCACTTGAGATTACACACGACTATAACCTACCGCCTGAAACGGGTATTGAGTTTTGCCAAAAGCTGATTAACGGCGAAGACATGGGTGTTCGTGTACAAAACATCTCTAAAGCTTATAAGGATGTTTTGCCATACCGTGCAGCAGCGCTATGTGCACTCCTTGAACTTGAGAATATTGATAACGTCCGCTTTGCGACCTTTGGTATCCGTGAGGGTGTATTATTCTCACAAATGGCGTCATGCCCGGTATCACGTGATCCGCTTAAAGCCTTTGCGCTTGAACTTGCGCACCGCCAAGGGCGAGGGGCCTCATACGGTCGTAAGCTTGCAAGCTGGTGTGCGCACCTCTTCCCTGAAAGTAATAAACGTTACCTTGAGGTGGCTGCTTTGTTTGCTGAAACTGGCTGGCGTGAACAAGCCCTTTACCGTGCCACCAGCCAATTTAACCACGTACTTGGTGGTGCTTATGTGGGTGCTAACCACAAAATGCGTATGAAGCTGGCCACTACGGCATACTTCTGCCATGACTCTGAGCTTACTGAGAGTATTCGTGCTCAAGCGTCACACTTTTTGTGTGATGACCAAATTGCCGAATGTAAAGCCGTGGGGAGCTTATTCCAACTGGCGCAAATTCTTGACCCGGGTGCACTTGGTACCCTTGACCAGTTTAAACTTGTTCGTAACAATGAAGGGCGCCTAACGATTGAAGGCCCTGAAGCCTTTATGCATATGGCCTCTGAAGAAGTGAACAAGAAGCTAGAAACAGCCGAAGCTGCCATTAAGGCCGCAACGAAAGAAAAATAAAAAGGATACTGCAATGCGTACGCTTTTAGTAAGTCTACTAATGCTGACATGTGCCACAGCGGCACATGCCCAAAACGCCCCTAAAGACATGATGGGTGTGCGTACGAGCTTTGCACCTGCCGTAAAAGATGTTGCCCCTGCGGTTGTAAACATCTCAACCAAAAAGGTTGTGCGCCAGCAGGTATCACCCTTTGCAAATGACCCATTCTTCCAAATGTTCTTTGGGAATTCTATCCCCGGTGTAACACAAGACCGTGTTGAGCGTTCTCTAGGTTCAGGCGTGATTTTGCGTAAAGACGGTTTGTTTGTAACCAACTACCACGTGGTGGCTGAAGCGCAGCAAATTTTGATTTCACTCGCTAACGGGCGCGAATACAACGCCGTTTACATCGATGGCGACCGTGAGCTTGATATCGCCATTATGAAAATTGATACCGAGGGTGAGCAACTACCGTTTGCTACCCTTGGTAACTCAGATGCTCTTGAAGTAGGTGATGTTGTACTTGCCATTGGTAACCCATTTGGTGTGGGCCAAAGTGTGAGCATGGGTATTGTTTCAGCCCTTGGCCGTGGTAACGTTGGTAATGCGGGCCCTGGTGATTTTATTCAGACGGATGCCGCTATTAACCCAGGTAACTCAGGCGGTGCGTTGGTTGACTCTACTGGTAAGGTGATTGGTATTAACAGCGCTATCTTTACCCGTAGTGGTGGCTCAAACGGTATTGGTTTTGCTATTCCGGCAAACGCCATTAAAAACATTGTGCAAAGTGTTATTGCCACGGGCGAAGTGCGCCGCGGTTGGTTTGGTGCGACTGGCCAAGACGTAACGCAACTTCTTGCTGATAAGCTTGAGCTGAATCACCCACATGGTGTGCTAATTAACGAAATTGCAAACGGTAGCCCCGCAAACCGCGCAGGCCTACAAGTGGGTGATATTATTATTGGCTACAACGGCGTAACCATTCGCAACACTGATATGTTGCTAAGCCGTGTGCTAACTTCACCAATTGGTCAGCCTATCCCAATTATTGTAAGTCGTGCAGGTGAAGAGGTGGGCCTTACTGTGCGCCTTGTTGAACCACCAAAGCGTGATAAATCAAGCCAGAAGACACTTGAAGGCCGCCACATTTTGTCAGGCTTTATTGTGGAAGAACTTAACCCAGCGCTTGCGGCTGAACTTAACATGAACTTCAACGCCAAAGGCGTGGCAATTCTTCAGGTGCCAACACGTGGGGCGAACCTAGGCCTTATGCCGGGTGATGTGATTCAAAAACTTAATGACCTTGAGATTCATACAATGAAAGACCTTGAGGTATCACTGGTTAACCACCGCAGCCGCACATGGCATGTTGTTTACACACGCCAAGGGCGCATCTACCGCACGGTTATTCGTACATAATGCAAGCCACTAAGCAGATGACAAATCATATGACGCCATTAGCCGATAAGCTTCGTCCGCAAAAGCTGGATGAAGTTTTTGGCCATGAGCACCTGCTTAAAGAAGGTGGCTTTTTACGCCAGACGATTTCATCTGGCCGCCCAGCTTCAATTATCTTTTGGGGCCCTCCGGGGACAGGCAAAACAACACTTGCCCGTTTATATGCCGCAGCCTTTGGCGCCAAGTTTGAGCAAATCAGCGCCGTATTTAGCGGTATTGCTGATATTAAAAAGGTTGTTACCGCTGCAAAAGACCGTAAGGACAATGGCACCGACCTTATGCCGTCTATCCCCACAGTATTGTTTGTGGATGAGATTCACCGCTTTAACAAAACCCAGCAAGATGCCTTCTTACCATTTGTAGAAGACGGCACCATTGTGCTGGTAGGCGCAACCACTGAAAACCCATCGTTTTCATTGAACAATGCGCTGCTATCACGTTGCCAAGTGCTGACCCTTAAAATGCTGGATGAAGCCTCGCTTGAGAGTATCCTCAAACGTGCCGAAGCTGAGCAGGGGCCAATCCCACTAACTGATGACGCCCGTAAGGCTCTGATTCACAATGCCCAAGGCGATGGCCGTTATTTGCTGACCATGGCTGAAAGCATCTATAACAGTGCAAACCCTAAAAGCCCGTTAAACGCCGAACAACTGGCTGACCTGCTGCAAAAGCGTATGGCACATTACGATAAAAGCGGTGATGGGCACTATAATCTGATTTCAGCCCTGCATAAGTCAATCCGCGGGTCAGACCCTGACGCTGCACTATACTGGCTTTGCCGCATGCTAGAAGGGGGCGAAGACCCACTTTACCTTGCCCGCCGCCTTGTGCGCATGGCCTCTGAAGATATTGGCCTTGCCGACCCTGACGCCTTGGGTAAGGCACAACAAGGGCTTGCAGCCTTCCAAACCCTGGGCACGCCCGAGGGCGAACTTGCATTGGCTGAGGTTGCTGTGTATTTAGCGCTAGCGCCAAAATCAAATAGCCTGTATATGGCATTTAAACAGGCAAAGCGCATGGCCGCACAGCAGGGGCATATGTCACCGCCGAAGCATATTTTAAATGCGCCCACCAAACTTATGGCCGCCGAAGGCTACGGCGACGGTTACGCATACGATCACGATACACCCCATGGCTTTTCTGGGCAGAATTACTTCCCCGATGGCGTTAATCGCCCATCATTTTACAAGCCAGTTGAACGTGGATTTGAACGAGAAATGATTAAACGTATGAGTTATTTTAATACTCTGCGTCTAAAACTTAATAAATAGGTTTAAGTATGAGCGAAAGCACAAACACAACAAACACATATACCTTTAAAGATGAAGATGCGGGCCAACGCATTGATAAAGCTTTGTTGCATATGTTCCCACAGCTTAACTTTACAGCGGTAAACAAGCTTTGCCGTAAAGGACAAATCCGCTTGGATGGTAAGCGTGTTAAAGGCAATGAGCGTATTGAAGTTGGTCAGGTTGTAAAGTTCCCGCCTGCTTTGGCGCAGCAAGCCGATGCAGAAAACAACGAAGAGGGGCTTATTACCCTTACCCCTGCCGAGCGTAAGTGGTTGAAGGGGCTAATACTTTTCCAAGATGAGCACCTGCTGATTATCAACAAACCAGCAGGCTTACCTGTACAAGCAGGTTCAGGCCACACCCGTAGCCTTGACCGTTTGATGGTTGCCCTTGTTGAAGATGCTAAGCCACGCCTTGTGCACCGCCTTGATAAAGCCACAACAGGTACACTTGTTTTTGCCCTAAGCCGTAAAGCTGCGGCTACCATGGCCAGCCAATTTGCTGAGCGTGATACGGATAAAACCTACCTTGCCGTGGTGCAAGGCGCACCGCTTGAAAGCGAAGGCGTGATTGACTTTGCCTTGAAAAAAACCACCATTGCCGAAACTGGTAACGAGCGTGTGCGCGCGGTTAAAAACAACAAAGAAGGCATGACGGGTGATGAAGCCTCAACCGCTTACAAGCGCCTTGCCCGTAAAGGTCACATGCAGCTGATTGAAGCCAAACCGCTGACTGGTCGTACGCACCAAATTCGTGCGCACTTTTCAACTATGGGTGCACCGCTTTATGGTGACGTAAAATATGGCGGCGATGCCTTTAAACACGGCAGCAAAGCACGCATGTTCTTGCATGCATACCGCCTAAGCTTTGCCCACCCTGAAACTGGCAAGGCTATGACCATCAAAGCACCGCTACCTGATTACTTTGATGAATACCTTGATAGCATGGGCTGGACCTCAAAAATCTAGGGCCTGCACACAAACAAAAAAGACCACCCAATTAAGGGTGGTCTTTTCATTTGTCGTTACTTCAGCAGCTCGGGCACGTTCTCGGCGGTGCTGGTGATGGACTTTGCCATCTTTTCCAGATCATCGGTCGAGGCGTCCTTCGCGCGGGCTTCAATGTCAGCACGGGTTGCGGCCGACATGCTCTGCACATTGTCGAGGGCGGCCGTCAGCGCACGTTCGGCACGCATGCGGCGTACTTCTTCGTACTCGGGCTTGTGCTTGCGCCCCACCCAGACCGAAATCGGGAAGGCAACAGCCGCAATAGCCAGCGTCAGCAGCATGAAGACCAAAGCATGGCCATCAAGTTCGCCAGCGCTGCTGTATTGCGCACCCTGCAGGCCAATCATTATTGGCGCCAGCATGGCAATGTGCACGGCCATGGGCTCCTTGTGGCGCTTGTCGTGCGTCAGGTAGCGGCTCTGGCTGATAAGGTTGAAGAACATATAGCTCAGCGCCACGGGCACCATGATGGCCGTCAGCGTGAGCGGAATGGTAATGCCCGCAAAAGGCGGCACGATGAAGTAGCCCATCGCAGCGATGAACGTCGGCCAGCCGAGGATTTTGCGCGCGGTGGCAAGTTTACCGGGGTTCAGCATGTAGTCTCTCCGTAAAGGAAGAAGGGTAGAAAAGGAAGAAGATAAGCAGATTGTTTCTTTGTATACAACAATTCAGCAGGCGCCACAAACAAAAAGACCACCCCGTAAGGGATGGTCTTTCTGGTTCGTTAACGTTCTTTCAGCATATAGGGCAGGTCGGCCCGAATCACCTCAATGGCCTTGGCCACTTCGGCAACCTTGGCAGGCGTTGCGTCCTTCAGCTGGGCCGTCACGTAGTTTGCGTACATCGGCGGCAGGGTTGCAGCGAGCGACTCAAGCTCGCCCTTGACGGCTTCGGCAGTCTTTTCGGCGCAGTAGGCTGCATATTCAGCCTTATAGCGCTTCGACATGCGCCAGCCGAATACCAAGCCCGTAACCATGGTGAACAGCAAGGTCAGCATGAAATAGAGCACCATAGCCAGCGAGGCAGAGGCACTGTCGGGGGTGGCAGGTTCGCCCAGCATCGGCACCAGGTAGCACATCGGAACGATGCACATGGCCATCAGCGGAAAGGCATTGCTGTAGTTCGGCAGTGCTTTATCCCAGTTAACGGCTTTGTATTGCGCCGGCGTTGCGAAGATGCACGAAAGGCCCGTCAGGGCCATCATACCAACGATAACAGCCACACTCGGCTGAACATCGAACAGGTAGGCCACAGCCAGCATCAGCACTGGAATAACCAGCGAGGGAAGGTAGATGAGGCGCAGCAGCGCGCTCAGGGTTTGTTTCGTCACGTAGAGTCTCCGTAAGAGATGTGAAGATGAAAAAAGAAAAGAAGAATATAAACTTAGATAAGTTGTATACGATAATTGATGTTTCTACGCAAGCGCTATTGCGGCTTACAAAAGCTCAGTAACTTCTGCAGGGTAAAGCTTTGCGCGTTCGACCATAATGTCTTCCCGTGTGCGCCAAACGGCTTCAGGTTCACCGTCAATACGGGGGACGGTTTGTTGCTCGTAAATACTTTCATCTGTAAAGGCGCATTGATACATCATCATAATCTGGTGGCCACGCTCACCTTCAAAGGTAAAAATATTTTCAGCTGTAAGGAGTAGGGGGCTGATTGTAACCTCTAGGCCAAGTTCTTCCATAAACTCGCGGCGCAAAGCCTCAGAGCCTGTTTCACCGAACTCAACACCGCCACCAAGTAGGCGGTAAAAAGGCTCGTTCTTAACACTATCAAAGCCCGGGCTTAGCAACATGGCGCCATCTGCACGCTGAATAAGGCCTAGTGCAAGTACGCGGATGTTATGTTCGGTCATGGTAATACCCCTTAATTTATGGACTTCGTGCAACAGTATAAAGTTTGTAAACGAATACATAAACTGAGAACATCAGACATGACATAAAATTATGCTATTGTTTTCGTATTGATTTAATAAGGTAACGACGCACATGGACGTAAGTATTCAACTAATTTTTTGGGGCGGTTTGTTTTTCTGCATCAAGCACTTTGTAGCTGATGGCATTCTGCAAACAAACTACCAATACGCCAACAAAGGCAAATGGGGCCACCCTGGTGGGCTTATTCATGCTGGTAACCACGGCCTATTTACATTCCCATGTTTTGTGCTGCCATTCATCATTACAGGTGTCGATAAACCCCTTTGGTACATTGCGGCCTTTGGTATGATTGCTGCTCTTGCTGATTTTGCTATCCACTACCTGATTGACCTTACAAAAATCCAAGTGACCGATAAATACGGTTGGTCAGCAATGGGTAAGGGTAAAAGCGCAAAAGATAAGGCTGACCGCCCAGCGCTGTTGATTTACGATAACAAATACTTTTGGGCCATCATGGCTGACCAATGTCTACACTTTTTGACATACGTTATGCTACTATGCTTCATGCTCGCAATTCTGCTGCACACGCCAAGTATGTAAAAACTACTTAATAGTGGCTGCCAGCTCATAATATAAAAACCGAGGTAACTTATGCTTTTAACAACTACTTTTTACATTGAAGGCCACCGCATTCGCCGTTATGGCCCGCTTGTAGCTGGTGAAGCCGTAATGGGTACCAACATCTTCCGCGATTACTTTGCTAAAGTGCGTGACGTTGTTGGTGGTCGTTCAGGCGCATTCCAAAGTGCACTACGCGAAGCGCGTGAGTCTGTTTTTGCAGATATTCAAGAACAAGCCCGCAACGCCGACTGCAACGCCATTATTGGTATTGATATCGACTACGGTGAAATTTCAGGTAAAGACAAAAACATGCTTATCGTAGCCGTTCAGGGTACAGCTGTTTACATTGAACCTGAGTGATCCGCCAGAGGACGAACTCATAAAAAAGCCGGGCATTGCCCGGTTTTTTAGTTTTAGAGGAATGTAACCCTCTTAGAAATTTTCCTTAGCTTGCTCAATCAGACGGTTTTTAATATCTGTCGCAAGTTTTTCATCGGCGTTAGAGTCTTTAAGTTCGCTGATAATAATTTCAGACATCAGCTGCTGCCATTCAACATCTTCAGACTGAGGGAAAATACGTTGGTCTAGGTAAATCTGCCAAAAGGTGCCCACTTCGTTACTGATACGGGGGTCGATAACAGTTTGGCGCTGGTAGCCCAAAACGGCCGTATCGTGTAGGGCAATGATAACTTGCTTGCGTGGGTGCATAGCAAGGTCACCATTAAATGTATTACCCAGTACAGGGGCTAAATTAGTAATAAGTTCTTCGTCGGTCTGAACAACGCCACTTTTACAGCGTTCATCGGTTGCTAGGATAAAACCAAACTCAGAAATCATTTCAGGTGGGGCAGGCGGAAAGTCAAAATCAAGCTCATCACCATCGCGTGTTAGGATGATGTTGAACGTCACAGGCTGAATGCCAGTTGTTTTGATGTACTTCATTGAACACATAGTGTATCCGCGAACCTTTATTGTTTTCTTTTACTTTAAAGGGTTTATAGGGGCTTTGTAAAGCAACCACACCCTTAAAGCCTAAGGTTATGCCGAGGGGCGTGTGCGTTGCACCACAATACCTGCAATCATGTTGCCTAAGCGGCGTGGCATAAAGCGTGGAAGCTGTGCCAGTACTTTGTTTTGCCAGCCTGGGACTACAACACGCTTTTTACGCTCAAGGCCTTTAAGGCATTCGTCCACAACGTCATTCACATCCATGTAGCTTGCTTCTGGGCTATCGCCCGACATGCCTGAACGCTCGCCAAAATTGGTACGGGTTGGCCCTGGGCATAGCGCCATAATGTGTAGGCCTGAGCCTTTGTATTCTTCAGCTAGGCTCTCAGCAAGGTGAAGGTCATATGTTTTAGTTGCTGCGTAAGTAGCAAAGTAGGGCAGTGGCATAAACGCCGCCACACTGGCTACTACAATCATAGCGGCTGGGCCATTATGACGAGCCATGGTTGGGCATAAGGCGTGTGAAAGGTGTGTTACCGCACCTACGTTAACTTTAATCATGTGCATTTCAGCCTGAAGGGTGTGGTCGGCATGTGCACCGTATTGGCCTAGGCCAGCATTGTTAATAAAAAGGTCAACTGAATGGGACTGAACAGCCATAAGTAGGTCCTCGATACCTTCACTTTGAGCGAGGTCGGCCTGAATTATGTCTACTTTTCGGGTTTCGGTCTGTAATTCGTCTTGAAGCTCACGAAGTTTTAAAGAATTTCTGCCAGTTAAAATCAAATGTGTTGAAGACGGCAGTTTTCGGGCAAAAGCCTCGCCAATTCCGCTAGTTGCGCCCGTGATTAATGCTGTTTTATATGGTAGTTGCATAATTTTTTCCCAATTTTTTGGCAGATAATTAAAAAAACTAATGGATATTTTTCTCAAATACTATTAAAAACATACCCACTGGAACGGAGCGGTGGCAGAGTGGTTGAATGCACCGGTCTTGAAAACCGGCATAGGTGAGAGCCTATCGTGGGTTCGAATCCCACCCGCTCCGCCAGTATAAAAAAGACACCCTGATGGGTGTCTTTTTTTATGTACTGCCATTATGTACGGCCCTAAAGAGCCTTACTTTTTATCTCGGCTCAAGGTATCTGGGTCAAGGCCGATGGCAATCATGCGTTCACGCCAGCGCTTGTGGGCAAGGGCTTGCATGTCTTCAACGGCGTCCATCTCGTCGGTAATTTCTAGGCCGATGATGGTTTCAACAATATCCTCAAGGCTTAGCAGGCCACGCACGGTGCCGTATTCGTCCACCACAAGGGCAATATGGCTTTTCTCGTGCATCATACGCTCGTAAGCGTGGAATGCGGTTAGCGAGTCCGGCAGCATGATGCAATCACGCTTATAGTCGATAATGTTGGCATCAAAGTTATCCTTTGCTTGCTCAAGCAGAATATCGGTCTTTAGAACATAGCCCACCATTTCGTCTTGGTCGGTGGTGTAAATCGGAATACGTGAGAAGGGCGAGTTTGCATGCTGCTCAAAAAAGCCTTTCACGGTTAGGTCAGCTGAGGCTGAGTAAATAACCGAGCGCGGCGTCATGATGCTTTCGATTGAAATCTTATGGAGCTTCATCAGGTTTGAAACAATCTTAGATTCTTTCGGGTCCAGCAGGCCTTCTTGCTCGCCAATTTTAACCATGGCTTTCATTTCGTCACGGCTAAAGGTGAATACGCTGGTATCAGAACGTGAGATTAAGCGTGTAACACGCTCAGACAACCAAACAAGTGGCAGCAAGCCAACGGTCATCCAATTTACCAATACGCCAAAGGTAGGGGCTAGTGCCTGCCAGTAGGTGGCACCAATGGTTTTAGGAATAATCTCAGAGAAAATAAGAATCAACAATGTTAGGACGGCTGAGGTTAACCCCAGGTATTCGTTACCAAATACAACAGCAGCCTGCGCACCTACGCCAGCAGCACCCACGGTGTGGGCAATAGTGTTTGCTGTTAGGATAGCCGCAAGTGGGCGGTCAAGGTTGCCAGAAAGCTTTTTAAGAAGTGCTGCCTTTTGGGCGTTCTTTTGTTCAAGCATTGTAATGTATGAAGGGCGCAATGAAAGCATTACAGCTTCAGAGATTGAGCAAATGAATGAAACACCAATTGCAAGCATCAGGTAAAAAATAAGCAGGGTCATTTTTGTAGGTCTTTATGATTCTATAGTTAAACACATTGTTAAGTGGCCATACATTAGCATGATATGCCCAAACAGGGTATTGGCTTTTAATAAATACTGCCGTGGTTGTTGACAAGGGGCGGCCACTCAACTAATTTTGCAAACAATATTACATATCTTCTTCTCTTTCCTCTGTTTTTCACATACCTGACGACAGGACCGATAAAATGAAACCCTTCACTTTACGTACCCCCAATGCAGGGCGCCGCATGAAAGCACGCCTCGCTGAAATTATTGCAAACCAGGGCGGCCAAGGCTTGCCCACAGTAAAGCTTGGCAAGTCGACCGCTTACCCCATGGGTGAGTGTATTCGCCTTGTTGATCGGCGCATCAACCGCAAGCCGCTGCCCAAAGCTGTGGATTATGCAGTTGTGCAGGCGCTACGTGCCAAGATTGTGCAAGCAGCCGCAGCCGATACGGCTTACAACAACGACTATGACCCCAACATTTGCCCCTTGCATAACCACTGCAATGCCGCATCCTACGTGGTGCAGCAAAAGCTGGGCGGCATCATCCTTTTTGCCAAGGTTGACGGTGTTGGCCATTACTGGAACCTGCTGCCCTGCGGCACCGAGGTTGACCTTACCGGCAGCCAGTTTGATGGCATCAACAAAGGTGACGGTATCAACCCCGTTGCTATGGCAACCCATGCGATGCCGAACAAGGACAAAGCCAAGGTCAATGCACGCTTTCTCTTGCTTGAGAAGCGCGTCAATGCGTTGGTTTGACGCCTGAAATAACGAAATGAAAAAGCCTCCCTTAACGGGGAGGCTTTTTTGTGTTTGTAAGCTTTAGGCCGATATACGATCTTAGCGCAAAGTAAGTTTTAGCGGCCCACGTTCCCACAGCCAGTCATGCCCAGCAAACACAAACACTTGGGCAATAGGCTCAATAATACCGATGCTTAGGGCAATCCAAATGTTGCCTGTAATGGCATAAGCAATAGCGATAGCCGCCGTTAAGTGGCAAATAGAATAGGTGAAGGTTTTAATAATCAGGCGCATGGGGCATAAGCTCGTGTAAGTTATTTTTATTAAGCATACTCTTTTATAAAGGCATAGCGGCATTTAATTTGTTAAACTTATGCGTAATTGATGCTTAGCTTAAGCAACCAAGGAAAGCCCAAATGCCTCACCTAGATGATATTCGCACCGAACTTACCCAAACCTGGGACCTTACCGCATTCAATAAAAGCCGCTTACCTGCCATGCTGGGTGAAACGTGTGACCCACAAGCCCTTGATGTACCCGCTAAACTTAATGCAAAGCTTGAAACCCCAGCGCTTGAAGATATGGTTATCCAAAGCAGCCCGACAGAAGCAAGCTTCTATGATGATGGTTTGTATATTGAGGATATGCCTATTAAGTTTCCGCAGAAGCCATACCATGTGCCCGCATCAGTCTGGGCAAACTTTGGTAAAGTGCTGACGCAAATCCTTGAAGCAGAGAAGGCCGTAAACCCCGATTGGGACGATTGCTATATTTACCTAACCATTCAGCAGTCACACGTGGCACCTAATACAGCACAGCGCCGTGGGGGCATTCATGTGGATGGCTTTCAAAAGGCGAGTATTGTACCGCAGACAATCCAACATCAGATTGCGCTGACCAATGCTATCCCGACGATATTCTATAAAAAGGCTATTGAGCCCGGCCAACTGAGTGATAGTAAAAAGCAGTTCTTTGCGGATCTTCATGCCCAGTGCATTGACGCCCCAACGTTTGAGCCTGCGCCTTATAACCTGCACCTACTCAATGCTTACTGCCCACACCAAACAGGTGTAGCTACAAAAGCTGAGTACCGTACGTTTATTCGCCTCAGTGCTTCTAAGATACCATTTATGGGGCAAGACAATACTCGTAACCCGCTGATTGATTACGAGTGGAATGAGGATAAGAAAAAGGCCTTCTACGAGTCTATCGCGAAGGCCTAATAAACTTACATTCCTCTGAACGTTAGTTCGTTAGAGGGTATTTCTCTGGGTCACGTGCGCAGTACACATCAAAGGTACTACCTTCAGGGCAAATGATTTTATCAACATAAATACCGCGACCAAAACCACCACGTGTGCGCTTTTTATCTTCGCTTGAGGCCATAACTTCTTCCATTTTAATGTCAGCTGCATCGGCCAAAGCTGTAATAACGTCCATCAGGTCTGATAGTTCGTTGGTCATGTTCTTTTTGTCACCCATTGAAAAGGCTGACTGAACTTCAAGCTGTTCTTCGTGGAGTTTTTTAAGAAGGTGAGGGATGCGCTGAGGTTGCTCAAGCTCTCGCCACATAACAAGGGCGCCTTCGTTTTCCATTCGTTGAACAGATTTATCACGTACAAGTTTATTAAGTTTGTAATGATTAGCTGAAGACATTTGGCTGTACTCCTTATTATTACACTGGGGTTTTACCACATTTTGGGAATTGTCGTACAAAAAAAACACACCCCCTTTGCGATACCGCAACAGTTTGAACAACGTAGCTTCAAATAAGTCCCCACATTTGCTAGGATTACTCCCAATAAATGGAGAAAAATTATGCCCTCAAAAGTTGCTAAATCTGCCCAAATTTTAAGCACACTTGCGCTAACTAGCGCACTTTCAATCAGTTTATTTGCAAGCCCAGCCTTTGCTGACCGCAAGCAAGACTTTGCAAACCACCTAAAAACACTTGAGCAAGAGATGCAGCAAGAGGGGATTAACCCTCAATTGTTCCGTACGGCTGTGGGTGATGATTTTTCGATTGATGAAAAAGCCATTACCAAATTGCAAAACCAGCCCGAGTCTGTAATGACGTTTGAAAAATACACATCGTCAATGCTTTCAGACGCACGCATTAAAAAGGGCCGTGAGCTATACGCCCAACACAAAGACAAACTAGAAGAGATTAGTGCAAAATCAGGCGTATCACCTGAGATTATCGTTGCACTTTGGGGTATCGAAAGTTACTTCGGCAAATGGGCAGGCCGCCACAGCATTGCACGTAGCCTTGCAACACTGACGTTTGATTCACACCGTAAGGACTTCTTTAAGCGCGAGCTTTTTGCCGCCATGCGTATTCTACAAGAAGGCCATATTGAACCAACCGAGCTTAAAGGCTCATGGGCAGGGGCAATGGGCCAATGCCAGTTTATGCCAACCAGCTTCCTTGCTTATGCAGCAGATGGTGACGGCGACGGTAAAAAGAACATCTGGACCAACGAGGCTGACGTTTTTGCCTCAGCCGCAAACTACCTTAAAACCCATGGCTGGAAAACCAACCAAGCTTGGGGCCAACGTGTGGTGCTAAGTAAAATTCTACCGCCACTAAAACTAAGCGAGCGTGGCCTAACTGGCCGTAAGAGCGTTGCTGAATGGAAGAAGATTGGTATTGTTGCAGCTAAAGGTGGCTTTAAAGTAGCTGATACTGAAAAGGCCCGCTTGTACATCCCGAACGGCCCAAGCCAGACGGCTTACCTTGTTTACAACAACTTTGATACGGTGCTTGATTGGAACCGCTCAAGTTACTTTGCATTTAGTGCCAACGCTTTGGCTGATGCTATCGCCCAGCGAGACGGAGGCATGCTTTAATGGTTAAAATCCCTTCTTCAGTTATTCAAGCAACGGCAGCTGGCCTACTGTTTGGTACAGCTATTGTTGTTTCGGGGTGTTCTAGCTTGCCGTTGGGTCATCATTTTGCACAGCGTATCTCTTACGAGCCTGCGCCAAACTCAGCCCCGCCGATTACAGGTAAACGTAAATACGGTAACCCTTACAAGATTATGGGCAAAACGTACTACCCACTGCGTTCATCAGAAGGCTACCGCGAGAAGGGGATTGCCTCATGGTACGGTGACGAGTTCCACCGTAAACCAACAGCCAACGGCGAAACTTATAACATGTATGCCTTTACGGCAGCACACACCACTTTGCCACTGCCAACTTGGGTACGTGTAACCAACCTTGAAAACAGCCGCAGCATTATGGTGCGTGTGAACGACCGAGGCCCATTTGTACGTGGCCGCTTGATTGATATGTCATACGCTGGTGCAAAGGCTCTTGGTTTTGACCAACAGGGGACTGTACCTGTGCTAGTTGAAGCCATGCCAACAGATGGCAGCCCACTGCGGCCAACAATGCTTGCCGCACGTGACGCAGAGCAACCAACACGCAGCCGTGTGATTGAAGGTAGCTTTACCCGCCGTGTTGCCGCTGAAGACGATAAAGACGCCGCCACAACACCGGTGCCGAACCTAAGAACACCATCAAGCCCAGAAGTTGAAGAAGAAATGATTAAAGCAACCCCAGAGGTTGAAGAGGTTATTACATCTGACGCTAAAACCCTGCACGTACCAGTATATGTGCAAACGGGTGCGTTTTCTGACCGTGTGAATGCTGAACGCCAAATGGCTGATCTGAACAAGATTTACAACAACGTTCGCATTATGGAAGTAAACTCAAACGGCCGCTTGTTCTACCGTGTACGTGTAGGCCCACTAGAGACTGTTGATATTGCTGACCAAGTACTTGCCAGATTGATTCATGAGGGGTACAAAGAAGCAATTATTGCGATTGACTAAACCCAATTTAATAACGACCAAAACGACTACAAATAGAGATTTATCATGTTTAAAAAAGCCCTACTTGCGACTGCCTGTGCCGCTGTAATTGCAACCCCATTTGCTGCTAACGCCTTTGAACTTAAGGCCGAAGCCTACGCCGTTGGCGACCCTGCAAGTGGCCGTTTGCTCCTAAAACACAACAGCGAAACTATTTTGCAGCCTGCAAGTCTAACTAAAATGATGACCCTATACATGTTGTTCAGCGCCCTAGACCGCGGCGAACTAACTATGGATAGCGAAATTTTGGTTAGCGAAAAAGCGTGGCGTAAGGGCGGCTCGAAGATGTTTATCGAAGTTGGCAAGATGGTGAAGGTTGAAGACCTTATTAAGGGTATTGCCGTATCATCAGGTAACGATGCATGTATCGTTGTAGCCGAGCGCTTAGGCGGTACTGAAGAAGCTTTCGCACAGATGATGACCGCTAAAGCCCACGAGCTTGGCATGAACGACACCAACTTCTTGAACGCAAGCGGCTGGCCAATGGAAGGCCACGTAACTTCTGCGCACGATATGTTCCGTCTTGCAAGTGCACTGATTAATGATTTCCCTGAGTACTACCACTTCTTTGGTGTACGCAGCTTCACATACAGCGGTATTACACAGCCTAACCGTAACGGTTTGCTGCGTCGTAACGTGGGCGTTGATGGTATTAAAACTGGCCATACCGAAGAGTCAGGCTACCACCTTGTGGCCTCAGGCGAGCGTGATGGCGAACGCTTTGTTTCAGTTATCCTTGGTACTGACAGCATGAAAGCACGTGAATCAGAAGCTCTAAAAGGCCTATCATGGGCATGGGGCCGTTACAAAACTTATGATGTAACCACTGAAGGCGAGCGTGTAACTGATGCTGAAGTTCAGTACGGTGCCAAAGAAAGCGTTGCTGCTGTAGCCGCCGAAACTGGCAAATGGCTGCTAAGCTTTGACCAAAAGCAAGAGATGCAGCAAGAAATTAAGCTAAACGAAACCATTGAAGCCCCACTTAAAAAGGGCGATAAAATTGGCGTAGTTGTATTTACTACTAAGGACCTAGCACCTAAAACAGTTGACCTTGTAGCGGGTGAAGATATCGCCGAGAAAGACTTTTTTGCGAAAATGCTGGAAAAGGCGAAGCGCTCGTTGTTTAATTAAGGGCAACAAATTTCGCTAACAGCAAACGCATAAAGGGGGCCTTGTGGAGCTTCTCACCAAATCTAGACCGCTTTTTATTACCTTCGAAGGTGGCGAAGGCGTTGGTAAATCAACGCAAATCCGCGTATTTCGTGAGTTTTTAGAAAAGTCAGGCCTACAAGTCGTGATGACCCGCGAACCAGGCGGCTGTGACAATGCATTGGCTTTGCGCAAAATGCTTGTTGAAGGCGACGCCGACCGTTGGGACGGCCTTTCTGAAACTTTGCTATACTCAGCAGCCCGTAATGAACACCTACGCGAAGTGATTCGACCAGAGCTTAAAAACGGCCGCTGGATTATCTGTGATCGCTTTGCTGATTCTACCCACGTTTATCAAGGCGAGGGGCGTGGCATGCCTTATGACGTTCTTGAGTATGTATCAAACATCGTCGTGAAAGACACTTGGCCAGACCTTACGTTTGTTCTGGATATGCCAACTGAAGATGGCCTTTACCGTGCCCGTGGTCGCCAAGAAAACATGTTTGAAAACCGTTTTGAAACCATTGAAGACTCATTCCACGAGCGTGTACGCCAAGGCTTTTTAAAGATTGCTAAGAAGAACCCACAGCGCTGCCGTGTGATTGATGCCAACGGTACGATTGAAGAAGTGCACGAGCGCGTTAAAAACGCCTTGTTCCAATACCTTCAGGAGAAAGCCGCATAACTATGGCTGATGATGCTCCCGTCCTATATAAACCAGCTGCTTTGATTGGCCATGAAGACCAACAAGCACTGATTCGTCAACTTTATGATAATCATAAAATGCCCCACGGCATTTTGCTTTATGGCCCTAAAGGTGTGGGCAAGCGCCTCCTTGCTGAAAACATTGGCTGGATGCTGTGCTGTGGTGCCGCTGCTGATGCAACCAAGGTACGTTACGATGAATCATCACCTAATGCACCTGTAATGGAGCATGGCGCTTATGGTGGGTATCAGGTTATTGAGCGTGAAAAAAGCTTTATCACAGTTGAACAAGTGCGTAGCGTAAATGCTAAACTTGCCATGGCTGACGAAGGCTGGCGTGTAGTTATTATTGACGCCGCTGACGACATGAACACAGCTGCCGCTAACGCCTTGCTTAAAACCCTTGAAGAACCTCAAGGCCAAACAGTTCTTATTTTGATTAGCCACGCGCCATCAAAACTATTGCCGACCATTATCTCGCGCTGTCGTAAGTTCCGCTTATCGGCTCTGAACCCTGAGAACATGCAAAAGGTACTTTCAAGCCAAGGGGCTGAAACTACTGAAGCTGCAATCTCAATGGCTGAAGGTGCGCCTGGTATTGCGACTGAGCTCTCAAACAAAGCCAGCACCGATACGGTTGAGCAACTAAATTCAATCTTCCAAAACAAAGGCCGCTTTGATGTGAGCCAAACCGCCGAGCAACTTTTAAAAGCTGCCCCTGCGCCAAGCGTTGCCTTTGAAAGCCTGCTTTGGTACATTGCCCAAGAAGCACGTAAAAGCGTAACAGAAGGGCGCACAGATGGCCTTAAATGGAGCCGCTGCCACCAACGTGCACAAGCCGTTGCCGCTGACCAATCGGTTTATAACCTAACAGCCCAACTGGCTATGGAAAAAGTTTTACAAGATCTGCAGCAAACGCTGCACGCATAATCATCAAGCACAGTATAGTAAAAGGACGAAGTCGCATGTCTAACAAAGCTTATATTACAACCCCAATTTACTACCCAAGCGGTAAACCACACATCGGTAGCGCCTACACCAGCGTTGCGTGCGACGTTTACGCCCGTGCTATGCGCCTTGATGGCCGTGATACCAAATTCCTTACAGGTACTGACGAACATGGCCTTAAGCTGCAACGTGCTGCTGAAAACGAAGGCCTAACACCGCAGCAATACGTTGACAAAATGTCAGAGCAATTCCGTGCGCTTGAAGATATCGTAACCCTAAGCAACGATGACTTTATCCGTACGACTGAGCCTCGCCACGAAGCTGCTGCCACTGCTATGTGGAACAAGCTGAACGATGCTGGCTTTATTTACAAAGATACTTATGCTGGCTGGTACAGTGTGCCCGACGAAAGCTACTACACAGAAGAAGAGCTTGTTGACGGTAAAAGCCCAGACAGTGGCCACCCAGTTGAGTGGGTGGAAGAGGAGTCATACTATTTCAAGCTTTCAGCCTTTGGCGATAAGCTGCTGGCTTACTATGAAAAACACCCTGAGTTTATTCAGCCTGAAAGCCGCAAGAACGAGGTTATTGCCTTTGTGAAGTCAGGCCTGCGCGATCTTTCAATCTCACGCTCAACATTCAACTGGGGTGTGCCTGTTCCAAACGACGATAAACACGTGATGTATGTTTGGGTTGATGCCTTAACAAACTACCTTTCAGCCCTTGGTTGGCCTGAAAGTGCTGATTGGGCTGATTACTTCCAAGAAGCCGTGCACGTTATCGGTAAAGATATTCTGAAGTTCCACGCTATTTACTGGCCAGCCATGCTGATGGCCGCTGAAGTACCACTGCCTAAGCAAGTTTACGCCCATGGTTTTTGGGTGGCTGATGGCCAAAAGATGAGTAAATCAAAAGGCAACGTGATTGACCCTGTTGAAATGACCGAAACCTTCGGCATTGATCAACTGCGTTACTACATGCTGCGTGATGTTTCATTCGGTCAAGATGGTGACTTTTCAAAAGACCGCCTGATTAGCCGTATTAACACAGACCTTTCAAACGATTTGGGTAACTTATTCCAGCGTGTGCTTTCAATGGTCTTTAAAAACTGTGAAGGTCAAACCCCTGACTTGGGCGAGCTAACATCTGAAGATCAAGAGTTCTTGAACCACGTTGGCCCTGAGTTTGTTGACGAATACCTAGCCCACATTGAAAAGCTAGAGTTCCATAAAGCGCTAGACGTTGTTTGGAATGTTGTTCGTGCCGCTAACAAGTACATGGATAACCAACAACCATGGAGCCTGAAAAAAGAAAACCCAGAGCGCATGGGCCAAGTACTACGCGTACTAATGGAAGCCTTCTGCCCAATTAGCCTATTGGTTGAGCCATTCTTGCCGAACAGCGCCCCTAAGCTACAAGCGCAAGTTGGTTTTAAAGGCAAAACCTTTGCAGACCTACGTAAAGGCACACCACTACTAGAAACTGGCGCCAAACTTGATAAGCCAGAAGGCGTATTTATGCGCTACATGAAAGAGGAAGCCGCGTAACATGATGCTTGTTGATTCACACTGTCACCTAGACGATGAACGCCTTTACCCAACGGTAGATGAAGTTTTGCAGCGTGCTGATGCCGCTGGCATTAAAGTGCTGCAAACCATTTGCACCGAACGTAAGGACTTTCCGGTAATTTCAGCCCTGGCTGATATGTACCCCAATGTGTACTGTTCATTTGGTATTCACCCACACCACGCTGATAAGGACATTGTTGACGAAGCTGAAATTCTTGAAGCTGCGCAACACCCTAAAGTTATTGGTATTGGTGAAACAGGCCTTGATTACTTTTACGAGAATGCCCCACGTGACGAGCAAATTGAAAGCTTTAAAAAGCATATTCGTGCCGCACGTAAGCTTGACCTACCTGTGATTATCCATAGCCGTGATGCTGACGATGACACCATTGCTATTATGGACGAAATGCGAGAAGAGGGGCCATATAAGGCGTTGTTCCACTGTTTCTCAAGCTCAGCCAAGCTAGCTGAATACGGCATTAAGAATGACGTGTTTTTCTCAGCCTCAGGTATTCTGACCTTCAAGAAGAGCGATGAACTGCGTGAAATCTTTAAAAAAGTGCCTGAAGACTTGCTACTAGTTGAAACTGATGCCCCTTACTTGGCGCCAGTCCCTATGCGTGGCAAAACATGTGAGCCTGCCTTCACAGCCCACACAGCCCAGCGCCTTGCTGACATTCGTGAAGTACCGCTTGAGCATATTGCTAAGGTAACGACCGAAAACTTCTTTATGTTGTTTAACAAAGCAAAGCCACCACATGCAGCTTAACTTTAATGAATTAAGCCAAAACCAGCGCTACCACCTGCTTACACAAACAGTGGTACCACGCCCCATTGCATGGGTTCTTACTAAGAATAAAAGTACAAATACGGAAGAGGCCGCAAGCTACAACCTTGCGCCTTTTTCGTTTTTTAATGCCGTTGCCGCTGAACCACCAATTTTGATGCTGGGCTTTACACATAAGTCAGACGGTAGTTCAAAAGACACATGGCAAAACTTGCTTGAACAGAAGACCTGTACCATTCACCTTGCCAGCCTTGAGCAGTTAGACGCACTGGTTGAAACCTCAGCCGAGCTGCCTTACGGCGCCTCTGAAGTTGATAAAAACAACCTACATCTTACTAACTTTGACAACAGCGTATTACCACGCTTAAAAGACGCACCCGTAGCCTTTGCTTGCAAGCTTCATAGTCATCAAACATTTGGCAACGACATAGCCTCAGTGGGCTCAGGTGTGGTTTTTTGCGAAATCATGCACATATATATTAATGATGAGGTATGTTCGCAAAACGAAAAAGGTCACATTATCGTGGACCCTATTAAATATTCACCCCCCGCTAGACTTGGCGGCCAGAACTATGCCACAATGCTAGAACTACAAGAAAAACAAAGACCTAAGGGCTAATTTATGGTTGGTTTCGCATCTGGTTGCCACAAGTGTGGCGGCTTTCCCGGCAGTAAAACAAAAGACCGCTCATTCCTTTCGGAGTGCGGTGAGTGCGGCACGTTTACATGTAACCACCACCTGACCATTATGGGCCATTGCCCAAACTGTAAGTCGGGTAAGATGAAAAAGGTTTTAACCCAGCGCGACGTGAAGAAAAAAGCTGCTGGTGGCATGCCCGGTGCTATTAAAGGGAAGGGCGGTAAAAAAGAATCAGGCTCAATGGGGTCATCAGCTGGCGGCGGCGGTAGTGCTGGTGGAGGTGTTGTTGGTTCAAGCGGGAGCGGTAGCTTTAAGCGTGCTGGTTCTGAGGCTCCTCGTAGCTCAGGCGGCCAATCAGGCCTTAACTATGCACCAGGTTCAGCTGCGCCTGATAGCGTGCGCCAAACAACTATGTCAGTCTTGAGTGAGGTTGAGCAAAGTGCTGCGAAAGCACCAGGTAGTGATGGCGCTAAAACCAGCGTACCAGGTGTTGCTGACTTTCAGCCAACTGAACTTTCAGCCGATGAGATTAATACCACTGAAGCGCCATCACACATTAAAATTGGCCAGCCCACAGTGAGTGACGATGACCGTGACCGCCCAGATACCTCAGGCAAAAAAGCCTCAGCAGACGAGGTTGACCTTGATTACTTTACCGCTGAAGACGACCTACCAAACGTAAACATTAACGTTACAGCAGGTGCAACATCTGACGAAGAAGATACTGACACAGTTGAAGGCGATGATGTTGACCCTCTAGATGCCCTATTTGATGATGATAAAGAGGAAGAGGCGGTTATTGCCCACGAGCCTGAGCATCAAGTGGAAGACGAAGATGACGAGGACGATGAGGACCTTACCGACCTTGTGCTAGCCCGAGAAAACATGACACCTGAAGAAGTTGCCCTTATTGAAGAAGAGCTTGCAGCAGCTTCAGCACGCCGTAAAGAGCGTCTCTCAAACCTAGATACAGTGCAGCGCCTGCAAAAGATTGCTGAACTTCCTATGAAGAAAATTGACCCTATGAGCGACTATGTTGACGCTTTTTGGGGTCTTGCTAGTGTTTCAGCCGAAAAAGACATTAAGCACTACGAAGAGATGGTGCTTAAACTACGCGATGAGTTTAATAAAGACGAACGTCTACCACGCTTTTTGATGGGTATGGTGAGCTTTGAACCTCAAGAAGATAATATTCTAAACAAGAGTGTTATCAACACCATTAAAAGCATGGATGAGGTTTACTGTGTGATTGGCTTTGGCCCGCGCACAGTCCGCTATGTGAACCCTGAAAAACTTGAGCTACAGCTAAAGTCAATTATCAGTAGTACCGACCAAGTGCTTGGCATTGGCCTTATTGGGCTTGATATGCACTATGCGCCTTACACACTTGAGCAACAAAAGACCATTCTAGACATTCAATTGAAGGTCGCGAAGGAACTAAACCTGTTGGCATACATTAGTAGTGAGAAGGCCGACGATGAACTTGCCATGTTCTTGAGTGCTTATGATAAGTCACAGCTACCGCAGCTTGTTTACACTGGTATGATTCAGTCTGACATTATGCTGCAACTTGTAGACTCATACGATATGCACTTGTGCTTGCGCCCAGAACTTACACACGAAGCTAACCGTGAAGCGCTTGAGCGCACGGCACGTATTAACCCTGTGCGTTGGCTACCTTGCAGCGGTATGCCACATAGTGCACCTGTAATGCACAGCGGGCAATGGAACCAAATTCGCTTTGTGCCTGATACGATTAATAAGTTCTTTGCTGTAGCCTTTGGTCGCCGTGAGCCTGAAGAGTTTATGGCTCTTGTGGTTTCAAACTGGGCACGCTTGCTGTTTAGCGAACCTCTTGAAAAAGAGCATTCAGGTAAAGAAGACATTTGGGCTGACTATGACCCAACCCAAAAACTGTTTTAATAAAAATAATTATCCCATTGGAATATATAATGAATTTTGACCTTTCAGGACTACCCATCGTCCCTAAAATTATGGTTATTATTGGTATTGCTTTAGCCGTACACCTATTTGTAATCGTGGTGCGCCACCTCGTAGGTGTGATGCTTTCAAGCCAAAAAACAAAGCGTTACCGTAAGTTACAGTCGCTCAGCACTATTGCCACAAGCACACTTATGTTTGCTTTATACTTTTTGACGATTGGTTTTATCCTGCGTGAGTTTGGCGTATCGCTTTCAGCGTACTTGGCCAGTGCTTCTGTGATTGGCCTTGCGATTGGTTTTGGCTCTCAAGGCGTGGTGCAGGACGTTGTTTCAGGCCTGACATTTATTTTCTCTGATCTTGTAGACGTGGGAGACCTTGTTAAAGTAAGCGGTGAAACTGGCGTTGTACGTGCTATTACCATGCGCTTTATTCAGCTTGAGAACAGCTACGGTGCCAAAGTATTCATCCCAAACCGTACGGTTTCAACTCTTGTAAATTACCCTAAAGGGTACATCCGCAGTATTGCCGACGTTACTCTGACAGGCCCAGAAAAGCAGCGTAAAAAGATGCATGAAGCAGCACTGATTGCCATGCAAAACACTTACGAACAATACCCGGGCATTCTGATGCGTGCACCATCAGAGGTTGGCCGTGTAAAGCTTAAAAGCGGTAAGGAAATTTTGCGCATGAAGTTCCGTATTTGGCCTGACCGTACTGATCCTATCGAGAAGTTCTTTAAAGAAGAAGTGACTGCCGAGCTTACAAAGGTAGATGCCAACTATAAAGGTTGGATGATTTCAATCTCATACGAGGCTGAGCAACGTATTACACCCGCTAAACGCCTGCTTTGGGGCTGGGGGCAAAACGCCAAAGCGTAAGTATATTAAACGCGTAGAATAGGGGGCTCGTAGGCACATTACGGCCCCTTTTTATGCTTTATTATTGGTGTTTATTGGCGTATTCTGCACGTCTTACAGATAACCTTTCTTTACCTTTTTCTTATATTTCATCCACTTAAATGGTGACTATATGACTCGTAACACATCTGATGTGCGCGATTATTACACGAAATACCCCAAATCAATCTACAGCGAGATGGATACACCGACCAAAACGGTCGTCATCCTGAAGCAGCTGTTTATCGTTTTGGTTCTGATGCCGGCCACATTGGCGCTTGCTGGGCTTGCTTGGTATTACTGGGCAACCACAATTGGTGCAAGTGCGCCTGATATGGGCGATCCGCTGCTGAACCTTATCGGGGTTTTTGCATTCCCGATTGTTTTGTTCTTGTTTATGGTGCGGCCGATATTCCGTAAGCTGAACATGTATCGGGCATATTACATCCCATACAGCGCCGTGAACGACAAAGGCCGTGCCGTTATCAAACATTACCGTGCGCAGAAGCACATATTTGGCCTTATGGGCTGTAATGGCAAAAAGTTCGGCCGTGTAGCGCCTAAGAGCGGCGCCAATATCTTTAATATCCCGTACGAGTATGCACGTGAGTGCTACTGGGAGCATATTAGGGCTGGTGGCAAGGTTTCAAACTGTCCGAAGCTGTTGCTTGAGCGTGAGCATGAATCCAGCATGCTTTCAGGTCTTGGCCATGGGCGCCGTGTTTTTATGTTCCAAGCTGCGTGCGACGTCACACAGACTGAGAACTTTAAACAGGCGGCACAGTGGGCGTCTAAGATCGTCAACAACTCATAACGATAAACTAAAAGCCTTAGGATTAACTTCCTAAGGCTTTTTTATGCTGTATAATGCATATATTCTCATTAAATGCTTAAAGCTGCTTTTAGGGGCTTTTTGCTATATCTCTATATTATCCCATTATTTATTACACATAATATACATTATGCGACAAAAACAGGTTGTTAGCTAAGTACATCTATAGCTGCCCTACACTTGTGATTTATATTCTAATATAAGTTCTTGAGAACTAATGAAGGCTTATTAATTCGCGTTGGGACCTCTTACAAGCTTCTGGTCTTTGCCAAAACCTCTCCAAATGCCGATAAATAGTCCATCAGCGTTTTCATCACCAGCAATATAGTAAGTTTCACCAACTTTGACGCTAAACAAATCACCAGCACATGAGTGCGCCTCTGAGAGAACATTTAGTCTATCACCTGTCACAATGGCGCCTTTAATCGGCTTAACAACTTCTACAGTTGAAATACGGCCGTAAGGTTCACCTTCTTGGCTCTCACGGCGCTCTAACACTTTAACTTGGGCAACCAGAGGCTGCTCTTCAGCAGTAAGCGGTAATTTATTCATAAATGAGCGGCTCTCAGCTGAGGCGCCCATGCATGCACTGGCAGACTGTGCACCAAATAATAGCGACACACCCAACACAAACTTAGTAACAACCTTAAGCATCTGTAACCTCTTTATAAATTAGATACTTATAATAATACTGCCTTTGCACTGGCCATTAAAGCAGATTCGTTGTATACAATGACGATTATCAATTCTTATCTTCTTTCTATTTTGTTCTCTCTACTCATTTGAGGTTCCCTATGACCAAAGCATACAGCCCATCGCGGCTAGTTGTTTACGTGGTTAGCTCTGACGACAATCTTGCTCCAAACGTGACCACTGGTATTTGCAGCCTTACGGTTTGTAAGCCTGTTGTACGTAAGCAAGCTGTTCAAGGCGCTGACTGGATTATCGGTATGTCGACCACCAAGCACGGCATCGATCGCATCATCTACGCCATGCAGGTTGATGAAAAGCTGGGCTATGACGCCTACTACAATGACCCACGCTTTGCTGACAAGAAGCCTTCGGCCGAACACCCCAACGGCGATAACTTCTTTAAGCTTGTGAATGGTGAGCTTGAGATTACCACCCAAAAGGCCTGCCATTACGGTAAGCCCGAAAAAATCAAACGTGACCTTAATACGCCTGTGGCTGTATTGGGTAAGCGCTTTTGGTACTTTGGTGCCAATGCCCCTCGCCTGCCTGAGGTGCTGCGTGATACACGCATCGTGACCGGTAACCGTCGTGGCCATCGCTACGTTGATGACCCTGAGGTTATTGCCCAGCTTGTGGCTTGGCTTGAAGCCAACTACGCACCAGGTATTCATGGTCACCCCCGAGACGTGTAATTACATGTTTTGGCTTATGCCTAAAAACTAGGCTAAAGCCTTATAAAATAACGAAACAAACCCCCTTAGCACTTGCTTTGGGGGTTTGCCTTTTGGGTGGTATGTGTTAGTCTTTTGTTCTGGCGTTCGGTAAGAACGCTTTATTTGTATAAATACTTAAAACTGTACCCAAATGAATAAGGATATTTTCTCTTATGTCACATAAAGTTATCTCATTCCACTACACTGTAAAAGACACTGCTGGCAAAGTGCTAGACAGCTCAAACGGTGGTGATCCAATGGCATTCCTAAGCGGCCACCAACAAATTATTCCAGGTCTTGAAAAAGAACTACTTGAAATGTCAAAAGGCGACGAAAAAAGCCTAACAGTTTCAGCTGAAGAAGCTTACGGCCCTCGCCGTGACGAAATGATTCAAGAAGTGCCACGCGCTGAACTTCCTGAAGACCTAACAGTAGGTCAAATGTTCTCAGTAAGCACTGACAACAGCGGCCAACCTACACACCTAGTAACAGTGGTAGAGTTTAACGACGAAACAGTTAAACTAGACGCTAACCACCCACTAGCTGGCCAAGAACTATCATTCGACGTTGAAGTGACTGACGTTCGTGACGCAACTTCAGAAGAAGTTGAGCACGGCCACGCCCACGGCGTTGGTGGTCACCAGCACTAAGTCTTGGTAAGACGCAAAAAAGCCTCCCAAATGGGAGGCTTTTTTACTATCCACATTCTATCTCATAGCCATCAGGGCTACTCTTTATTTGAACGCTGCCTGTGTATCCAAGGCTATCAAAATATACAAAATCTGCACGGCACATTAATGTAATAAGTTCGTCTTCGTAGTCTTTAAATGTAACTTCAACTGTAGTAGGTCCAAATGGGGCTAGTAATACAAACTGAGATAATAGAGGGTTCGCTTGGCCTGAGCTTAGACTAAAATCCCGTTTAGATGAATAAAGAGGTATACCAAACTTACGCACTTGGTAACTTGTAACAATTATATTATTGACCGTTTTATTAGTAATCCCAGTATGGAAATGAGCAAATACAGGCCCTGTGCAAAGAGCTATAAATATTAAGAAAATAATAAAGCCAATGGTGGTTGATTTCATTCGTTTATTAAACCACAAAAAAGCCGCCAAGCACAACGCTGGCGGCTTTTTGTTTGTTACGAAGTAATTAGTACTTCACACCAGAGCCGTAAGGCGTTGTTTGTGGTGTACGCACTTCGCGGCCTTCACGTAGGTCGTAAAGGGCTTCTACAACGTAGTTTGTAGCGTTTGGAATATCAGCTTGGTCAAAGCCTTTGATGCTATCAATAGCACCGCTGTAAACCAATACACCGTCATGGTTAATCACGTACATGTTCGGTGTTGTTTTCGCATCAAACATACGGCCAACTTCACCTGTAGGGTCAAGAAGTGTGTGGCTTGCGTTAGAAGCATCATGCTGTGCTTTAGCTTCTTCTTGGGTTAGGTAGCCTTGCTTACCTGGTGCTGATGAAACCACACGCAACCATGTTACGCCGCGGTCAATCTCTTGTTTTTGAAGGCGCTGCATTTCGCCGGCACCGTAAAACTTCTTCACGTATGGGCAGTCTTTGTTAAACCACTCAACCACAATTGGGCCTTGCTCACGTAGGGCCATGATGTCAATCATGTCACCATCTTGGTTTTTAAGTGCAAACTGAGGGACGCGCTCGCCTAGTTTTACAACTTTATCGCCAGTTTCAGCCATAGCGTTGTTACATGGGCAAAAGTAGTTTTTGTAAACGTATGTACCGCCAAGTGCCAGTACTGCACCAAGGATAATACCTGATAGTAGTTTCATGAGGGTCGTTCTCCTATTTATAAAGCTTTAAAACTGAGTAAGGCTTTATCTTTAATTATTATTTTGTTAAATGTTGGGGTATTAACGCTATTTTCGCAACTGTTAAATATAAGGTTAGATTTCATGACAGCCCCTACCCCGTTTAAAAGCCTTCAAGATCTTATCGAATCTGTAAAAGCCCTACGCGGTGAGCCTGGCTGCTCATGGCACCAGCAGCAAACAATTGCAACGCTTGCACCGTTTACCCAATCAGAGGCCTACGAGTTAACAGACGCTATTGAACAGCAAAACCCAGCAGAAATTAAAGAAGAACTTGGTGATTTGCTATTCCACATCACCCTGTATGCCCAGCACGCAGAAGAGCAAGGCCTGTTTAACTTTGAAGATATTGCTAAAGTTGCGAACGAAAAAATCGTACGCCGCCACCCACACGTGTTTGACCCGAACGAAACCGAAGGATACTCAGGCCAGAAGTGGGAAGAGATTAAATCACAGGAAAAGAAAAACAAACCTGCTGAAAAAGACACGCTACTTTCAGGCCTACCAAAGGCCTTGCCATCACTCCTCACAGCCCATGAAATCCACAAACGTGTAAACTCAGTCGGTTTTGAGTGGAATGAAGTTGCTGAACTCTTTGATAAAATTGATGAAGAGCTAGAAGAACTTCAAGAAGCTATTGAAAGCCAAAACGACGACCATATTGAAGATGAGTTTGGTGATGTACTCTTCACCGTAGCTATTTTGGGCTACTACACTGATATTAACCCTGAAAAAGCTTTGCGCCGTGCAAACGATAAATTTAAGCGCCGTTTTAACTTTGTTGAAGAGCGCATGAAAGCCAATAACCTTGAGCTTACGCCCGCGAACCTTGAGCATATGGAAAACTTTTGGCAAGAGTGTAAGCGTGAAGAAAAGGCAAAGGCTGCAAAAGCTAGCTAGACTCTACTGCACCATGACCCAAAATCTTTGCGGGTATAGTGGTGGGTGTTCTGTGATGTGCAGCCCCTCACCTGTTAAAGCAAAGCTCGTGGCAACCTGAGGGCTATACACTGTGGCCCCTTGGGTACAGCTAAAGTACGCCTGCTGCGGTATAACAATCCAATCATTTAACAAACAGTCTTCTTGCTGAAGCTCAGCCTCTGCGCTTGCTACAAGTAGCTTGCCCATGCGGCAGGCATGCAGCTGGCATGTTGGCCTCGTTGTATTTGGTCGTGGCAACACACGCGTTAAAGCATCAACGGCTTTATCGCTTAAATCTTCGCTTTGTTGTAGCGGAACATACTCAAGCCCGTTGCTTACTAAAATATCATCCCCGCCTTCAAGCACAATAACAGCTGGGCCTTCAAGGCGCTGTGCGGCAGCAAGTGGCACCATAGCAATAAGGGCAATCAGCACCAGTGCCCAACGTTTAAACAAGAAGGCTAATAGCAAGGTCACGGCAACAACCCACAAATAAGGCACCGCTACAGGGTTAATGGTAAAGGCAGCCATTGGTAGCTCCGCCATAAAGTGAGCCACTTGGTTTAGAGCTTCAGCCGCATACAGGTAAGCTGTTAACAACCATCCACCCAAAAGCCCACCACTCACCAGATAAATAAAGCCAAGTGGGAGCACTGCAAACGCCATCAGCGGAATAGCCAATACGTTTGCTAGCACCCCTACAACAGCAACCTGTTTAAAGTGCAGGGCAATGAAGGGCAGTGTTGCCAGCGTTGCCACGATTGAAACTTGAATGGATTGCATCAACCTATTGGGGCGTGGTGTAAGGGCGCCTAAGTCAATGCGCTGCACTTGTCGCACATACGCCCAAACCACAAGGGCAAGCGCCGCCACAAACGATAGTTGGAATGATGCCGTTAGCAAAAGGTATGGCTGGAATAGAACCAATGCCAACGCCACAAGCGCCAATACCCGCACACCTAAATGAATGCGCCCCGTCAGCAAGGCAAAGAATGCCGCCGCAATAAGGCAGAATGCCCGCAGCGTGGGTACAGTGGCACCCGCCATTAAGGTGTAACCTGCCGCCGCAATCAGCGCGCCAAAAGCTGCTAGCATACGTACATCAACCTTATAAGGTAGTTTGCCACAGCGGACGAACACGGCTAGCAATACAAAATACAAAGCACCAGAAAGCATCCCCAAGTGCATACCGCTAATGGCCATCAGGTGGGCAAGGCCACTGCGACGATAATCATCGGCAGTGTGGGGTGCAATTTCACCACGTAAACCTGTGAGCAACGCGGCCCCTACCCCAGCGCCAGCATGCTCGGTTGCTGTAATGCTATTGAATACTTTGTGCCTAAAGGCGTTTAGCTTGCCACGCCATGGGGCTTCGGCAGGTTCGGTTACGTATAAATCGCCCATCACCAGGCCCGTGGCTGAGATGCCTTCAAAGTATGACCGCATTTGCCAGTCATACATACTAGGGTGCAAAGGCGTTGAGGGAGGTGAAAGCCGTACTTGTGCCGTTATAATTGTACCTGTTGTGGCATCATCAAAGCGGCTTGTGTGGGCTGAGATAATCATCCCCGGCCAGTACTGCACGTTGCCATTATTAATGGTTTCAATATTACGGAGGGTGGCCGTTGTAAAACCACTAGCCTTAGCATTTAGTTTTTCAACTGTACCCGTGAGCCAAACAGTGTGGGTTTGCTCAGCTGGCCAAGTGGGTGTTTTAAGGGCATGGGTATGCCATGTGGCATAACTTAAACCTAGCAGCGCCACGGCTAACCATCCGCACAATAAAAAGGCATACCAGCCCCCTTTTGCCCATTTATAAAGTAAGATTGCCCCCATAACGGCAAACAACATTGACAATACGGCTGTGTGGCCTAAACTTGGCTCAAACGGCAGTTTGAAGTATATTAATACGCCTACTAGAAACGCCAAAATATAGGCTGGCAAAAACCCACCAGCAAGTGCAGGTAAGTTTTGTCCGTAACGTATATGCGGTGCTAATAGGTTTTTAAATATGGCCATGGCCTAAAGTATGCTTTTTTTGGCCCAAGCTGCAAATAATAATCAATGTTTTTAAATTCTTAAAAGGTTACTCAATGTCTACAAAAGTAAGAACCCGCTTCGCCCCATCACCAACAGGTATGCTACATATTGGTGGTGCTCGTACTGCTTTATTTAACTACCTATTTGCAAAGCACATGGGCGGTGAATACGTACTACGCGTGGAAGACACTGACATTGAGCGCAGCACCCCTGAAGCTATTGAAGCTATCCTTGAAGGCTTAAACTGGCTTGATATCCCGCATGATGGTGCCCCTGTTTACCAAACAAAACAGCGCCAAAAGCACGTTGATGCAGCCCACAAAATGCTTGAAGCTGGCGAAGCCTACAAGTGCTACTGCACCACCGAAGAACTTGCCGCAGTGCGTGAAGCCCAACAAGCTGCTGGTCAAAAGACCATGTACAACCAAAAGTGCCGTGATGGTTCAGACGCCCCTGAAGGTACACCATTTACTGTGCGCCTTAAAACCACGAACGAAGGTAAAACCAGCTGGGATGATGCAGTACAAGGCACTATTGATTACCCAAACAAAGAACTAGACGACCTTATTTTGCTGCGTAGCGACGGCACACCAACCTACAACCTTGCCGTTGTGGTGGATGATGCTGATATGGGCATTACCCATGTTATCCGTGGCGATGACCACATTAACAACACGCCAAAGCAAATCCTAATTTACAAAGCTCTGGGCCTAGACGTACCAACATTTGCCCACGTACCTCTTATTCATGGTGATGATGGTAAAAAGCTATCAAAGCGCCACGGTGCCGTTTCGGTAACGGCGTTCCGTGATGAAGGCTTTTTGCCTGAGGCTGTAAGCAACTACCTGCTACAGCTTGGCTGGTCATACCCTGAAGACATGGTTGACCGTGAAACTGCCATTAAACACTTTGACGTTAAAGGCATTAATAAAGGTGCTGCGAACTTTAGTACCCAAAAGCTTGAGTGGCTGAACAGCCAATACATGATGAAGATGGACGGTGCAGCCCTGTTTAAAGCTGTGCGCCCATACTTGGCCACTGAACCAACAGACGTTCAAGCCGCCCGCCTTGAAAAAGGCCTACCAGGCCTTGCGAAGCGCGCCAAGCGCCTAACCACATTGGCTGAGAGTGCAGCCGTTTACCAAGCCGAGGTCCCTCTTACACTAGACGAAGGCGCCGCCGCTACGATGGACGATGATGCCAAAGCCCGTATGCAACAACTTAAAACAAAGCTTGAACAAGTGAACGACTGGACTGTTGAAGCCCTTGACGAGGCCATTAGCAGCTTTATTGCCGAAAATGAGCTTAAGATGCCACTTGTTGGTAAGCCACTTCGTGCCGCCCTTTTGGGTACCACTCAAGCCCCATCACTAGGTGAGATTTTGTGGGTACTTGGTAAAGACGAAAGCATTCACCGTCTTGGCTTGCAAGCCTAGGCGGATTGCCCTAAAATATGGGGCATGTTGCAAATAAAAAATTATAAAACGCACATCATTTCAAAAAAGGAACGCCTTTCATGAGTAATGCACAAAAACAAGAGACAACCCATTCAGTAACTTTGCCTATGCTTTCTGGCACAGTTGGCCCTGACGTTCTTGACGTTCGCGCCCTATACAAAGACACTGGTTACTTCACGTATGACCCTGGCTTCATGTCAACAGCGTCATGCTCATCAGCAATCACCTACATCGACGGCGACAAAGGCCTCTTGATGTACCGTGGTTACCCAATCGACCAGTTGGCTGAAAAGTCATCTTACCTTGAGTGCTGCTACCTGCTAATGAACGGCGAGCTACCAAACAAAGAAGAGCTAGCTGACTTTGAAGAAATGATTAACAAGCACACCATGGTGCACGAGCAACTTCGTTCATTCTTTAACGGTTTCCGTCGTGATGCCCACCCAATGGCTGTGATGGTTGCTGTTGTTGGTGCGCTTTCAGCGTTCTACCACGACTCACTAGACATTAATGACGAGAAGCAACGTACTATCGCTGCGCACCGTCTGGTTGCGAAAATGCCTACTATTGCTGCTATGGCTTACAAATACAGCATTGGCCAGCCTTTCGTTTACCCTAAAAACGAACTTTCATACGCTGAAAACTTCCTACATATGATGTTTGCTGTACCTGCAGAAGAGTACAAGCCAAGCAAGGTTGTTGCCCGCGCAATGGACCAAATCTTCATCCTGCATGCTGACCACGAGCAAAACGCAAGTACTTCAACTGTGCGTCTAGCTGGTTCATCAGGTGCTAACCCATTTGCATGTATCGCATCAGGTATTGCTTCACTATGGGGCCCTGCACACGGTGGTGCGAACCAAGCTGTGCTTGAAATGCTAGAAGAGATTGGCTCAGTTGAGAACATCCCTGCATTTATCGAAAAAGTAAAAGATAAAGAAAGCGGCGTACGCCTAATGGGCTTCGGCCACCGCGTGTACAAAAACTTTGACCCACGTGCGCAAATCCTGCGTGATCGTTGTCACGAAGTTCTGGGTGAGCTCGGCATTAAAGATCCACTACTTGACGTAGCTATGGAACTTGAGCGCATTGCCCTAGAAGACGACTACTTCGTAAGCCGTAAGCTTTACCCGAACGTTGACTTCTACTCAGGTATCATCATGAAGGCGATTGGTATCCCTGAGAGCATGTTCACTGTAATCTTTGCGATGTCTCGTACAGTTGGCTGGATTAGCCACTGGCTTGAAATGATGGGCGAACCTACACAAAAGATTGGCCGTCCACGCCAGCTTTACACAGGTGCCCCACAGCGTGACTACACACCAGTAGCTAAGCGCTAATCGCATCCAAAATTAAAGCCCCCAGTTTTTTGCTGGGGGCTTTTTTATCAAGATAACAATTCATCTGGGATATTTGACTTTATCGTTTCAAAAATAGAAATGGTCATATTAGTAAATTTTTTATTCTTACTTAATTCATTGCGTATAAAGTCATTCAAAATTGCTTTACGAGCATTGATATCAAGACTTTAATTGAATATTTGTTCTGCAACTTTTGCAATTTTTTCAAGTCTTTCGCTACGGGCTTGCATCAACTCAGCTCTATTAAGTTCCAACAATGATATTGTATTAGTTCCTTTAGCTCCCTTAGATACAGCCAGTGTTCCCATAAAATAAATATGATCTTCGGGTGTATCCTCATATGGGTGAATCATATTTCTCTCAGAAATATCCAGTTCCAATTTATTATTATTACAGACTGAACATGATAAGGTTAGATTTTCCCATGCAAATGTAAGATTCTTATACTTAGCTTTAGGAAGTATATGTTCAATATCTCCATATGCGACAGACAGCATCTTGTCTTCACAATAAGCACACTTAGAGGAGGTCTCTTCGATTAAGGTCTTTTTAATATCCTTATGCCTATATTTTAATTTATCATTCTTCGTGCATTCTGGAGACATTAGCTTTTCAAGCCATTCATCTTCTTTTACAACCAAAATGTTGGGCTTATCTAATTTGAATAATTTAATCATTTGCCTTTACCAGCCTGGCTAAAGCGTCAGGATAAAAGTCACCCAGTCCATTGTGTGCTAGCCTATTTCTTAAATTTTGAATACTTTCTATGGTTATATCAGATGCATTAAACTCATTCGCAATAGTCTCTAATTCTTCTTCTGCCCATATTGGTATTGTAATAGGCACGCCTAATACTTCCCTTAAAACCTCATTCGCGTTCACAGAATATTCGTTCTTATTAATTTCTACAGAGCTAACCTTAGAGTTTACAATAGTTTCATCAGTGTCCACCTGTTCATACTTAAGCGCATAAACATGAGAATCTTTTACAGAAGAAATAATAAATGGACTATGTGTAGCCGCAATAAATTGAATATTTGGGAAAGCCTTAATTAGCTTTGGAAATAAAGAGCGTTGCATCTCTGGATGGAGATGGTTCTCAGGCTCATCAAAAACAACAGTGAAACTATCACAATCAAGAGAATAGATGTAGATTTGCCAAGAAAGTTCTATCAATGATAAGATCCCCCCTGAACAATCATCTAACACAAAGTTCCCAGAACTTGTAATAAGCACAACATCAGGCATTATAATTTTAATGTCTTCAAAGCCGAGACTATCAGGTAGCATACACCCAATATTTTCTTGAACCCCTCAAATTCTTCTTGAATTACGGCATTGGCTTGCAGGTTTTTATTACCATCCCCGAAAATAGCCATATTAATGAGGGCCTCTTTAAGGCTAAAGATAGGGTTAGCACCCCTACCACTCTGTTTATATTCGTTAAAGTATTTTCTATAGAATAGCTTCATATCTGCAGTATTTGCCTGAATCTGTGTTACAGGCTGGTACTCGGGCTTAGGCCTATGTGAATCAATATTGATTCCATTCATAGAGATGCGTTGGGGAATGTGAAGGCTATAATTAATGCCTGTTTTACGAGGTAGTGATATTAGAGATTTAGAATCCTTATAAACTAATTCTCCAATATTTGTACGTGCTTCGTTATTTGCAATTTTGTGAAATAAGGAAATTAAATTTTCAAAAACACCATTATGAAAAGACTTTTCACCTTTCTTATTAAGTTTTGGTGTAGCTAATAAACTATGATTCCAACCAAAGTGACTTGCTAAAATTTTAAGAATTGTGCTTTTACCTGCACCATTTGCACCAGTAATAATTGTTAATCTTGGATGAAAATCAATATCAATCTTATTAAATTGCCGCCAACCTTCTAGGCGAAGAGATGTGAAACTCATTTAAAAAATCCTTTTGTAATTATTTAGGGAACCACGGGATGAATGCACTGGTGCGCTCCATGTAGTCTTTATACGCAGGGCGGCGGTTCACGATGGTGCTTTCCATTAGGCTTACGCCTGAGAATTTAAGCAGTAGGAACGTCATCAACGCTGGGGCATATAGTACCCACCATGCGCCTGTGTAGCCAATGGTAATCAGTGCAAAACCAACCCACATGGTGCTTTGGCCAAAGTAGTTAGGGTGGCGGCTGTAACGCCATAGGCCTTTATCCATCACCTCGCCCTGAGTATTATTTTCTTGGGCAGTCTTCTTAAACTTATTTAGTTGGTAATCGGCTGTGGCTTCAAACAAAATACCGAAGAAGGCCACCACGCAACCAACATAGCTAAGCGCAATGATGTAAGGCTGTTCAATCACCTGTGACACCATAAAGAATGGGCCAGACAAAATCCAAGCAATCAGCGGCTGGAATAGGAAGATAATAAACAGGCTCTTCCACCAGAAGCCGGGGTTCCAGTTTTCACGAATATCCGTGTAGCGCTGGTCTTCGGGCTGGTTGTGGTTACGCAAGTAAATGTAAATACTATAGCGGGCAACCCATGTACCAAGGGCAACAGCCATAAGCAATGTTGGAAGTGGCATAGGTGCGCCAACTGCACAAATTGGGTAGGTGTAAACACCCATCAAAATAGCGAAAAACAACCCCCACACGTTATCAACAACGCTGGCATCTTCTTTCTTTACGCTGACGGCCCACATAATGGTGCCTGCGGCTAAAACTGTAAGTAACCCTAAAAAGAGTGTGTGCATTTGAATGCTCCTATTATTTTTATGAGTATTCGTGCGCTAATAGAAAAAAGTTAACACTTAATTTAAATTAAGTTAACTGGCACAAATGGTTAGCTTGCTCGAGCAATAAGCTCTTGCTTGGCTTGGATGGTCATAATCTCGATGCCTTCTAGGGCTTCCATCTTCAAGCGCATCTGGCGGTTGATGTTATATTTGTTCGCCAATTTAAGCACCACTTTACCCAAACCATTGGCGGGTACAACAAGTTCCACCTGAGAGCGACCACCCTCGTCTTGCCCTTCAAAGACTGATTTTAGATGGTCAATCGCATCTGGGTTCATCACCTCAATACGTAGCGCTTGGTCATGGTTAAGGCCACGGTCAAGTTTACCCATGCTTTCAATCATCAAGCGAAGTTCGTCGTTATTGAACTCCATCTTCATGCTGACTACAAATGGGCCCTCTTCATCAAGCATCAGGGCTAGGCGCTCATATGCTTCAGGGAAGAGAACAGCCTCTTGATAACCGGCGCTATCTGACAGCGTCAAAATTGCCATGCGCTTGCCTGACTTTGTGCGCATTTCGCGCTTCGCAAGCACAATACAGGCAATGGTGGCTTCTTTCGTGCCGCCTAAGGCAAGGCCTGGTAGGTCGATTGTTTGGCTTAGGCCACGCTGGTTTGCCAGCTCTTCTTTAAAGGCATCCATCGGGTGGGCTGAAATATAAAAACCAATGGCCTGTAGCTCGTTTGCCAACTCTTCAAGCTGGTCAAAGGCTGGGGCGTTCATTAGCGCTGGTGGCTCAAGGGTTGAGCCGCCATCATCAGGGCCACCAAACAAACCAATTTGGTCGCTTGAGCGGTCTTCGTAGCAAGCCTGCATGTAACCAAGAAGCACGTTTACGTTTTTCAAAACCTTATGGCGGTTTGGCTCAAGTTCGTCAAAGGCCCCTGCTTTAGCCATGGCTTCAAGCTGGCGGCGGTTAAAGTACTTAGGCTCCATGCGTGACATAAAGTCCAGAAGGTCTTTATAAGGGCCATTGGCTTCACGTTCGTCTTGCACAAACTTCATAGCTTCTGAACCTGCACCTTTAATGGCGCCTAGCGCAAAGCGAATGGCTTCACCTTCAACGGTAAAGTCAATGCATGAGGTGTTAACATCAGGCGGTAGAAGCTCAATCTCCATACGGTCAAGGTCTTGCTTGAACTTAAAGAGCTTCTCGGTGTTGCCGCTATCAAGCGTCATCGAGGCGGCCATAAATTCTTTCGGGTGGTGGGCCTTTAGGTATAGCGTATGGAACGATACCAAAGCATAAGCCAAAGCGTGCGATTTGTTAAAACCGTAGCCAGCAAACTTATCAATGGTATCGAAAATCTTGTTCGCAAAGTCTTCGGTTACGCCGTTGGTTTTAACGGCACCTTCGGTAAAGATGGCACGCTGTTTGTCCATCTCTTCTTGTTTTTTCTTACCCATCGCACGGCGCAAAATATCCGCACCACCAAGTGTATAGCCCGCAAACTTCTGGGCACACTGCATTACCTGCTCCTGATAAACAATAATGCCGTAGGTTTCGGTCAGGAAGTCATCAAATGACTCGTGAATACTTTCAATCTCTTCTTCGCCGTGTTTACGGGCAATAAAGCTAGGGATGTTTTCCATCGGGCCTGGGCGATACAGCGCAATCAAAGCCACAAGGTCTTCAAAGCGGCTTGGCTTAGCGTCACGCATAAGGCTTTGCATACCGCTACCTTCAATCTGGAACACCCCTACGGTATGACCAGTTTGAACGAGCTCAAAACTCTTAGGGTCATCAAGTGGGAACAAGTCTGGGTCAAGGTCAAGCCCGACTGTTTTCTTCACGTTTTCAACTGATTTACGCACAACAGTTAGGGTTTTAAGGCCCAAAAAGTCAAACTTAACAAGGCCAGTGGCCTCGGCATCACCCATTGAAAACTGCGTTGCTGGCAACGGCGAACGTGGGTCACGGTATAGCGGGCAAATGGTCGAAATTGCAGAAGGCGCAATAATCACACCCGCAGCGTGGGTTGAACAGTGACGAAGCGACCCTTCAATCTGCATGGCAATATCAAGCAGCACTTTAACATCGTCATCGGTGTTATAAAGGTCTTCTAGGCGCTCATCATCTTCCATGGTTTGCTTAATGCTGGTGGCCTTAGGGCCTTCTGGCACAAATGCCGCAATTTGCGATACTTGCCCAAATGGCATTTGCAGCACACGACCAACATCACGAATACACGCACGGGCTTTAAGCGTACCAAAGGTAATAATTTGTGATACACGGTGATCACCGTATTTACGGCGAACGTAGTCAATTGTTTGCTCACGGCGCTCTTGGCAAAAGTCGATATCAAAGTCAGGCAAGCTTACACGGTCTGGGTTCAAGAAACGCTCAAACAGTAGATCGTACTTAATAGGGTCAACGTTGGTAATCGATAGCACATACGCCACCAATGAACCCGCACCCGAACCACGGCCTGGGCCTACGTCAATACCATTTTCTTTCGACCATTTACAAAAGTCCGATACGATAAGGAAGTAACCATCAAAACCCATACGGCCAATAATGCCCAGCTCATAGTCGAGTCGGTCTTGGTAGGTTTTTAGGATTTCGGCTTTTTCATCGGCTGACATTTCATCCGTGTAAACAAACTTCTCAAGGCGGTCGGTTAGCCCCTCTTCTGACTCTGCGCGCAAAATCTCAGGCACAGGGCGGTCGTCATTTTCAGGCTCCCACTCAGGCATGTAGTTGATGCCCATAGGCACCTTGTAGGCACAACGTTGGGCAATCACAACGCTGTTTTCAATCGCTTCAGGAATATCATTAAACAGCTCAACCATTTCGTCAGCTGATTTAATGTAATGTTCTTCTGTTAGCTGTGGGCGGCTTGGGTCGGCAATGGTTACACCAGCGCCAATACACATTAGTACTTCATGGGCCTTAGCTTGGTCACGGGTCAAGAAGCGGCAATCGTTTGTAGCGACCAACGGTAGGTCTAGCTGGTAGGCAAGATCAACAAGGTCAGCTTCGGTCAGTTTTTCCTCGTGCATGCCATGGCGCTGAATTTCAACGTAAACACGGCCCGGCATAAGGTCTGAAAGTTCTTTCAAGAACTTCTCGGCTTGGCCAATCTTCTCTTCACGGATAAGGCGTGCGGGGCGACCGGTGCGGGCGTCACTCGTAAGGGCAATTAGGCCTTCGTGCTTTTCAGCCAGTTGCGCCATGCTAATTTGTGAAGGCTCATCATCTGGTGTTTCAACGTAAGCTTTAGAGGCCAAATCAATAATGTTCTTCCAGCCCTGCTCGTTTTGCACAAGTAGGGTTAGGGTATCAGGTGCAGGCTTTGTTGTGCTTAAGGGGTCAACATCTTCACGGCGCAGGCCAATGGTCATCCCTAAAATAGGTTGAATGCCTTCAGCAGGAATATGCTTTGAAACTTCAACCGCGCCAAACATGTTGTTAATGTCGGTCACGGCAACGGCTGGCATACCAAGCTGCTTTACACGTGCAGCAATCTTTTTAACCGAAGGCATACCCTCCAGCAGCGAAAATGTACTGCGGACGTTGAGGTGAATGAACTTCGGCTTACTCATGGGTTATGCTTTCGCCTTTTTCGTGGTTTTCTTCGTAGCTGTTTTCTTAGCAGGTGCCTTTTTGGCCGGAGCTTTTTTAGCAGCCTTCTTTGAGGCCTTCTTGGCTACTTTTTCAGCCTTAAACAGCTTACCTGATTCAATGCGGTAAATCTTATCACACTTTGCGGCGAGTTCAGGGTTGTGTGTTACGACGATAACGGCAGCGTCACTTTCCTTCACCATTTCGGTAAAGAGGTCAAACACCTTATCGGCGCTTGCAGCATCAAGGTTACCTGTAGGCTCATCCGCCAATAGCAGCTTAGGCTGGTTTAGCAGAGCGCGGGCTACGGCCACACGTTGCTGCTCACCGCCTGAAAGTTCGGCTGGGTAATGGTCATGGCGGTGGCTTAGGCCGACTTTGTCTAAAAGCTCAATAGCACGGGCCTTAGATTCTTTGTTTGACTTGCCACCAATCAGCGCTGGCATCAGCACATTTTCAAAGGCAGTAAACTCAGGCAATAGGTGGTGGAATTGGTAAATAAAGCCAAAGTCAGCATTACGCAGTTTTGAACGCTGGCGGTCGGTTGCTTTTTCTAGGCTTTGACCATCAAAGGTTACGCTACCCACGCTTGGGCGATCAAGCAGACCCATAAGGTAAAGCAGTGTACTTTTGCCTGAACCACTAGGCCCGATAATGGCAACAGTTTCACCTTTAGTAATATCAAGGTTTACATCATCCAAAATTTGCAGCTTTTCAGGGCCATTATCAAAATGGCGGCTTACATGGCTAAGGCTTAGAAGTGTTTTAGAACTATTCATTTCCGTACTACTCATTTCGGAGCGCCTCCACAGGGTCAAGTTTGGTGGCTTTATAAGCTGGGTATAGGCTAGCAAGCATGCTAAGGAGCAAGCTTACAACTACAATGGTAATCATCTCTTCAGGAACAATCTTCGCTGGGAGCTGGCTTAGGAAGTAAGCCTCGCCGCTAAACAAGCGTGCACCTGTTAGGCCTTCAATAAAGCTTACGATCGGGTGCAGCTGCCAAATCACAACAAAGCCAAGCACCACACCAATAAAGGTACCAATCAACCCCACCCAAAACCCTGAGAAGAAGAACAAACGCAGAATATCACCACGGTCAGCCCCCATGGTACGTAGAATCGCAACGTCACGCTTTTTATCGTTCACGGTCATCATTTGGCCGGTGATGATGTTAAACGCCGCCACAATAACAATAAGAGTGAGGATGATGAACATAGCCACACGCTCAACCTTCAAGGCTTCAAAGAACTGACGGTTGCCCTCTACCCACGTAATCACATGACCTGTTGGGTCAACAAGGCTTTGCAGTTGCGGTAGGTACGTTTTAATGGCGGCTGGTTTATCAACCATCACTTCAATAGCGGTTACAAGCTCACCAATTTTGTAAAAGCTTTGGGCAACATCAACAGGTAGGAACATCAAGGCATTATCGTACTGGTACATGCCCACTTCAAAAATGGCCACAACTTCGGCACGCATCATACGAGGTACAAACCCCATAATGGTGTGCGTCCCTTGTGACGACATAAGACTAATACTGTCACCCACGTAAACGCCAAGCTGCTGCGCAAGGGTTTTACCCAATACAATTTTAGGGCTTTGCCCAGGCACACCAAAACCTTGGAGTGAACCTGCAATAATGTTGTCGTTAATCAGTTTGTTGGCACGCAAATCATCACCGCTTACGGCACGCACAAGGCCGCCAAGGGCTTTGCGGTTAGAGGCAATCATCGCTTGGCCTGAAACATAAGGCACGGCCGAATTAATACCCACAGTGTCTAGCGCTTCAATACGGATTTGTTCGGCTTTTTCAGCGGTCAGCACAGGCATGGTCAGCTGAGCGTGGCCTGTTGTGCCCAAAATGCGGTCAAGCAATTCGGCACGGAAGCCCGCCATCACAGCCATAACTACAATAAGTGCGGCAACACCAAGGGCAATCCCGACGAACGAGAAACCCGTCACAACCGAGACAAACCCTCGGCGTGCACGCAAATAACGTAAACCTACTGTATGTGCAAAACCCACTGGTTAGCCCCCTGCCCTAAGCTGCTTTTGAGCCAAGCGTTTGAGGTAGCTCGCCCAAAGGTAGGTTAACAGTTTCGCCAGTGCGGCGGTTTTTCCATTCGGCTTCGCCGTTTTTCAGGCCACGTGGACCAATGGTGCACTGCCATGGGCAACCGATAAGGTCAGCATCAGCAAACTTTTGGCCAGCACCAGCTTCACGGTCGTCATACAGAACGTCGTGGCCTTGGGCTTTAAGGTCAGCGTAAAGTTTGTCACATGCGGCGGCACACTCTTCGTCTTTGCCACGCAGGTTAATAAGGTGAATGGCAAATGGTGCCAGCTGCTCTGGCCAGATAATGCCGTTTTCATCGTGGTTTTGCTCAATCGCTGCAGCCATGATGCGTGAAACACCAATACCGTAACAACCCATTTGGATTGTAATGTTCTTGCCTTCGTCGCTTAGAACTTCAGCAGACATTGGCGCTGAGTAAGCATCTTTCAGCAAGAAGATGTGACCCACTTCAATACCTTTAGCTTCTTTCAAGCGCTCAGCAGGTACTGAGCAGTTGTCAGCGTCATGCTTTTCAACGTTTACGGCGTATTCGCCTTCGGTATCAAAAATCAGAGTATCTTCACCTGTTGAGGCAAGAACGTGGAACTCGTGCGAGAAGTCGCCACCAATTTCGCCACTATCAGCATCCACCATGCGCCAGTCTAGGCCTAGGCGGTCAAAAATACGGCAGTAGGCTTTTTGCATAATCTCGTAGCTGTCTTTCGCTTTTTCTACGCTTACGTCAAATGAGTAGCAGTCTTTCATCAAGAACTCACGACCACGCATCAGACCGAAACGAGGGCGAACCTCATCACGGAATTTATTCTGAATTTGGTAAAGCATAAATGGTAACTGCTTGTATGACTGCACGTTGTTACGCACAAGGTCGGTAATCACTTCTTCGTGGGTTGGGCCTAGGCAAAAGTCACGGTCGTGACGGTCTTTAAGGCGCAGTAGTTCTGGGCCGTATTTGTCATCACGGCCAGTTTCTTTCCAGATTTCAAGTGGCTGTACCATTGGCATCAGAATTTCCTGAGCGCCTGAGGCGTTCATTTCTTCACGAACAATGTTTTCAATTTTCTGTAGAACCTTCAACCCTAGCGGCAAGTAGTTGTACACACCTGATGTCACTTGGCGAATCATGCCAGAACGTAGCATAAGACGGTGCGAAACAACTTGTGCTTCAGCTGGGTTTTCTTTGATTGTTGGCGCAAAATATGATGATTGGCGCATTTTGAGAAGGCTCCTTAAATAGGGTGTTTTTATGTATTGAGGCATTTTACAAGATAATCCGCCGCAATCAAGGTTCATCACCCCTAAAATGCAATAAAAATGCAACATCAGGCTATTAATGCAAAAAACTATAAACTTTGGGATTGACAATTTATCCTAAGAAGGTAATTTATGCCTTGATTTGTTGATACAAGTTGGCGGAGTAGCTCAGTCGGTAGAGCAGAAGAATCATAATCTTTTGGTCGGGGGTTCAAGTCCCTCCTCCGCTACCAACAAAATCAAAACATTAAGCCCTCCTTTGAGGGCTTTTTTGTTGCCTAAACTTAACTTATTCACCCGACTATTTAATGTATATATTCTTGTAAAACTGCTCTATAATTTCCATATATGAAAAGCCCTATTCAAAATATGGAAAATCTGAGCACATTATGACCGACGAAACCACAAAACACCTGCCTGATAATCTTAAACAGCTGATGGAAGCTTCAGATATGAAAGCATCGGCCTTGGCTAAAATGTCAGGGGTTTCGGTTGCGACACTTAGCCGCATCATGTCAGGGCAAGTGAACCCCGGCGTGCACCATATGGCGGCTATCGCCAAAGCGCTTGATACCACCATTGATGCCCTTATTGCCCCACCAGGTACACCGCGCCCTAAGAACCAGGTTGAAACTGATGTGCGGAATGAAACTGATATTCTTGTGTCATTCATCCTTGAGGATACCAAATACTCACCAAACGAAGCGGCGCGACTGCTGGCTAATGCCGCAACTGGCAGCTGGGTTCATAGTTGGACGGAAGAACTGGTTGACCCAAACATTACGCCACTACCCCGCCCAACAGTGGCGATGCGTACCGGCCCACGCAGTGTGGCGGTTGATGTGGCGTTCCCTGAAAGTCTATTTGAGGCTGGGAGTATTGCCAGTTTGATTTCAGTTATCACAGCGTCATGCACCAGTACGGGGGCTCGTGTGGAAGATATCCGTATTCCGCCTGTGCTACTGCGTACGTACCGTGGCCCATCTTATGGTGTGGTAGGTTTACGTGAACGCACACAAAAGTATGGCCGCCCGCTACTTTCAGCGACAATGCGTCCTATGGCAGGCCTAAGCCCACGTATGTATGCCCAAGCCGTATTTGAAACACTAAAGGGCGGTGTTGATATTACCTGTGACCCCACAGCCCTTCACAATATGCCAAGTAACAACTGGCGTGACCGCTTTGCCTACGTTGCAAAAGCCGTTGATGAAGCTCAGGACGCTACGGGTGAAGCCAAGCTGCACGCCGCTAACGTTACAGCCCCTACCGTTGAAGAAATGCTTAACCGTGCCCAATACGCAATGGAGCAACAAACTAACGCCGTGATGGTTGATAGTGGTGTTGTAGGCTGGTCAGGCTTACAAAGCCTAGCAAACTTTTGCCATGAGAATGAGCTTGTACTCTGCGCCCTTGGTGGCCGTGCTTTGCACAATGGCCCATTAAGCCAACAGCTTGTAGCAAAGCTATTGCGCTTTATTGGGGCTGATATTGTAAGTGTGGGTAGCCCACTACGTGGTAACGCTATGGCTCGCCGAAATGTTAAGGGGATTACCCGCTCGCTAGAGTCGCACAACATGGCGGCTTTCCCTGAAGGGATGATTGTATTTGATCAGCCAACTTGTGGCATTCCTGCGGCATGGCCTGCGTGTGGTGGTGGCCATAACGCTTGGCATATGCCGCAACTGCTTGATGCTATGGGTAATGACATTATTATTCAGTGTGGTGGTAGCACCATGGGCCACCCTTGGGGCAGCCTTGCAGGCGCCACGGCCAACCGTACAGCGCTTGAGGCTTTGGTTAAAGCCCGCACCATGGGTGTACACATCCCTACTGAAGGGCGTAACATTTTGCAAGAAGCCGCAAAGAGCAGCTCAGAACTAAAAGAAGCTTTAAAATACTGGCAAGAAGGCGCCTTCTTGTTTGGTGTGATTAATAACGATGATAAAGCCAAGCTTGAGGCTATGGTTGTAAGTAACAAACGTAAACAACCCGACCTTAAGAGTATTGAAACCCCTCAAGATGAGGAGGACGTATAATGACCGACCGTTTTGAAACCTACAGCTTTTTGCCCCCTCTTACGCAAAGTGATGTTGATGCACATATTGATGTCATCCTAGAGCGTAAGCTTGTGCCCCTTATTGAATATAACGATATGAGCAATCACGTGTTTAGCATGTGGAGCATGTGGCATCTACCTAAAGGCGCAACACCTACAAAGCTTTTGATACGCAAAATGCTAAACCAGTGCACACAAAACAACCCCGGAGCTTATGTACGCCTAAGTGGGTATAATAAGACCGACCGCATGCACAGCATTAGCTTTATTGTGCACGCCCCTCAGGACTAGAATCTAAATTAACTAAAACGCTGACTGATATAGTCACTCAAGATTTGCTGAAACTCTTCAGCGATGCCTGCACCACGAAGGGTGTGGGCTTTTTTACCATCAATAAACACAGGGGCTGTTGGCGCCTCGCCTGTGCCCGGTAGGCTAATGCCAATATCGGCGTGCTTACTTTCACCGGGGCCATTCACAATGCAACCCATCACAGCGATGTTAAGCTCTTCAACGCCGGGGTATTTCTCACGCCAGTTGGCAATCTCTGACTCAATATAGCCTTGTACTTTGCCTGCCAGTTCTTGGAAGAACGTACTCGTGGTACGGCCGCAGCCTGGGCAAGCCGTAACTTGCGGCGCAAAGTGACGCAGGCCCATCACCTGCAAAAGCTCTTGGCATACTTTAACTTCAAGCTCACGCCCAGCACCTGGTTCAGGCGTAAGCGATGCACGAATAGTATCGCCAATACCGTCTTGTAATAGTAGGCCTTCGGCAATGGCAGTAGCTACAATACCTTTACTACCCATACCAGCCTCAGTTAAGCCAAGGTGAAGCGCATAGTTTGAGCGCTCAGCCAAAGCACGGTAAACAGCCACAAGGTCTTGCACGCGGCTTACTTTGGCTGAGAGGATGATTTTATCCTTCGCTAGACCCATGCTTTCAGCCTTTTGGGCATTAAGCAGTGCTGACTGTACTAAAGCTTCACGCATCACATAGTCAGATGGTAGTGGTTTTGATAGTGCTGCATTTTCATCCATCAGGCGGGTGGCAAGGTCTTGATCCAAACTGCCCCAGTTCACACCAATACGCACAGGTTTATTGTGCTTGATGGCAGCCTCAATCATCAATTCAAATTGGCTTTCACGCTTTTTACCAAAGCCAACGTTGCCGGGGTTAATGCGGTATTTAGCAAGAGCCTCTGCACATTCAGGCACATCGTGCAGCAGCTTATGGCCATTATAATGGAAGCACCCAACCAGTGGCACATCAAGGCCATCCGCCAGTAGCTTTGCGCGGATTTGCGGTACGGCACGGGCAGCCTCTTCGGTATTAACCGTTAGGCGCACAACCTCTGAACCTGCTTCATAGAGGGCTTTTACCTGTTGGTAGGTTGCCTCAACATCAGCAGTATCGGTATTGGTCATGCTTTGCACAACAACAGGTGCGCCGCCACCAATAACAACATTCCCCACTTTTACGGCGTGGGTTTTGTGGCGAATAATTTCAGGAAGTGCAACCATGGTTTAAATACTTATAATGAGTTATTGACCCTGTTCTTCGGCTTTACGGCGTTCTTCTTGGCGCATGTTATTCAAAAGCCTAATAGCTTCTTTGGCCGTGCGGCCTTTCATAAGCTTTTTAAATTCTTCTTGGCGGGTGGGCGAGTAAATTGTAAGGCGAATCTCCTTACGAGCTTCATCATCAAACTCTTTCGCACGCATCATATCAATAGGGGTAATGCGGCCGTTTGGTAAAACGGTGCTTGCGTCAATGGCTGTGATGCGCCCCTCACCTGCTTTACCACTAAAAGCAAGGGCGTAACCCATCACTTTGCCCAGTGCTGGCTTAATGGCAAAGTTTGCACACTTGGCTTCAAGCAATGGTTCACGGCTCAAAGCTTCCCATGTGCCTTGCTGAATGCGCATTTGGTCAGCGTAGTTTAGGCCTAGGTTTTCTGCAGCTTGTGGGCTTGTAAAAACATCGCCGCAAAGCTCACCAAGGCTATAAACACGCCACTGGGTTGTTGGGTAGCCTAGCAGGGTAATGCCTTGGCCTACTTTTTCAACTACAGCAGGTGGCACCTGATCCATACGTTTTGAAAGGTTAATGGCATAGGTTTTATCGCCCCCAACCTTTTGCACAGCAAACTCATAAGTTTCACTGTTATAGGCGTAGTTAAAGCGATCATCGAAGCTCATACTCCAAATAGTACGGCCAACATCTGTCACACGGTAGCTATCCGAAGCCATACCGTTGGTTTCGGCACTGACACGGATTGCACTAAGTGTTTGTTCGGCTTTATCTTTTGGGGTTTCTTGAGCATGGGCACACGCAGTAAACGCAACCGAAGTTACGGCTGTGCATAGTGCAAATGCCACAAGGCTATGCTTAAAGGGTAAAAAATTCATCATGCAAGCAGTGTAACCTATTGCTTTTTTCGGGTCTACTTGGTAGTTTTCAACTTTATAAATAACTGCAAAACTAACAGTTTCAGGAACATCATATGAAAATCAATGCAAACAACATCCGCACCGGCATGGTGCTAGAGCACGAAGGCCGCCTATGGCGCGTAGCAAAAACACAGCACACACAGCCAGGTAAAGGCGGTGCGTACATGCAGGTTGAAATGAAAGACATTGTAAGCGGTACTAAAACAAACATCCGCTTCCGCTCAGCTGAAACTGTAGAAAAAGCTGAAATGGCTCAAAAGCAGATGATGTACCTTTACCGTGATGGTGAAGCCCTAAACCTTATGAACAACGAGACCTACGAGCAAATTACCGTTGATGCAGAACTCGCTGGCGAACAAGCCAAATGGCTGCAAGAAAACATGATGGTTGAAGTTGAAATGCACGAAAACAACCCAATCGGCATTACCCTACCAGCCTCAATCGAAGTTGGTATTACCGAAGCTGACGCCGCTATTAAAGGCCAAACAGCTAACAACTCATTCAAAAACGCAGTTGCCGATAACGGCGAAGCGATTATGGTACCAGCCTTTGTTAACGCTGGTGACCGCATTAAAATTAACACCGAAGACGGCACATACATCGAACGTGCTTAACCGATAGAGTATTAAAGGAATATACCCATGGCCCACATTACGTCACCCCGCCTACGCATTGCTGAGCGCATTGCACGCAAGCTTGCACCAAAAGTGCGCCGCCAAGTAGGTGATATGGCTCGTCAGCAAATAAAAGGCATTTCATTAATGCCTCAAGCTGTTGAATTTGCAAATAAAATGGGTGAGGATATTGCCTACAACCTATCAGAAAGCTACCCACAGGACACCCTTATCATTAACGGTAAGACCATCCAAGAAGGTGAAGCTGGCCGTGCTGTATGGCACATCAACGCCCTTGGTGGCCTTGAGAACCTGAGCCGTGGTGATGATAACTTCTACCACATGTTCAGCATTACTGTTGATGGCATGCCTGAAGAAGCTTTGGCGTACGACCCAATCGCTGACCAAGTTGCCCTAGTTGTTAAAGGTAGTGGCGCATTTGGTATGGGCACACGTCTGCGTGTCGCCAACAAGAAAACACCTGAAAACGGTCGTGTTCATGTTTGGGGTAACAGCATTCCTGATACTGCTAACGGCGCTGATCTACGTATCACAGGTTCAGCTGCGGCTGATGTTTTGGCTGTTTGCTCAGCTAAAGCTGACGGCCTTGTTGCAACTGACCTTCCACAAGCTGAAGCCTTGTTTGCATGGCTTATGGCAACTGAAAGTGGCGGCCGTGCCAGCAAACCAGGTGTTGAAAACAAGACCTTTGTTGTTGGAAATAACGCCTTTTATAAACAACTTGCTAAATAAACCTAAGTTATTGGTTTAAGTATTATGCGCCCTCTTACACCCATCGCCTATTGTTACTCAGGTGCCCTGGCTGTTGTGGGCGCATTGCTTTTGGCAGGAAGCATTAGCCTAACTGCACCGCTTATTATTGGTGTGCATGTATTTGGCCTATTACCAGCACCGCTATTGGTACATTGGGCCCTACAGCTTGAAGACCAATACGAATGGCTTATTAAAGGCCACGCGAAAGAGCGTGCAACCGAAGTTGTAACCCCACCAAAGCAGTTCCGTCCGTTTATTAAAAAGCTAGAGGCTGATGTTAGCCATGCCGCTCAACTTCTGATGAAGTTTGAAAGCAGCTGGCAGCGCCGCGCTTTTGCTGGCCAGTGGTATGCTATGGCTGTAGCTACAGTTGTGGGTGTTGTTGGTTTAGCTGCCCTATTCTTTTACGAAGCCCTGCCTACAGTTGTAGTGAGCTACATCCCCAATACACCTTGGGCTATTTTAAGTACACTTACCCTTGGCTTGAGCCTTGCAGTGGCAAGCTATATTGCCTGCGCCATTATTATTAAGGCTGCTGATGAAAACGCTGAAAAGCTAGCCCATTACCTTGAGCAGAAGTCAGATCAAAAAGTAACAATTACACCACTTAAGCCAACATCAATGGTGCCTGCTATTGGTATTGTGGCCGTGCTTGCGCTGATTCCGGTAACCATTCTGCAGAGTAACTTTGAAGAACAAAAGACTGTGCAACAAAAAGCCATTGCTGAAACACAAGAAGTTGCAAAGTCATTAGAAGAGCGTTTGGATGAAACACTGGAAAAGAAAGACTTTTTTGCCACTGAAAACGCTGGCCTTCTTGAAAAGAATCAAGCTCTTATTACTGAACTTGAGCAATTTAAGAAAACCGATAAGTTGCTGCGCACTGAAATTGATAAGCTTAAAGCCGATGCCGTAACAACGGCAAAAGAACAAGAAGCCCTTAACACCAAACTAGCTGATGCTCAAAAGACTTTAGCCACAACTGAAGCTAACCTTGCTGAACAAACAAAGGCCAAAGACACTCTAACAGCTGAAAAAGCCAAACTAGCTAAAGAGCTAGCCGCCCTTAAAACAAGCAAAGCGGCAGCTGATAAAAACAGCACCGAGCTTACGAACAAAGTGGCGATGCTAGAAGAGCAAATCACGACACTTAAAGCTCAAGCTGCCAAGTCTGATGAAGCCCTAAAAGATGTTAAAGCCGCACAGCAGCCACTGGTGCTTGATGGTGCAATGCTTACGCTACTGCCTGCACTTGCTAAACTAGGCCCTGACAACCAAAGCCTTATTATGCCTGCGGATGTGTTTTTCACTCCTCAGACAGATACCGAAGAAACGTATTTCATGAATAATGTGAAAGACTTGGTGAATATTCTTGATGCAAAAGTTAAGAAAACTGATGGTTACGCCCTTAAAGCCTATGTTTATGCTGATGCCCTGCCGCCTGTAACCCTAAAAGACAATATGGCCCTTACCGCTGCACAAGCTGCAAAGCTAGCAAATGCCCTTAAAGCACAAGGCCTGCCTGAGCATAAGGTTATGGTTATCCCAATGGGTAATGCCCACGAGGTTGATAGCCGTCTAGACCCTGAAGCCCTAGAAGCCAACCGCCGCATTGTGTTTATGGTGGCACCAACAGCTATTGGGCTTAATACACCTGAAGGCGATAAAGCCCAAAACTAACAGGTTACCGCATAAAAAAAGCGCCCACATAGGGCGCTTTCTTAATTTAAAATACTGTATTAGTGTTGATGCTTCTCTTTTACGAAAGGCTCACGAATTTCAACAGAGGTTGAAAGTGTGCCTGCTTTTTCAAAAGTAAGCTTAAGGTCAAAGCTTTCGCCTTGCTTCAAAGGTTCTTTTAGGCCAAGTAGCATAATGTGGTAGCCACCAGGCTCAAGGAAAGCTGTACCTTTGGCTGGTACTTCCAGGCTTTCAACTTCGTTCATACGCATGATGTCGTCAACAAAGGTCATTTCATGCACTTCGGTGCGGTCAGCCACTGTACCTTCAACTTTAAGCAAAGCATCAGGTGTTTCAGCGTCGTTTGCAATTACCATGTAAACCGCAGCATTTTTAACGGCTGAGCTTAGTGAGGCACGTGTCCAAGGCTCTTCAATGGTAATATTCTCAGCCATAGCTAGGCTGGGTGTAAAAGCAAGCGCTGCTGCAAGAAGAAGTGATTTACGCAACTGATTTAACTTTCTTTACGTTAATAACGTTATCGTCTGATTTGCTAGGTGCAAAAACAAGATCGCCGTCTGTAACTTCTGGTACTGAACGTAGGATGTAACCTTCGTATAGGCCTTTGTCTAGACCTTCTGGTGCTTGTAGGCTGTCAAAAAGTTGTGTAACTGTCGATGACATGATGCATGGCTCCTTTTTAAAATTTGCTCTACTGCAAGGTGGGCAGCATAAAGGCTGTTTACAAGCCCTTGCCCGTTGTTTATTCGGGTCTTTGTTTGGGGTAGCACCCAAAATCAATGAAAGTATGACATAACTTAGCTGCTTTTTCTAGCGCTTCACGATGGGCTGGCTTTGCGGTATTGGCTTCAACTTCAAGGTAAAAGCTTGCATCGGTAAAGCTACCGGGGGCTACGTAGCTTTCGATCTTCAAAAGGTTAAGGCCAGACTCTGCAAAAATAGTTAAAACCTCATACAAAGCATTAACACGGTGCTTAAGCGAGAAGTATAGAGAGGTTACAGCCTCAGCTTCTTCGGTTAAAGGCTCAGGCTTCTGTGTGGTCCATAGCAAAAAGCGCGTCATGTTTTGGTCTTGGTTGGCAATACCTTTAGCAAGAACATTCAGGTTAAACAGTTCAGCTGCAATAGATGAACTAATGGCACCACACGTAACATCACCCTGCTTTGCCACAAACTCAGCCGCTGCGGCTGTATCGCTAAAGGCAGCAGGCTTCATATCGTGGTTATCTAGGTAGTTACGGCATTGAGCAAGCGCCTGCGGGTGCGAGTATACGGTTTTAATCTCAGAAGCATCCCCTAGCCCCACTAAACAGTGATCAATGGTGACGTAATGCTCTTGGTGGATAAACAGCTTGTCCATCCCGCCCAAAAGATCGTGCAGGCCTGATACACGGCCCGCAAGTAGGTTTTCAAACGGAAGTAGTGCTGCGTCAACCTCGCCATTTAGAACGGCACGTACCGAATGACCAAAGCTTGGCTGCGGCACTGGTGTGGCATCAGGGTAATGGGTTACAACGGCACCGTGCGAGTACGAGCCTTCAATCCCTTGGAATGCAATTTTCATGGGTATGCTTACTTATTTGGCTTTGGTGTTTGCAAGCGCAAGAAGTCAGCCGTGGCTGATGGCTTCACTGGACGGCCATACCAGAACCCTTGAATGTACTTACAGCCTTGAGCCAGCAAGAACTTAGCTTGGGCTTCAGTTTCAACGCCTTCACCAATAAGCATAAGCTCTAGGTTTTCGGCAAGGTCAATAATGGTTTTAACAACCGCTTGGTTTTGCTCGTTTTCAACGAGGTTACGCACAAAGTTTTGGTGAATCTTAATAGCATCCACCGGGAAGTCCTTCAGCGCATTAAGTGGTGTTTTGTTCAAGCCAAAGTCATCCACAGTAAGTTGAACACCAAGCATCTTAAGCTCGTTCAAGGTTTCTAGCGTTGTTTTAGGGTATTCCAGCAGTAGCATTTCGGTCATCTCTAGGCCAAGTGCTGAAGGCGGTAGAGAACTTTCCTCAAGGGCAGCTTTAATCGTATCGACAAAGTCGCTGTCTTGGAATTGACGTGATGAAATGTTTACATGTACAGGGAAGTCACCTAGGCCTTCTTTGCGCCATTCCATGGCTTGGCGGCAAGCTTCACGCACAACCCAGTTACCAACTTCAATAATGCTGCCAGTTTCTTCGGCTACCGGTAAAAAGTCCATAGGTTCAATGATGCCCTGTTTAGGGTGGCGCCAACGTACCAAGGCCTCAATACCAATAACCTTACCGCTTAGGCCTTCAACTTGTGGCTGGAAGTGTAGCTCAAGCTCGCCATCGGCAACGGCATCACGGATGATTTTGCCCATATCTGCCCCTTCAGGGAAGATAGCTGTGTTGCTTTCTTTCTCGAACACACAGAAGCGGTTTTTACCTGTTTTCTTCGCTTGGTACATGGCCGTATCAGAAGCCTTAATAAGTTCAACAGCGGTTGAACCGTTTTGAGGGTATGTACTAATACCAATACTTGTACCGGCTTTAACTTCTGCATCACCAATTTGGAATGGCTGGTTAATTGAGTCGATAACCTTTTGAGCAACGGTCTGCACGTCGTTTACATCTTTAATGCTGCTTAGAACAATTGTGAACTCATCACCGCCAAGGCGAGAAACTGTGTCGGTATTACGTACACAGTCTTGCAGGCGTTGGGCAACTTCTTTTAGCAGAATATCACCAGCATCGTGGCCGTATGTATCGTTAATAGGTTTAAAGCCATCAAGGTCAAGGAACATCAAACCTACTTTATCTGAGGTTTTGTAGGCTTGGGCCAAAGCTTGGTTCAAACGATCGTAAAACAGTTGACGGTTTGGTAGGCCTGTAAGGGCATCATGGTAAGCCATCTTACGTTCTTGCTGGCGCTGCATCTCAGCCTTCTGGCGGTTGCGACGGGCTTCGGTCATGAAGTTGGCAAGAATAATGTAACCGCTGTGATTATCGTCATCATCCCACCATGGGCGTACTTCCCATGAAATGTATTCGTCGGTGTTCCCTACTTTATACACAGACTCTGGCGAGCGGTAAACATCGTGCTGCTGCACTTGCTGCGCAACTTCTTGTAGGTTTGGTAAAGAGTCTGGCAATACTTGGCCGTGGTAGCGACCCAAAATCTTTTGGCCAGTTAGTTTAAACTGGTTCACCCACTGGCGGTTAGCCGCTAGGTAGCTCCAGTTATTATCGGTAATCGCCAAAGCTTGCGGGGCAGAGTCAAGGATTTGACGCAGCAAACGAATGCTTGCACCCACACGAATTTTTGCACTTTTTTGGCGTGAAATATCAGTAAAATATACGTATGCACCAACCGATGTTGGGAAGATACTCACCTGCACCCATACGTTCTTTTTAAGTTCAGCCTCAACCTTGCTAGCGGTCGCCTTTTTCATGGCTTGCATAAGGGCGGCACCTAGAGGAGTATCATCAAGGCCAGGAATAATCATGCTCAGTTGAGCGCCCTTAAGGTCTTGCTCGTATTCAAATACAGATTCAAAAAAGCGACGGGCCTTACTGTTTGCGTGCAGAATTTCATCGCCGTTACGAATCAGAATAAAGCAGTCACTAATGCGTTCGTGCATGGCGTTAAGCTGCTGGCGAATATCTTGCTTTTGCATGTCTGACTTACGCCAGCGGTTTTGAGCTTCACGCAGTGCACCATCAGCATCAGCCTTCATGCGAGAAAGGTATGCCGCACGGAACACGGTGGCTGTAAACAACATGGCGCCCACGCCAAGTGCTACAAGGCAGCCAAATAATACGGCAAAGAACCAAAGCTCAGGCAGGTTTTCAAAAACCACGCTTACTGAATAGAAGAAATCTGTCGCAAAACCAACTTCACTTGTAGGTAGGCTGCTAGCAATACGCTCAACGGCGTCTGAGTAGCTTTCAACTTGGTTTGCTTTGAGGAACCAAACCACCGAATATTGGAACGCCCAAGCTGCAATAAATGAAAGCCAAATAAAAAGCAATGTAACCGCAACTAGCTTTAGCTTCGAATCTTTAGGGATGATATTTGCAAAAGACATTCTTTAAGGAACTTACCTTGATGGTTTTTTATAATTAGTTTACGCTGTGTAAGCTAAATTATCATACATAACAAATGCGTATAGGTAAAACAGAACCAAGCGCAAACAACAAAAAATTTAGACTCTCGTATAACTTAGTAATAGGATTCCGCACGATGAACAAAGTATGGGCTAAGCGTTTACTCACTGCTGTAATGGCAATTTCAATGATGGTGCCTCACCTAACCGCGGCCCAAGATAGTAATGTTGTTCGTACAGGTAATGCTGAGATTGAGCTTGCCGCTGACCATACTGTTGTTACCCCTGGCCAGCAGTTTTTTATTGGCCTTGCTATGACCCACGACGAAAATTGGCATACATATTGGCTAAACGCTGGAGACTCGGGCCAGCACCTTAAAACTGAATGGCAAAATGAGCCTTCAATCCTTATTAGTAAAATCCTATGGCCAACACCTGAAGTTATTCCAACCCCTCCTCTTACAAGTTACGGCTACAAAGATTCAATCCTATTGCCGATGTTCGCAAAAGTACCTGAAAATATAAAACCAGGGACCGACCTTAAGCTAAAAGTCCATGCCAAATGGCTAGAATGTGCTGATATCTGCCTGCCTAACAAAGCTGACCTTAGCCTAACACTAAAAGTAGGCAAAAAAGCCGAGAAGCATGACGACTGGTTTGAAATTTTTGATGTTCTCGTTGCGACAAAATCACCTGTTGATGTAGCAGTATGGGACCCACGTGCTATTTACGGCAAAGATGAGATTTCACTTCAAGTAACAGCACAAGGCTTATTTGCTGAGCGTCCTTACAAGTTCCGTTTTATCCCTGCTATGGAAGGCGTTATTAACGATAGCGCGAACCAAGAGATTTTCTTTGACCCTGAAACTAAGGTTTACACCCTCGTAATTGAGCGTGACGACTTTAGTAAAAAAGCGCCTGAAGTGCTTGAAGGCCTATTGGTATTTGATGACGAAGGTGTAAGCCGTTCGCTATACCTAAAGGCTGCAACTAACGCAGCTACAATGTCAAAAGAAGCTGTTAACCTTGATGGCGGCACAGGCTCAAACATCACCTTGTGGTTGGCCCTACTCTTTGCCTTTATTGGTGGTCTAATTCTTAACCTGATGCCTTGTGTGTTGCCAGTACTGGCTATTAAAGTGACGCACATTGTTGAGCATGCTGGTAAAAAAGCGCAGTGGAAACACGGCGTTGCATTTGCTGGTGGTGTGCTTCTAACCTTCTGGGTATTAGCTTTGGGGCTGATTGTTCTAAAAGAAGCTGGCCATGTTCTAGGTTGGGGCTTCCAACTACAAAACCCAGTATTTGTATTGGCTATTAGTGTGGTGCTTCTTGCTGTAGCGCTTGACCTTGTTGGCCTGTACGAAGTTGGTGCGTCATTCACGAAGCTTGCTGGTAAAGATGGTAAGCACAAGGGCCTTGCTGGTTCATTCCTTACTGGTGTGTTAGCAACCGTTGTTGCAACACCTTGCACGGCACCTTTCATGGGGAGCGCCCTTGCCTTTACACTAGATAAAAGTGCTTTTGTTGTGCTGCTTGTATTTACAGGCCTAGCACTAGGCCTAGCCTTCCCGTACATGGTGCTTACAGCTAAACCTAAGCTACTTTCATTCTTGCCGAAGCCAGGCCCTTGGATGGTTACATTCAAGCAAGTTTTGGCTTTCCCTGTACTTGCAACAATCGTATGGTTGCTATGGCTGATTGGCCAGCAAACAGGTGTTGATGGCATGATGATTACCATGGGCGTTTTGCTTTCAGTAGCGGTTGCTCTATGGATTTGGGGTCGCTTTGGCCAAGACCTTACCCAACAAGGTCGTAAACGTATGGCTGCAACGCTGATTGCTATCCTGATTGGTGGCATGGGGCTTATTGGCGGGATGCAACTAATTAGCAACCTTGACCAAGTTGAACGCCCGGCGGCTGAACTTTCATACGAAAATGCTTTACCATTTGCACCGGGCCTTGCCGCATCACTACAAAATGAAGGCAAAGCCTCATTTGTGATTTTTACGGCTGACTGGTGTATTACTTGTAAAGTAAATGAAAAAACAGTGCTGAAATCTGAAGAAATTCAAAAACTGTTTAAAGACAATAACGTTCAGATTATCGTTGCCGACTGGACCAACGAAAACCCAGATATTACTGCAGAACTGAACTTCCATGGTCGTGCTGGCGTACCATTTTACCTGTACTACACAGGTGTAAAAGATGCTGCCCCTATTGCACTGCCTGAGCTGCTTTCTAAAGCAGATGTCAAACAAGCTCTAAACTCTAATAAATAATAAAAGTACAAATGGATTTATCACAACAAAACCTCCTCGAATTTTTTCAAAACTTAGAAAGCATCATGTGGGGGTGGCCAATGCTCATCCTTCTTGTTGCAACTGGCCTATACCTTACAATTATGCTTAAGGGCCTTCAGTTCACAACGCTTATCCCCTCGCTAAAGCTGGCGTTTGTTCCTCAAAAAAATAAGAAAGAAGAAGGTGATATTTCTCACTTTCAGGCTTTGATGACGGCGCTTTCGGCGACGGTTGGTACAGGTAACATTGCAGGTGTTGCAACAGCTATTAGCCTTGGTGGCCCTGGTGCTATTGTATGGATGTGGCTGACTGGCTTTTTAGGCATGGCCACTAAGTTTAGTGAAGCTGTTCTTGGTGTTTACTACCGCCAGCAAGAGCCCACAACTGGCGAGATGAGCGGCGGCCCAATGTACTATATTTTGCATGGCCTAAACGAATACCCAATTTTGAAAAAACTACATTTGCCACGTATTTTGGCCGCTGTATTTGCAGGCCTAATTGTGATTGCGGCCATTAACATTGGTAACATGATTCAGTCAAACTCGGTGGCGGATGCGGTTTCTAACACTATGCGTGACTCAAGCTTTACTGAGTACCAAATTAAACTATGGACAGGTATCATCATCGCCATCGTAACTGGTGCGGTGATTATTGGTGGTATTAAGCGTATTGGCGCTGTGGCCTCAAAGCTTGTGCCTATCATGATTGCCCTTTACGTAGGTTCAGGCCTGTACATTATCATTAGTCACTGGGACATGGTTGATAACGTTTTCGCGATGATCTTTACGGGTGCCTTTAAAGACGTTGCCGCTTCAACAGTTGCTGGTGGTTTTGCTGGGGCAACAGTTAAAGAAGTGATGCAGTTTGGTTTGTCACGTGGTGCATTTTCAAACGAGTCTGGCCTTGGTACTGCCCCTATTGCGGCAGCCGCTGCTAAAACCCCTCACCCTGTTGAGCAAGCCCTTGTATCAATGACTCAAACCTTCATCGATACCATCGTGGTGTGCACATTTACGGGCCTTATTATTATTCTATCAGGCCTATGGTACACAAGTGATCCTGCACTGCTAACGGGTGCGGCGCTAACCTCGCAGTCATTCGGGGCGCAGCTTCCGTTTGAATTGGGTGGCCTACAACTAGGTGAAGTGATTGTTGCCGTATGCTTAATCTTCTTTGCATACTCAACCATTATTGGTTGGTACTACTACGGTGAAAAAGGCATTAACTACCTTGCTGGCGCTAAAAGCGTTTGGGTATACCGTGCCGTATACGTTGTATGCTTGGTACTTGGTGCGATTCAGCCTGTACCACTTATCTGGACGATTGCCTCGGTACTTATTGCCTTTATGATTTTCCCGAACTTGCTGTCGTTGCTATTGCTTAGCCGTAAAGTTAAGCGCCTAACAGACGACTTCTTTAAACACAAAAAGACTGGCGAGCCTTTTACAATGCAAGCCTTCTTTGCTGATATTGAAGATCATAAGAAATAGGTAACCATACCTAAAAGACCTAAGCCCGCAGGCTTGTTGTTGGAATAACTTTATTGAGTGTTTTCAACGCAACCTGCGGGTTTAATCGTCCAACCGGCTGTAACGCCCTTAGATGTCGCAATGCCGAGGTTTACCTCCAAAACAGTGTCGGTATTTCCCTCAACAGTCAAAACACGCTCAGACTGCGTTTCTGAAGCTTCTACCACGCCAGTTACTTTGCCATCGTTGGCAAAAACCATATCAAGCGGAATAAACGTATTCTTCATCCACATGTAAATAGGTTGCGGCTCAGCCCAGTAAAAAATCATGCCTTCATCAAAAGGCATCTCTTTACGGAACATAAGCCCTTTGCGGCGGGTTGCATTATCAAGAGCTTCTTCGGCTTTAATGCGTAGCATGTTTTGGCCATCTGGGCTGGTCATAACAATCCAGCGCATATCGCAAACAGTATCACCCAAAGCGGGTGTACGAGCTTCGGTACTTTGCAAACCAACAGCTGTTGCGGCTCCTAAGCCAAGTAGTGCCATAATGAGCTTATAATTCATTATTCATCCCCTCCTGAAATACCGTCCCAGATATCTTTCACGATGCCGGGTGTCACCATTGAAAATGGGTTGGCTGAAACTTCAGGCTTATCAATAGGGCCTTTAACGCTAAAGTCAGCCGCGACAATAGCACCCTGCGACCCTGTAAGGATTGGCCCCACAAGCGGAATGTTTTTCACAATAGTATTCACGGCCGTTGCTGGGATAAGCGCCCCGTTAAACTTCATGTTGTTATTAGCAAAATCAACGTAGCCTTTAAGGTTTAGGCCAATGTTCGGGCCCTTCATGCGGCCTTTAGTGATGCGCAAAACTTTGTTATCCATCAGCAGTGGAAGGCGGATTTTTTCAAACGCGATGCCTTTATCAGCCTGCAAAATCTGCTGCAACGATACAAGCGAAAGCAAGCGTGCCATCACCGGTGCGTTTTTAAGGTACGTATCTTCAATCAGAATGTAACCATCAGCATCAAAACCAAAGGCCGAGTATTCATGGTTGATGTTCAATACAGCCTCAAGGCGGCCTTCGCTTAGGTTGTCATATACGCCAAAGGCTTTCAGGACTGAGCCTGCATCACCTGAAATAACTTCGAAGCGGCGACGAAGCTCATCCTTTTCATTTTCTTCAATCAGCTGAATGGTTACTGGGCTGCGGTTTTTACCAACAAGGGCTTTAAAGTCAAACGACTCCCACTTGTTATCAACACGGTTAATGTAACCCAGCACGTTTTCAAACTTACCGCCTTTAAAGGTAAGGCGTTTAATATCAATGGTGTAGCGGCCATCTTCAATTGGCACATCTGAGTTCAGCTCACCTGAGCCAATTTTACTAAAGTTAAAGCTGTCACCAATTAGGCTGTAGTTTTGGTCTTTATAAATAACCACGGCATTTGTGGCACCGATGATAAACGGATCAAACGAGAATGACATATCATAGGGCTTACCCTCCTCAAATTTTGAGTAGAAGGCGCCCATAACCTCAGCACCAGGGGCACGTAGGGTGATGTTTTGAATATCAATGTAGCTGTTATCTTCAGGCAGTTGTGCAAGCAACTCAAACGAGCCTGGGATTGTTGTATCCTTTGACCAATCAAAGACTGAACTTTTAATATGTGCCTGCTCAAGGTCTGACTTGATGTAAATATCAAAAGGTGCCCCCTCGCCTTGGCGGCTAAAGGTAAAGGCGTTTTTAATTGGGCCATCAATTTCAACACCCAGTGTTTTAAACAAGTCAGGCATTGGGGTGTTTAGGGTTTGTAGGTCACCTTCAATGGCAGTGTTCTGGCCAAAAGTTTTAAGGTCTTCACGCCATGTAAAGGTGATTGGCCACCATGTTTCACCAAATGGTAGCACCTCACCATGGCCTTTAACTTCCATGGTATTTTGCGTTACGGCAGCCTCTAAGCGTGATGACTTAAATGGTTTATCAAGGAATGGCAGCACAACTTCAATATCATTAAGTTCAGATGCTGCTTTAAAGCGTGCATCATCAGGCGAGCCATTAAGTGGTGTTTCAATCTCAAGCTTAGTGATGTGCGTTCCTTTAAGATCGGTAACGATAGGATCAATCTTTTGCTTTTCAAAAATGATATTCAAAGCACCTTGTGCTTCACCCTCAAGGGTCGCAAGAACATTCAAAACTGGGTCAGGCGTAAACAGGCCTGAAACCTTACCGTTAATGTTCTTCACTTGTTGGTTGTTCAGCAAACCACCATCTTCTGAGGTTACTGTAATAGTGTCCCCATCAAGCACAAACTTACCTGCTGTTTGCTTCAGCTCAGGGAAACCTTCAAGCATATGAATGTTAAGCCCATCAAAATCAAAGCTTACTCTGAATAGGCTTGAGGGTGACTGCCCTTCTACCTTTTCGAATGGGAAGTCTTTCATGTGGCCTGTAAGTTGAGCTTCAAAATTGGTCACGCCGATATCTTCGTAGTTTAGATTATCGCGCATCCAGCCCATAGTTTTTGAAAGCTTGGTATCAGGCATGGCTGTCATCACAACATTCATAGGGGCTGCCGCAACAAGTAGACGTGTATTAAGGTAGATGTCATTCCCCTCTTTCGGGAGGTGAATCTCACCCGCTGCATTCAGCAGCAAGTCGTCTGTCGCATCAATAACAAGGTTCTTTACGGTTAGCTTGTAAAAATCAGGCTGCGGCTCCAGCTTAGCTTCCATCACTGCCGAGCGGAAAGGTTTAGCTTCGCTGTAAACATTATCAAGCTTCACGCTACCACGGCCCATGTTGGCTTCGATTTGAGCCTCTTTAAAACGGTTCTCAGCATCAAGTTCGGCACTCAGCTCCAGGAGCTTAATATCAGCACGTACAAGTTTGCGCTGTTCTTCAGGTAAGAACGCCGTAAACAAGCGGCTGTGCAAGGCTTCAAATCGTCCTGATACACGGGCTGTGTCTTCACCTTCGCGGTGTTCAAAGGTCGTGTAAAACGGAACAATACTCTCGTTCTTTGGTTTTAGTAGACCCGTTAATACAACCTTTTCACCTACGCCTTTTTGGCGGGTAAAGTTAAGGTCAGTTTCGGTCACGTTCCATACATCAAAGTGCTCTTCGGCGAGGGTCAGCGCCAGCATGGTGTTTTTAATATCGAGGGTTTCTAGGTATTTAAGGTAGCTAATGTCATCAATCGTACTTAGTAGCTTAATCACACTGAATTTGCTTTTTGGCTTTTCAGTAGCCTGGGGCTTATCTTTTTTAAGCGTGTATGAGCCAATGCGCAGGTGTTCATCGGTTTGCTTTACGCGTAAAGCCAAGCCATCAAGCATGGCCTTTTTAAAGCCAATTTGGCCAAAGGCTAGCGCCCGTAACGAGAATGAAAGCTCAAGCCGCAACGCAGACGCCACAGGGCTACCATCAGGCCCCGTAAATAGAACCCCATTACCAATAAGGTTAAAGTTACCATCAAAGTTAAGGGTCAGCTCGTCAAGGTCAACGCCGCCGTATTTTTGGGTATGCAGCAGATTTTCAACCGCAGGTAAATACTGCGATAAATCCATCGGCTTGTAACTTAAGCGCACAAGCAAACCAGCAAAAAGTAAGCACACAGCTACAGCAAGGGTAATCCCCCAAAGCATTAGCTGCTTGAGGCAAAACTTACTGTATTTGCTGTAGTTTACATTCATGCTGTTCGTTGGGCTCCTGCGGTCAGCTTTTGTGCAAGGGCTTCTTGGATGTATTGATCAATATCGCCATCAAGTACGCCGTCAGCATCGCTACTTTCTACGCCTGTGCGTAGGTCTTTTACCATGCGGTATGGGTGTAATACGTATGAACGAATCTGATTCCCCCAGCCATTTTCAGTTTTACTGGCTTCAAGGGCGTCTTTTTCTTCTTGTTGTTTACGAATCTCAAGCTCAAACAACTTCGCCTTCAGCATCGACATGGCTTTGTCGCGGTTTTTATGCTGCGAACGCTCCTGCTGGCACGAAACCACCGTATTGGTCGGAATGTGTGTAATACGCACGGCTGAGTCGGTCGTGTTTACGTGCTGGCCACCTGCACCACTGGCACGGAAGGTATCAATACGTAGGTCTTTTTCCTCAATCACAATATCAATATCATCATCAACTTCGGGGTAGCTAAACACTGAAGCAAATGACGTATGACGGCGTGACTGGCTATCAAAAGGTGAAATGCGTACAAGTCTGTGCACGCCAATTTCAGTTTTCAGCAGGCCATAGGCATATAGCCCCTGAATAAGTAGCGTGGCTGATTTAATGCCAGCTTCATCGCCTTTAGTTTCTTCAACAATTTCAACCTTAAAGCCACGGCGCTCACCCCAACGGTAGTACATGCGCTCAAGGATTGAGGCCCAGTCTTGCGACTCTGTGCCGCCGGCGCCTGAGTGAATCTCAAGGAAGGCATTGTTAGCGTCAGCCTCACCCGATAGCAGTTGCTCGGTTTCCATTTGGCTTACGCGTTTGTGCACTTCTTTAAGTTCGGCCATTGCTTCGGCCTTGGCATCCTCGTCTTTTTCTTCTGAGGCAAGCTCAAGCATCACTTGTGCATCTTCAAACTTAGTGCTGATTTCTTCAAAGCCTTCAAGCGCGCTTTCAAGGCGGCTTTTTTCACGCATCACGGCTTTGGCTTTTGTTTGGTCAGACCACAGGTTAGGGTCTTCGGCTTGTTTTAGAACGTCTTCCAACTCTTTACGTGTACGTTCAGGGTCAAAGATGCCCCCTTAGCAGCTCTAGAGACTGCTCAATCTGCGACATAATTTCATTTAATTCCATAAACTTACATCCAATACTTAAAGTTAGTAAATACCGTAAGGGTCAATTTGTGTAGGTGCTTCATTACCCACTGTGCCCGTTGGGATTGGGGCAATCTGGCGGCTGCGTGAGCCGTTCTTTTGTGGCTCGGTGCCTTTCACAAAAACCTCAACAATAGTGCGCTTAGTTTCAGGGCCTGGTAGCTCGCCTGTATCGGCATCAATACGTACGAATGATACACCTTGCGGCACTTGGTATTCACGCTGCTTGTAGCCTTTGAGTGATTCTTTAAAGAATTCCGTCCAAATAGGTAGTGCAGCTTTAGAACCGTACTCACCTTTACCAAGTGTTACAGGGCTATCAAAGCCAACCCATACGCCCACCGCGTATAGCGGTGAGAAGCCAACAAACCATGCATCAACATAGTCGTTGGTACTGCCTGTTTTACCCCCTACTGGGTGGCCAACAGCTTGGGCCGCACGGCCTGTACCGTTTTCAACAACGCCACGCAGCATATCGGTCATCACGTAGGCTACTTCTGGCGAAAGTAGACGGTCACCATTTTGCTTCACGTTTGGTAATTGTGTAGGCTCTACAAGGCCAGCACAGCCAATGCAGTCAGCATCGGGGCGCTTGTAAACTAGGCGGCCATCGGCACCTTGAATGCGCTCAACAAAGTATGGCTCCATACGTGTGCCACCATTCGGGAAGACGCTGTAGGCGCTTGTAAGCTCAAGCAGTGAAACTGATGACGCTCCCAACGCAGTTGAAAGGTTAGCTGGCATGTTTTCTTTTAAGCCAAACTCACGGGCAAAGTTAATGATGTTACGAATACCAAGGTCTTGCGCCATACGGATGGTCATCAAGTTACGTGACTTTTCAAGGCCACGGCGCAGTGTTGATGGGCCATACACACGCTGTGATGAGTTTTTAGGTTTCCATGCGGTGTCCATTTCGTTGTTACGAATCACAACAGGTGCATCCAACACAATGCTGGCTGGTGTCATACCTTGGGTCATGGCATAAGCATAAACCAATGGCTTGAATGATGAACCTGGCTGGCGCTTCGCTTGAATGGCACGGTTAAAGTCATCGTCCTTACCGAAGCCCCCTACCATGGCACGTACAGCGCCTGTGTGCACATCAAGTGCAACCAGTGCGGCTTGTGCAGCTGGTAGTTGTTCTAGGCTGTAGTATTGCGGCTTGCCTTTAAACTCTTTAAAGCCGGGCACGTTATCAATACCGTTTACAAACACAATATCGCCCAGGCGTACAACGTCTGACGGGGTTTGTGGTTCAGGGCCTGTTTTAGAAGCTTCAATGTATGGGCGTGCCCACTTCATTGCAGCAAATGGGATGTACCCAACACGGCCACCGGGCAAACCAATTTTGACAAGGCCTGTTTTGTTATCAATATCAAGCACCGCCGCTGGGATAGCAAAGCTGCGTACTTTCTCGTGCTCTTTAAACAGTTCATCAATGCGGCCCTGCCATGCAGCAAGGAGCGAAATACGGCCGTAAGCCCCACGGTAACCATGGCGACGGTCGTAGGCACGTAGGCCATTCCAAACGGCAGTTTCGGCGTTGGCTTGTAGTTTAGGATCAAGCGTTGTAAGCACTTTTAGGCCGCCTTCGTAGAGGCCATCGGCGCCGTAGGCATCCAAAATTTCGCGGCGCACATGCTCACTAAATGAAGGAGCATCTTCACCTTGGGGGTAAGCACGAACATTAAGCTCAAGGTCACGCTCAATAGCGTCTTCAGCTTCTTGGTGGGTAATAAAGCCTTCAGTTTCCATACGGCGAATCACAACATCACGGCGCAAGCGTGCAGCACGAGGGTGCGTAATTGGGTTATAGCCTGATGGTGCCTTTGGCAAACCAGCCAACATCGCACGCTGACCAACTGTAAGGTCTTCAAGTGGTTTGTTGAAGTACGTTAGTGCAGCTGATGCCACACCGTATGAGCCATGGCCCAAGTAAATCTGGTTCAAGTAAAGATCAAGAATCTCATCTTTCGTAAAGGCTTTCTCCATACGGTAAGCAAGGATAAGCTCTTTAATCTTACGGGTGTATGTACGCTCGCTTGAAAGCAAGAAGGTTTTAGCAACCTGCTGGGTAATGGTACTGGCCCCTTGGCGGCGATTGGTAAAGATGTTCACCAATGCGGCACGAATAATACCTTTGATATCAAAACCGATGTGGTTATAAAAGCCTGTATCTTCAGCTGCCAAATACGCCTGAATAACTTGCGGTGGAATGCGCTCAATCGGCACGTAAATACGGCGCTCACGAGCATACTCAGCTAAGGGCGTGCCCTCTTGGCTGTAAAGCTTTGTCACAAGTTTAGGGGTGTAATCCTCAAGGGTGCGGAAATCAGGCACACGCTGCGCAAAGTAGAACAAAATACCAGCGATGGCCATCAGGCCTAAAATACCTGAAACCAAACCAAGGATGAATAACATTTTAAGGCGTTGAAGCATGGGTCGAAAACTGCCGTCATTTCAATTTTTGTTTTTATGCCACGCCTAACAGGAAAAGACAATGCTAAACAAGGTAAATCCTTGGCAAAATTGCCTACGGGCAGTACAGTCAACTATAACGCAAAAACATATAACCCGAAACACGAGAAATTCATGCGCTCAGCAACCCGCTTGATGCATACATTATTTCCCTTTACCCGTTGGCTGTCACGCTACCCAATGCGCTGGCTGCCTAACGACCTTATGGCGGGTATTACCCTTGGGTTTATTGTGTTACCACAGTCAATTGCGTTCTCGCTTATTGCGGGTGTGCCAATGTCGTACGGTATTTACGCAGCGATTATCCCCCCTATTATTGCTGGCCTTTACGGTGTTAGTAGCCACCTAGTTACAGGCCCAACAAATGCCAGCTCAATTGTTATTTTATCAGTCACAGCACCGCTGCTAGCTTCAGGCGGCCATGGTTTTGAAATTGTGCTGATGCTTGCCGTGATGGTGGGTATTATCCAAATTGTACTGGGTGCCTTCCGCATGGGCTTTATGATGGACTTTATCAGCCAGAGCGTTGTGATTGGCTTTACCGCTGGCGCTGGCTTTTTGATTGGTGTGAAACAGCTTAAGTATGCCTTTGGTGCCCCGATTGATGATAAAGGCCCCTTTTACGAAACCTTTATTAACCTTGGCTTTGCATGGCAGGACTTTAACCCCTATACGCTTGCGCTAACTGGCGGCACGATGCTGGCCATTTTTATACTTGATCGTATTACGAAGAAGATTCCATCACCTTTGATTGCCCTAAGCTTGGCAATTGCGGCCACATACTTTTTCCACCTGCAAGACCATGGCGTTATTACGGTTGGTGAGTTTGCGGCAAACCTACCACGCTTCCACATCCCACCGATGAGCTGGGAACTTATGCAAGAGCTAGTCGTCCCTGCATTTGCGTTGGCTCTTTTGGGGTTGATGGCTTCAACATCGATTACTAAGTCAATCTCAATCCAGTCAAAGCAAACGCTGAATAACAACAAAGAGATTATTAGCCAAGGTATGGCGAACATTGGCTCAGGCTTTTTTGGCGGTATGCCTGTTGCAGGGTCATTTTCGCTAAGTACCAGCGCTTGGAAGTTCAACGCTAAAAGCTCGCTGGTTTCGGTGTTTATGGGCTTTGGAATGATGATGGTGATTAAAGGCTTTGCCGTTGTGTTGCCATACCTGCCACTAGCTGCAATCTCAGGCATGCTTTATATGGTTATCCCCCGTATGGTGAAATGGGCCGATATTAAGCTAAACATTTTGGCAACCCGTAGTGATGCTGCCACTTTGATTGTAACTCTTTTGGCCACCCTATTCTTGCCGCTAGAATTCGCGATTTACGTAGGTGTGTTGCTTTCAGTTGTATTGCACTTGGCTAAAACGTCTCAGCCGCAAATTACACCGTCTCTGCCTGTTAAGGCAGGTTTGCGCATGCAACCTGATGTTGATGATACGCCGTGCCCGCAAATGGGTATTATTAAACTTGAAGGCTCGCTGTTCTTTGGGTCGGCTGATTACATTAAGAACTATATTCACCTTTACCTAAACAACCACCCACACATGCAAAACTTGCTTTTGCGTATTCATGGGCTTGAGGTATTGGACGCCAGCGGCGTTATGATTTTAAAAGAAGTCCACGAGCGACTAAAAGTACGTGGTGGCAGCTTAGCTATTTCAGGGTGTTCACGTATTCACCTTGAAACACTGGCAAACGCCGGCCTTGTGCACCTTATTGGGTCTGACTACATCCGCCGTAGTACGTTCCATGCGGTAAACTCGCTGATGGATGATTTCTCGCGCACGCGTTGCCACGCCTGCCCGCACAAACACTTTAAAGAGTGCCGAGCTCTTAAAAAAGAAGGTCTACAACAATTGGAAAGTGACTACCATGAACAAAATGATGAATGAGCCACAGCCTCTTAACATCATTGCTTATACCGATGGCACGCATAAAAGCGTTGATGCTGTTCGTTCAGCTATGCGCCTTGCACGTGCGGCCAAGGCCGAGCTTGATATCATTCATGTTGCTGACGCCCCTATTGACCCATCAAACCTCCCTCAGCCAGGTATTCCGGTACCACGTGCTGAATGGGGCAGCCTGCACAGTTGCCTGCGCCACCTAACCATTGATGTTATTTCATGGTTGGCAGCTGAAAGCTTTACCCAAACCCCTGAGGCCGTTATTTGTAAACACGAAGGGCCCGACCTTTACCGCCTTAACCTAGACACAGGTAAACCTGTGCGCCTTTGGCTTTCATACGATGAGCCAAACATCGCGCTTGAGAAACTGGTTAAAAAATACAACGCTGACCTTGTGGTTATTCGTGGTGAAGAGACTGGTATTCTTAAACGTATTTTAGGTAAAAGCGTGGCTGAAGTTGCGGCCCTTAAATTGCCTGCCAGTATTTTGGTTGTACGCTCACCTGTTTACCCAGACACACCATTTGTTGTAGCAAGCGATGGCTCAGAGTCATCACGCCGTGCCTTTGGTATTTTGCGCAAGCTGATGCCTGCGATTCGTAAGCCGATTGATATCATCCTCAAAGAAGGTATTGATGGCTCAGCCATTGAAGACTGGCTAAAAGAAAGCGGTAAAAAAGGTGAAACCCTTCGCCTTGATGAGATTGGCGCTGGCCTAAGCCCACTGCGCCAGTTGCTATTTTCGATGCAGCCAGGCCACGTGCTGGTTGTGGGTGCAAGCATGCGTAGTTACTTGCTTCGCTTCTTGCAAGGCAGCGTGCCGTTATCATTGGTGCGTCGTGCACCGTTTTCGGTTCTTGTTTCTAAGGAAATTCCGGGGCTGGAAGAAGACTATTAAAACTTAAAGCCCGCAGCTTGATTAACAGCGTGTTAACGCTGCGCTTTAATAAAGTTTTCGATACCTTCAGCAATGCGGTTTGCAATTTGCTCTTGGTGGGCAGAGGTTCGCAGCTTCTTCTCTTCGTTTAGGTTTGAAATGTAGCCCATCTCAACCAACACTGACGGAATATCAGGCGCTTTCAAAACACGGAAGCCCGCAAACTTAATATCTTTACTACGCATGTAGATTGAACGATCAAGCGTCGTGATAAGCTCACGCGCTAGTAAAGCCGAGCTGTTCATAGTATCGCGCTGAGCAAGGTCAATCAGGATATCACGCACGTCGTTATCGGCAGCAGTATCTTCAAGAGCATCAAGGGCAGCCACACCACGGTTAGCAAGGCGTGCTAGGCGCTCAGCCTCACGGTCAGAGGCATTTTCAGACAATACATAAACCGTACCACCACGTACACGGCGGTCGTTATGGGCATCAGCGTGCAGGCTAATGAAAAGGTCCGCGCCCTTTTTCTTCGCAATGTCTACACGTTCTTGAAGCTTAAGGAATACGTCTTTATCACGTGTTAGGTACGCTTTAATACCCGGCTTACGGTTAAGAGCGGCAGCGGTACGGCGGCTAATGCTCAAAACAACGTCTTTCTCGCGGGTTTTTTGTTTACCAATAGCACCAGGGTCAATACCACCGTGGCCCGCATCAACAAATACAACATACTCACCTTTTGAGGTTGTAGGCTTTGCAGGCGGCGGTGATGACAAACGAGTTGTTACTGGTGATGCAGTCGCTGACTGGCGGCTTGTTGCAGCACTACCACCAGTAGGTTTCATATCCACAACAAAGCGGAAGCCCTTCCCGCCTGATTGCGGAATTGTAAAGGTGCTGTATGTCATGCTTGAGGAAAGGTCAACTACCACACGGTGTGTGCGGCTGTTAAATGGGCTGCTACGTACGCTGCGCACAATGCTGCCCGGTGGAATATCAACCGCTGACATGCGCTGCTTATTCTGAAGTGTCGGAAAGTCCATCACCAAGCGTGGTGGGTTAGTAAGAGTAAATAGCTTTGGTGATGCTTCTTTATCAAGCTCAATCACCACACGGCTTACTGGGTTGTTTTGACCCACGCGAACATCTTTAATGGTTAAAGCGTGCGAAATTGCAGGCATTAACAACGCAGCAAAACCAAAAAGCGCTACAGTAGTCGCTTTAAGGGCTTTAAGGAGCCGTGCATTGTTTTTATTTTTATAGCCGTGCATCAAGTTTGTCTCGCAGATTGTCGCCAATAATGTTTAACCCTAATACCAATGCCATAAGGAGTAGCCCCGGCGCAAGTACCAAATGGGGCGCTACTGGCATATAACGTGCCCCTTCACGTAGCATTGCACCCAAACTTGGGTTAGGTGGTTGCACTCCTAAACCAAGGAATGACAGGCCAGCCTCGGCAATCATGGCGCCCGCCATTGCAAAGATAGCCTCAACAATTAAAGGTGCCGCCGCATTAGGCAAAATGTGTTTTAGCAAAATATGCCCTAGGGCCATGCCACTTACTTGGCTAGCTTCAACGTACGCCATACGGCTTAGGCTTAAAGCTTGTGCGCGGGCAAGTCGGGCAAAGCCCACCCAGCCCATGAGACACAGGGCAAAAATAACGTTTTCAACCCCAGGGCCCATAAGTGCGGCAAAGGCAATCGCCAGCAAAATACCGGGGAATGCCAAAAAGATATCAGTAATACGCATTATAACATGGTCAACCCAGCCGCCAAAGTAGCCACTAATCAAACCAATCAGCGTGCCAAATGTTCCCGCAACAATCACAACGCTTAGGCCAACCACAAGTGAAAGCTTGCCACCAATCATTAAGCGAGACAGCACGTCACGGCCAAGTTCGTCAGTCCCCAGCCAGCCATTTTCAGGGCTTGGGGGTAAAAGCAGGCCTTTAAGGTTTACGGCAAAGGCATCACCGCCAATGCTTTGAAGCAAGCCCGTTACAGCAAAAGCTGCCGCTACAAATAAAATGAAGTTACGTAGGTATGGGTTCATACGCATTATGCCCCCTTCCCGTATTTAATACGTGGGTCAATAAAGGCGTATAGAATATCAGCTAGTAGCGTCATGGTTAGGTAAACCATCGCAATAAACAGCACACCACCTTGCACCACGGCATAGTCACGCTGGTTAAGGGCGTCAATCATCAGCGTCCCTAGCCCTGGCCATGAAAATACAGCTTCGGTCAAAATAGCGCCTGTTAGCAGTGTGCCCGCTTGTAAAAACAGAACGGTAACAACAGGTAGCAAGGCGTTGCGCATGGCGTGGTGCCAAACAAGGGTATGTTTGTTCACGCCTTTCGCACGGGCGGTACGAATGTAATCAGCGTCCATCACTTCAAGTAGTGAGGCACGCACAAGGCGTGAAAGCACAGCCGCCATACCTGTACCCAATGTAATGGCAGGTAGAATCAAACTCCACAGCCCGTCATCACGGCCAGAAACCGGCAACCAACCAAGCCAGAGTGAGAAAAACATAATAAGCAAAGGTCCAAGCCAGAAGTTTGGCATTGAAAACCCAAGGAGTGACCCTGCCATTGTTACCTTATCAGGCCATTGTTTACGGCGCTGAGCGGCAAATACACCCATAGGGAATGACAGCACAATGGCAAAGAACAGCGCTGCAAAGGCAAGTTCAGCCGTTGCGGGCAAACGTTCAAGAATAAGATTAGTTACGGGGCGGCCCGAGTATAGTGATGTGCCAAGGTCACCCTGCATCAGATGGTAAAGATATGTGGTGAATTGTTCCCAAATAGGTTTATCAAGACCCAGCTTTGCAGCAAGAGCTGCACGGTCGGCTGCCAAGGCATCCTCGCCAAGCAGGGCTTCTAGCGGGTCACCAGGCACCATATGGATAAAGAAAAACGTAAGCGTCACAACGCCAAACACGGTCGGGATAAACTGCAACAGCCGGTTTAGAATGAATTTACTCACAGAAAACGCTCGTTTTTACTTTGTTATTTTAGCCACTACAGTATGCCGAAACTGCAAAAATGTGCAATTAAGTTTAATGAATAAACACATTTTACTTGAAAAGCATGGTTTTCAGTAGCACTATTACACCTAACAGTTTAGCTGGTACCCATGCGACGTTAGAGATTTTTAGAGAAACGAAAAGCATGTGCGGTAACCCCAATATGATGACCGAGGGTCGCCACCACCAGCCGATACGACGAATAAACCCGAAGGCACCAAACACATGAACTGCCGTTGCGGGGGTAAAAAGGTTTTTAAGTTTTTGTTTACTAACAAACACACCACACAAGAAATTGCTTTAAACAAGCCTGCTTTAGAGAGCGGGCCTTTCGTGTTGTGGTTATTGAGTGCACTAAGTTGCACCTTCGGTTTGATGAAAACCGCTTTCTAAACAAAGCCAAGCCCTACCCTTTACGCAGTTCTTAATTGGTTCACCTTCTAGTGACAACCTTAGTTAAGGACACACAAACCGATGAGTAACAATACCCCAAGCAGAAGCATTCTGATTGACGGAACCCACACCGAAGAAACCCGCGTAGTTGTAATGACTGACGACCAACTTGATGAATTTGAGTTTGAGTCGGCCCACAAAGACAGCAGCCGCGGTAACGTATACGTTGGTGAAATCACCCGTGTAGAGCCATCACTACAAGCCGCTTTCATTAGCTACGGTGGTAACCGTAACGGCTTTTTGGCTTTTAGCGAAATCCACCCTGATTACTACGACCTTCCTGAAGACGAGAAGAAGCAACTTCTTGAAGAATTCAACACTCAAAGCGTTGCTGTTTCAAACGACGACGATGAGGAAGACGACAAGAAATCAGCTAAAGGCGGCAAAAAATCAAACGCTGATAGCGATGACGACGACGAAGATACTTCTAAAGACGACAAAAAGACCCGTGGTGGTCGCCGTCGTCCACAGCGTCGTAGCCGTGGTAAAGATGCTCAAGCGAAAAACGACAACATTTCAGACGACGCTATGAAGAGCGCCCGCGAACGTGTTGAAGCAGACGCCTCAGCCGCTGGCGAAGAACTTACCCCTGAAGAAATTGAAGAGAACGCACGCGCCCTTGCCGTTGCTAACGCTATGGCCGTGAAGGACGTTCCTGAAGAAGAAGGTGGTAAACCAGCTAAGAAGCCACGCCGTGGCCGTATGTCGAAAAAAGACAAAGAAGCTGCTGAAAAAGCCGCTAAAGAAGAAGCCAAAGAAGAGAAAAAGGCTGACGCTAAGAGCGACAAATCAGATAAGTCAGACAAGGATGACAAAAAAGGCAAGAAAGCTGATAGCTCAAAGCCGGAAACTCAGCCTCGTCGTATTACAGCTGTGCACCGTCGTTTTAAAATGGACGAAGTCATTAAGGCTGGCCAAAAGGTATTGGTTCAAATCGTAAAAGAAGAGCGCGGCACTAAAGGTGCAGCCCTTACAACTTACGTTTCACTGCCTGGCCGTTTTGTAGTGCTTATGCCTAACACACCATACGCTGGTGGTATTTCTCGTAAGATTACCGATGGTAACGACCGTCGTGAACTTAAGAAGATTACCGACAAAATCAAAATCCCTGATGGTATGGGTATGATTGTTCGTACCGCAGGTGTTGGCCAATCAGAAGAAAGCATCACCCGTGATGTTGAACACCTGAAAGAGCTTTGGAAAAAGCTTTCTAAAGGCTGGCAAAAAGAAGCCCCTAACACACTGATGCACGAAGATGGCAGCCTGCTTATCCGTGCCCTGCGTGATATGTTCACTGATGAAGTAGACGAAGTTATTGTTTCAGGTAAAGGTGCGTTGAAGCACGCTAAAGACTACATGAAGTCACTGATGCCTGAGCATGCGAAGAAGATTAAAGAATACAAAGCCGATGAGCCTATTTTTGCGCACTACGGCGTTGAGATGGATCTTCACCTGCTTGACCGTACACGTGTAAACCTACCTTCAGGTGGTTACCTTATTATTAACCCAACCGAAGCTTTGGTTTCGATTGATGTTAACTCAGGCCGTGCCACACAAGAGAAGAACATCGAAAACACTGCGCTAGCTACAAACATTGAAGCCGCACACGAGATTGCCCGTCAGTTGCGTCTGCGTGACTTGGCTGGCCTTGTGGTGATTGACTTTATCGATATGGAAGACCGCCGTAACGACCGTAAAGTTGAGCGCGCCATGCGTGAAGCTGTGCGCCGTGACCGTGCACGTACCCAAATTGGTGGTATCTCAGACTTTGGCTTGATGGAAATGAGCCGTCAGCGCCTACACCCAAGCTTGGGCGAAAGCAACTACCTAACTTGTCATCACTGCCAAGGTAAAGGTTTGGTGCGCTCACCAGCTTCAGCTGCAACCATTATTCTGCGTGGCCTTGAAGAAGACGACGTACGTGGTAAGGCTGACCGTATTGTAATTACGGCAAACACACAGGTTGCTGTGTACATGCTGAACTACAAACGTGACGCTATTGCAGCCCTTGAGAAAAACTACAAGATGCGCATTGTGATTAACGCTGATGATAAATACATCGCCCCTGATCACCGCCTAGACCTTATTCGCGTAAGCCCAGACGGTTCAGAAAAATCGCAAACTATCGAGCGCAGCTTCCGTGAAGAGCTAGACGACAACAACAACCGTAAGCGTCGTCGTAACCGTAAGCGCAAAGCGAACAACGATAAAAAGCAAACACGTGGTAACAAGCGCAACAACGCGAATGACAATGACGATTCATCAAAAGATGATTCTAAAGAGTCAAACAACAAGCGTGGTCGTGGCCGTGGCCGCCGTTCTGATAAGAACGCTGCCGATAAGAAAGCGGATCAGCAAGCTGATAACAAGCAAGCAAACGACAAACAAAACAACACGAAGCAAGACGTAAAGGCTGATAGCAAATCTGACAATAAGTCAGACAAGCCAGCTGATAAGAAGGCTGCTTCGAAGAAACCCTCAGCTAAAAAGGAGGCGCCTTCTAAGGCCCCCAAAAGCGGCAAGGCCTCAGAAGCCAAAAAGCCTGCTGAAAAAGCTGAGCCAAAAGCTGAAAAACCTAAGCCAGTAACAAAACCTTTGATGGTTGAGAAAATTGGCGGCGAAAGCAGCGATGCTATTGCCAACCAAGCGAAGGACGATAAGAAAAAATCGGCCCTACAACGCTGGTGGAATAAGTAAGCTTTTAGCTGTATACTTTAAATATGGGGTGGCATGAAAGTGCCCCCCATATTTTGTTTAAACGATATAAGGTTCGCACCCATGCGTATTAAAGCACTTGTACTCACTATGTTTATAGCGTTAGCCGCTATTGGTTACGCAGGCGTTAGCTATGCTCAACAACGTGTGACCCTGATTATTGATGCCGAGGTTAGCGATTACCTAAACAACCTTGCAGCCCCTCTTTTGCGTGCGGCTGAACTGAACCCTGAAAATGTGAACGTTCACCTGATTCAAGACAATACAATCAACGCCTTTGTAAACTCGCAGCAGGATATTTACGTCAACACAGGTCTTATCTTAAAAGCTGAAACTGAAAACGAAGTTGTTGGCGTGCTTGCCCACGAGATTGGCCACATGAAAGGCCACCATATTTTGCGCATTATGAATGCGAGCGACCAAGTTGCCTTGCCAACTATCCTCGCAGGGCTTGCTGGTATTGGTGTGGCTGCAGCCGGTGCACCTGATGCAGGTGTTGCGGTGATGGCGGGTAGTCAAGCGGCTGGTATTGCACACTTACTTAAGTTTTCACGCTCACAAGAGCAACAAGCCGACCAAATTGGTGTAAACCTTCTTGATGCGACGGATACCTCAAGCCAAGGATTGAAAGACTTTTTTAGCCGTCTACGCACTAACGAGCTTATGTACTACAAAACACCACCCGCTTACCTAATGACTCACCCACGCTCATCAGACCGTGAGAGCTTTTTGGACCGTGCCCAAACAAAGCCGCATACCGTTACGAAAGAAGAAGCCGCCCGCTTTGCCCGTATTCAGGCTAAAGTGGCAGCGCTTACAGCCTCAACAGGCCAAGTGCGACGCCTGTATATGGAAGAAGACTCAGGCCCTGCTGATTACGTACGCAGTATTGCTTTTGCCATGCAGGGTAAATATAGCGAAGCTTTGCAGTTTTTGGATAAAGCCGAAGATAAGCTTTCAGATGATGCCAAGCCCTACGTTGAAGAGCTACGTGGCCAAATTGCCCTTGATATGGGTAAAGTCTCCGATGCACGTGACTATTTTGAAAAAGCACTGGATATGAAGCCAAGCTCAATGCTTTTGCGCTTTCACTATGCCCGTGCCCTTACACATACTGGCGAATATGATAAATCAATTACCCAGTTTAACCGTGTTATCCGTCAGCGCCCAACATGGTGGCTACCCCACTACAACCAAGGCCTAGCCTACGGTAAAGCGGGTAAAAAAGGTTTATCGCACCTTGCCTTTGCCGAGTCTAACCTTTATCGTAACAACGCTAAAGATGGCCTTTTTCATATTAGTATTGCCCAAAAATACTTGAATGAAGACACCAAAGAAAATGGTACAGACAACACACTTTCCCTGCAAAAAGCCGCACAAGTGCAGCTAGAGCTTGAAAAACTAAACAATTAACCTTATCTTTGCCCAAGCAAACAAAGGAATGATAGATAAATGCCAAGTGCAAAAAGCAAAAATCATTTTCAGCCTTACCCAGATCTTAGCCCTGTGTTGGCTGAGCTAACAGAACGTAAGACCGAGCAAACCCCTGAAAAGGAAGCTTTGTTTGATAAATGGATTGCGCAACTTGATGCTGTGAACAGCGAAATGCGCAAACTTGAAAAAATTGAACTGTTTACGCGCGCTGTAACTAGCGATGCGTCAGACGAATAAACCCGCGACAGGACCTAGTATAATGAGCAAATCTGCCACGCAAAAGACCTCAACATCTAAGAAATCAGAGTCATTTAGCTTTGATATGTCAGACATTGAAAACCTAATCGCCCTACTGCGCGATTCAGGTATCAACGAAATTGAACTTGCCGAAGGCGAGCGTTCAATCCGTCTGCGTAAAGACCCAACACCTGTTGTACAAGCTATGACACAACCAACTATGGCACCAGTTGCAACAGCAGCAGCCCCTGCACCAACTGCAGAAGCACCAAAAGCTGAAGCCGCTAAACCAGCCGAAGCTGCAAAGCCTGCTGGCAAAACACTTAATGCGCCAATGGTTGGTACTTTCTACTCTGCGCCATCACCAGATGCTGACGCATTTGTGAGCGTAGGCGATAAAGTTAAAAAGGGCCAAACCCTTTGCATTATCGAAGCTATGAAAACCATGAACCAAATCGAAGCTGAATTTGACGGTACAATTACCGAAATTCTAATCGAAGATGGTACACCGGTTGAATACGGCGAACCTCTATTCGCCCTTTCATAAGCTAATTCATACGCAAATTCCTAAACAGGTAAATTCATATGTTTAAAAAAGTCCTGATTGCTAACCGCGGTGAAATTGCAGTACGTATCCACCGTACCTGCCGCGACCTTGGCATTCAAACTGTTGCTGTGCACTCAGAAGCTGATGCAAACGCTCTTCACGTTAAAATTGCTAACGAAAGTGTGTGTATTGGCCCTGCACAGTCAGATAAGTCATACCTTAATATTCCATCAATTATTGCAGCCGCTGAAGTGACTGACGCTGATGCCATCCACCCTGGTTATGGCTTTTTGTCAGAAAACCCAAAGTTTGCACAAATTGTTGAAGAGTCTGGCCTAACGCTTATCGGCCCTAAAGCCGAACATATGACCATGATGGGCGACAAAATCTCAGCCATTAAGTTTGCCAAAGAAGCTGGCCTACCAACTATCCCTGGTTCAGGCGGCCCTGTAACAAACGAAGTTGATGCCAAGCGCATTGCAAAAGAAATTGGCTACCCGGTACTTATTAAAGCTGCTTCAGGCGGTGGTGGCCGTGGTATGAAGGTTGTTGATAGCGAAGAAACCTTGATGCAGAACTTTAACACTGCACGTTCAGAAGCTAAATCAGCCTTTGGTGATGACCGCGTTTACATGGAGAAATACCTAAACCGCCCTCGCCACATTGAAATTCAGATTATGGCCGATAAGCACGGCAACGTGATTCACCTTGGTGAGCGTGACTGTTCAGTACAGCGCCGCCACCAAAAAGTGATTGAAGAATCACCAAGCCCAGCTATTAGCCCTGAACTACGCGAAAAAGCAGGCTCAGTTGCAGCCGATGCTTGCCGCAAAATGGGCTACATTGGTGCTGGTACTATTGAATTTTTGTACGCTGACGGTGAGTTTTACTTCATCGAGATGAACACCCGCTTGCAAGTTGAGCACCCAGTAACTGAATTTGTAACTGGCTTTGACCTTGTTGAAATGCAGCTACGTGTTGCCGCTGGTGAAAAGCTACCGATTAACAAGCCTATCGAACTACGTGGCCACTCAATCGAGTGCCGTATTAACGCCGAGTGCCCAGACACATTCCGTCCGTGGCCAGGCAAGATTACTGAATACTTTACACCTGGTGGCCCAGGTGTGCGTATTGACTCAGGCATTTACCCTGAGTGGACAGTACCACCCCACTACGATGCCATGATTGGTAAGCTTATTGTGCATGGCCGCGACCGTGACCAAGCCCTTAGCCGTATGCGCCGTGCTTTGGAAGAGCTTATTATCGAAGGTATTAAAACCAACATCCCGCTACATAAACGCATTATTAACAACGATGCTTTTATAAAAGGCGAATATGATGTACATTCTTTAGAACGATACATTCAGGGAGACTCATTCTAATGCTCGCACCTCTATACAGCGAATCAGCCATTTCAGATCGCGTTCAAGACATTGCCGAAAAGCTAAATGCCGAATACAAAGACGCTGAGATGGTTCACATTGTTGTGACCCTGAGTGGTGCTTTCATTTTCGCGGCTGATCTTATCCGCCTTTTGAACTTCCCGATTATTGTAAGCTTTTCAGGCCTTGCCCCTTACGCTGGTGAAGATGCACCTCAGTCAAACCTACGTGTTAACGCTGACGAAATCCCACCATCATTTGGCAACTGCCCTGTTATCATTATCGAAGACATTATCGATAGCGGTAAGACAGTTTCTAAACTACGTCAACTTGTTGCCGACCGTATGGCCGCAAGCATTGAAGTTGTAGCCCTTCTAAAGCGCCAAGCTTCAGACGCTAAAGCTGACTACTTTGGTTTTACAGTTCCGAAGAACCTATTCATCGTGGGCTACGGCCTTGACCTTGATGGCAAATACCGTGAACTTAAAGAAATTAAAACCGTTGGTGTTATTGCCGCTTCTGATACGAAGACAATGTGCTAACAGTTTACAACATACTAAAAAGCCGGCGAAGGTTCATCCCTCGCCGGCTTTTTTAATATGAGTTATAAAGGCTTAGCCAACTACGCAGCTACGCACAAGAATGTCATAGTCTGGGTGTTCAAAGACGGTCAGTGATGGCATTGATTTGAAAATCCAGCCTTTGTACAGCATGTCACCATCACGGTTTTCAACAGTAATAAAACCGCCATCATTACCAGGAATGTTATTAAAGTCAGTCACGCAGCTTTCTGCGCGGATAAGCAACGTGTTGCGGTAGATAACTGAGTTTTGCGGCGAGATTGTAAAGTCGTCAGTGGTATCGTTAAAGCGCTCAAGTACACGGATTGAAAGCTCAAAGCCCTGCTCGTGCAGGTTTTCTGGCTTTTCTTCTTGCGCAAAAAAATCGTCAAAGCTAGTTGTTGGTGCCTGTGTAAGATCTTGAGTTGGCTCAATATCAGCAAATGTAGGCGCTAGCGGAATAGGCTGTGCAAGCACAGATGTGCTAAAGCCAAGTGCTAAAACTGTAGGAATAAAAAGCTTATGCATTTTTAAGAAGCTGACGAATTTCATCAAGTTCGTTCAGGGTGCGTTTTAGGAATGCACTATCAACACCTTCAGAACCTGTGGTTTCAACATTGCTACCAGCACCACCACGTTTAAGGTAGGCTTGCACACCTTTAATGGTGTAACCCTCATCGTAAAGAAGGCTCTTAATTTGTTTAAGGGTATCAATGTCTTCCGGACGGTAGTAACGGTGGCCACCGCTACGTTTCATCGGGTTGATGTTTTTGAACTTGGTTTCCCAGAAGCGAAGAACGTGTGTGGCAACGCCTAGTTCTTCTGCGGCTTCAGAAATAGTGCGATAAGCCTGCTTTGATTTTTTTACAGGTTTTTTAGCAGTGCTGCTTTGTGCTTGTTTTTCAGCTTCAGCTGCGGCTGCGCTTTCTGGAAAAAGATCAAGGTTTGTGCTCATCATCGGCCCTTTTATAAGGTTAACTTATCGTCGTACCGATTATTTTACACCATTAATGCGATCTTTCAAAATGTGCGATGCACGGAAGACCAAAACACGACGTGGTTCGATAGGCACTTCTTGGCCTGTTTTAGGGTTACGGCCCATACGTGCACGCTTGTGGCGTACAGCGAAGTTACCAAAAGAAGAAAGCTTAACAGTTTCGCCTGTTTCTAGGGTATCAAGAATAGTGTCGATTACTTGCTTAACCAGTTGCGCTGAGTTTTTGCGTGATAGACCAACTTCTTGGTAAACGGCATCAGCCAAGTCAGCACGGGTAACAGTACGGTTGTTTGACATAATTAAATCTCTTTTTCCTTTAGGTTTTCGTAGGTTAAGTAACGTTTCTTGCGCCGTTAGTGGGCTCTAAGTTACTGATTAAAAATCGCTTCGTCAAGGGAACTATTTTAAAAAATTACACTTCTAAAACAGTTGCAATTGTTGACGGTTTGCGGCCACGTTCTACACGGAACAAACGACGCACTGCAATGCGCATTGCCTCTTCAATTTTGTTCACATCAACGCCGTATTTATCGATGGCAGCTTCGGCGGCTTCAGTCGCTTCTTTGATAGCATCTTCAATCAATTCAGGCTGAAGGCTGTGGTCAACAATACCCATGCTTTTGATTGTTACATCATCACATAGTTCGCCTGACTCACGGTCAACAGCAGCTGTTACCATCACCATGCCGTGGAATGACAACTGACGGCGTTCACGCAGGATGTATTTATCTTCATCAAGAATGTTCAGGCCATCAACGTAAAGGCGACCAAACTGGTACTTCTCTTCCTTCACGGCTTTAGGCGCATCTGGGCCAAGGTAAACACGGGTACCGTTTTCAATCACAAACTGTTTTGGTACGCCAAGTGATTTTGCAAACTCAGCTTGTGCTTTAAGGTGCGCATACTCACCGTGCACAGGCACTGCAATTTCAGGGCGGATAAGCTTGTACATTTCGGCAATTTCGTCTTGCGCGGCATGGCCTGATACGTGCACGAAGTCTGATTTTTCGTGAACAATTTCAGCACCTTGCTTGGTAAGCTTGTTAATAAGGTTGTAAATTGCACGTTCGTTACCCGGAATCATCTTCGATGAAAGCAATACGGTATCGCCTTCGGTAAGCTCAAGGTTAATTTCGTCGTTGGCAATTTTACTTAGTGCAGCACGAGGCTCAGCCTGTGAGCCTGTCACCAAAATAAGAACTTGGTTACGTGGCAGAGTCATCGCTTCCATAGGGTCAATGATGTTGTTAAACACATCATCAGCGATGTAGCCACACTCACGGGCGTAGCCAAGCATCTTCTTCATTGAGTAGCCCCATAGTGCCACTTTACGGTTATGCTTTTTCGCAAGCTCAAGCGCGCTTTTTACGCGGCCCACGTTTGAAGCAAACGTACAGAAGTACACACGGTTTTTACGACCAGCCAGCACTTTATCAAGGCTTTCTTTAACAGCCCCTTCTGAGCCTGAGTCTTTTGGCTTAAAGATGTTTGTAGAGTCACCCAACATCACAAGTACGCCTTCATCGCCAATTTCTTTCAGGCGTTTGATGTTACTTGCATTACCAAGTGTTGGGTTAGGGTCAAGCTTGTAGTCACCTGTGTGCATAATTGTGCCGTACTTGGTACGGATAGCCACGGCGTTGCCTTCAGGGATTGAGTGCGTTACGTCAATATACTCAATATCAAAGTTACCAATCTTGGTGCGGTCGCCTGGCTTAACAACATTAACAGGGACTTCGTTTTCTAGGCCCATTTGTTGTAGCTTTGATTGCAGCACGTGGCTTGCAAACTTAGTAAGGTATACAGGGGCTTGCATGTCTTCCCACAGGTATGGCAGGCCACCGATGTGGTCTTCGTGGGCGTGGGTGATTACAATACCTTTAAGGCGTTTAATGTTTTCACGCACGTATGCAATATCAGGAAGGACAACGTCAGCGCCGGGGGCGTATTCGTCTGGGAAGGTAATGCCTACGTCAACAATAAGCATATCGCCATCGCATTCGTAAACCATAAGGTTCATGCCAATTTCACCCACGCCACCTAGTGGCAGGGCTGATAATCCATCTTTCATAAGAACTCCTTAGTTCGTCTATTTTTTTGTGGGTACGTTGCGGCCTACCCTTTGCCGAATATCAAAAATCTAATAAATACAGGGCTTACATTTCGTGGATAATATCGCCTGTAGAGCAAATGTGTTTATCACCACCACCAATTTCAAGGATTAAATTCCCTTCGGCGTTTAGGTCAACTGCTTTGCCTTTAACCTCTTGGCCGCCGTCAATCCAACGTACATTTTGGCCAAGGGTGGCGCAGTGGCTGCGGTAATACTCAACAACGGCAGAGTCCCCCTTTTGGTGCTGCAGGTCAAGGCCTTTATGGAATTCAGCCATAATTTCTTCTAATACAGCCTCTTTTGCAAACGGCTGGCCACTTACGTCTTGTAGTGTGGTGGCTGCAAGGTCGTCTGGTAGGCCTTCGGGCGGGGTGTTCACGTTAACGCCAATCCCTACAATGTAAAAGCGCTTTTGGCTATTGGCAGGGTCTGTATAGCTTTCAATCAAAATGCCTGAGAGTTTTTTAAGGCCTGTATTCGTAGCACCCAAAATATCATTCGGCCATTTGATAACAGTGTGATTACCTGAAAGACCATTTAATGCCTTATGAACAACAACGCTGGCAAGCAGTGGTAACAAGGCGGGGTTGCCGTCACGCACAATAACCGACATTGCCAAGCCACCTTGGGGGAATGTTTGCCAAATGCGGCCCAGTCGGCCACGGCCTTTGGTTTGCTGATCAGCCGTAACAACAGTTAAGTGGGTTGCACCTTTACGGGCGTGTTCTGCGGCAACATCGTTTGTTGATGTTACGCTTTTAAAATGCAGAACATCTGCCATGGCTGTGCCCTCTTCTGTTGCCCTGTTGTAAGCCTTATAGGCTTGCGCTTACAAATAGGCTTTCAGCTGCTTTGTAGCTGATGGCATCAATCGGCTGCATGAAGAAGATAAACCCTACAACAAACAGAACAGCCGCAACCACAGCCATACGCATTGGCATTGGGGCGTTCATATCGATTGGTTTATTTAGGCCTTTATCAAAGTACATCGCGCGGATAACACGTAGCACGTAGAATGCTGATACTACTGAAAGCACAACAGCAACAATCGCAAGCCATGTGTAACCGGCAGCAACAGCCGCACCAAACACGTAGAACTTAGCAAAGAAGCCTGCTAGTGGTGGAATACCCGCAATCGAGAAGAACAACACCAAAAGCATAAAGGCGTATGCTGGCGCTTTTTCTGATAGGCCTGCAATATCGTCAATGGTTTCAAGGTAAACATCTTTACGGCGAAGCAGCATAAGCATACCAAAAGCACCCATAGTCATAATACCGTAGATGGTTAGGTACATCAGTACAGCGTGCACACCTTGGATGGTACCGCCAACAAGACCCACAAGCATAAAGCCTACGTGACCGATTGATGAGTACGCCAAAAGACGCTTAAGGTTTTGCTGCACAATCGCCATGTAGGCACCAACGGCCATCGTTAGGATTGATAGCGCAATGATAACCTGTGTCCAGTCAGCAGCAAGAGCGGCAAAAGGCTCAATAAGAAGGCGCATAAGAAGTGCGAATGCAGCAATCTTAGGGCCAGCCGACATAAACGCTGTTACTGGGGTTGGTGAACCTTCGTAAACGTCAGGCGTCCACATGTGGAATGGTACAGCTGATAGCTTAAATGCCATGGCTGTAATCACCATTACTAGAGCTACAGTTAGTGGCAATACGTGTTCACCGCCTTGGTGAATTGTTGCAATTGAACTGTCAATCGCAGCGAATGAAAGGTCACCCACAATACCGTAGATGTAGCTTAGGCCAAACAGCAGGATACCTGAAGCCAAGCTACCAAGTACAAAGTACTTAAGACCTGCTTCACTTGATTTGCTGTTGTCGCGCCAGAAGCTTGCAAGTACGTAAAGCGAGAAGCTCATAAGCTCTAGACCCATGTAAAGGGTAATCAGGTGCGCAGCTGAAGTCATCAGCATCATGCCAAGGGAGGCAATCAGTACAAGAACGTAAAACTCAAACTTATGGAGTTTAATCTTCTTCAAAGTATCTTCAGCCAAAACGATAGCTGTTGCCGAAGCAAGCAGCACAAGTGATTTAGCGTAAAATGCGAACCAATCAGCAATGTAGAAGTGCCCTACTGGCTGGCCATCTGGGCCCGTGCCGTATGGGAAAGCAAAACCAATTTTAAAGGTTTGGTGCTCAACCAGCATAAAGATAAATGTAATCGCTAGCGTTACCACTGAAAGACCAGCCACACTGCGTGCAGCATATTCTTTAGGTGTAAATACACCCACCATCAGCAATACAAGAATGCTTACTGCCAAGAAAATTTCAGGCAGAGCCGCTGAGATATAGTTAAAAGCAAAGTCAGTCATTAGTGTGCTTCCTTCATGGTAGCCGCCGGTAGTGACGGTTCGTTAGCATCTTTAGTTTTAGCGCCTGTTGTCATGTCGTGGGTTTGACCAACGATATGATCTTTCGTGCGCATAAGTGTTTCGTGGTAGCCCGCCCCCAAGCTTTCAGACAGGTTCTTGGCTGAGGCTTCGGTAATGCCTAGTAGTGCTTTAGGGTATAGACCTAATAGCAGTACCAAGAATACCAATGGGATGAACATGGCAATCTCGCGCTTGTCCATATCGGTAAGGCGCTGAACTTCAGCAGTTTCAGGCGTACCGAAAATCATACGTTTTGTAAGCCACAGCATGTAAGCCGCACCCAGTACAACACCGAGGGTCGCAAAGATTGTTGGTGTTGGGGCAACTGAGTAGCTACCTACAAGAATCAAAAATTCACCCACAAAGCTGTTTGTCCCTGGCAAGGCTACTGAGGCCATTACGAAGAATACAAATACAACTGAGTAAAGTGGAATCACCTTAACAAGGCCGCCAAAGCGGTTAAGGTCACGGGTGTGCATGCGGTCGTAAACCACACCAATCAGCATGAATAGCGCTGATGAAACGATACCGTGGTTCACCATTTGCATCAAAGCACCTTGGATGCTTTCAGTCGTTGCAGCAAAAATACCTAGGGTAATAAAGCCCATGTGTGACACTGACGAGTATGCAATCATCTTCTTCACGTCTTGCTGCATCAGTGCAACGAGCGCTGCGTACACAATAGCAATAACACTTAGAGCAAATACCATTGGGGCAAATACGGCTGAAGCTTCAGGCAGTACTGGCAGTGACAGACGCAAGAAACCATACGCACCCATCTTCAACAGAACACCCGCCAGAATCACAGAACCTGCAGTTGGCGCTTGTACGTGGGCATCTGGCAACCAAGTGTGGAATGGCCACATTGGCACCTTCACAGCAAAGGCCGCAAAGAATGCAAGCCATAGCCAAACTTGTACTTTAGGGTCAATAATAAGTTGTGGCAGCAGCGCCATGTTGAAAGTTTCGCCACCGGCAAAGAACAAGTACAAGATGGCAATCAGCATCAGTACTGAACCTACAAATGTGTAAAGGAAGAACTTAAGCGCAGCGTATACACGACGCTCGCCACCCCACACACCGATGATAAGGAACATCGGGATAAGCATAGCTTCCCAGAATACGTAGAACAGCATAAGGTCGGTTGCGCAGAATACACCAATCACGAATGACTCAAGTGCTAGGAATGCCGCCATGTAGCCCTTTACTTTTTGGGTAATGCCCTTCCATGACACCAAAATACAAATAGGTGTAAGCAATGTTGTAAGCAATACAAACGGTAGTGAAATACCATCAATACCCATGCGGTAGTATAGGCCCATTTGAGGCAACCAGCCGTGGGTTTCAGTCAGTTGGAAGACAGCTGAAGTTGGGTCGTAGTTGTGGTTGAACAAAATAGAAACACTCAAAGCGAATGTAATAAGTGATGTCCACAAAGCGGCAAGCTTTGAGTTGTGTGCCACAACTTCTTCTTCACCGTTCATGATAAAGAAAATCATAAACGCACCAACAAGTGGCAAGAATGTGATGGTCGAAAGAATTGGGAAGTCCATTATTATTAATTCCTATTTTAAACTTCAGCTTAGATCATTAACCATGTCATTAGCGCAAGCATGCCCAAAATAAGCACGAACGCGTAATGGTAAATGTAACCAGTTTGCAGTGGGCGAATCGCCGCACTAAATTTGCGTGTCACCCATGCGGCGCCATCTGGGCCAAAACGGTCAATGGTACCAACGTCACCCTTCTGCCAGAAGAAACGGCCTAGGCGCTTTACTTGGCGCACAACGATAAAGTCGTACAGCTCATCGAAGTACCATTTGTTGAACGAGATTGCGTAAAGGCTGTCAAAGCCCTTGGCAATACGCTCAGCCATGCCACGTTTTTTAACGTACACAAACCAAGCCGCAACAATACCTGCTACCGCTACAACAAGTGGTAGGTATTTTAGGTACCATGGGGTGTGGTGGGCTTCATGCACACCAGGGTGGATTTCTTCAAGGATTACAATTGCGCCGTCCCACCATTCGGTATGGGTCATCGATAGGCCAAGGAAACCAGTGATAATCGCACCAACAGCAAGCACAAGCATAGGGCCTGTCATAACAAGTGGAGACTCATGTGCATGGTCGTAAACTTCTTTCGGGCCTTCAAACTTACCGTGGAATGCAAGGAACACCACACGGAAGCTGTAGAACGCTGTAAGTAGCGCAGCTAGCGTACCGATGATGTACAGAGCGTAACCAGTTTCGGTACCGCTCATCACGGCTGATTCAAGAATAAAGTCCTTCGAGAAGAAACCAGCAAACGGAGGAATACCAGCAAGTGCTAGTGAACCAATCCACATCAGGCCGTAAGTAATCGGCAATAGCCGCTTTACGCCGCCCATTTTAAATAGGTCTTGCTCGTGGTGTAGACCATGAATCACAGAACCTGCAGCTAGGAACAATAGTGCTTTAAAGAAGCCGTGTGTAAACAGGTGGAACATGGCAGCTGAGTATGCTGAAACACCACATGCAAAGAACATGTAACCCAACTGTGAACATGTTGAGTAGGCAATAACACGCTTAATATCGCGCTGTGTTAGGCCAATGGTGGCCGCAAAAATAGCAGTTAGCGCCCCTACCCATGCAATGGTGGTCAAGGCAACTTCGGTCAGCTCAAGCACTGGCGACATACGTGCCAGCAAGAATACACCTGCTGTTACCATGGTCGCTGCGTGAATAAGCGCAGATACTGGTGTTGGGCCTTCCATCGCATCTGGTAGCCATGTGTGCAGGCCAATTTGCGCTGATTTACCCATCGCACCAAACAGCAATAGCAGACCAAAAATTTCAAGCACAGGTACATTCATACCTAGGAAGTCAATGCTTTGACCAGCAACAGCGTTTGCTGAAGCAAACATATCGCCAAAAGCAATGCTGCCAAAGGCGGCAAAGCCAATAAGCATGGCTACAATAAGGCCCATATCAGCAACACGGTTAACTACGAACGCTTTAAGCGAAGCAGCGTTTGCGCTTTCTTTATGGTGCCAAAAACCAATCAGTAGGTATGACGCTAGGCCTACCCCTTCCCAACCAAGGAAAAGCTGTAGCAAGTTTGGTGCAGTTACCAAAGCAAGCATCATAAATGTAAACAATGAAAGGTAGCTAAAGAAGCGAGGCTTTGATGGATCTTCATGCATGTAGCCGATTGAGTAAATGTGCACCATCGCTGATACCACAGTAACAAGAACCAACATAAGTGAGGTTAGCTTATCAACGTAAACGCCAAAGTTAACGCTAAAGTCGCCAGTGCTAATCCAGCTGTAAAGGGTTGCGTCTACAGGCTCATGGCCAAGAACAGCAATGTTCACCAAGCCAAACAACGCAAGCATAGCTGAAATCAGCACGCTACCAGTTGTTACAGCCATTGCGGCTTTTTCACCAATAATGCGGTGGCCCAGGCCGCCCACCATTGAGGCGAAAAGTGGCAATAGAACAAGTACGAAATACATCTGTGCTGGCATCTGGTTAGCCTTTCATCAGGTTAGAGTCTTCAATTTCGATGCTACCGCGGTTACGGAATAGCACCGTTACAATCGCGAGACCGATTGAAATTTCGGCAGCAGCGACTGTAAGAATAAAGAATGAGAAAATTTGGCCAGCCAAGTCACCCGCAAAGCTTGAGAAAGCAACAAGGTTAATGTTTACCGCAAGTAGCATAAGTTCGATGCACATCAACACAAGGATGATGTTTTTACGGTTTAGGAAAATACCCATAACGCCAATACTGAATAACGCAGCGGCTAGAATAAGGTAATGTGATAGACCAATAGTTTCCATTTTTATAAACCTAAATTTATTTATTAATCTTTTTATACAAGGCCTTGGCCTGGTTTAACTTTTTTCATTTCAACAGCGTCTTCACGGCGGGTTAGCACCTGCTTGTTGATGTTCTGACGGCGCACACCTTCACGGCGACGGAATGTGAGCGTAATGGCACCAATCATCGCTGTTAGCAGAATCAAGCCAGCTAGCTGGAATGGTGCTAGGTAATCGGTAAACAGTACCTGACCAATTGCCACGATGTTTTGTACATCACCCGGCACTGGCATGGCTTGTTGAACCATCTCACCTGAGAACACACCCGCTTTTGCAGCAAGCACAAGTTCAGTCACCATTAGGCCACCTACAAGCAAACCTACTGGTAGGTAGCTTGCTGTGCCCTCTTTTAGCATGGCAAAGTCAATATCGATGGTCATCAGTACAAACAAGAACATAACCGCAATGGCGCCTACGTAAACAAGTACAAGCAATAGCCCTAGGAATTCAGCGCCCAATAGCACAAACAAGCCAGCGCAAGTGAAGAAGCTCAAAATCAAGAACAACACACTAAAGATTGGGTTACGTGCAACAACAACGCCCATCCCTGAAAATAGTAAGATGGCAGCGAACACATAAAAAATTAGATCAGCAAACATTATATTTAATCCCTAAGGGTTATTTATTATTAACGGTTCGATTAACGGTAAGGTGCGTCTTTCATCAGACGCTCAGCAATACGGATTTCAAACTCATCGCCGTTTTGAAGCAGCTTGTCTTTATCGTAAAGTAGGTTCTTACGGTCTTCGGCAGCAAACTCAAAGTTCGGGCCTTCAACAATAGCGTCAACTGGGCAAGCTTCTTCACATAGGCCACAGTAAATGCACTTCACCATGTCAATATCGTAGCGTGTGGTACGGCGTGAGCCATCTTCACGGGCTTCAGCTTCAATCACGATAGCTTGTGCTGGGCAAATAGCTTCACACAGTTTACAAGCGATGCAGCGCTCTTCCCCGTTTGGGTAGCGACGTAGCGCATGCTCACCACGGAAGCGCGGCGAAGTTGGCGTGCGCTCTAGTGGGTAGTTAATTGTGAACTTCGGTGAAAAGAAGTTTTTCAACGTCACAGCGAAGCCTGCAACCATATCTAGTAGCAGGAACTGACGTAGGTTTTGCCAAAGTTTCTTCATCAAGCTAACTCTCAATCAAATTTAATTTATTAATTCTTTAATACTGTCTTTAGTTCACAAGGCCAAAAATGTGCATGCTTGAGGCCACAACCACCAACCATAGCAGCGTAAACGGAAGGAAAATCTTCCAGCCTAGGCGCATCAGTTGGTCGTAACGGAAACGTGGCAATGTGGCACGTGCCCATAGGAATACAAACAGAATGAACGCCACTTTCAAGCTAAACCAGAAGAAGCCCGGTACAGCGTTTAGAAGTGGTGTGCTTACTGGTGGCAACCAGCCGCCCATAAAGATAATAGCGGTAATGGCTGACATCAAAATCATGTTGGCGTACTCACCCAGGAAGAATAGCGCAAAGCCCATACCTGCGTACTCTGAGTGGAAACCCGCCACAAGCTCAGCTTCACCTTCAGGAAGGTCAAACGGGGCACGGTTGGTTTCAGCCAAGATAGAAATAATGAATACGATAAACATCGGGAACAGCGGAATCATGTACCACATGCCGCGTTGCGCTTCCACAATCTCAGAAAGGTTCATGCTGCCAGCAAGTAGAATAACAGTCATGATGGTTAGGCCCATTGATACCTCGTACGATACCATTTGCGCCCCACTACGTACCGCACCAAGGAATGGGTACTTTGAGTTACTTGCCCAACCAGCAATAAGAACACCGTAAACACCCAAGCTTGATACCGCTAGTAGGTACAACACACCAAGGTTGATGTCTGCTAGAACTGCACCTTCATCGAAAGGAATAACAGCCCAAGCCATCAAAGCTGGGATAAGCACCATCATCGGTGCAATAATGAATGGCACTTTTGAAGCGTCAGAAGGAATAATAAATTCCTTGAACATCATCTTAACAACATCAGCAAGCGGCTGGCCTAGACCTTTAGGGCCAACTTGGTTAGGGCCAATACGTAGCTGCATGTAACCAATAACTTTACGCTCAGCCAAAGTTAGGTACGCTACACAACCAAATAGAGGCAATGTAATTGCCATAACCTTCAGCACAATAATCACAAGTGCCCAAATGTTATCCCAGGTGAGAAGCTCGATGAATGGTAGTTCCATAGCTTAGCTCGCTTTCTTAGTCTGTTGTGCCGCTTTACGGGCTTCGGCAAGTTCTTGGCTTTCGTCCATCACTTGTGAAGCACGCATAATCGCGTTTGTTTTGTAGAATTGCTGAATTGGTAGCTCAAAAGCTTCGTTCTTCACTTTACCTGCAACGCCAAACTTTTCCCAAGTTGGGGTTACAAGCTCGCCTACTTGCTCAAGCACAGGGGCTTTCTTAATCATAAGTGCACGTAGTTGCTGTTGGCTGTCGAATGGAAGAGCTTTACCAAGCTCGCCAGATAGCGCACGGAAAATCTTCCAGTCTTCTTTAGCTTGCATTGGTGGGTTAACAGCTTTCTTACCTTCTTGAACACGGCCTTCGGTGTTGACCCATAGGGCTGATTTTTCAGTGTAGGTTGCGCTTGGCAGAACAATATCGGCCAAGTGTGCGTAAGCTGATTTGTGTGTACCAATAAAGATGGTTGTTTTAGCACCTTCTAGGTCAGCTACCGGAATATGCGTATTGCCTTCGCCGTAAAGCACAAGAAGGTCAACCTTACCGCCTTTAAGGGCCGTTAGAATGCCATCAGTGTCCTTACCTTTTTGCTCAGGGTAAACTTCAAGGTCTAGAGCTGCTACACGTGTAGACGAAACGTTTAGAACGTTAAAGCCGTACCAAGCCTTTGTCACAACGCCGTAAGCATCAGCAATGTGGTGTAGCTTATGGAATAGCTGTGGTGCATCTTTACGTGCAAGTGTTGCCTTAGCACCCACAATAATCATTGGGCGTTCAGCTTTTTCTAGTAGTTTAGAGAATTTGTGTTCGCCAGCTGCAATTTGCTCAATCACTTGTGCAGTGTTTTCAGCAGTTTCAACTGGGTACGTTAGGTCGCTGTGTGCGCCTACGCTTAGTACTTTAAGGCCGTTGTTCATCACGTTTTTACGGATACGGGCGTTTAGTACTGGGGCTTCAAGGCGTGGGTCCGAACCAACAAGCAGAACAAGGTCGGCTTTATCAACGCTTTGAACACCGCCACCAAATACGTATTTAGCACGTGGGCCAGCTGTAACAGTGCTGCCGTCGTGACGCGCGTCAACGTTATCGGTTTTAAGGGTTTGTTTCATGAATGCATTAAAGCTGAATAGATCTTCAGCTGAAAGTTGTTCACCAGCAAGGCCCATAGTTGTTGCAGGTTTTGCTTTAGCAACAGCTTCTTTAATAGCTTCAAACGCTTGTGGCCAACCACACTCAGATAGTTTGCCGTTTTTGCGTAGCATCGGAGTGGTTAGGCGGTTACGGCCTAGGCCGTCGTAGCTAAAGCGGCCAGCATCTGATAGCCACTCTTCGTTAATTTCGTTGTTTTCGATAGGGTCAATACGCATCACCTTACCACCACGGTGGTAAACACGTACGGCGCTGCCTAGGCCGTCCATGGTATCGATAGAATCTGTATGCTCAAGTTCCCAAGGGCGAGCTGTGAATGAGTATGGCTTTGAGCACAATGCACCAACAGGGCAAAGGTCAATCATGTTGCCTGAAAGTTCGCTCTCAAGCGCTTTTTCAACGTAAGTACCAACCTTCATGTTTTCACCACGGCCAGTTGCGCCCATTTCAGGCACGCCAGCAACTTCAGTCGCAAAGCGGATGCAACGTGTGCAGTGGATGCAGCGTGTCATCACAGTACGGATAAGTGGGCCGAGGTTTTTATCTTCTACGGCGCGCTTTTCTTCTTGGTAGTGCGAACGGTCAGAACCGTAACCAACAGCCATATCCTGTAGGTCACACATACCACCTTGGTCGCAAATTGGGCAATCAAGTGGGTGGTTAATCAACAATAGTTCCATCACACCTTTTTGCGCTTTTTTCGCAACTGGTGAATCAGTGTGAACTTCCATATCCTGCATCACTGGTGTGTAGCAGCTTGGTGTTGGCTTAGGTGCGCCTTTAATTTCAACCAAGCACATACGGCAGTTCGCAGGAACTGACAAACGCTTGTGGTAACAGAAGTGCGGAATTTCGATACCGTTTTGACGCGCCGCTTCAATAATTGGCGTGCCCTTTTCGGCTTGGACTTCTTTACCGTTAATGGTCAGGGTAACTTGGTTGTTCTCAGTCATAGTCTTTAAGTTCCTTTAGGCACTCTTAACTTTAATATCTTTTTTAGCGGCATGTTCTTTAATGCGCTGCTCAAACAGTGGGCGGTAGTGACGTAGCACACCTTGCACTGGCCACATGGCACCGTCAGCAAATGCACAAATGGTATGGCCTTCAATTTTCTTGGTGACGTCAAATAGCTGGTCTAGCTCTTCTTTAGTACCGTCGCCTTGGCTTAGGCGGTCCATAAGACGCCAAACCCAACCCACACCTTCACGGCATGGTGTGCACTGCCCGCAAGACTCATGCTTGTAGAAGCGAGAAATACGAGACATTACACGAAGAATATCAGTGTCTTTGTTCATCACAATAACAGCGGCTGTCCCTAGGCCTGTGCCCTCTTCACGCAGGGCGTCAAAGTCCATCAGAACATTTTCACACTGCTCGGCTGAAAGTAGCGGGGTTGATGACCCACCAGGAATCACACCTAGTAGATTATCCCAACCACCGATAACGCCACCGGCGTGTTTTTCGATAAGGTCTTTGAGAGAAATACTCATCGGGGCTTCAATGTTAATAGGTTTGTTTACCGCACCTGAAACAGAGAAGATTTTAGTACCGTGGTTATTTGGGCGGCCAAACTGCGTCCACCACTCAACACCCTTTTTAAGGATTGGCGGTACTTGAGCTACAGTTTCAACGTTGTTAATTGTTGTAGGGCAACCGTACAAACCAAAGCCAGCCGGGAATGGCGGCCTCATACGTGGTTGGCCTTTTTTACCTTCGAGCGACTCTAGCAATGCGGTTTCTTCACCGCAGATGTAAGCCCCTGCCCCCATGTGTACGTGAATATCAACATCCACTTTTGTACCCATGATGTTTTTACCTAGGAAGCCAGCTTTGTAAGCTTCGTCAATCGCCTGCTGAAGGTGATCAGCTTCGTCAACGTATTCACCACGTACATATACGTAGCTTGCTTTCGCCCCTAGGGTGTGGCAGCCCACAATAATACCTTCAACAAGGGTATGTGGGTCGTAAAGTAGAATATCGCGGTCTTTACATGTGCCTGGCTCAGACTCATCAGCGTTAACTACAAGGTAGTTTGGCTTATCGCCTGCTGGCGGCATGAATGACCATTTCATCCCTGTTGGGAAGCCCGCACCACCACGGCCACGCAAAGCAGAGGCTTTGAGCTGGTCGATAATTTCGGCAGGTTTCATCTTAAGGATTTTCTCAAGCCCTTTGTAGCCACCACGTTTTTGGTAGCCTTTAATTGTCCAGTCGCCTGAACCATCAAGGTTAGGGAAAATCTTATCTTCAGGTTTAAGAGTGTGAGGTTGCTTAGTGGCCATTATTTTGTTGCCTCCGCTGGTGCATCACCATCTTTAATACGCTTCATCAGTTCACGGGCTTTATCGCCTGTAAGTGATGTGTGGTAGTGATCATCAATCATCATCATTGGGGCTTCACAGCAAGCGCCTAGGCACTCAAACTCTTCAAGAGTTACAAGGCCATCTTCACTTGTGGTACCCGCTTTCATGCCAAGCTCGTCTTCAATTTCAGAAAGAACTTTGTAGCAACCACGTACCATGCATGAAACGTTAGTACATACACGCACAATGTGCTTGCCTACTGGCTTGGTGTAAAACATATCGTAGAAGCTTGCCACTTCGTAAACACGCACAGGCGGCATGCTTAGGGTTTCAGCAACAAGGTTCATCAAACCTGTTGGCAACCAACCATCAAAAGTGTTTTGCGCAATTTTAAGCAACGGAATAACAGCTGAAGCTTCGCGGCCCTTAGGGTACTTCGCGATAAGCTTTTTAATTTCAGGCTGTACTTTCTTCGGCCATACGTAGGTGTTTTCATCGTCCACGATTTGAACGTGGCTACCGCGGTATGATGCTTGTTGTTTTGTTTCATTTGACATTAGCGGTCAATCTCCCCGAATACGATATCTTGCGTGCCGATAATGGTCACAACGTCCGCAACCATGTGGCCACGAACCATACTATCTAGGCCTTGCAGGTGTGCAAAACCAGGGACACGAATTTTAACACGGTAAGGCTTAGGCCCACCTTTAGAAACTAGGTATACACCCATCTCACCTTTTGGTGCTTCAACAGCGGCGTAAACTTCGCCCGCTGGCACGTGGAAGCCTTCGGTAAAGTATTTAAAGTGGTGGATCATCGCTTCCATGCTTGACTTCATGTCGTCACGTTTTGGCGGTGATACTTTAAAGTTTTGGGCTTTTACAGGGCCTTCTGGCAGTTTTTCAATGCACTGCTCGACAAGACTTACTGACTGACGCATTTCTTCGATACGCACAAGGTAACGTGAGTATGAGTCACCTTTTGTGCCTACTGGTACGTCAAATTCAAGTTCGTCGTAAACTTCGTAAGGTTGTGCTTTACGCAAGTCCCAGCTTAGGCCTGAACCACGTAGCATTGGGCCTGTGCAACCCATTTCAACAGCTTCTTCTGGTGTTAGTGTACCAATATCAACAGTACGCTGTTTCCAGATGCGGTTTTCAGTCAATAGAGTTTCAAACTCATCAATAAAGCCAGGGAACTCCTTCATGAAGGCTGAGATTTTCTCAGTCAAACCTTCAGGTAGGTCGCGGTTTACACCACCAGGACGGAAGTAGTTAGCGTGCATACGCGCGCCTGAAACTTCTTCGTAAAAGTCCATCAAAGTTTCACGGTGTTTAAAGGCGTAAAGGAACGCACTCATCGCGCCAACGTCCAAAGCGTGTGTACCGAACCAAAGCAAATGGTTCATCAGGCGTGTAATCTCTGAGTACATTACACGGATGTACTGAGCACGACGTGGTACTTCAACACCCAATAGTTTTTCAATCGCTAGGCACCATACGTGCTCTTGGCACATCATTGATACATAGTCCAAACGGTCAAAATATGGCAGGCCTTGAATGTAGGTACGGTTTTCAAGCAGTTTTTCAGTACCACGGTGTAGCAGACCAATATGCGGGTCAGCACGGGTAATGGTCTCACCTTCCATCTCAAGCACCAAACGCAGCACGCCGTGTGCCGCAGGGTGTTGAGGGCCAAAGTTAAGGGTAAAGTTTTCCCCTACCATAACTTCTTGTGTGGTTTTCTTAGCTTCAGGCATTATTCGTCCTCCCCGCTAGCTGCAGCAAGTGGCTCAGAGGCCGCAAACTCACCACGATCAAATGTGTTGTCTTCTTCAGCCAATGAGTATGGGTCGTCCATAGCTTTCCATGGTGACTGCCAATCAAAGTGGCGGTATGGCTGCTTAAGGTCAGTTGGGCGGTATACGCAACGCTTTAGCGTTTCGTCGTAGAACATCTCTACCTTACCTTCAACCGGGAAATCTTTACGTAGAGGAAAACCATCAAAGTCGTAGTCGGTCAGAATACGGCGAAGATCAGGATGGTCTTCAAAGGTAATGCCGAACATGTCGTAGGTTTCGCGCTCGTACCAGTTTGCATTCGGGAATACTTCAATCATTGAAGGCACTGACTGGCCATCAGCCGCAGCAACCTTCACACGGATACGTGCGTTTTGAGTGAGTGATAGCAAGTGGTAAACCACTTCAAAGCGTTCGTTACGCTCTGGGTAGTCGGCACCGCATAGGTCCACAAGCATTTTAAATTGGCAATCGCGGTCATCACGCAAGAACATCATGAACTTTTCAATGTCACGTAGGCGCACAACAACTGTAAGCTCACGGTTTGACAATTGAATGTCACGGATAGACTCTTTCATCTCTTCAGCAATGTAAGCCTTAAGTGAGGCCAGTTGCTCCATGTCGAGGTATTTATCAATATGCATATCTCTACCCCCTATTAACGCTGAAGCGTGCCTTCACGGCGAATTTTCTTTTGTAGCTGAAGAATACCGTAAACCAGTGATTCAGCTGTTGGAGGGCAACCAGGCACGTAAATATCAACCGGTACAATACGGTCGCAACCACGTACAACTGAGTATGTGTAGTGGTAGTAACCACCACCGTTAGCACATGAGCCCATTGAAAGCACATAGCGAGGCTCTGGCATTTGGTCGTAAACTTTACGTAGTGCTGGGGCCATCTTGTTACATAGCGTACCCGCTACAATCATAAGGTCTGACTGACGTGGGCTTGGACGGAAAATAACACCGAAGCGGTCCAAGTCGTAACGGCTAGCGGCTGAGTGCATCATTTCAACAGCGCAGCAAGCTAGACCAAATGTCATTGGCCACAGTGAGCCTGCACGGGCCCAGTTCACCATGTCTTCAACGCGCGTAAGCACAAAACCATTGTTTTGTAGCTCGCGGTTCATAGCGTCCATGCCTTGATCTTGAATCTCTTGACGGTCTTGAGGCGTGAGAGTTTGTAGGTTCATGATTTATTACCTTTGCTTTACGCGTTTGGGATTACTCCCACTCTAACGCGCCCTTTTTCCATTCGTAAATAAAGCCGATGGTTAATACTAGCAAGAACACCATCATACTAAAGAAACCAAATAGGCCAATCTTGCCGAAGGCCATAACCCAAGGAAACAGGAATGCAACCTCAAGGTCGAATACAATAAATAGAATTGCCACTAGGTAAAAGCGCACATCAAATTTTGAACGTGCGTCATCAAAGGCTTCGAAGCCACACTCGTAAGGTGACATCTTCTCACCATACGGGCGCTTAGGCGCCACCACCTGTGGAATTGCTAAACAAATAAGAGAGATACCAGTCGCGATAATTAGAAAGATTAGAATCGGCAGGTATTCAGCTAGAATAAAATTTTCCATAATATCCCTGTTTTTTCTTGGACTTATTGCCTACGATTTGTACCTCGTTTTAAAACAAGACGCAAGCGAAAGGCAAAAATAAATGCCCCTTTTATTGAGGCTTAAAATACGGCTATCTGAAGCCCTTTTATACAAGAGCTATGAATATGCATGAATTCACCCCACAAAACAAATGAGCACCCTATTCCGTAAGGCATGAATAAGGGCATAAACGAGGTGGATATATAAGAAACAAAAAAGCCTCCTGTTAAGGAGGCTTTTATGAATAGTGGCGCGAGTGACGGGACTTGAACCCGCGACCTCCGGCGTGACAGGCCGGCACTCTAACCAACTGAGCTACACCCGCGTGGTGTCCTGGCGGTTTAAACAAATTACCAGGAAGGTCTATAATGGTGGGTGGTGAGAGACTCGAACTCCCGACCACTTCGGTGTAAACGAAGCGCTCTACCAACTGAGCTAACCACCCAACGTGTGAATACGTTTATATACTAAAAAAAACGCATTTCAACAAAAAAAAGCAGCCTTGTATAACCAAGGCTGCTTAATTTTTAAGCTAAACTAATACTGAATACTAGTTTACTGCTTCACGTAGGCCTTTGCCTGGACGGAATTTAGGCATGTTGCTCGCAGCGATTTGGATAGGAGCACCAGTGCGTGGGTTACGACCAGTTGTAGCTTTACGGTGTGTTACGGTGAAAGTACCGAAACCAGCAAGACGTACTTCTTGCTTTGAGCTTAGGCTTGATGAGATGCTGTCTAGAACACCGTCAACAGCGCGAGCTGCGTCAGCTTTAGTTAGACCTGAAGTTTCAGCAACTTTTGAGATTAGTTCATTCTTGTTCACGAGCTTAACCCTCGATTATATCGTTTTTGTTTACTGGTAGGCACAATGCGTTTCCAGTGGTTGTTTCATTGATTAACAGTAACCAACGAACATAAGAATTAAATTATATAGGCCATTTACTGTCAAGGCTATTTTCCGCAGAAAACTGGGATTTTTTGCTTGATTTTACCTTTTTTTATACTCAACAAAGTTATCCACAACCCCTCAACTATGCCCTAACCCACTGATTTTATTGATGTTGTATATTCATTTAACTTAATCACGGAAGACCGCACAAACCCTAGGGTTCATAAAAATAATTTTCAAAAAAGCACAAAAAAGTGCGGGTCCTAGCAGGAACCCGCACTTAATTTATGCATTTTGAGTCGTATCAGGACACTATTTAGTGTGCTGTTACCTCGCCGTCTTTACCTGTGGCATCGCTTTGCAGCGCTGTTAGAGGTGATTTAGGCTGGTCTTTAACAGCCTTCGGCTGCGACTCAAGAGCTTTTTCTAGCACCTGATCAATGTGTTCACAGATCACGATTTCTAGTTGGCTCTTAACATTCTCAGGAATGTCTTCTAGGTCTTTCTTATTCTCAATCGGAATAAGAACAGTCTTAATACCACCACGTAGCGCTGAAAGCATTTTCTCTTTCAAGCCACCAATTGGCATTACATGACCACGTAGAGACACTTCACCAGTCATGGCAACGTCTGCACGGATAGGAATACCCGTTAGCGCTGATACCATAGCTGTTACCATAGCAATACCCGCTGATGGACCATCTTTAGGTGTTGCTGTGTCTGGCACGTGAATGTGAATGTCGTATTTCTGGTAGTAGTCTTTTTGAAGACCAAAGTCAGCCCAACGTGAGCGTACGTAGCTAGCAGCAGCCGCAATCGACTCTTGCATCACTTCGCCAAGCTTACCTGTTAGGATCATCTTGCCTTTACCATCAAGAACTGTCGCTTCAATCGGAAGAAGGTCACCACCGAACTCGGTGTAAGCCAAACCGGTTACAACACCAACTTGGTTTTCTTTTTCCTTCAAACCGAATGAGAATTGACGTGCACCAAGGTACTTATCAATGTTCTCTTTAGTAATTTTAACTTTAAGGTCTTTAGCGGCAACTTTCTTACCGTCTTTCTTAGCTTTCTTCTGCTCGCTAATAAGTTCGCGAACAGCCTTACGGCATAAACCAAAGATTGTACGTTCCATGTTACGCACACCAGCTTCACGGGTGTAGAAACGGATAATTTCGCGCAGAGCATCTTCAGTGATTTCAAGCTCGCCCTTCTTCAGGCCGTTCTCTTTAATACCACGTGGGATAAGGTGCTGCTTTGAAATCGCAACTTTTTCATCTTCGGTGTAGCCAGACAGACGAATAATTTCCATACGGTCACGTAGTGCCGGTGGGATGTTCAAGCTGTTAGCAGTACAGATGAACATGACGTCTGAAAGGTCAAAGTCAACTTCAAGGTAGTGGTCGCCAAAGCTGTTGTTTTGCGCAGGGTCCAATACTTCAAGCAGCGCTGAAGATGGGTCACCACGGAAGTCCGCACCTAGCTTATCAATCTCATCAAGAAGGAATAGCGGGTTACGAGCTTCAGCTTTGCGAAGACCTTGAATAATTTTACCTGGTAGCGCACCAATGTAGGTACGACGGTGACCACGAATCTCAGCCTCGTCACGCACACCACCCAAAGCCATACGAACGTATTCGCGGCCTGTTGAGCGAGCAATCGACTTAGCCAATGATGTTTTACCAACCCCTGGAGGGCCAACAAGACATAGAATCGGGCCTTTAAGCTTCTTCACACGTTGTTGAACAGCTAGATGCTCAATAATGCGCTCTTTAACTTTTTCTAGACCGTGGTGGTCGTCATCAAGAACTTCTTGTGCAAACTCTAGGTCTTTTTTCAGCTTGCTCTTCTTCTCCCAAGGTAGGTTTAGAACAACATCAAGGTAGTTACGGATAACAGTCGCTTCAGCTGACATCGGTGACATCATCTTAAGCTTCTTAAGCTCCATCTCAGCCTTTTCTTTAGCTTCTTCAGATAGACCAATCTCGTTGATCTTCTTCTCGTATTCGTTTAGTTCGTCAGCTTCGCCCTCTTCGCCTAGTTCTTTCTGGATGGCTTTCATTTGCTCATTCAGGTAGTACTCGCGCTGAGTTTTTTCCATCTGACGTTTAACACGGCTACGGATACGTTTTTCAACTTGTAGCACGCCAATTTCGTTCTCCATAAGCTGGTATAGCTTTTCTAGACGGTCATCAACCAAGTCCATTTCTAGAAGATCTTGTTTTTCTTCTAGCTTAAGGCTTAGGTGTGAAGCGATAGTGTCTGCAAGACGTGCAGGCTCATCGATAGCCGCTAGGCTTACCAATACTTCTGGTGGAATCTTTTTGTTAAGTTTAACGTATTCTTCAAACTCAGTCACAACAGCACGAACCAAAGCTTCGGTTTCTTGCTCGGTGCCTTCACGCTCGATGAATGGCTCTGGGTAAGCTTGGAAGAACTCTTCGTTGTCTTCAACATCTTTAAGGCGCACACGTGTGCCACCTTCTACAAGTACTTTAACTGTACCGTCTGGCAACTTAAGAAGCTGCAATACGTTACCCAAGCAACCAACGCGGAAAACGTCACTTGTATCAGGCTCGTCTTTTGAAGCATCTTTTTGTGCAACAAGAATAATTTGCTTATCGTTGTTCATTACCTCTTCAAGGGCACGCACACTACGGTCACGGCCAACGAACAACGGCACAATCATGTTCGGGAACACAACAATGTCGCGCAGCGGCAAAATTGGTAATGGGTTTTTCGTATCGATTGTTTTGTCAGTCATATTCGACGTCCTTACTTGTATATAAACTCGTCAGTCTTAAGAAGCGTCAGCTTCTTTTTTCTTCTTGGTGTCTTTTTCTTTGCTGTAGATCAAGAGTGGCTCGGCCTTGCCATCAATAACTTCTTTATTGATAACAACTTCTTCTACGCCTTCAACACCTGGTAGCTCAAACATGGTATCAAGAAGAATATCTTCGATGATTGAACGCAAACCACGAGCACCTGTTTTACGCTCAATAGCTTTGTTCGCCATTGCTTTTAGCGCATCATCTGCAAATGTCAGTTTAACGTTTTCCATTTCAAACAGTTCAACAAACTGCTTAACAAGAGCGTTCTTCGGTTCGGTCAAAATCTTCACCAATGCATCTTCGTCTAGGTCTTCTAGAGATGCTAGGATTGGCAAACGACCGATAAATTCAGGAATCATACCGAATTTCAATAGATCGTCTGGCTCAACTAGTGAGAATAGTTCACCGGTACCACGGTCTTCTTTACCTTGAACGTCAGCGTTAAAGCCAATGCTTGACTTACGTTGGCGCTGGGCAATTACTTTCTCCAAGCCGTCAAACGCACCACCTACGATAAATAGGATGTTGCTTGTATCAACTTGTAGGAATTCTTGTTGTGGGTGTTTACGGCCACCTTGAGGAGGAACAGCAGCAACTGTACCTTCAATAATCTTCAATAGGGCCTGCTGCACACCTTCACCTGATACGTCACGTGTAATAGATGGGTTGTCAGACTTACGAGTAATCTTATCAACCTCATCAATGTAAACGATACCGCGCTGGGCACGCTCTACGTTGTAATCAGCAGCTTGTAGAAGCTTAAGAATGATGTTCTCAACGTCTTCACCCACGTAACCAGCTTCGGTTAGTGTTGTTGCATCAGCAATGGTGAATGGTACGTCAAGGATACGTGCCAATGAACTTGCAAGAAGTGTTTTACCACTACCTGTTGGGCCAATTAGCATAATGTTTGACTTCGCTAGCTCTACTTCGCTTTCACGGCCCATGTGTTCTAGGCGTTTGTAGTGGTTGTGCACCGCTACAGAAAGGATACGCTTGGCGCGGTTTTGGCCAATTACGTAATCATCTAGCGTTTTCATAATTTCTTTTGGTGTCGGTACACCTGAGCGTTCTGTGGTTTCGCTCTTTGACCCACGTTGTTCTTCACGGATGATATCCATGCATAGGCCGACGCACTCGTCACAAATAAATACGGTTGGCCCGGCAATAAGCTTGCGTACTTCATGCTGGCTCTTGCCGCAGAAAGAACAGTATAGGGTGTTGCCGTTGTTGTCTGATGAACGTGCCATATAGTCAGCCCCTTTAGTTTAGGTCGTAAATTAGAAGATTTAGCGAAGGTAGACTTTTCTACCTTCATCTATTCAGTATTGCGGTATACGAGGCTCAAGTCAATGAACCTTGGGCTTAGATATAACATAACAGCCCATATTTTGGTCACTTTTGGCAAATGCACTTTAAGCCCTATGGCCATTAAGCCACAGTTTGGTGCTTGCTCGCAAATACAGCTTCTATGTAGACAAAAGCAAGATACGTACCATGTTTAACATCTAAGCTTTACTCGCACCTTAGCGCCAAAAGTAAAAAGGGAGAGCATTCTGCCCTCCCCCTTTAATATCTTTCGATAAAGTAATCTAAAAGTTACTTCTTAGATTTCTTATCTGTAGGTACTGGACGCTTTGTCAGTACGGTATCAACAAGGCCGTACTTCTTAGCTTCTTCAGCTGACATAAAGTAGTCACGGTCAGTGTCTTTCTCTACGTCTTTCAAAGACTTACCAGTTGCATCAGAGATGATTTGGTTCAAACGCTCTCGCATTTTCAAAATCTCTTTTGCATGAATTTCAATATCAGTCGCCTGACCTTGGTAACCACCTAGAGGCTGGTGAATCATCACACGAGCATTTTCTAGGGCAAAGCGCTTACCTTTAGTACCAGCAGTTAGCAATAGTGCGCCCATGCTAGCGGCCTGACCAATACAAATAGTGTTAATCTCAGGGCGGATGTACTGCATGGTATCGTAAATAGCCATACCTGCGGTTACTGAACCACCTGGTGAGTTAATGTAGATTGAAATATCTTTATCAGGGTCTTCTGACTCAAGGTGTAGAAGCTGCGCTACAATAAGGTTCGCCATATCGTCGTGCACTTGGCCTGTTAGAAAGATAATACGCTCTTTAAGTAGACGTGAGTAAATGTCGTATGCGCGCTCACCACGTGGTGATTGCTCAACAACCATTGGCACTAGAGCGTTCATAATGTCTGCGGCTTGGGTCATATTTCTTGTTCTCCTATTGCCGTTGTAATGCGTTTATTCTATCAGAGTAAAACTTAGCTGTTTAGTTCTTTTAGAATTTCGTCAGCATCTACTTTTTTGTCAGAGATTTTAGCTTTCTCAAAAATCCAGTCACATACTTTGTTTTCGAAGATTGGGCCAAAGATTTCTTGGCGGCCACGCTCTGAGTTGTAGTACTGGCGGGCACGCTCTGCTTGCTCACCTGGGAACTGTGAAGCAATACGGTCGATTTCCGCGTTTACTTCGTCAGCTTCAACCTTAACACCTTCAACCTTGCCAATTTCAGCAAGTACTAGACCTACACGTACGCGACGCTCGGCTAGTTTACGGTGCTCAGCACGCATTTCGTCTTCGCTCTTATCAAGCTGGTCAAATGTAACGCCTGAACGCTGCATGTCTTGCATCAGAGCACGCCAGATAGCTTGGAACTCTTGATCAACCATGCTGTCTGGTAGAGCAAATTTGTTTTCTTTTTCAACAAGGTCAAACAGGTCACGCTTTAGGCGCTGACGGCTTGCTTCTTCGATGTCTTTGTTTAGCTGCTCGGTAATCTTGCCTTTAAGGTCAGCAAGGTCTTTAGCGCCGAATTGCTTAGCAAAGTCGTCGTCAATCTTAGGAAGCTCAGCTTTCTTAACTTCGTGTAGTTCAATGTTGAAGCGTGCTTTAACACCAGCTAGGTCTTTAGCGTGGTAGTCTTTAGGGAAAGTCACTTCAATATCAAAAGCTTTGTCGCTTGCTTCTTTGCCAATTAGGCCGTCTTCGAAGCCAGGAATCAAAGCACCTGAACCAATTTCAACTGAGTGTTTAGTGATAACTGCACCTGGTAGCTCGTCGCCTGACTTAGCGTCAAAGCCTTTAGCTGTAATAACAGTCATATCGCCTTTTGCAGCTTTACCTTTTTTGGTCGTGAAGCTACGCATTGAACCAGCTAGGCGCTCTAGCGCTTCGTCGATTTGCTTGTCTGAGGCTTCGGCTGTTTGACGTGTTAGCTTAGCGTCTTTGTAGCCTTTAGGTGTGAATTCTGGAAGAACTTCAAAAGATACGGTGTAAGTGTAGTCTTTACCGTCTGCAAATTTACCAAACTCAACACGTGGCTGAGCAGCTGGCATTACTTTTTCGTTGTCGAATGCTTTTGGCATTGTTTCTGAAACAATGTCTTGGCTCACTTCTTGTTCAACTTGTGCGCCGTAGCGTTGCTTAAGAACGTTTGCAGGAATCTTACCTGGACGGAAACCAGGGATTTTAGCCTGACGACCGATCATCTCTAGACGGTCGTTTACCATACGGGCAACTTCGCCAGCAGGTACGGTGATAGTCATTTCACGGCCAAGATCGCCTTTTTTCTGCATTTTAACATCCATGGGGTGAGTATCCTTTGAGAATTGTTCGTTAGAATTAGAAAATGGCGGGTCCCTTGCGGGACCTGCCACTGTAAATCTGGTGCGGATGGAGGGAATCGAACCCCCACGTCGTAAGACACTGGTACCTAAAACCAGCGCGTCTACCAGTTCCGCCACATCCGCGTGACTAAGTGCAATATAAATTAAAACATCTACACTTTACAACTGAAATGGTGCATGGCTTGCTGTATTTTGCCTATTTATGCGCCATTTTTCTAATTCTCTGAACAAAGGCATACTTTTTCAGAAACTTACCGCACATGGGGCGAGTGATGGGGATTGAACCCACGACCCCCAGTGCCACAAACTGGTGCTCTACCACTGAGCTACACCCGCCATGAATGCGATACCGACAAAACCTAGTTTATTTTCGCTAAAAATCAAGTAGAAAATTACATTTTCAGCAAATACTATCCTTTATAACGTCTTTTTATAGGTATAACCTTTACCTTATGAGCAACCAAACACCTAACAACTTCCTACCCTTTGACGGTACCGTACACTATTATGGTGTGGTGATGGATGATGCTTTAGCCTGTGAACTCTTTAATGAACTTTACGAACATATTGAATGGCAACACGATGAAGCCGTTATGTTTGGCAAACGCATTATAACCAAGCGCAAGGTTGCTTGGTATGCAAGCGAGCCTTTTACTTACACATATTCACGCACCACAAAAACAGCAAAGCCTTGGACGCCTGCTCTCCTCACTATTAAAGAGCTTATTGAACACGCAAGCGGTGAAACCTACAACGCCTGCCTTTTAAACCTTTACCATACAGGTGAAGAAGGCATGGCTTGGCATAATGACAGCGAGAAAGAGCTTAAAAAACATGGCGCCATTGCCTCAGTAAGCCTAGGCGCTGAACGCAAGTTCGCTTTTAAACACCGTGAGACTCAAGAAAAGGTTGAGGTTTGGCTTGAAAATGGCAGCCTTCTTATAATGAAAGATGAAACGCAAGACCACTGGCTACACCGCCTACCGCCCACCAAAAAGGTGCATGAGCCACGTATTAATTTAACGTTTAGAACTATTGAAAAGAATTAGGCTTTTGTTTCAGTCTCAGCTTCAATGGTATCAGCCTTAGCCTTTTTAACTTCGAGGCCTTCTTGCTTTGGCTTTTTATTAAAAAGCTTTTCAACCAAGCGCACTGGCAAAAAGATAAGCCAGCTAACCACGTTTACAATCGTCTCAGCCAGCAGTGTTGCCAGGCCCTTCACCAGCACAATACCAAACGTCACCATAAAAGTAATGGTTAGCCACTTTACGTACCACGGGTAAGAATCTAGCCAGTCAAAAACAAACATGGGGAGACTTTCGGTTATTAGATAAAAAATGGCGCACCCGGCAGGATTGACTCGGGGCCTGCTTCCCCTCGCCCTTCGGGCATTTCGCCTTGTGGCGATAATGTCCGCTTCGGCGTGCTGCCTTCGCGATGCGAACCATACGGTTCTCATCCATTGGTTGACCATTATTAAATTAATGGCGCACCCGGCAGGATTCGAACCCGCGACCACCTGCTTAGAAGGCAGATGCTCTATCCACCTGAGCTACGGGTGCGCACTACCACTTTTTATGCACCAGCTTACAATAAAAAACAAACCCATTTTTACATTGCCCCCTATCCGTCTAAACCGCTGTTGCTTGTGAGCCCACCTAATTTGTTATAGGATATCAACTCAATTTAATAAGAGGTGCCCTATGCTAAACACCGAAAATAACAACAAAAACAAAGCTTTATTTATTGGTCACACCTATATTGATGTGACAATTTCAGCTGATGAAATCCCCACGGGGGACGATAAAGCCATTGCCCACGACTATGACTTTGGTATTGGCGGCAACGCCACCGTTGCGGCAATCACTTGCGCCAAGCTTAAAGTACCCACAGTACTGCAAGCAAGTGTAGCGCCTGACATTTTGGGTGATGTTGTTGTTAAGAAATACGAAAGCTATGGCATTGAACTACACCGCCGTGACGTTGAAAAAACCTCACTTTCACTCGTTTTACCAAACGATGGTAAGCGTGCAATTTTGCGTGCACGTAATACAAATTACACCGGCAAATGGCCAGATGTTTTATTAGAAAACGTTAAGGTTTTGCACCTTGATGGCCACCAACCTGAAGCCGCACTTGAGTATGCTCAAAAGTGCCGTGAGCAAGGTATTTTAACATCACTTGACGGTGGTGGCATGCGTTCTAACACATTGGAATTATTGAAATACATTGACGTTGCCGTTGTGGCCATGCGCCTGTGTGAACAACTAGAGATGACACCTGAAGAAACCATCCGCTGGATGCAAAAAGAATACAACACCCCAGTTGCCGCCGTGACTATGGGTGAAATGGGTATGATTTACGCTGAAAACGGTGGCCCTATTAAAAAGATTAAAGCGCTTAAAATCCCTAAGGACAAAATCCTCGATACCACAGGTGCGGGCGATATTTACCACGGCGCTTATGTGGTTTCATACATGATGGACAGCAGCAAAACATGGGAAGAACACTTTGTTTTTGCTCGTGCCGCCTCAAGCTTAAGTATTCAGCGTATGGGAACTGAGGCCAGCATCCCTACCCTTGATGAGATACAGGCCTTTTTAGAAAAGCCCGAACACCGCAAGGTATAAAAAAGCAGAAAGCCCCCAACTGGGGGCTTTTTGTTATCGCAAAGCTTGTGCTTAATATTTATGAGTAGATTTTTATTTATTGAAGTGCACTGAGTAAGGGCGCGTAGTTAAGCTACGTAACCGCAACTCAAAACAAAATAAATGAAAAGATACCCTCAATATTATGCACCGAAAAAAAGAGCCAACCCGTTAAGGTTGGCTCTTAAAAACTCGTTAAGTGTTTTTAGGGTGTCTCCCCGAAGGGAAACCAAAGCCCCTACGGACCTATTCACTTGAAAATACGTAAGCGTAAAGTCAAGCTTCAAGGGTGGCGGGCTAAGGTCGACACCGATGCAAAGCAACAGGTCCACAACTCTGGAACTCTCACCTTCAGGGTTTCCCCATCCAGATCAAGCCCCTCGGAAGCTTCTCACTGTTATCCACACCAGTATCTATAGTCACCTTAAAGCGTGCTTGGCCGAAGCCGTACAACCGCACCAGTTCCTGTTCGTAGCGCACAGGCTGACTGGGCGACCCCATAAATAGTCGATAAGCACCGGGATCAGACCTACCGACCCGGAGAGAGCATCCGCTTGCAGCAGGAAGAACCTTTCGGTTCTAAAACACACTTCCCGCACCCCGAAGGGTTTGTTCCATGTGCCCAAGGGCGAGCCTTGCCTGCTGAATGCGAGGTTTCTCTCCGGTGAACCACCGGTTAAAGTGGTTAACTGGTTACTCGGACGACGGTCCGCGGCGAAGAACATCCACATCGAGATAGTGAATGCGCTGCTGCGGTGTGCCCTTATCGCGGAGCATTGCGCTGAGAAGCGCAGTACCGAACGACTTGTCCTTCAGAAGCTTCTTGCCCAGCGCGTGCTCTTCCTTTTTGGCGAGCATGCTGTTGATGAAGCTGTTGTTCAGGACTTCACGCGGCACGTCACAAACGAGGCGGCTTCCGCCGTTTCCGTCTGATTCAGTACGCACGTTGCGTTCCACCAACGTCTTGAAGTCTTCCGCCAGACGCACCAGTTCAGGCGGCGAAGGCGGCTTCGAGATGTTGCTGTTGCGACGAAGCTTGTTAGCTTGGGTCACGAGCGAGCGTGCAGCTTCATGGCCGATACCAGCGCGTTCCGTAAGGATACGCGTTTCGACCATGGGCTCCGGATAGTCCATGTAGACCACCCGACCACGACGCAGAAGCGCCGGGTGCAGATCGCGTTCGTCGTTCTTCGTGATAACCACGATGATGTTTTCCAGCTTGGCGAACAAACGTTCGACGCCGTTATCTTCACCCAGACCCTGGACCGACAGATAACCGTCGTTCAGGAAGCCGAGCAAAAGAGCATCAATCGCGGTACGCGCCTTATCGATTTCGTCGATCAGGAGCACCACGGGGCCTTTCTGCGACTGACGCACAGCGTCATACAGAGGGCCGTAGATGTAAATATCGTCCTTGGTGTACTTCTTCTCGGCAAAGCCGGACTGTGCAACCACGGGCGCCTCGATGTTGATGTCACGAATGACTTCTTCATGCGAGGTGTCGGGGTGACAGCTGTACTGCAGGTATGCAGCACCAAGAGTTTTCGCAATGGCTTTCGCCATGTACGACTTACCGGCACCGGGAGGGCCGTCAAGGATGATCGTGGGCACTGCATCTTCGCCATCATCGCCCGAACCAGCCATCTGCTGGAGAGTCGAATAAGCGGCATACAGCGCGTCGAGGTCCACCGGGATGTACCCGTTCTTGTCCAAAGCGGACGTGAACTGAGGGAACGTGGCGGACTTGATGTTGAAAGTAGTCATCATGTCCTCACTAGACAGAACATAGCGGAAAAAGCAGGCGTAAACGCCTTAACCCTTCGGCACTATGCGTGATAAAAAGAGTAGAATAAGAAAAGAGAAAAAAGATGAGCTATAAAGCAATTCCATGTACTATCACCCATACAGGCTCAAATTGCAAAGAAAAATAAACATTTAAATAGCAAAAAACAGGATTCTTCATGTCAAACTCCCCTATTCCACTGGCTGACCTTAGTCTTTCAACAGCAGATATGGGCAAAGGTAAATACCTTAAAAACCACCCACTTAGCACTGATGTGCTGGTTGACCTTGAAACCCTGGGTATTGACTGCCAACCCTTTGCCGAGCGTGAGGTTATTGTGACGCGTACCAACCCGCCGATTAAGTCAAAACACATGACCGAAAAAGTGTGGTATCGCCAAACCCCCGCACAAATGCTGGTAAAAGCAAACGACCTTGTTCAACAGCAAGGCTACAAACTTTACGTTAAAGATGCTTACCGCCCACTTGGCGTGCAGCAAGAGTTTTGGGATTACTTTATGGGCCTAGCCGCTGAGCGCACAGGTTCAATCAACAATGATGAACTTGTGGCCTATGCCTCGCAGTTTTGCTCAAACCCTACAAGCTTTGACCCTGATCAACCAAGCACATGGCCCTTGCACATTACTGGCGGCGCCGTAGACCTAACGCTGAAAGACCTTAAAACAGGTGAAGAACTTTTGATGGAACCACAAGGCAGTGCCTACGGCGACATTAGCCATACACACTATGCTGAAAAAATGCTAGCCGAAGCCCCAACATCAGAATGGGAAGAAATTGCCAAGAACCGTCGTATTCTATACAACGCAATGCTTGAAGTTGGCTTTACAAACTACCCACACGAATGGTGGCACTATGACTTTGGAACGCCTATGTACGGCTTATTGAATGACCCAGTAGCCCCTGAGTTTTTCTATGGGTATATTCCGAATCCTGAAGCATAGAGCCTATGCACAAATTAAAAATGACTGAATTTGGGGACACAAATTCAGCCATTTTCGTTGGGAAGTGATAGGGAGTCAAGACGCCTTCTGAACTACAAAGTACTCAAAAAATGCCTCTGGCAGCTCAGCAGACTCACTCGTCAACGTACGCTCATCACGTACCATGGTTGGATCGTCTTTCTCAATTATTTCAAAGACGTCAAACTTACCCATGCCCGAAAACTTCGGGTCGGAAATTGAGCCACTAAGTGCTGTTGTTGAAGTAGACATTTTCGTCGGTCCCTCAGGTTGTTTTGTAGTCATCTAGCATGACAAAAACATAGATGCACCGACCGTGCCAACTTTGAGAATATGAGGGTTATTTTTTCTGAATTTCGAGTGTTTTTTGATAAACATCGCCTTTATTCAGGCCGTATTTATCAGCCAGAACATCACGGATTTCCTTGGTTTTCATCCCCTGCTCTAGCATGGCTGAAATTTCTGATTCTAAATCATCACCTTCAAGGTCTTTTTGGCCCGCATCTTTTGCAGCACCTTCTACCACCAATGTCATTTCGCCTAAAATGGCATCACGGCTATTAAGGTTTGCCAGAACGTCGGTGATTGTACCGCCAATAAATTCTTCGTGTTGTTTAGTCAGTTCACGACATAGGCAGATTTGACGATCCCCCAATTGCTGGGCAATAGCTTCAAGCGCTTTAACAATACGGCGTGGTGATTCAAACAAGACCAATGTGGTTTGGCTTGTTTCAAAAGGCTGTAGTACCTTTTTAATATCGCCAGATTTACGTGGCAAAAAGCCGATAAAGCGAAAGTCTTCCGCAGGAAGACCACTTGCAGCTAGCGCCGTTGGCACAGCAGAAACACCGGGAATAACCTCAACCGTACCACCGCCTGCACGTACGTGTTTCGCCGCTTGGTACCCAGGGTCTGAAATTGTAGGCATGCCCGCATCGGTAATAAGGGCAATGCTTTTGCCTTCGTTTAAAAAGGCAAGTAAACCTTTAGCGCTGTCAGCCTCGTTATGGGCATGGTGCGCAATTAGTTTTTCAGGCTTAATTTGAAAGTGTGTAAGTAAGTGGCGAGCTTTGCGTGTATCTTCAGCGGCAATAACATCAACTGATTTTAGCGTTTCTACCGCACGGTAGGTCATGTCACCGTAGTTACCGATTGAAACACCTACAAGATAAAGCTTACCACTCGTCATGGATAACCCCAGTCATCAACAAGCTATTGCGACCACTGCGGCGCACCAAGCGCCCTGCCCATGTTGATGGGTGGTCTTTAAGATCATCCGCTGAAACAAACTTAGTTTCGGTAGTTTCGATACCAAGGTCGTTCCACGCGGGGATAAGTGTTTTTTTCACGTAGTCTTCGTCAACTTCAGGCAGACCCATGTCTTGGCGCTGGGTTTCGTTCTCGAACACATAAAGGTTGAGGTAAAACTTAAAGTCAGACTCTGGCTTACCGATTGACTTCATGTTGTGCATTGGGATTGGGTCACTCCCGACAAGGGCGTACATTAAGCTCCCCCACGGGAAGTTCCACTGCACTTCATCGGCAATACCTTCAAGTGGTGGCATACGCTCAAGCACGTTGGCACATAGAAAAATCACATTTGGGCAACCACCACGGCTTGGCTTTTTGGCGGCCTTTGCTGAGGCCACAGCCAAACTTTCACGTGCTGCGTCAACGCCAATGTAAAAAACGTCGGGGTTTTCTTTAGCAAGGCGGTAAGGCAACATGCCATCACCACAGCCAAGGTCAACCACCACACGGCGAAAGCCCTGCAGTTTATCTTGCAGGGCTTCAGCTGTGAGTTCGTGGCTTTTTTTACCGATGATTTGTTCTAAAGACATAGTTCTTTTACTTAGCATTGTTAAGCAAAGTAATCGGGATGAAATTTTGCGTTTTAACGAAGGCTAGCAGCGTAAGTTTAGTTAAACTAAATGCGCAGCGCAGCCAAGGTAAAACGTAAAAGGTCGCCCGAGTACGAGGCTTAACCGTGAATTTGTAGCTTATCTACCGCCAACGCCGCTTCCTTAGTGGTCTCTGACATTGTTGGGTGAGCATGAATCGTACGTGCTAGATCTTCAGCTGAGGCTGAAAATTCAATCGCAACGGCGCCTTCAGCAATCAGCTCAGAAGCGTTTGTGCCCATAGCGTGCATACCAAGAAGCTTATCGGTTTTCTTATCAGCGATAATCTTCACAAAGCCGTCTTCAGCGTCAACAGCCATCGCACGGCCGTTGGCAGCAAAGTTAAACTTACCCGTTTTAACTTCGTGGCCTTTTTCTTTGGCTTCGTCTTCAGTCATGCCTACGCCTGCAATTTCAGGCTCAGTGTAAACAACTGAAGCAATAGCGTTGTAGTTTACGTGGCCAAAGTGGCCTGCAATTTTCTCAACTGCGGCAACACCCTCTTCGCTACCTTTGTGGGCTAGCATTGGGCCTGGCACACAGTCACCAACGGCGTAGATTGTGTTTACTGATGTTTTGTAGTTTTCGTCGATTTTAATAAAACCACGGTTATCAACTTCAACACCTACTTCGCTTAGGCCAAGCTTATCGGTGTTCGGGCGGCGGCCAACACAAACAAGGATTTTGTCACCCTTGATTTTCTCAGATTTACCGTCTTTTGTTTCGTAAGTAAGTTCAACACCATCTTTAGCTGATTTTTGCTCAACAACTTTAGCACCCAAAATAAATTCAAGGCCTTGCTTTTCAAATGAACGCTTAGCGGCTTTGCGCAAGTCTTTGTCCATAGTTACAAGTAGTTCATCTTCAAGGTCGATAAGGGTTACTTTTGAACCTAGGCGGCGCCATACGCTGCCCATTTCTAGGCCAATAACACCGGCACCCACAACAATCATGTGCTTAGGCACTGCTGGTAACGACAATGCGCCAGTTGAGCTTACGATGTTATCGTCAAACTTAAGGTGTGGTAGTTCTACTGGCTTTGAACCTGTAGCGATAAGAATGTTCTTCGCTTTTAGGGTTTCTTTACCATCATCGATGCTAACGGTTGTACCGTCAGTGATGGTTGCCCAGCCGTTAATCACAGTAATTTTGTTTTTCTGCATCAGCATTTTAATGCCGCCAGTAAGCTTGGTTACTACGCCGTCTTTACGGGCTAGCATCTTTTTAAGGTCAAGCGTTGCGCCTTTAACTTCAATACCGTGGTCAGCGAGGTGCTGCACTTCTTCAAAACGCTCTGATGAGTTCAGTAGTGCTTTTGATGGAATACAACCAACGTTTAGGCAAGTCCCCCCTAGGGTTGCGTATTTCTCGACCAAGCCAACTTTAAGGCCAAGTTGTGCGCCGCGAATTGCAGCAACATAACCAGCTGGGCCTGAGCCAATAACAATAAGGTCAAATTCTTTGGTAGCCATTTGAGGGAACTCCGTGTTTGTAAATCTTTTTAAATTTGAGCAAAGAATACAGGATTCAGCCATAAAAGGCTACAGGCTAAGAGCGGGAATAGTCATTTTCTTTAGCATTTTCACGGTCATTAACGTGCAGGCTTTCGGGCGCTTTTGGTGGCTCTTTATCCGCAATAGGCTGCAAGCGTGGGTCAGGCTCAATTTTGGCCATATGATCCGCACGGTTACGCAGAACATTCATCACCTTTTCTTCATGGGCTGAAAGGCGGCGCTCATTTGCAACAAAACGCTCACGCATGGCAAGTAGGTGTTTTTGCCCTTCTGGGCCCATAAACTCAGGGCGGCGTGTTTGGTTATAAGCCAGTACGGCCTGTACCTCAACCAGATGGTCAGTGGCACGTTCAGGGGCATCACGTAGCAGGCCCTTTACGGCAGCTGCTGTACGGTCTGCGTGTTTTTGAATCCCCTCGTCTGTCGGCATAATAACTTGGCGGTCTTTTTTACGGGCTGAATATTCTTCTGCCATCTTTAAAACGTCAGCCTTTGCATTTTCAAGGCTTTGCTCAGCCTCTGGCCCTTCTGACTTACACAAAAAGGCATGGGTTGCCATACGGGCAGCCGCTGCGTTTTTAAAGAACTGCGTACGGCTCCACCCCAAGTTTGCCGTAAAGTAAACTGCTACTTGGTCTAGTTGTTCTTCTGGGGTTTCATCTACCAATTTTTGCACGGCATCTTCGTTTGCAGCTAGCTTATCAAGCACCGAGTGCATGCCGTATTTAAAGCTACTTGTTGAAGTCCCCTTCATAACAAAGCCAGCCGCACGTGTATCAGCTAATGTACGCACCATACTAAATGAGCCGCCTTTTTTAAGGTGATGTAGCACAGCGGCCGTATCGCAAATGGTTTCATCAACATAGCCCGCGTAAAGGTCTTTGCTAAGTTCGGTATTGCGGGTTTTGGCACGAATAATAGGGTTATCGCCTTCAAAGCGGGCTTTCAAGCGCTCAAAGCAGCCAAATTTTTCAGCCTTACTGGTTTTAGTAGGGTCGTAGAAATCATCATCAAGCTTGTAGGTTGAGGCATTACGTGCGTGCTGAAGTTCATGCGCCAACACAAATTGATGTACTTCAGCAAGGCTTACATCATCGGGCATTTTGTAACGCTGCGGCGGAATACCTGCAAGGCCAGCCATAATCTCGGTACGGGTTTGTACATCAGATGTACCAAAAACCATTTGGTTTAGGTTACGGCCCCCGCCCTGCCATTTTGTTTGGTAATAGGTGCTCATACCACGACCGTCATCAATACGCTCAAGAAGCATGCTCTGCATTTTGTCTTTAATGCCTTCACGCTTGTAGTCTTCAGGTGGCAAATCTTTAAACATACCCTGGCGGGCATCAAGTACCACACTGCCATAATCCACTTTAAAGACTGAGCTTTGCTGCCCAACAGTGCCCGCTTCAAACGTAAAGTACTTCAAGCGGTCAATAATACTTACGTTCATCCCAGGGTAACGGCGGTACAGGTTACCAACATGTACTAAGCCAGCTGTGTTACCTGCAAATTGCAGCCCTTGCTTATCAATATCGTGCCAAGTTAGGGGCATTCTTTTAGCTTCGCTCATGGGTATGCTCCGCTTCTAAACTTGGGGCTGATCTATCAGGTGCTGCTGCCGCTTGGCGCTCAAAATGCTGTTCAAGGTGGTCACACACCGTTACGTCTAGGTCGGTCCCGCCGCCGTAGGTGTGGTCAATCAGGCGCTTACGGGTATCAAGCAAGTACTGTGAGCCTTGTGGGCCTTTAAACTCTGGGTGTACATCCTGTGCATGGCGAATGGCAGCAAGTACTTCAATTTTCTGTTCATCAACCGAAAGCGGCATATCGTTAAACGCTAGGTTATCCATAGCCCATTCTTGGCGGGCTTCAAGGTAGGCACGGCGTTTTTCAGCTAAAATAAGAACACTTTCATGCTGCTCTTCGGGGAATTGTTTAAGGTGTTTTTCGGTAATCATCATCCCGTAATCAAGGGCAACTTCATCACCCAAGGCCATACCGTCTTTTGCGTGTTGCTGGCCCACGGCAATTGCATTTGCATAAAATGTTGTGCGGTCCATCGAATAGGCACCCACAAGTTTTGCAGCCATGTTTTCCATCTCTTCGGTACTTGCGCCTAGCAAACGTGTACGCACATTCTCTTCGTCTTTCACAATTTCATCCAAGACTCTGAATGAGGCATATTCTTCCGCTGGGTTTTTAATGTGCCCTAACGCACGAGCATCGGCAATGGCTTGCACCATATCAATATGACCACCTGCTTTAAGGTGGTGAAGCACCGCAACCGTGTCTGACATATCCTCTTGCAAGTAGCGTGAGTAAAGATCATTTGCACCCTTTGTCGTGGCTGCTTTCTCCCATAGTTTGGCGTAAGCAGGGTTAGCTTCTACAAGGGGTGATGTGCCCTTCTCTTTGTAGCCATCAAGGTCTTCGGCCCAAAGTTGAATGCTGCGTGCATGTTGAAGTTCGTGGGCATCCACAAAGGCACGTTTGTCAGTATGGCTAAAGTTAAAGCGCTGAGTAATTTCTTCAGGTTCACAGCCTGCGTAGTGGGCAATCATCTCTTGGCGTGTTTGCAACGGGTTTGATTCTACTGCTACACCGTCAACACGGCGATCATATGGGGCAAGCTTTTTGCCCTGCTTATCAGTTTCGATGTAGTCATAAGTTTTCATGTAGCCGCTTTCAGGCTGACGAAGACCTTTATAAAGCTCTCGGCCATTCAGGTAATCATCAAGCGGGCGCAGGACGGTGTTGGCAATAAAGCCGCCAAAAGGCTCACGGCTTTTAATACGGTTAAACGTTTGACGTACCTGAGATGAACTCACGTTAAATACATTGCTCGAAAGAAGTGGCTTAGGGCGATTAAAGTCAAAATGATCAAGACGGCGCACAAGGTGTACCCCTTCAAGCCCCGGAATACGGCCAAAGCGCTGGGGCGCCGCGCGCATCAAAATAGGGTTGCCAGCCACAACCTTTGCCTGATGCTCAAGATCGATATCTTTTTGATACAAAGCCCCAAAATCCCGTGTTTTTATTACTTATTATTAACCCTTATATAAGGTGTAGGGTCATAACAACGGAAAACAAGGCCTAAAAGGCCAAAAAGCACAGTAAAAGGCTAGATTTCAGGATTAATTCTGTAAAACGCCGTAGAAGAACCATTCATCGGTCGGTTTTGCCTCGTAAAACGGCAAGATAAGAAAGCCGTTTTCTGGGGCTTTTACTTCTTCACCGTCTTTGTATTTAGCTAGCAAGTCGCCCGCTTTAATAGGCTGCATATGACGAAACTCTTCATGCACAAAGTCACCTTCGCGGTCTTTAATGTAAGCACCTGTAATCTTTACGTCTTTTTCAATTTCAGGCACAAGAATTTCGCCCTCAATCAAACCAAAGTGAATCAACGCATTACGTGCCGCACGGTCAGCCACCATAATGGCTTGCGGGTCAGTATGTTCGCCGCACTCAATCAGGCAGTTTAGTTTGCCATGGCGGTGCGCAAAGTCCTGCGTTGTGGGGATAACAGCGTCATCGCCATTCATCTCAGCCCAGCCACCAATAATGTAGGTGCCGCCAAGAACACGCGCCAGCTTATTATTCTCTTCACTTGGGTAGTCATTAAAAATAAATGGGGGGCCAATACCTGCATGGGCTGAGTGGATATCAACCATGGCATCACACTTTTCAATGTGGTCGCAGATAATATCGGCAATGCGCTCTTCGTAGTTTTGTGGGGCCTCGTGGCGTGTGATGACGCGGTTCAGGTTAGCCTCAACGTAGCGCACATTACTGGCACATGCCCAAGGATTACACTGAGGTACAAGCGTAACCTTACCCGCTTTAAGCGGTAGCTCGCCTGAGTCAATTTCATCAACCAAAGCCTGCAAGGCCACTTGGCCGCAGGTTTCGTTACCGTGGATACCACCCAACAAAAGCAAGTGAGGCCCTGCGTTACCACTGTCAAAGTGGTAGCTCAGGACCTCATCAAATTGTGGGTGAAAGTCTAGGACTTTACTCATCTTGCTCCTTAGATTTCTAGGATAAGACGCGCTGGATCTTCTAGCGCTTCCTTGATTTTTACAAGGAATGTCACAGCTTCGCGACCGTCAACAATACGGTGGTCGTAGCTTAGTGCTAGGTACATCATTGGGCGTACTTTAATTTCACCATCAACAACCATTGGGCGCTGCTGAATAGCATGCATACCCAAAATACCAACCTGCGGTGCATTGAGGATTGGTGTTGAAAGCATTGAACCAAACACACCACCGTTGGTGATTGTGAAGGTACCGCCTTGTAGGTCGTCTGGCATTAGTTTGTTTTCGCGGGCACGTGTTGCGTAGTCAAGGATTGACTGCTCAATACCTGCAAAGCTTAGTTGGTCAGCGTCACGCACAACAGGTACAACTAGGCCACGTGGGGCTGAAACAGCAATACCAATGTCGTAGTAGTTCTTCTGAACAATCTCTTCGCCATCAATTTCTGAGTTTAGCGCAGGTACTTCTTTAAGGGCGTGGATAACAGCCTTTGTGAAGAATGACATAAAGCCAAGGTTTGCGCCGTATTTCTCTTTAAAGCCTTCTTTGTACTGCTTACGAAGGGCCATAACTTCAGTTAGGTCAACTTCGTTAAATGTTGTTAGCATTGCAGCTGTGTTTTGGGCTTCTTTCAGGCGACGTGCAATTGTTTTACGTAGGGCCGTCATCTTCACGCGCTCTTCTGAGCGGTCACCAGCAGCTTTACGCACTGGCTGTGAAGTTGTTGGGGCCTTAGGCGCTGCAGGTGCTTCTGATTTTTTAGCAGCTGGCGCTTCAAGGTGTTTCATTACGTCTTCTTTAGTTAGGCGACCGCCCTTACCTGTGCCTTTGATATCGGCTGGGTTAAGGTTGTTTTCGCTTACCAAACGGCGTACTGCTGGGGCTAGGTCGTTTAGCTCGTCAGCTGATTTGCTGCTTGAGGCAGAAGAATCAGCAGAAGCTGATTTTTCTTCTGATGAATCTTCTTTAGAAGCTGAAGCTTGCGCTTCGCCTTCTTCAAGTAGCGCTAGGATATCGCCTGGGCTTACGGTGTCACCTTCTTGAGCCTTGATAGTTTTAAGCACGCCTGATTTTGGTGCAGTTACTTCAAGGTTAATCTTTTCAGTCTCAAGTTCGGCAATCAGTTCATCTTCGTTTACAAAGTCACCTTCGCTTTTAACCCACTTAGCAATAGTGGCTTCGTTGATGCTTTCGCCCATTTGTGGGGCTTCGATGTTTACTGACATTTTTTATTCTCCGTGAGTTAATCAGTTTTTATTATAAACACAAACTTAGTTTGAATTCATTACTTTGCAGCAAACACTGCATCGCAAATTTCTTTTTGTTCTTCCATATGGCGCTTCGGGCTACCTACAGCTGGTGCCGCAGCAGACGGACGCGCGATAAGGCGGATGTTCTGCTTAAGCTCTGGCTGTAGGGTATCTTGAACGTACCACCAAGCACCTTGGTTGCGTGGCTCTTCTTGAGCCCATACAATCTCAGCCTTGCTGTTCAAGCCTTTAAGCGCTGCATTAATTTCAGTTAGCGGTAGTGGGTATAGTTGCTCTAGGCGTACAATCGCCACGTCTTCTGCTTGTTTGCCCTTCTCTTCTTGAGCGGCAATCAAATCGTAGTAAAGCTTACCTGAGCACAACACCACGCGGCGTGCCTTTTTAATGTCAATGTTGTTATCTTGGATAACTTTCAAGAACTTGCCACTTGTTAGGTCTTCTGGGCTGCTTACAGCCTTCGGATGACGTAGCAAACTCTTCGGTGACATTACAACCAGCGGACGACGCACCTTACGCATCACCTGACGGCGAAGCAGGTGGAAGATCTGCGCTGGGGTTGTTGGGTTACAAACAGTCATGTTGTTTTCAGCACATAGCTGCAAGAAACGCTCAAGACGGGCTGATGAGTGTTCAGGGCCTTGGCCTTCCATACCGTGTGGCAATAGAAGAACCAGACCACTCATACGGTCCCACTTGGTTTCTGAGCTAGCAAGGAACTGGTCAATAATAATCTGAGCACCGTTGGCAAAGTCACCAAACTGGGCTTCCCAAACTGTTAGGTTTTTCGGGCTCGACATTGAGTAACCAAATTCAAAGCCCATAACTGCGTACTCAGAAAGTGTTGAGTTATGAATTTCAAGCTCAGCATCACCAGTCGCAATGGCTTGCAATGGTGTGTAAGGCTGTGCTGTTTTGTAGTCAATCAATACGCCATGACGGTGCGAGAATGTACCGCGGCGGGCATCCTGACCAGTCAAACGAACACTTACACCTTCTGAAACAAGCGCGCCGTAGGCAGCCATTTCAGCAGCACCCCAGTCCATACCACCTTCAAGTAGGTTTTCTGAACGTTTTTCCATACCCTTGGCAACCTTCGGGTGTGGGGTAAAGCTATCAGGCCAGCTCACTGTGGCATCGCTAATGGCTTTAAGTGTTTTTTCTGAAATTGATGTATCAGCTTCGTCTTTATCTTCAAGGCTGTACTCTGACCAAATGCCGTTAAACATTTCGCGTTCGCCTTCAACGCCTTCTTTGGCTTTATCGAGGGCTTTTTGCATCACATCGGTATGGTCGTCGCGTACTTTCTTCGAGTCATCTTTGCTCATGGTACCTTCGTCAGCAAGCTGCGCTTGGTAGATGGCGTATGTTGAGCTGTGATTCTTAATTGTGTCGTACATCAATGGCTGAGTGAAGCTCGGATCATCACCCTCGTTGTGGCCGTACTTACGGTAACACACCATATCAATCACAACATCACGCTGGAAGCGGCTACGGTAAGCCATTGCAAGCTGCATCACGTGGCAGCAAGCTTCTGGGTCGTCAGCGTTTACGTGGAAAATTGGTACCTGTAGCATCTTCGCAAAGTCGGTACAGTATTCGGTACCAAAGCCTTCGTGCGGCAATGCGGTGTAACCAAGTTGGTTGTTAATCACAACGTGTACTGTACCGCCTGTTGTATAGGCTTCAACAGTACCTAGGTTAAAGGTTTCAGCCACAACACCTTGGCCAATAAAGGCTGTATCACCGTGGATAAGCAGCGGCATTACCTTACGACGCTCGGTATCACCGATACGCTTTTGGCGTGCACGTGTGCTGCCCTCTACCACAGGGTCAATGGTTTCTAGGTGGCTTGGGTTTGGTAGCAACGAAACGTGAAGGTCGTAACCTTTGTTTGTTGTAATGTCGTAGGCTTTACCTTTGTGGTATTTCACGTCACCTGATGAACAGTCATTCGCCATTGACCATGTGCCTGCAAACTCAGAGAACATGTGCTCAAGTGGTTTATTAAGGATGTTCACCAATACGTTTAGGCGGCCACGGTGTGCCATACCCATAACAACGTCGGTCACGCCTGATTCGCCAGCGGCATCAATCATCACGTCAAGCATAGGAATTAGTGTTTCGCCACCTTCTAGTGAGAAACGCTTAACGCCTACAAATTTCTTGTGCAAGAACTGCTCAAAGTTCTCAGCAACCATCAGGCCTTTAAGGATACGCTGCTTTTCTTCAGCGCTAAACTTAGGCTTGTTTTGCAAACCTTCCATACGCTGTTGCAGCCAGATACGCTCATTACGAGGGATATCGGTAAACTGAACACCAATGGTGCGGCAGTATGTGTTGCGGATGGCTTCAAAGATATCGCGCAGTTTTGCTTTAGGCTGAGGTAGAACACCTTCAGTTGAAAATTCTTCGTCCAAGTCGGCAGCGGTCAGGCCAAAAGCGATAGGCTTAAGGTCGTCGTCCAAGTCAGGGGCGGCAGCAATTGGGTTAATGTGCGCACGGCGGTGGCCGTGGGCACGGAAGGCATTAATCATTTGGCTTACGCGGCTTTGCTTATCGCTTTCAGCGGCAGGCATTAGGCCGTCGCTTGTGCCAACGCTGCTGCTTGCAGCTGAAGCACCCTCGTCCATCCCAGCGAAAAAGTCTCGCCAGTGTTCAGGCACTGAGTTTTTGTCTTCAATGTATTGTTCGTAAAGTTCTTCAAGGTAGAGAGAGTTTGTACCGTACAAAGTCCCTTTAGAAGTGCTGTTGCCGCTCACGGGTATATGCCTCGATTTGGATAATTTGTTATAACGGCCTAAATCATACCAAGTTGTAAAAATTTACACAACGAGAACAGCCCTTTTTGGGCAGTTTTTTTTAACGTTTGTGCTGATTTTTCAGTCAATTTTTAGCAGCTTGACAAAATACAATTCTAAAGGGCATTATGAGCCCCTTGAATTTATTCTTCTTTTTCCTTTTTCCAACTTACTTTTTCTAAGTCTTTTTCTTTTCTTTAACACGAGACTTACCATGAAACGAATCTACCGCATCATGGCTGCCGCCATCGCGGCAGCATTCATCTTTGTGGTGCCGACCTCGGCTGACGCCGCACCCCGTGTGCCTGGCAACGGCCCCGTTGTGACCGACCGTGTCACTGACGAAGAACTTTACGTCATCGCCTCCTGGGAGAATGGCCCGCTGCTCACTGGTGCTCGCACCGTCGACGAGCTGCAATACCCCCTTGAAGTGAACGCGCAGGACTGCACCGACCGTGGATGCACCAACGGCTGCACCATTGGTTACGGCTACAACCTCGGCGCCCATTCGGTGTCGGACGTTGTCCGTGACTTTGAAGCCGCCGGCATGACCCGTGAACGTGCCCTGGAATTCGCACGCTTTTCAAGCATCACTGGCATCGAGGCCGTAGCCCTTTGCGGCCGTGATGCGCCTAACCGCCACCTGCTGCCCACCATGACCGCTGATGAGTCGTGGGAGCTGCTTCGTGTAATGGCAGCAAGCCATAAGCAAAATGTGGTTAACCGTGCCCGCGCCGAAGGCCTGCTGCCCTACTTCAACAGTGGTCAGTTTGCCATCATGGTTGCGCTCGACTATCAGAACCCTGTTCTGTCGTCGGAAGCAACTTACGTGTGGCGTCAGCTGCGTGCTGGTGATACCAGCGCTGTGCTGCGGAACATCCGCAACCACATGGGCACCCGCTTTGCGCCTGGTCTGCAGACCCGCCGCAACTGGGAGGCCAGCTACTTTGCTTGGGCAACCCGCCGTCAGCGTGCGGCTGGCCAGTTCAACTGGCCCGGCACCCGTGCTTCGTAATCCACTAACGATACCCCTTCAGCATTGCTGAGGGGGTTTTTTCCGTTTTAGCATCTAAAAAGCTTTATAAAGGATGTGTTTTAATGCTATTTTGCAGGCGCACAAAAACAAGGTTTTCTCATGACAAAAGAAATTGCTTTTACTCACGCCAAAGTTGTAAACAGCACGCAGCCCCTAGCGGCAGCGGCCTTCACTGTTGCGGAGGGTAAGTTTAAACAAGTTTTTGATAACGAAAACACATTCAAAAACTACCTTAAGCGTAACCCATGTGAAGTCGTTGACCTTGCAGGCCATGCCGTTGTGCCAGGCCAAGTTGATACGCATACAATTTCTACGTTTATTTGCAAATTTAAATCAGCCGCTAACGCTGAAGGTGTTAGCGATGCCCTAACCCTTGCAACACGCCTTAAAAAAGCGGCACTCGCCAAAACTGATGAGCATGGCTTTGTATTTGCGACAGGCTGGCAATCAGAAAACCTAGACCTTACCCTTGAAACCCTTGACGAACTAGGCATTGATAAGCCCATTGCCGTGTTTAACAGCAGCTTCCATGGTGCACAGCTTAACAGCGTTGGCCTTAAAGCTATTGATAAAGCTGGTATTAAAGGCGCCCCTAAAGACGGCCTACTGATGGGCCCTATTTTTGATACTTTTGTAAACCATGCCCGCCCGACCCCTGTTGAGTTTGCTAAACACTTTATGGCGTACGAGCAATCACTGGCCGCTGCAGGTGTGACCACAGCCCATGACCTTGTGATTCAAAAATCTGACGAAGTGCAGGTTTTAAAAGCGATGGCCCTTAAAGGCTTGCTTAAACTACGTTGGCGTTGCTACGTGACCCGCCCTGAGCTCTTAGAAGGCAGCCTTGAAGATTACGGCAACTTGAAATTTGTAGGCGTTAAGGTATTTATTGATGGCTCATACGGTATGAAAAATGCCCACCAAGACCGTGCCCATGCATACGTGGATGGCTCCGTTTCTGAAAGCAAGCTTTCAGTAAAAGACATTGTAGCCACAGCTAAAAAGCTAACTGATATTGGTGGTTCACATGCCCACCTAGCAGCCCACTGCATTGGCTACGCCGCGTGCGAGACTTTCCTTAAAGCGGCCGCCGAACTGCGTGACAGTGTTTACACCAAAGAGCTTACACTCCGTGCCCTGCACTTTGAAACAGCTGACGATAAACTGATTAACCGTGCCAAAGAACTTGGCGTAATTGTTTCTATGCAGCCTGCTTTTTCGCAAGATGTTAAAGACTACGCAAAAGACATTCCGCATCCTGAGCACGTAAACCCAATGAAGCGTGTTGCCCTTATCCTGAAAGATAAGTTCGCCATCGGTAGCGACAGTATGCCAATTGGCTACATGAAGAATGCGGCCCTTGCACTTAACCCGCCGCTACCAACACAAAAGGTAACCGACGACTTTATTAAGTTGCTGCCGACCATGACACGCCATGGCGCAAGCATTACAAACGAGCGTCAAAACTTTGGCGCTATCAAAGCTGGCCAATCAGCTGACTTTGTTGTGCTCAGCAAGTTGCCACGCTCAGGGAAAGACTGCGACACCACCGAAGTGCTACAGACTTGGGTAAAAGGTAAACAGGTCTTCGCGAAGAAATAACCACCCACAATTAAAAAGCGCCCCAGTTGGGGCGCTTTTCTTATTAGAAGTAACGACCGCTACTTAGGCCACTTGCACCCGGCAGGTGGTTATAGCGGTTAAGGTCCATGTTCAGGACCAAACCAAGGCTTACCATAAGCGTAAGCAATGACGTACCACCGTATGACAAGAACGGCAACGGCAAGCCCACTACAGGCATAAGGCCCATCACCATCGCCATGTTAATAAAGGCATATACAAAGAGTGTTGTGGTTACACCCGCAATCACAAGCGAGCAATACTGGTTAAGGTTACGCATCGCCATATAAACACCCATCAGAATAAGCGCAATGTAGAGGCCAATCACAACAATTGCACCTGCTGCACCAAAGTCTTCGGTAAGGAGGGTAAAGATAAAGTCGGTATGTTTTTCAGGCAAAAACTGTAGCTGCGACTGTGAGCCTTGCATAAAGCCTTTCCCCCAAAAACCAGCCGAACCAATGGCAATTTTTGACTGAATAATGTGGTAGCCCGCACCAAGTGGATCACGCGATGGATCAAGAAATGTCAGCACGCGGCCTTTTTGGTAATCATGCAGTAGGAAGTTCCACGCAATGGGGATAAACGCAAGGCCAGCCACAACAGCACTAGCAAAGTAGCCCCAAGGCACACCTGCAAAAAACATTACACCTGCACCCACCATCATCAGCAGCAAACACGTGCCAAGGTCAGGCTGAATCACTGTAAGTAGCGCCGGAATCAAAATACCCACGGCTACAAACACAACGGCTGAAAAACTGCGGATGGTATCAGTCTGGCGTTGATGGTAAAAACGAGCAGCAGCCAGCACAATACCAATTTTTGCAAGTTCTGATGGTTGTACACGAATACCCAAATCAAGCCAACGCGTTGCACCACCAGCCGTCACGCCCATCACCTGTACAAGGGCCAGCATAACAATCGCGGCAAAGTACACAAGGTACGACATTTTAAAAACAAGGCGCAGCGGCAAGAACGCAATAAAAATAGCAAGCCCTAAGCCCATGGCAAAACGCACAAGGTGGCGCTCGGCGTATGGGCTCCAGCTACCGTGGGCGGCACTATAAAGCATGGTTACGCCAATGGCACCTAGCAAGCAAACAATCACGATGTAAGCGATGTTCAATCGCTTTAACTTTTCAATAAAACTGTTTTGCGTCAGGCTGTTTTGCATCATGTAATCTCTTAAGTTTGGCGCATCCATTTAAGGGCCGCAAGCAAGGCATCACGCCCTACAGGGGCCGCAGCTGAACTACCACCACCAGCGTTTTCAAGCATAACAACCGTGGCAAAGCGTGGGGCTTCTGCTGGTGCATAACCTACAAATAGAGCGTGTGTACGCTCGTGCTCAAGGATGTCCTCTAGCTTGGTATCTTTATGGTGACGACGTGAAACCACCTGTGATGTACCTGTTTTACCGGCAATCGCTGTTTGTGTTAAACGGCTTCCGTACGCTGTACCATAAGGCTTGGTCACAACAGCGGTCATCGCGTCTTGAATAATCTTCATATTTTCAGGCTTAAATGGTAGTGGGTCAAACACTGGGGGTTCAGCTTGTTTTTCCATAAGTGGGTGAACATTCAAACCAGTGGCTAAGCGGGCCGTCATAGTCAGCAGTTGAATCGGCGTTGTCAGCACGTAACCTTGGCCAATCGCTGTAATCAGGTTTTCACCTTTTTGCCAACGCTGGTTATAAGTTTTACGCTTCCAAGCCTCGCTCGGGATAAGCCCTTTAGACTCTGGCAAAAAGATGCCAGTTTCTTTACCCAAACCAAATAGGCCAGCGTAGTAATTCATTTTCTCAACGCCTAAGCGGTGGCCAAGCTCGTAGAAGTAAATATCGCACGACTTTGCAATAGCCTCGTGCATATTGGTTGGGCCGTGGCCCTCTTCTTCCCAACAGTGGAAGAAGCGGTTACCAAACTTCATACGGCCAGTGCAGTCAATACGTTCATCAGGGGTAATCAGCCCCTCTTCCAAACAGGCAAGCGCCACAAGCATTTTAAAGGTTGAGCCCGGTGCGTATACACCTTGGGTACAACGGTTTAGCAGTGGGCGGTTTGGGTTTAAGATAAGGTCTTGCCATGTAGATGTATCAAGCCCGTAGGTAAAGCCGTTAGGGTCAAAGTCAGGCGCGCTGGCCATAGCCATTACGGTACCATCGGTAAGGTCCATCACGGCAACGGCACCACGGTTCCCCGCTAGGCGCTCTTCAATTTCTTTTTGTACGCTTTTAACAAGGCCAAGGTGTAGGTCAGTCCCCTGTTGTGGATCAACAGAGTTAATAATACGTACCTCACGGCCACTGGCGTTCACCTCAACGTGGTTGGTTCCTGCTCGGCCACGTAGGGTTTTATCAAAGTGCAGCTCAGCGCCCTTACGGCCAATACGAAAATCAGGCTGTGAAAGTAATGGATCGGTAGAGCCTTGAAGCTGCTCTTTTGTAACTGGGCCCATGTAACCTAGAACGTGACTCGCAAGGTTGGTATTTGGATACTTACGGGCTTGTAGCTCATCAACATCAACGCCTGGTAAATCAGGCAGGTTCACTTGCACGCGTGACACTTCAGGGAAGCTCAAAAAGTCTTTTACCCCTACAGGTACAAAGCTTGGTGATTTAGCAATTTTACGCAAGGCCTGCTTTTGGTCATCTTCAGTCAGCGTTACCAATTGACCCACACGGTTTAGAACATCTTTAGGGTCTTTGGCGCGCTCAGGTACAACAACAAGACGGAAAGCTTTGAAGTTATCGGCCAAAATTTCACCATCACGATCTAAAATTTTACCGCGGTCAGGCAGTGTTAGCTTTAGTGAAATACGGTTTTTATCGCTTAGGCGCTTATATTCTTTACCCTCAACAACCTGCAAAAGGTAAAGCTTACCTAACAATGCAGAAAATGGCAGCGTCATCGCTGCTGAAAAAATTAGGCCACGGCGGGTAATAAGCTGCTGTTTTTGGTCAGTCGTACTCATATCCAGCCCTCATAAACTAGATAGTGATGACCACGTGCCAATACGTAATATAGCAGCGGGAATACGGCAACTGTTTGCACAAACTTAAGCGGTACGATTGAGTCGTAGTTAAAGCCAACCGTGGTCATAAAGAAGGTATGAATCAGCAACAAGCCTGCTAGCAAACCTGAAAATGTAAGCCAAAGCATAATAAAGTTACGCATCACAAGGTAGCGGCGCTGGGCTTTGCCTACCTCACGAATCAACACATACATAATGGCGTAAAGGCCAAGCACGGGGCCTGAGATAATATCAAGCACCAAGCCCATCAAAAAGGCAAGCCATAGCGGGAAGTGCTGTGGGCGGTATAGCCCCCAGTAAAAAACAGCAGGCATAGCAAACCAAGGCATAATACCTGAAAGCGGTGTACCGGGTGTAAACTCAAGCAGCATAAGCAAAAACACCGTTAAAAACGGCAATACGAAGTTCAAAAATGGTAAACGAGGATCAGGTGTAAAGTGCCAATTACTCATCCGTAGCCTCCCCACCAAAGGTTACGATACCCATGGTTGGGCGCTTATGAATAACCACACGGTCAAGCTTGGCAAAGTTTGTAAGAGGCTGCACTTTAATAATTTCGCCAGTGCTTACAACTTTAGCAACAGGGATACCCGGTGCAAATACACCACCTACTCCTGAGGTTACAACAAGCTCACCTTCTTTAGCCTGCACACGGCTATCAACCAGAATAAGTTCAAGCTTACGGGCATTACCACCACGCACAACGGCAAGGAGGCCAGACTCTAGAAGTTTTACAGGGATACGGGCGTTGTGGTCAGTTAGCAATAGAACACGAGAGCTACTTGGTGCAACTTCAAGAATACGGCCAGCAAGCCCCTCTTCACTAAGTACAGCCTGACCTTTTTCAATACCTTTATCAGCACCTACATCAACAAGTACACTACGGGCGTATGGGCTGCGGGTATCAGCAAGTACACGCCCTGCTACAGGGTTGACCTCAAGGTCAGCCGCCATATCAAGCAGGGTTTTAAGGTGTTTGTTTTCGTCACGCAGGTAAAGGGCTTCGTCACGCCATGCCATTAGGCGCGCATTTTCAAGGCGCAGGCGCTCGTTTGTTTCAACGGTGTTAAAGTATTTAGTTGCTTGGTTATCAAGTTGGCGTGCCGCAATAACTGGGCTACGCAGAATAGTCATCACTGGGGCAAGTTTATCAGAAACCGCAAGGAACAGCGGTGTATCACGCGGGATGTATTGGCTGGCAATCATCACGCCAAAGATGGCAAAAATGGCAAGGCCTGAACCGATAAGTTTTCGTGTTCGTGTGCGCCTTGCCATATTTTAATCCTAGCTCTAAGATTAGTTGTCGTGAAGTACCTGTGATAGTGTCTTCATCTCTTCCAAGATTTTACCTGAACCAACAGCCACACAAGTTAGAGGCTCTTCTGCGATTGAAACTGGTAGGCCAGTTTCTTTACGCAGTAGTTCATCCAAGCGCTGTAGCTGTGAGCCACCGCCTGACATAACAATACCACGGTCAACAATATCAGCTGATAGTTCTGGCGGTGTGCGCTCTAGAGCTGTTTTAATACCAAGTACGATTTGGTTAATTGGCTCTGAAAGGGCTTCGGCCACTTCAGCTTGGTTAATCTTCATAAAGCGCGGTACCCCGTTCACAAGGTCACGGCCTTTAATTTCCATTTCTTTGCCTTTGCCATCTTTTGGCTTCATTACGCAACCAATTTTCATCTTGATGTCTTCGGCAGTAGCTTCACCAATCATCAAGTTGTGTGTACGACGGATGTAGTTGATGATTGATTCGTCAAGTTTATCACCACCAACACGCACAGACATTGAGTAAACAATACCACCAAGAGAGATAACAGCAACTTCGGTTGTACCACCACCAATATCAACAATCATAGAACCTGTAGCTTCAGTTACAGGAAGACCTGCACCAATAGCGGCAGCCATAGGTTCTTCAACTAGCCAAACTTGGCTTGCGCCTGCTGACAAAGCAGACTCACGAATCGCACGGCGTTCAACAGGGGTTGAGCCGTAAGGCACACAAATAACAATACGAGGGCTAATGAACATACGACGGTTGTGAACACGTGTAATGAAGTACTTAATCATTTCTTCAGCAACTTCAAAGTCAGCGATAACACCGTCTTTAAGTGGACGAATCGCCACGATGTTTGCTGGTGTACGGCCAATCATGCGTTTGGCTTTATCACCTACAGCAAGAACCTTGCTTGAGTTACCTTCCTTAGAAACGGCCACAACTGAAGGCTCGTTCAAAACAATCCCACGGCCAGGCACATATACCAAGGTATTAGCTGTACCAAGGTCAATGGCCATATCAAGTGAGAACATCCCTAAAACTTTATTAAACATATTAAATTTCCGCTATTGGTTATTTTTGTGTGCGATTTGTTAATCTATTAAAAAATAGCAGCGCTCAGGCCCCAGTGCAACTTAGCAGCGAAATTGCTGTGCACATTTTAAACAGACTGCAACCTATTTGACACACTTTGCACAATCTCATCTGTTTTACTGCCGTCTTCAAACACAAGGGCGTCCTGTGGGTACGAGTTACGCAACCACGTCCGTTGCCTTTTTGCATATTGGCGCATTTGTTGGGCAACAGTCTCGTGGGCATCATCAAGGAAGGTATAACCCTCAAAGTATTCAGCGTACACAGGTAGGCCAATACTTTTCAGTGATGGGGCAACATTTTCACGGTCACCGTTTTTCATGTATTTGTCATACAAAAGTTTAGCTTCTTCAACGACACCTTCTTCAATCATTTTTAAAAAGCGGTTATTGATGCGCTCAATCAAAACCTCACGTGGGGGTGAAATAGCAAGGCATACAAAATCACAATCCAGCGCCCCTTCTGGCGGTAGCTTATGCCACTCGCTTAATGGCTTACCTGTTTGCAGGTACGCAAGGTGACCGCGCAAAATACGCTGACGGTCGTTAGCTTCAACCTTTGCAGCCCATGTGGGGTCAATTTTTTGTAGTTCGGCGTACATAAAGTCTAAGCCTTTTTCATCAGCTTGGGCTTCGAGTGCCATTTGCAGTTTAGTGTCAGTCTCAGGCATAGGGCTAATGCCATCCATAAGGGTTTTAAGGTAAAAACCGGTACCGCCCACAAAAATAGGCAGACCACCCTTGGCCCAAATCTCTTCTGCTTTTTCACGTGCCATATTCAACCATTGCCCGACTGAGAATGTTTGATCAGGGGCTAGAAAGTCAAACATGTGGTGCGGTGCAGCCGCACGTTCTTCATCCGTCGGCATCGCTGTGATGATGGGCATTTGTTGGTAAATTTGGCGGCTATCGGCGTTAATAACCTCGCCCTTAAAAGCATTAGCAATATGAATACTCGCCGCTGTTTTACCTGCAGCTGTTGGCCCAAACAGAACCACCGCCTTACGGCGGTGGCTTGTTTTTTGGGTTGATTGCTCAACCATTATTTTTTAGCCTCACGGCGGACTGGCACAAAGGTGTTGTTGCCGTGACGGTTCATCAGCAGAAGTACTGACTTGCCTTTATCGGCAGCAATCGCCTTTTTAGCCGCAGCAGCACTGTTCACAGTGGCACGGTTAACACGCACAATAACATCGCCCGGCAAAATGCCTGCGCGGCTTGCAGGGCTACCTGCAGCAACATCAAACGCAAGCACACCTTTTTGACCACTATCAATACCAAACTTGGCACGTAGTGTATCGGTAAGGTCCATCAGGTTCATGCCCAGAGTCTCAGTAAACTGAGGGTCTTTAGGCAATACAGGCTCAGCACCTTCTTCAACAAGCTCATCGATGCTAGCTTGAAGCACAAGGTATTCACCGTCACGGTAGATGCTAATTGGCACTGTTTTACCCACTGGGGTTTCGGCTACAAACTTAGGTAGTTCAACCATTTTCTGGATATCACGGCCGTTGAACTCAAGGATAAGGTCACCGGTTTTAAGGCCAGCACGTTGTGCAGGGCTGCCGTCAAGCACTTGAGTTACCAAAGCGCCCTTACCTTTTTCAATCCCTAGAGCATCAGCCATATCAGGTGTAACTGTTTGGATTTTTACACCCAACCACCCACGGATAGGACGGCCATATTCTTTAATTTGCTCAACAATGGTTTTGGCTGTGTTACTTGGAATCGCAAAACCAATACCGTTTGAGCCCCCACTACGGGTAAAGATAGCGGTGTTAATACCTACAACGTTACCTTCCATATCAAACAGTGGCCCGCCTGAGTTACCAGGGTTAATGGCAGCATCTGTTTGCAAAAAGTCATCGTATGGGCCTTGGCCAATGTGGCGGCCACGAGCACTAATAATACCTGCGGTCACAGTACCACCCAAACCAAATGGGTTACCAATAGCTACCACCCACTCGCCTACTCGAAGAGCATCAGAGTCGCCAAGTTTGGCAAATGGTAGCGTACGGCCGGCATCAATCTTTAGGAGTGCAAGGTCGTTTTTAGGGTCAGTACCGATAACTTCGGCTTGGTATTCACTTTCGTCAGTTAGCTTAACGGTCACAACGTCGGCCATTTCAACCACGTGGTTGTTGGTCACAACAAAGCCATCAGCCGAGATAATCACACCCGAACCCAACGACTGCGTTGGACGCATTTGCTGTTGTGGCAATGAACGGAAGAACTCTTGGAAAAGATCTTCAAATGGGGTGCCACCAAATGGGTTTTGCCCTTGAGGCGCCTTAGGCATACCTGGCATCTTCGGTGCTTCACCCGGCTCAGAGCGGCCCGAGATGTTCACCACAGTATCGGCATATTTTTCAGTGATTGTTGCAATATCTGGCAGTTGTGCCATTGCGGCTTGTGGTGCCATAAGCACCAAAGCACAGGCGGTCATAACACTGGTTACAATAACTTTACGCATGAGAATTTACCCCTCATATTTTTAAAGTATTAGTTTATATTTATTAGTCTAACTTACTGACCTTGTTCAAAAATCTTCAAGAAGTCAGTTTCAGGATCAACCACAAGCATTGCATTTTCTTTTGCAAGGCTACGGCGGTAAGCATCAAGCGTACGCGTTAAACGGTAGAACTCAGGGCTTTTACCAAAGGCGTCCGCAAAAATCTTAATGGCGTCCGCATCGCCAGAACCACGTAGCATCTGGCTTTTGTTTTCAGCATCAGCAATCAGGATTGTGCGCTCACGCTCAGCGTTTGCACGAATCTTTTGTGCTTCCTCTTCACCACCAGCGCGAATTTCTTTCGCTTCTTTGTTACGCTCGGCACGCATACGGTTGTAAACAGCTTGCGAGTTTTCAGCCGGAAGGTCAGCACGTTTAATACGTACGTCCAGCACTTCAATACCAAAGCGTGAAGCTTCTTCACGGGTTTCAGCCAGAATGCTGTTCATGATGTTACGACGCTCACCAGAGATAATATCCTGCGCATCGTGACGTGCAAGGCTACGCTTGGTGGCTGAACTCATAATGGTGTTCAGCTGGGCACGGCCGCTGCTCATGGTGCGTTGTGTTTCGTAAAACTTAGTAGCATCTTCAATGCGCCAACGCATGAAGGTATCAACCACAAGGCGCTTTTTGTCTTTCGTTACGATTTCTTCAGGTGTTGAGTCTAGGTCAAGCACACGGTCATCGTATTTCACAAGTTGCTGAATAAACGGACGACGGAAGTACAAGCCCGGCTCTTCAACCTGACGGTCAACCTTACCAAGTGAAAGCACAAGGGCACGGTCAGTCTCAGTAACGATAAAGGCACTGTTTGCAACCAAGATAAGGGCAATAATACCTGTAATACCAAAAATCATATGGATGGGTTTCATCTTAGCGGCTCCCCTGCTTTGGTTGAGTTTGTTGGCCAAGTGGTAGGTATGGCAATACGTTTTGGTTTGACTTGCTACCCATCACAACAACGTTCGCTTTACCCAAAACTTGTTCCATCGTTTCGAGGTACATGCGCTGGCGGGTAATGTCTTTCGCTTTGTTGTATTCGGTTAGCTGCTTTGTAAAGCGGTCAGCCTGACCTTTGGCATCAAGCACACGTGACTCTTTGTAAGCTTCGGCTTCTTGAATCATTTGTGCGGCCTGACCACGGGCCTTAGGCAGGATGTCGTTTGCGTAACCGATAGCCTCGTTCTGCGCTTTTTCAGCGTCAGCACGGGCGGCCTGTACGTCTTTAAAGGCATCAATAACTTGCTTCGGCGGGTTTACCTGCTGTAGTTCAACAGCGTTTACCTGAACACCTGTGCCGTATTCATCCAAAATGCTTTGAATAAGGTCACGGGCTGCAAGTTCAATCTGAGCTTTGTTTGCGGTTAGCGCATCATCAATTGGGCGCTTACCAATAATCTCACGCATGGCAGACTCTGAAACATCCTTAATTGTCGCTTCAGGCTTTGATACGTTAAACAAGAAGTCTTCGGCGTTACCGATTTTCCAACGAACGGTGAAGTTCAGGTCAACGATGTTTTCGTCACCTGTTAGCATCAGTGATTCGTTTTCAAGGATGTTACGGGCCATATCGCCGCCACGTGTACGTGGGAAGCGGTTTACACCGTTTACCATTGTTGAATCACGGAAGCCAATTTCAACACGGTTCTCACGCTCAACCTGTGGCTTAAGAACAGATTCAAAAGGCCAAGGCAGGTGGTAGTTCAAGCCTGGTGTTGTTGTTTGAGTGTACTTACCGAAGCGCAGTACAACGCCTTCTTCTGATTGGTCAACAATGTAGAAGCCACTGGCAAGCCATAGAATACCCACAAGGATCAGAATAAACCCTAAGCCGCCGAACGGGCTGCCTTGGCTACCGCCGGTGTTACCACCACGGCCATTGCCGCCATTCCCTTTACCGCCACCCATGTGACGACGGAAATGATCTTGCGCTGAGCGCAGCATATCATCAAGGTCGGGTTGTGGTTTGTTTTGGCTTTGCTGGTTTGGGCGACGGCCATTGCCGTTACCGCCATTACCGCTGCCCCAAGGGCCTTTGCCGCCCTTGTGATCCCATGAGAAAACATTGAAGTTCATTATTGGTCTGCCTGACTTATTGTTTGTTTAAATACGGCGTTAATAGTGTTCATTCATTATGCCCATTTGGTTACATAGGTCAACCGTAACCGAACCAAAAAACGACGGAAAATAAAGTGAATAAGACGAAAACGAACGCTTAGAAAAAGCTAATAAGTTTGTAACCCAGCGCAAAGCCAATAAGAGCTAAGAGTACCGAAGCAATCACATACGAAACAGCCTCGCGGATTTGCCCTTCTTGGAAAAGTACAAAGGCCTCAAGCGAGAATGAGGAGAATGTCGTAAACGCCCCAAGTACGCCTACCATCACAAAAGCCTTCCAAGCAGCTGGCAATGTAAACAGCCCTGAGTGCTGCCCACCCACAATAGCGCCCATAACGGTACTACCCACAATGTTCGCCAGCAAAATAGCAAACGGCAGGCCTGTAAACACAACAAGGCTAAAGCGAAGCAAAGCGCCCAGTGCGCCACCCGCGGCAACGGCAACAAATAACATTATTCTTTACCTGCTTGCATTTGCTTCCACTTAAGCCAGCTAAAGGCACCTAGGCCACCCGCAAGCGGCACAAGCCAACCAATAAAGCCAACGTATGGAATACGCGTGACGAGAAGTACAATCACCATACCGATAAGGTAACACCCTACAAACTGATGACGACGCAGCGGAATTTTTTTGAATACAGCTTCAAACACCAAGGTACCAATCCACAGAGTACCAATACTAAAGCCCATAATAATCGCAATTGGGTAACCCGCTAAAAGCGAGATTGCCACAGGCATGCCCACAACGGTTACGAACAACACAACCGCAATAATCGGCACAGCTAGTAAGTACCCCACACCAGCGCCAAGCATACGGGCTGGGTATTGGCGTACGCGCTTAAGCGAAGCGCGCATCTTAGGGGCCATCACTAGGCAAACAATTAGGCCTGCAATCAGTAGCCATACCAAAAGCATCAGTTTTGAGCCTAGCTTACCAAGCCATGCAACCCTTTTAAGTTTGGCTTTAACCTCATCTTCAAAGGTAGAGTCTTCAATCTGGATTTCCATCAGGACTTGCGCCCCGCTAGAAACACGAGGAACATTCTTACTACGGTATAGTACTTTACCCCCAATAACGGCATTTTCGGTAAGTTCAAGTTCTTGAGCTTGAATATCAAGAAGCTTATCTTCCCCTACTGGCATAATGTTACCGTCAATAACAACACGGTTCCCTAGCACCTTACCATTCGCAGGTAGTGTACCCTTTAGCCATACAACCTGACCTGATAGCCATAGATCATCTTCAATAACAGCTGAAGGCTCAATACGAATCTCCTGACCTGCGGCTGCAAGTGGGCCTACGTACTTACCATCTACTGAGATGTTTTGACCAAAGATATATACGGCCCCTTCTGCGTTGGCATTAATATCAATGTTCGCCCCTGTTAAAAGAAGAGTATTCTTATATACGGCGTCATCTACATTAATCTTCCAACCAGCAGCAAATACACGGCCCTCTGCGCCGCCTGTTACATCTACATTATCTCCCGTTGCGACAGTCTCTACATTCAGTAGGCCTGCATGGGCATAAACGGGGGCAAATAGTAAAGCGAGGGTTAATAGAAGTAAGCGCATTTGGATAGGTGTCTGCCTTATAGGTTCTTATATATATTACTCAATAACAATCTTCACCGGCTGGGCGGCCTTCTCGGCATTCTCTTCCAGTGTGGTCCAGATTTGTTTTGCTAGGTTACGGTAAGTCTCGGCAGGTGCGCTATCAGGTGCACTTACAACAACAGGCTTACCCTCGTCTGTGTTTTGACGCACTGTAAGGTCTAACGGTACAGCGCCCAAAAAGTTCACGTCTAGGTCGTTTGCTGCTTTCTCAGCACCGCCATGGCTAAAGATATGTGCTTCGTGTCCACACTCTGGGCATACGAACATACTCATATTCTCAACCATACCTAAAATAGGAATATTTACCTTACGGAACATGTTTAGTCCCTTACGGGCATCAAGCAGAGCAATATCTTGAGGGGTAGATACAATCACCGCCCCTGACAAACCAATAGCCTGTGCAATAGATAGCTGTGTATCACCCGTACCCGGAGGCATATCAATAATCAATACATCCAGCGGTGCCCACTTAACGTCAAACATCATTTGCTTCAATGCTGATAGCACCATAGGGCCACGCCATACCATTGGGGTATCTTCTTCTACCAAGAAGCCCATACTCATCACCTTTACGCCGTGTGATAACGCAGGAGAGATTGTCTTCCCGTCTTCACTACTGGCTGAGCCATCCTTTAGGCCCATCATACGTGGGAGTGATGGCCCGTATACGTCAGCATCTAAAATACCAACCTTATGGCCTGCTACGCTTAGTGCAACCGCTAGGTTAACAGCAGTGGTTGATTTACCAACCCCACCCTTACCTGAGGCTACGGCAATAACGTGTTTAACGCCTTCAATACTCTTAGGCACAATTACGCCCTTTCTCGTCTTTATCAAATACCAACTTTACACCAGTGGCTTTATCGCCCTGTAGGTAGTGTTGGCCGTTCTTAGTTTGTAGGAAAGGCTCAAGCGGAATATCTTCCTGCTTAATAAAGCCCTTCTGCGGCAATGTGCCGTTGTTTACCATTTCAATCACTGCAGCAACTGATGATGCTGTTGTCCATGAAATCGCACGCCACTCTTTACCAGCAATCATCAATGGCTTGTAGCCACGTACAAATTCTTCACGTTGAAGCTGGCCTTTAATCTTACCTTCGGCTGCTGCGTGAATGTAAACAATGTCGTTGCTAACAGGTGGCTTAGCATTTGTCAAAATTTCCCCGGCTTCTTCACGTCGATCACGCATCAGTAGCTCATGGAAGAAGAATTGCATCAACTGCGCATGCCCCGGGTAACGCATTGTTTTATAATCTAGGTTTTCTACGCGGTCGGCGTAAGTTTCGCACATAGTGCCAAGGCCGCCTGATGTGGTGAATGCTTCTAGCTTTTGACCACCAATGTAAATATCTTCAATACGGCTAAGTGATGAAACCCACTTGTATTCGCCGTGCTCAATAACTTCGCATGGGTTTAGGTATTCGTTAACCACACCTTCAGGTGACCAGTTAAAGTTATAACCCATCAAACCTGTTGGGTTTTGTGGTAGAGCACCTACACGTAGACGGATAGAACGAATGCTCTCAAATTTCTCGGCCAAGTGTGCGCCTACAATACCAATAAAACCTGGGGCCAAGCCACACTGCGGGGCAAAAACAACGTCTGATGTTTTTGCAAGCTCACGGATATGCTTAGTTGTTGGTACGTCTTCAGTCAGGTCAAAGTAATGGGTATGGTGCTCAGCTGCCATTGTTGAAAGTTCAATGTTCAGTGAGTACGGCAAGCATGACAATACAGCGTCGTTGTTTTTCAAAACTTCGGCCACAGCCTTTTTGTCGGCTAGGTCAAGTTTTTCGGCTTTAAACGAAAATTCAGCTTTCGGGTTAAGGTCGTACCCAGTCACGGTAAACCCAGTTTCGTGCAACAGTTCCGCTGCGAGTGAGCCCACTTTACCAAGCCCCATTACAGCAACATTTTTAATAATACCTGCCATAGGTTTACCCTTTCTTTTTATAATTATGTTGGCTGCTAATTTACCCTGCAAAACCAAGAAGGTAAAGATTATTACCGCCCGAGCATTTAAATCCGAAAAGCCCCATTCAATCGTTTGACATTTGTATACAAAGTCGCCTATAGTTCAAAGTACGTAAATTCTATTCTTATTTTTCCTTTTCTCTCTTTATCATCCAACCTGGAGTAATCCCATGTTGAAAGACTTTCCCCGCGATGCAGTCGTGTACTGCTTCGATACCGAGACCGTGCCTGACGTTCTTGCACTCATTGATGCCCTAGGCATGGAGTTCAAGTCGGCAAGTACGTTCGAAAGTGTCATCGATCGTTTCAAGAAGGAACGCTACGGTGCTGAAGCTGGTGACCCCATGCTTCCGCTGGCTTTCCAGCAGATTGTGGCTCTGCCCTGTCTGCGGTTCAACCTGTCTCTTGAGGCGGGTGGCAACCCTCAGTTCAAGCTGACGAATTACATCTCGAAGCCGCTGCCCAAAAACCCGCCTCAGGCGAAGGGTAACGACGTCGAAGATCGTCTCGAATGGCTGCGACTGGGTCTGGAACAAGAAGCCGATGCCCTGACCGAATGGATGGCGGATATCATCGCCGACCAGGAAGCTGGCAAAACGGTTATTCTGCTGACGTGGAATGGCCATGGCTTCGATATGCCTGTCGTGTTGCTGCGTGCGCAGCGTCGTTTTCCTGCGTCCGCTAAGGGCAAGGTTGCGGCGGTTCGTGGCAGCGCAAACAGCGAGTGCCGCAAGAAGTTCTTCAAGCGTGCAACTCACCGCGGCGAGCAAGACCTGTTCAGCAGGTTCAGCCCGCTTAACGTGGACCTGATGAAGGCGATTGCCGGCGAGCATGGCTTCAGTACGAAGACCAAGCAGGCCGACTATGCAGCCCTTGTTGGTGTGCCGGGCAAAATCAAAGGCCCTGACGACTCGGAAACCATGGACGGCTCGAAAGTGTCGGCCCTGTATTTCCACAGCGTCACCCAGCGCCAGCGTATCATCGAATACGGGAGCCACGACGTGCTGACCCTCGCGCTGTTGTTCATCGACACGCTCGAAGGTTTCGGCATGATCGACGAAGACACGCGAGCCTACTACTTCGACCAGCTGGTCAAGTATGTGGAATCTGAACTGAAAGCGCACAAGAAGCGCAAGGTGAAGAAGGCTCACGCGTTCCAGCTGTGGTACGACGACCTGAAAAGGCTGAACCCTAACGGAATTTAAGATTCTTATCTTTTCTTCCATAACTTAGGAGACAGACTATGAAGATTTGTCGTTCCGGTTCCTAAACCACTTAACGAAACCGCCTTCCCTTATGGGGAGGCGGTTTTTTTTGACTTTACCCAACACACGTTGTATACAACCCATATCTATTCTATCTTCTATTATTTTCTTCAGCTTCCGACAAAGGAAACACTCTATGAAATTCCTTCGCTACCTGCGCGAGCAAGCAAGCCAAGCCGTGCAAACGTACTTTGCACCCCTCAAGTTTTGGCGGCATGCCCTTATTGTGCTGCTGCTTTTGGCCTCGGCATTCATCCCCGTGCGTGACTGGTTCTTCAGTGGTTTCGTCGTCCTCGACATGACCAACATGATGATCTACATGTTCTGGGCCATCATGATGTTCATCGGTATTCCGATGTTCGCCATGCTGTTTGCTCAGATGTACGAGTCTGTGCACCGCTACCGCATTACCCTGATTTTAGGGTCGTGGCTTGGTCTTGCCTTTGGCTTGTGGATGATTACCAATTCACCGTTTTACAGCAACACCGACGGTGTGGTTCTGGTTGAAGATGGTCAGGCGACTGTCCTTAACCAATATGAAGCGCCGCTGCGTTACCCCATTTGGGAAGAGCGTGAGTTCCGCGTGACCAACAATGCCTACGGCAACGTTGAAACGGTGGTTTATGCCCCGTGCGAAAACACCATGTGTGCCACAACCCTCAAGGTTGAGTACGCGTTTACCGAGCCTTTCATCGCTGCCAATACCGATAACGCCCTCGACTATCGGTCGGTGGTTGCGGTGGCACTGATTAGGGCTGCCAACGTCGACGACAACCTCACGCCTGATACCATTGCACCGGCCATGTGCGCCAACATCAATGCCAACCTTGGCCTTGATGAAAACAGCGCCTGTGCCGTACGGCTGACCTTCAGCGCAACGGTTGAAAAAATCTAATATCGAATCTAAGCACCCTCTTCTTTTGAAGGGGGTGCTTTTTTGTGTCTTTTATTTGCGTATGCATAATAGCTTTGACGCTCTAAAACTGTTTGACATCAATCGTATACAATTCTATGTTGGCTCATTATTTGTTTTCTTCTTTCTCTGTTGTTTCCTATTCCCTCTTGTCCCTTCTCCTTTTGAAAGAACACTCTTATGGAAAATGCTCTCCGCATTGGGCAGATGATTGCCTCGATTGTGGTTGGTGCTTGCCTTGGCTTTTTGCCGTTTTGGCAATGGCTCACCCTTGGCTACGCCACCGGCTGGACGCTGCTTATATCGGCCGTTGCCGTTGCTGCATTCGTGGTCTATTACCTGATGGACCTGCAGCATCGCCTGTCCGATAAGCTTATGTCGAACAGTGCTGGCATCGGTATGATGTTCAGCTTCTTCGTGCTGTTTGGCTGCCTTATCAGCAGCAACATCATCCACAAGGACGAGACAATCCTCGTCCCCCTTGAAGATGGCAGCAAAGGCATTGTGCAGCTTGAAGGCGATCGTTACTACAGCCCGTTTGGCCCAACGTACGAAACCCTTGGCGTTACCAGCGACCGTACAATCGTGATGTTTCAGATGATGTGCGACGACGGCGAACTTTGCTACTACCGTAGCAGTGGTCGTTTTGAAGTCTCGCAGGGGTTCGTCATGTCGACCATCGTGGTTGATCAGACCGACCGCTTTGAGTACCGAGACATTGTGCGTAATGCCATTCTCGAAACCATCATCGCTGACCGTCCCGATAACGTCTTTGACCTTGAAGACGGCGCTCAGAAGCGCATCAACCAACGCCTAGGCTTGACCGAAGACGCCCCTTGCCCCATCGAGCTGCGCTTGCACCTTGATATTGAGGACAATATGGCCGACTTCCGTCGATCCTATTAATAACGAATATAACTACCCTCTTGCACTGATGTGCAGAGGGTAGTTTTTTTTGACATCTGAATACGGACACTGTATACAACCTGTATTCATTATCTTCTTACAGTTCTTCCCATTCTATTTGTTTTCTGGAAAAGGAATTCCCTTTGGAAAATAACAAACTCTCGTTCGGTAAGGTGCTCAGCATCATCTGTGGGCTTTGCGGCTTTGCCATCGGTGCTGCCCTGTGGCTGATTCCGTATCACGGTTACGCCATCAACAACTACGCCGACATCGTGCCCGTGCTGCTGCTTAGCATCATCTCGATCTTTGCCATCGCACTGTCGTTCGGCATTGCCACAACCCCGCGCGACAAGAAGTCATTCCACAAGGGGCTGTTCATCGGCAACTTCGTGAGCATTGCCATGTCGGCGTTGCTGCTGTTTACCAACAATGCCGTTGGCCCCAACAGCACCATCATCTGGGCTGACAGTGGCCAGGCCGAATACATCGGCCAAGAGCGGGTTTACCCGTTCTGGAACAACGACTTTGCCGAGGTGTACAACACCACCGACAGCGTGACCTACAGCATGGATCAGCGCTGCGGTGAGAACATCTGCACGGTCGAGGCCACCGTCCTCTATACCATCGACGAAAACTTCGTCGTGGCAAAGGCCGGTAGCATCCGCAACTACAACCCAATCGTCGACCAGGCCCTGACCGAAGCTGTCATCCGTGATGAAGCTTACGGCAACCTGTCTGACCTTCAGTCTGCGGTATGCCGCAACGTCAAGGCTCAGGTGGGTCTTTCGGCAACTGCCGACTGCCCCATGAATATGCGCGTTTCGCTTTCGGCAAGCGAACGCTAATAACGAATGAAAAACACCCCCTCAAACGAGGGGGTGTTTTTTATTAGTCCGTTTCAGGAGTGGTCAGCTAACTTACCTTTTTCTCGGTAATAGTTTGCGTTCCACGCTTTTCGTTCCAGCTGTCTTCGTCCATATCGCCGTGCAAGGCAATACCAGGTAGGTCAGTGGCCAGTTGCTTAAGCATGTTCTGTGCAATTGGGCGCAGGCTTGGGTGGACTGTTTTACCTGAGCGAAGCTCACCCACGTAAAGCATTTGTGGCACGCTGTAACCTAGTGAGCAAATCACTGTTGTGCCCATTGGCAATAGGTACTGCGTTAGCATTGGGTCTACAGCAAAGTCAGCGTTATCAAGTTCTTTAATTTGTGTGAACAAGGCTTCGGTTGCAGCTTCAAGCTCAGCGTAGTCATCACCCAGCAAACGTGCTAGTTCGTCGGTGTACCATTTGAACATACCAAATGTAGGTTCAATCAGCGGCAGTGGCGCTACACCGTTACGGTGGCGCTGCAGGTCACGGTATGAACCAAAATCAATAGCACAGGCCATGTTGTATTGGCCGTAGGCTGCCAAACGACGTGGCGCCACACCACCACGTGGGCGGTTGTTCAAAGTTTCGGTCTCAAGGCGTTTTAGGCCATCAATGTCAATTTGGCCAGTGCGGGCAATCAAAGCACCATCAAGTAGGGCTTTTTCTTCAGCGTCTGTAATTTGAAGGCGTGCTTTAATCTCGGCGTAGCTTTCAAAATTTTCACGCTTAGCTTCGGCTTGGTTGTAGGCATCACGGTCAGCGTAGCGACCAGCAGCTTCGGCCATTTCTTGGCCTGAGAAGCTGTTCGGGTATTTATCAACCAATTGCTTAAAGATATCCTGTGCCATTTGGCGTACTTCTGGTAGCGGGTGCGACTTTAGCTTCATCATACGGTCGCGCGCTTGGCGTAGGTTTGTGGTCCAGCTGAATAGTGTGGTTGTGCCTACTGGTAGGTATGAACGCATGGTATCAAACGCACGTACTTGAACGGCGCTCTTCCATGCTTTTTCACTCTTGTAGCTGTTTTCATCAAATGGGTAAGCTTTTGCAATCGCAGCTTCAACCTTTGGCATCCATGTGTTGTAAAGGGTAAGCCAGCCATCAAGGATGCTGCGTGTGTATGGGGTGTTGTATGGGTCAAATGACGGCTGCTCAGAAAAATCAAGGTAGCGTGTTGAAGCTTCTTGGCCTGAGTATAGAGGGTTATCCTGAATGGCTTTACAAGCAAGCATCGAGTAATTTTCGATGAAGATGTTCGTTACACCGCAATCACCAATTGAAGCGTGGCCGTAACCAACGTAGTACTGGCTCATAAATTTACCGGCACCAGCTTTTTCAACTTTATCAAGGTGGCTTTCAACACCAGCTGGGCTGCGTGAGTATAGTGCTTGTAGCATTGCACCATCTTCAGGGTGCAAATCATGCAAAATTACAATTTTGTTAGTCTTATCAGTAGCTTTTGTCATGAGTTTCTCCCCTTCTAGAAAACGCCATTTGCGGCACGAATTGTCATTACATTTACTCTAGCACAACGCGGCACTTGTGTGGGGGCAAAAAAAGGCGAATAATGCTGTATTATGAAAATTTGAGGACAAAGCATGACACAACCATTTGATAAACTTGATATCACCCAATTTGATGTTTCTCGCGATCGCGGCTTCCTATGTAAGTACGATCCCGCCACCGTTGCAATGCCAACCGAACTAGCCCCACTTGTTGAAGCTGGCAAATGGCTACCCGAGTGGATGGCCACAGGCGTTGTGCGCCACTACCTAAAAGATATCCCTGAAATTGACGTGACATCGTTTATCGAATCAGCCTCTGACGAGCAGCTACGTAACGCCATGGTGCATTACTCGTTTATTGTGCAAGCTTGGGTCTGGGGCGAGACTGAGCCCAACCATCGTATCCCGCGTAACATTGCCGTGCCACTATGCCTTATTGCCGATAAGCTAGGCCAATTCCCACTACTGCCCTACTCAGCCTACGTGCTTGATAACTTCAGTATGTTTGATAAAGCTGGCGAGCCTATTCTGGAAAACATCTACATGCATCAGCACTTCTCAAGCGGGATTGATGAAAGCTGGTTTAAAATGATTCACGTTGAAATTGAAGCTGAAGCTGGCCAAGCCTTGGCCGCTATCCCTGATATTCTAGAAGGTATTCACCTGAACGATGAAGCTAAAGTTATTGAGGCATTAAACGAAGTGCTGGCCGCTTGGCATAATATGTATGACACCATGAAGCGCATGATTGACTACTGCGACCCACATACATACTTCCACCGTGTGCGCCCATACATCCATGGCTGGCAAGATAACCCTGACCTTCCCGGCGGTGTTATTTACGAAGGTGTTGAGAAGTTTAAAGGTGAAATTCAGGCATTTCGCGGGCAAACAGGTTCACAAAGTTCAATCGTCCCGACGATGGATGCCCTTTTTGGTGTTGAACACTCAAACGACCCACTGCGCCAATACTTGAACGAGCTACACGCCTACCGCCCAGTTTTGCACCGCAAGTTTATTGATGAAGTGGCAAAACGCAGTACGCTGCGCCAGTTTGTAAGCGACAGTAACAACACTGAAATGACTGAGCTTTACAACGCCTGCCTTGACCGTGTGCGTGCCTTCCGTGCTTTGCACCTAGAGTATGCAGCCTCATATATTAACAAGCAAAACAGCCACGCGGGTAACCCAAGCGATGTTGGTACAGGCGGTACACCATTTATGAAGTACCTTAAAAAACACCGTGACGAAAGCGAGCGCCATTTGCTGCCCCTACCCGACCAAAAGCAGGCATAACTAAACATATAAAAATAAAAGAGGTTTTTACCGTCGTATTTAGTTTTACAGGGGTGCGATACGTGCTAGGGTAATTATTAATTAACCGTGTTGACGGAAACCTTTTACGGGTAAGCCAAAGCTAAGCATTTAGCAGGCGACAAGGCTCAGATAAGGCAACTTTTAACACAGGCAGAAATCTGCCAAATCAGAATACAAAAGAAAGTCTATACTTATGAGTACAGGAACTGTTAAATGGTTCAACCCAACCAAAGGTTTTGGTTTTATTCAACCTGAAGAAGGCGGCAACGACGTTTTCGTTCACATCACTGCTGTGCAAGCTTCAAAGCTTGACGGTCTAGAAGAAGGCCAAAAAGTGAGCTACGAGCTAGAAGAAAGCCGTGGTAAAACCGCAGCGGTAAACCTACAACTTGTTTAAGTTGTTGCCCTAGGTTTAAAAGCCCCAGTATAATGCTGGGGCTTTTTTTATATAATTAATAAGGGATAAACCCATGGCGAAACTCTCTAGTCTTAAAGGTAAAACACTATTCATTACAGGCTCTAGCCGCGGTATTGGCCTCGCCATTGGTAAAGAAGCCGCAAAAGACGGCGCCAATGTGGTTATTATCGCCAAAACAACCGAGCCTCATCCCAAGCTAGAAGGTACAATTTTTACCGCCGCTGAAGAAATTGAAGCCGCTGGCGGCAAAGCACTGCCCATTGCTGTTGACGTCCGTGACGAAGATGCCGTTAAAGCAGCTGTTGAAAAAGCAGTCGAAACTTTTGGCGGGATTGATATTTTGGTCAACAACGCCAGCACCGTGCAACTGACCAACACCGAGCAAACAACCCTTAAACGCTGGGACCTGATGCAAAACATCAACCTACGTGGCACCTTTATTTGCACCCAAGCGTGCCTGCCCTACCTTAAAAAGTCAGATAACCCACACATCATGACCATTTCACCACCACTAAACATGGATGCTAAGTGGTTTAAAGATTGCCTAGCTTATTCGGTTTCTAAATACGGTATGAGCATGTGCGTGCTGGGTATGTCGGCTGAGTTTAAGCCCCAAGGCATTGCCGTAAATGCTCTATGGCCAAAATCAACCATTGCCACAGCTGCTATTCAAAACCTACTGGGTGGTGACGAAATGATGCGTCGCTCACGCACCACTGATATTGTGGCCGAAGCTGCCGCTGCCATTTTTAAGCGTGATAGTAAAACCTGCACAGGCAACTTCTTTATTGATGAAGACGTTATGCGTGAAGAAGGCGTGACCGACTTTACCAAATACGCCATTGACCCTGAAGCAGAGCTAGCGCCTGACCTTTACATGCCTGGTTTTTAATACTTTTGGCTTTTAATATTTAGATACCGAGACGACCCATGAACCTCTACTTTCGTATGATTCGCATCATCCTCAAAGCTTGGCTTGATCCGCTGCATGATAAGCCGCTTGAACCGACCGAGCTTACCTTGCGTGTTTGGCCGTTTGACCTTGACCCCAACCTACACATGAATAACGCCCGTTATCTTTCGTGGATGGACTTGGGCCGTGTGTACCACATGGGTGTAACAGGCCTTTACCGTGAATCATTAAAGCGTAAGTGGATGCCTGTTGTGGGCCATATTGATATTAAATACATTCGTTCACTCCCGCCGTTTGCCAAGGTAACCCTTAAAACCGAGATTGGCGACCATGACGAAAAATACATTAAGATTAAACATACCTTTATCCATAAAGGGCACCCTGCGGCCATTGCCCATGTAAAGGGTGTGTTTATTCACAAAACAAAAGGCAAAGTTAAGCCTGAAGAAGTAAAACAAGCCTTGAACATCTAAGGCGATGCGGATATATTCCGCTCAAATACATATACCTACTTCTTCTCTTACTTTTTCCTCTCTCTTTTATGTACAGGATGTACTTATGACAAAGAACGTGATTTACATCAGCGTTGATATGGAAGCTGACGGCCCCGTGCCCGGTGAAAATTCAATGCTCAGTCTAGGTGCCGATGCGCGCCTGCCTGATGGCACCAAGCTTGCCACCTACTCGGAAAATCTGCTTGAATTACCCGGTACCAAAATGGCTGAAGAGGCCATGATTTGGTGGGCCCAACACCCGCAAGCATGGCAAGCAACCCGCACCGCACAGCGCGACCCTTACTGGGTAATGCTGCGTTTTTCAGCGTGGGTCAAACACCTTGAACAAACCCACGAAGCCGAAGCCATTTTTGTGGCTTACCCTGTTTCGTTTGATTTTGACTATGTGCGCTATTACAGCCGCAAGTTCCTTGGGGTTGATATCTTCGAGGGGCGATGTGTTGATATGCGCAGCATGGCCATGGGTATTTTGGGCGTCGACTACGGCGAAGCCAACAAAGCCCACATGCCCGCCGAATGGAACGCCATGGAACACATGACCCATGTGGCCGTGGAAGATGCCATCCAGCAGGCCGACCTGTTCTTCAAGATGATTGAAGCCAGCCGCCGCAAGTAATTGCGCATCAATTAACGTATAAGAAAAGCCCCCACAGTTTGTGGGGGCTTTTTGCTTTTATATTTAAACAGGCTCTTTATACAGAGTCCTTGCCTGACATTTCTTGCTCAAGCTGATGGGCACGTTGCTCAGGCGAACCTGTGTTGCGGGCCATCACGCTGTACATCAGCGGCACCAAGAACAGTGTTAGCGCCGTTGCCACAAGCACACCGCCAAATACGGTAACACCAATGGCAACCAAGCTTGCTGAACCAGCACCACTTGCAAGAACAAGCGGAATAGTACCAGCAGCAGTGGTGATACTTGTCATCACAACAGGTCTAAAGCGAATTTCAGCGGCACGCTTCAGGGCTGCCATAAATTCTTCGCCCTCGTCACGCAGTTGGTTAGCAAACTCAACAATCAAAATACCGTTTTTGGCTGCAAGGCCTACAAGCATAATCAATCCGATTTGCGAGTAGATGTTCAGGCTGTTCCCCGTTACAAACAGTGACAACAACCCACCAAGCATGGCCATCGGTACGGTTGAAATAATAACCGTTGGGTGGATGTAACTTTCAAACTGTGCGGCAAGCACCAAGAACACCACCACAATACCCAAAATGTAAACGAACCAAATACCACCACCTGTTGATTTATAATCAAGCGATTGGCCTTTGTAGTCGATAATGGCTTCTTCAGGTAGTAGCTCACGTGTTTTTTGTTCAAGGTAGGCAAGCCCCTCGCCCAGTGTAATGCCGTCAAGGCCAGCTTCAATGGTAATGGCACGTACACGGTTATAGCGGTTAAGGCTATTAGACTCAGCAAATTCGCGTACTTCTACTAGGTTAGAAACAGGAATCAACTCACCTGTATTTGAACGCACGTAAATGTTCTGTAGGTCTTGAGCGGTGTTTTGCAGATCGCGCTCACCTTCAACAATAACGTCGTACTCTTCACCGTCCATCATAAAGGTCGTCACACGGCGCGAGCCCAACATAGACTCAAGCGTAAGGCCAATATCACGCACAGGTACACCAATTTCAGCGGCACGGTTATAATCTACCTGAATACGTAGCTGCGGCTTTGTTTCTTTATAATCCCAATCAATACCTGTTAGGCCGGGGTTATCTTTTTCAATGGCAGCAAGCAAGGTATTACGCCAATCGGCTAGCTGCTCATACGTCCCACCGCCCAAAACAAACTGAATAGGTTTTGCGGTTGAACTGCCAAAACCTTGGCGCATCACAGGGAAGGCTCGCACACCCGGTAGCACTGAAAGTTTACCTGCAATTTCGCCCATAATTTCTTCACCTGGGCGACGCTCACCCCACGGGGTAAGCACAGCAATAACAATACCGCCGTTAAAGCTTGAGAAGTTTGAAAATGCTCGTGGTGCACGCACCAATAGGCGCTGCATTTCACCGTTATCAACATATGGCATAAGCATTTCTTCAATCTTATCCATATAGTCTTTCATGTAGCTGTAGGTTGCCCCTTCAGGGCCGTTCACAATCACGAAAAAGGCACCGCGGTCTTCTTTAGGGGCATATTCACTTGGTACCACAGTAAACAAGCCGGCAATCACAACGAGGCCTGCGGCTGCAATAAGCAGGTACTTTTTAGGCTTTTCAAGTGTATGGGCAAGCCACGCTGAATATTTAGCACGTGAACGACGGAACACATCATCAACCTTATTAGTGGCTTTGTTATTACTGCGCCCCGGCTTTAGCACTTTTGAGGCCAGCATCGGGCACAGCGTCAGCGCCACAAAGCTTGAGAAGAACACAGCAACCGCTAGGGTTACGGCAAACTCGGCAAACAAGCGGCCAATATCACCCTCAAGGAAGGTAAATGGAATAAACACCGCGAGCAGCACAAGGGTTGTTGCAATAACCGCAAAGCCCACTTGGCGTGTACCGACGAATGAGGCTACGAGGGGTGTTTCCTTCTTTTCGTCCATACGGCGGTAAATATTTTCAAGCACCACAATGGCATCATCCACCACCAGACCAATAGCAAGTACCAGCGCCAGCAAGGTTAAAAGGTTAATTGAAAAGTCAAACGCCAGTAGCGCCATAAAGGTAGCGATAATCGAAACAGGTACGGTTACCGCAGGCACAATCGTGGCGCGCGCATTACCCAAAAATAGGTAAATAATGCCCACAACCAAAATCAGCGCAATGGCCAGGGTTTTATATACCTCGGCAATGGCTTTTTTAATAAAGACTGAAGTATCGTAACTTACGTTAATGGTCATGCCTTCAGGCAAGGTTTTATTGATTTGCTCGGCCTTAGCAATAGCAGCCTCAGCCACCGAAATAGTGTTACCTTGCGACTGTTTAATGATACCAATACCGACCATAGGCTCGCCGTTACCACGGAACATCGTCCGCAATACTTCTTGACCTAGTTCAACACGGGCAACATCGCCTAGTCTTACAAGTGAACCATTCTCCCCTTCGTAAAGCACCAGCTTTTGGAAGTCTTCTGGATTAACAAAGGCACGCTCAACACGCACGGTAAACTGGCGATCAACAGACTCAATATTACCGGCGGGCAGTTCGATGTTTTCTTGACGAAGAACGTTTTCAACGTCGGTTACAGCAAGGTTATGACCCGCAAGTTTTTGGCGGTCAATCCACACACGCATGGCAAAGCGCTGGCCGCCACCCACACGCACACGGCCCACGCCATCAATTACTGAAAAACGGTCAACAAGGTAGCGCTCGGCATAGTCAGTTAGTTCGGTCGGTGACATACGGTCAGATGATAAGTTCAACCACAAAATCACGTCATCGTCAGAGTTTGACTTTTCAACCTCCGGCGGATCAGCCTCTTCAGGCAGGTCGTCGGCAACTGAGGCCACACGGTCACGAATATCGTTAGCAGCGCCGTCAATATCACGATCAATACTAAACTCAACACGCACTGATGACTGGCCATCTTCACTGGTTGATTGAATAAACTCAATCCCCTCAACGCCAGAGATACGATCTTCAATAAGTTGGGTAATGCGGGTTTCAACAACGGCGGCGGCGGCACCACGGTAGTTTGTTTGAATACTTACAACTGGTGGGTCAATGGCTGGGTATTCACGCAGCGGCAACTTAAGGAATGAGATAATCCCAAACACCACCAATAACAACGACAATACCGAAGCAAAGACGGGGCGCTTAACCGAAATATCAGATAGTAACATCGCCTACTCCACTATTTCTTTTGTGCTTTAGGCTTTGTTAGGTCGTCCAAAATCTGAGTCATGGTACGGCCATCCGCTTGGTTGGCTAGCACTTTAACGGCACGGCCATCAGCCAGTTTAAGGGCACCGTGGCTTACCAACAGTTGACCAGGCTCTAGCCCATCAATAACCTCAACACGGCCAGCTTGGCGGCGGCCAATTTCAACCTCAACCTTTTGGGCTGTTGTGGTTTCAGCGTCTTCTTCCACTACGTACACATAGTTACGGGTACTTTCGGGGATCAATGTACTTTCAGGGATGGCAATGGCTTGCTCAGGGTCTTTTTCAAGCATGACCGTCATCAGCATACCCGCTTTAAGGAGGCCTTCAGGGTTTTGCAATGTGGCGCGTACACTAAAGGCACGGCTAATAGGGTCTATCTGATTATCGATAGCGGTTACAGTGCCATCAAAAGTGCGCTTGCGGTAAGCAGCGGTTTTAACCTTTACGACTTGGCCCGGGTGAATACTATCAAGGAAAACCTCAGGCACGGCAAAATCAAGGCGCATGGTGCGGTTATCAGTAAGGTTGGTAATCACTTGGCCAGCGCTTAGGTATGCCCCGGGGCTCACTTGGCGAATGCCCAGCTTACCTGAAAATGGCGCGCGGATAATAAGGTCCTGTAGCTGAGACTCTGCCACGCCAACTTGGGCCTTGGCAATTTCGTACACACGGCGCTGTTCATCAAGCACTGACTGTGCGGTTGCACCCTTGGCACGTAGTTCCTTTGCACGGTTATACTGTTTTTCAGATTCGCTCAGGGCTGACTTTGCTGACTGTAGTTCAGCACGTTCTTCTGCGGACTCTAGCTCAATCAGGATGGCTCCTTCTGAAACAGCTTGGCCATCGTCAAAGTTAATCTTGGCAACTTTATCGGCGACTGTTGAAGTAATCACAACTTGTTCGCGGGCTTTAAGCGTACCTAGGGCTTCAATGGTTTCAATCCATTCGGTACGTTCAACTGGTGCCACAACAACACCCACAGCCCCACGGCTTTGCGCCATAGCACTGTTCGGAATTAAAGGTAAAAGCATAAGAGCCGCTGTGAATGCGAGCGTTTTTTTCATAAGAATATGAGCCTTATCAGGTATTTATTAGTTATAAGCCGTGTTAATTTTTAGCGCGACGTTTAAAAGTAATAGTCGCCCCATCTTTATCATACGATAGGCTGTCAAGAATCCCCTCAGGGGTGTACCACAAATCACGGCGAACATCGCCAATGAATGCAAGTTCATGGAATGGGTGCAGCTTAATGCCGCTTTTTTTCTTCACGATGCCGTTATCTTCAAAGTAGGCCTCGTGTGTTTTCCCCTTCTCACTCAGGCCAATAAACTTGCCTTCAGTGTTACGTGGTTTAAAGGGGCTTAGGGTTACAACTGGGTATTTAAGTTGCTCAATCTCGCCATTGCGGTCAACTTGGTCAAGCTTGGCATCATAGGTAAAGGCATAGTCTTTACCGTTAAACTTAGCTTCACCGTGAATTTTTTGGAGTGCACCATTTAGATACTCTTCCACACGTTGGTGGTCAGCCTTATAAGCCGTCAAAAATAGTACCTTAGCTTCAATGTTCATGGTGGCTTGCACCGTGGTGCTCATATCGTCACGGTTGGTCACATGGAAGCTGTAGGTCCCGATTTGGGTACCGTTACGCAAAATATCGTAGGTGTAGTCACCATCAAGCATTTTATTTTCAGCTGCAGCAGGGTTTGCAGCGGTCAACATAGCGGCTAGCGCTAGCAGGCAGAACAGTTGTTTAAAAAAGACATGTATTTTAAGCATTTTGTTTGGTACTTTTATGTTGCTAAATGTTGGCAATTAAACCTTGTGGTCCCTATAAATAGCCCTATATAAAGCTATACGAAATTTATACCACAAGCCCTGCAAACTACCTAGCAACCAATATTGTGTTAATTCAAAAAAAGAACAACGATGCATCAAACACTTAAAACCTTTGGCTACCCCAATACCCTTGTAAAAGAGTATAAGCATTGGGCAATTGTAACCCGCCGCAAACAAGTTACCGCAGGGTCGCTTGTTCTGATTTGCACTGAAGATGTAACGGCTTTTTCAGATGTATCGCAAGCAGCTATGACCGAACTTAAGCAAGTTGTTACGGATATTGAACTTGCCCTGACCACTGCCATTGACTACGAAAAGATTAACTACCTCATGCTGATGATGGTTGACCCACACGTGCACTTCCATGTGTTCCCACGTTATAAGGGTGCCCACCAGCTTAACAGCCTTGCTGTTATTGACCATGGCTTCCCTGGTCAGCCTGACCTTACTAAGTTTGTTGAGCTTGACGATGAAGCCTTGCAAAACACTACAAAGCTGCTACAAAGTTTCTTCAAAAAAGTGAAACCTGAAGCGCAAAGCTAAACACTTAACCGTCAGAAAGTTATATATGTCACGCTTAACCGTATACCTTTTGCATCGTGTAACGCCACCCTTCTTGATGGCGCTATTTGTGATTTTGCTTACGCTTGTTCTTGAGCGTCTGATGCGCCTTATTCAACTGGTAACCGAAGAAGGTACACCTGTTGCAAGCGCCTTTGAATTGCTGTGGTATCTTATCCCACACTACCTTGGTACAGCCCTACCCGCAGCCCTATTTCTTGCTTTAATGATTAGCATTAGAAAGTTACAGCAAGACTCTGAATTAACAGCGATTTTCTCAACAGGTTTATCACTCGAACAGATTATCCGCCCGGTGATGGCGCTGGCTCTTTTGATTACAATCCTGATGGCTATTCTTGTTGGTTTTGTACAGCCATACTCACGCTATGCATACCACACGGCAGTATGGGAACTTACAAAGTCGCAAATCCTAACAAACCTACGCCCGGGTGTATTTGAAACCCTAGGCCCTGATATTACCCTCCGTGCCGAAACTGTGAGCCAAGGCGGCAAGTTCTTTACAGGCTTCTTTGCCTCAGCCGAGCAAGATGGCAACAAAACAATTATTACAGCTGAAGAAGCCATTCGAGTGACAGAGTCAACAAACCCTGATGCTGACTTCACGCTATTGCTGAAAAACGGTAAAATGGTCCGTGAAAGCAGCACTAATAATACCGCTGCCACTATTAGCTTTAGCCAATTTTACTGGAGCCCACCTCTTGATAAGCTTAAAAAGTACGGCTTACGTGGCCAATCAAGCCGTGAAATGACACTCCCTGAACTCTTTATTGGTAAACCGCAGCAAACCTTGAAGGCCATTCCATTCCTTGAAGTTAATACTGAGCTTCATAGCCGCCTTGTTTTGATTTTATCTGTACCCGTCCTTGCATTGCTTGCAATTCCGCTAGCGCTTGTAGGTTCAGGCCGTACAGGCCGTGCTTACGGTATGGGCTTGGGTATTGTTATTCTTATCCTGTACGAGAAAGTCCTCGGTTTTGGTGAAGCTTTTGCCGCTCTTGGAAGTCTTTCTACGTGGACAGGCCTCTGGACGCCCCTCACGGTATTAACTGTCTTTACGTTAATATTACTGGTCATCTGGCTAGATGTAACACCATATCGCCATATTATGGATAAGCGCCACCAGCGCCGCCATAATAAGCGCATGAAGAAAATGAATAAATAAGGGAGCGCATAGATCATGTCACGTTTACTACGCGTTTATATGCTTCAGCAGTTTATTCAGATGGCGGTTGTAGCCTCATTGGGCCTTGCCTTCTTGTTCTTGGTGTTTGATATTCTTGCTCGCAGTGACGATGTTATTCGTGGTGGCATGCCTGTGTTTGAAGCCATTGGCCAGTACGCTGCATGGCGCTTGCCGCAGCTGATTTCGCTTATCATCCCAATGGCAGGTCTATTGGCAGCTATGGCGGTTTATAACAAACTGCATAGCCAACACGAAATTGGCGCCATGCAAAGCTCAGGCATCCGTATTTTGCGCATTTTGTGGGTGTTTATGCTGGGCGGCTTCTTTATTGCGTCGCTACACTTTATTTTCCTGAACTCGCTGGTTCTAGGTGCAACCGAAAACCTACGCCTGTGGGAAGAGAATGACTTTGAGCCTGTAACCGAGCAAACAAACATCACCCGCTACCCTGCTTGGTTTATGGTGGGCGATTATATGCTTTACGCAGAAGGTGCTAACAAACAAAACAACAAGCTTTACCAAGTCAAACTGATTGAACGTGATGAACAAGGCCTGATGGAACGTTACATCGTAGCCGATAACGCCACCTACGAAGATGCCCCAGAAGCAAGCGGCATGACTGGCAAAGCATGGGTACTGCGTGATGGCGAAATGCGTGTACTTGGCTCAGGCGATTCAATGGAGTTTGATATTCACCCGACTCACCTTGGCACTACCCCCAAAGAGCTTGCCGTTTTTGATAAAAAACTAGACGAGATGACCCTGCGTGAGCTTAAGCTTTTGAGCGAAGCCTCAAACATTAACAATGACCGTGGCCACTACTACAAAACATGGCTGCATCGTCGTTTTTCACAGCCTATTGGCACGATGGTGATGGTGTTGATTGCAGCGCCAATCTTGTTTATGCGCCCTCGTGGTGCCAACCGCATCATTGCAGGCTTTACCATTATTTTGTTTGGTTTCTTATTTTTCGTGGCTGAGCGTATTGCCCTTTCAGGCGCGGAGAGTGGTAACTTCCCGACGGCATTTACAGTGTGGCTACCAACCTACTTATTTGGTGGCGGCGTGGTTGCCTACTGCATGTGGCGTGAGTCTCGCTTTTCGCGGAAGTAACCCTCTAAAAAAACACTGCTGTTTTTGACCTTCGTCAATTGACTTTTTGGGGTAAAAGAGTATGTTTTCCCTATTAAAATACAAATTTAACAAGGTGCCCCTTGTGGCGTACCCCAAGCGAGTATAGAAAAATGGCCGATACCCAAACTGCCCCTAAAGCTAAAAAGCAAAAGTTTAACTACCTTCACCAAGAATACCGCCTTGATGAAATGACCTTGCCTGAGTTCTGGAAGGCCTTCTTCCTATACCCAGATGTACATATTTACATTTGCCTAGCTATTCTAAGTGCGGCAGCAGCCTTTATTTTTGGCATTACCCTTGGTGAAGTTGCCATTACAGCCGTAACTGTTGCTGTGGTTTACCCAATGGCTTGGTACCTTCTACACCGCTACGTTTTGCATGGTAACTACCTGTACCGCTCAAAGATGACTGCCCCAATCTGGAAGCGCATCCACTTTGATCACCACCGCGACCCTTACGACCTTACAGTTCTATTTGGCGCTCTATACACAACCATCCCAACCATCTTCTTGGTTGTGGCCCCTGTAGGTTACCTTATCGGTGGCCTTGCTGGTATCGCTATGGCATTTTGCTTTGGTATCGTTGTGACATGCTTCTACGAGTTCAACCACTGCATCCAGCACCTGAACTACGAGCCTAAGAGCAACTTTGTGAAGAAGATTAAGCATCACCACCTGCAACACCACTTCTTTAACGAGAACTACAACTACGGCATCACCAGCTACTGGCCTGACCGTTTGTTTAAAACATTCGAAGAGAAGCCTAAAAACATGAAGGGCGGCAAAAGCTCAACCGTGTTTAACCTAGGCTACACTTACAGTGAAGTTGAAAAATACCCATGGGTTGCCCGCCTAACCCCTGACCTTTGCGAAAAGCGTAACGCTAAAGAAGGCGTGAGCCGCAAAAAACCACAGCGAGCCACCGCTTAATGATTCGCATTGAAAGCATCCAAACGCCGAAGCAGCTGAACGACTTTGTTCAGCTGCCTCATAAGCTTTATAAGGGTGACGAAAACTACATCCCACAGTTGGATATGGAGCGTCGCACCCACTTTAGCAAAAAGCATAACCCTTTCTTTGACCACGCTGATGCCGAGCTTTTTGTTGCGTATGACGTTACGGGCAAAGCCGTTGGTCGTATTTCAGCGCAGATTGATAAAGAAGAAACTGAGCACAAAACCACAGGCCACTTTGGCGCTATTGAAGCCGATACCCCTGAGACCATGCGCCTGCTCCTGACTGAAGCTGAAGAATGGCTGCGTAGCAAAGGTATTAAGCATGTGACGGGCCCTTACAGCCTTTCAATCAACGATGAAGTTGGCTTGCTTGTAGATGGCTACACCGCAGCCCCTCGCCTGATGATGAACTATGCCAAGCCTTGGTACCAAAACGTTTTGGAAGATGCTGGCTACGTTAAAGCGAAAGACCTTTACGCCTATAACCTTGATGTGACGGGTGACTTTCCTAAGACAGCCGACCGCATGAGCCGCGCTGCTGATAAAAAAGAAGGCCTTGTTGAACGCAAGATTAACATGAAGAACTTGTCTGAAGATCTTCATACCATCATCGACATTTTTAACGATGCTTGGGCCAACAACTGGGGCTTTACCCCAATGACGGCGGCTGAAATTGCCTACATGGTTAAAAACCTACGCCCCATCATTGATGCTGACCTTGCCCGTATCGTTGAGCTTGATGGCCACCCTATTGCCATGATTGTGGCTTTGCCTGATGTAAACGAAGCCATGCACGACCTTGGCGGTAAACTATTGCCATTTGGTTGGCTTAAGCTGCTTACACGCCTCAAGGCGAACCGCCTTAAAGGGGCACGTGTTGTTCTTATGGGCGTGCGCCAAGAATACCAAAGCACACCGCTTGGGGGCGCTATTGCCATTTCAATGATGCGCAATGCCTACAAGATTGGTGTTAAAAAAGGCATTGAGCATGTTGAGCTTTCATGGATTCTTGAAAACAACACCCCAATGATTCGCCTTATCGAGATGATTGGCGGCACCCACTATAAAACCTACCGCGTATACGCAAAGGACCTAGGCTAATGAATGCTGCCGATAAAATTAATGTTCTTATTTTAGCCGGCAGCCGCCCTAAAGGTGACCCTGTTGCTGAAGCCGAAGGAAAATCATCAAAAGCCTTTGTTGATATTGATGGCCGCCCGATGATTGAGCATGTGCTTGAGACCATTACCTCATGGCCCTCAGTTGGTGAAATTATCCTGAGTATGCCCAAGCGTGAGATTGACTCTCACCAATCACTTTTACTGTCAGACCTTGTGCAGCGCCATAAAGTTAAGCGCGTAGAAACAGGCTCTACCCCATGCCGCAGCATTATGATTGCCATGGAAGGCATCCCAACAAACAATGCCCTGCTTGTGACCACAGCTGACCACCCACTGCTGACCCATGATATTTTGAACGAGTTTACAGACCAAGCATGGCGCACACCGGCCGACTTTGCCGCCGCTATCGCTGAAACTGAAATGGTTGAACAAGCTTACCCACAAGTTAAGCGCACACGTGTGCCTTTGACTGATGGCGCTATTGGTGGCTGTAACCTATTTTTGTTTAAAACACCTCAAGCCCGTAACGTTGTAAAGTTTTGGCGCAAAGTGGAAGAAAACCGCAAAAAGCCTATTAAAATGGCCATGACCATTGGCGGTAGTATTCTTGTACGCTTTGTTATGAAAAAACTAAGCCGTGAGCATTTGCGTAAAACCCTTGAGAAGAAAACCGAGGCGCAAATTACCCTTCCGATGATGAGCAACCCTCATGCGGCCATTGATGTAGATAAAAAAGAAGACCTGGCGCTGGTGCGCCAGATCTTCAAAGATGGGTACGCCCGTAAAAAACGAGCTTAACCAGCGAACTTAAACAGCTTTAAGTTCAGCTTTCTTAGACTCTGTCTTCTTACCGAAGCGCTCTTGCCAGCCTGAAACAACTGAGTTTGCGCGCTCTAGGTCTAGAGGGAAGTCAACTTCACACCAGTCAGTCTGTGGTGCTTCAACAGTACCAACAGTAACCATTTTGGCTAGCATGTCGATAACTGTTAGGTAGTAGCGCTTCACAGCTTCTGGGTTCATCATTACGTTTTCAACAGCTTCACGGAACATTTGAGCACCGCGGCCTTTGAACATCATCATGCCGATTGACTCAGCGTCAACTTCGCTCATGTCGATAATTTTGCTTACAGCAACAAGGTTTGAACCCTTGCCTTCTGAAAGAGTAACCTTCATATCGTCATCGTCGTATGACTCTTTGTAAGCCACAGTAACGTTGATGGCGTCTTTGCCTTCTTTCATAAGTTTACGAACAACGTCTACAGTAAACAGTGTGTCACCGTTCATCAGTAGGAAATCTTCTGTCATTTCGTCACGTGCTACCCAAACGCTACCGATGTTGTCGGCTACTTTGTAGAATGGGTTGTGGATTGTGCGTGTTTTCATAGGGCCTGTACGGCGTGCTAGCTCAGCACGAACCTTGTCAGAGAAGAACCCTGTTACAACGATAGTCTCGGTTACGCCTGCCTCTTCAAGTTGGTCAAGTTGCCAACGTAGAATGTTTGTGGTGTCTCCAGCTAGTGGTAGCAAACACTTTGGTGACTCTTTAGTCATCGGTAGTAGTCGTGTACCTTGGCCGGCGCTTAGAATAATGGCTTTCATCGTGTATTTCTTTCAGTTTATTTAAACTTTTGGTCTAATCAACAGTGCTATATATCTGCCCTTAGGGGGTAAATGTCAATCCTGTTATGCCATAAAAATGTGCGTTTTGTATACAATTTTATTAATTTTCTTAAAATTGCACAGCCTCAAACCTACTAACGTGTAGCAAATTTGCGGGTTTCAGGGTTGTAATAGCGGTGTGTTACTTTTAGCTCACCAGAAGGTTTAACTTCAAAAAGTGAGTAATGTGCAACGGCAATACCGTCGCCAAAGTCAACCGAGGCTGAACCCGTTCCAAAAATCTGGGTTTCGCCACGGCCATATTCCATCGGCACGTGGTTGTGCCCATGCAAAATAAGTTCAGGCTGCGTACGGTCAATCACTTGGGCCAGTGCTTCAGCATCCGTCAGGGCCTTACGTGCCTTATTAATGTTTGGCAGCGGCGGATGGTGAATCAGCACCACACGGTAAAGCCCCTGCTCTTTTGTTTCGTTCAAAACTTGTTCTAGGCGGGCCATTTGTTTGGCGCCTACTGTGCCTGTTGCCATAAACGGTAGCGTTGCAACGCCAGTATCAACCCCAATAAAGGCCACGTTGCCGCGCACTTGTACGTAAGGCATTTCGGCTTTGCCATCGTCTGACTGCATCCACGGGCTAAAGTATTTATCACGCTGGCGGACTGACCACGGCGTAAGCGTATCGTGGTTACCAGGAACAAAACTTACCTTATTTGCAGGTGCTAAAGCTTGCAGCCAATCACGGGCTTGCTCAAGCTCACCTTTAAGGCCAAGGTTGGTAACGTCACCCGTTACACAAATGTGTTCAGGCTTAAATGACTGCATATCTTCAACCAAGGCATCCGAAACTGGCTTTAAGTGGTGTTTTTTACGCTTGAGGTGCCATGATAAGTACGATAAAACCCTCTTACTAAAGAGTTCGTGCGGTTTAACCGGTGTTGTTGGTAAATGTACATCTGTGATGTGGGCAAACAGCATAAAATAGAGTACTCTTAGTTGTTCAAAATTTAACGAATGAGGCATTGTCATCAATATGACTACAAAAGTCAAACCGATTGCAGTATTGGTCGAAACCCAAAAAGACACACCAAAAGTATGGGGCCTTACGGGCGCCGAGCGCCTACGCCGCGTATTTGCACGCCTAGGCGTAACCGTCCTGAACGAGAGTGCTGTTAAAAAAGAATCACCTGAAACACCCATTATCGTGATCCGCGCTGACTACGTGTACGACAAGCCCGTTCTTGCTGGCCTTGCCAAAACAAACAATACACTGATGACCTGCGAAGGCACCCCTGTTGCTGCAAACACCACAGCGAAAGACTTTGCTAAAGCAGCCAAATGGGTTGCCGGTGGCGCAGCTCCAGCCAAACACACCACACTGAACCACGAACAAGTGGGCGCTAACTTTAACTCTGACCTTCGTAAAAAAGAGCTTCCATACTGCTTGCCTTTACAGCAAGAAGGCCTAAAAGCCCTTGAATGGCGTATTTTCATGGGTACTTACAAAGGTGTGACTGACCTTGTAACCAAATACTTCTGGCCTCGCCCAGCTGCGGTTGTTACCCGCTGGTGCACCAAAACAGGGGTTACCCCAAACATGATTACCGTTGTTGGCGGTATTCTGATGCTTTACGCCCTATGGGCCTTTAGCAAGGGCATGTACATCGAAGGCCTACTTGCAGGCTGGATTTTCACATTCTTTGATACAGTTGATGGCAAGCTTGCCCGTGTAAGCTTTACCTCATCTAAAATTGGTAACTTCCTTGATCACGGTATTGACCTTGTGCACCCACCATTTTGGTATGTTGCTTGGGGCTACGGCCTTGTGCATGTGGGCATGGGGATTGACCCAGTTGTCCTTAACTGGTTGTTCTTCGTGATTGTGGGTGGTTACATCTTCCAGCGTGTGCTTGAAGGTTACTTTATTGTACGCTTTAAAATTCACATGCACATTTGGCGTAAGTTTGACAGTTTCTTCCGTCTGATTACCGCGCGCCGTAACCCAAACATGTTGTTTATGACAGCCGCTGTTTTGGTGGGCCGCCCTGACTGGGCCATTTGGGCGATTGCCGCTTGGACTGCCCTTTCACTGCTTGTGCACATGGAGCAAATTCTATCGGCTGAGGTTTTAAACCTCCGTGGTCGTAAGATTCAATCTTGGTTGGCTCGCTAATATAGCCTAAACAACTAAACGCTAAGGAAGCATCCTTATGAACAAAGTTGGCGTCATCTATAACCCAAGCAGTGGTAGCGGCAAAAACCCGCTGCATGATAAACTGCAACGTGCCCGCAATGCTGCAGGGGTTATCTTTGTTGAAACCACCTCAAAGGCTGACATTGTGCCCGCCCTTAGCCAAATGGCTATGCGTGGCGCAAACATGCTGGCCATCGTGGGCGGTGACGGTACGGTTGACGCTGTGCTTACAGCCCTTCGTAAACACAAACCGTTTGCAGAAGAACCGACTATTGCGGTGTATGACGGTGGCACCACCAACATGAGCTACCTTGATATTGGCTACAAAGGCCCCCAAGGCCTAGGCAACTACGCCGCCAAACGCGAACACACCGAAAACCCAATTGTTGAAATGCTAAAGGTTGCCAATGACGGTAAGCTTAAAACAATTCGTCGTTCACCGATTAAGGTTGAATCTTTCAGCCTGCCTGAGCCTTTGCTCGGCTTTTTTATGGGCACGCTTGCCATCCCCCGTGCCATTAACTTTACCCGTGATACTTACCATACTAAGGGCATGACGAATGCTTTTGGCCAAGCCTTGGCAACCTCAGGCATGTTGTGGCGCCTTATCCGCGGTAACGTGAACGAAGACCCTATTCTGGCCCCAAGCCAAACCATTATCGAGCATGACGGCACCAGTCGCACGGCCGACACTGTGTTTTTAACACTGACGTCACTTGAGCGTTTGATTTTGGGCATGCGCCCTCTTGCCAAGAGCGATGAAAACAAAGGTGAACTTGCCCTCATGGGTGTTACAGCGCCTTACAGCCGCTTTATTTCAAACCTGCCGAGTTTACTTGCTGGCCGCCAACAACTTGAGCCTGAATACAATAACGGCGCCCTTAACATGCGCACCAACAGCTGTACCCTAACCTTTGATGGCGAGTGGACACTTGACGGTGAACTATTTGAAACCAAGAGCGAAACACCGCTTACAATTTCAGCCGCTGAGCCCTTTACCTTTGCCGTTGGCGTGAAAGAGTAGCCCTATGGACCTGCACGACGTTTACTTACACCCTGCCCCCGATGCCGCACTCGAAATGGCCAAACACCTGACCGAAACCACACCCGGTGTTGCAGGTGTTTTGTTTTATGGCTCAGGCCTCTGGAAAGCCATTGAAGACGATACAGTTCTAGACTTTTACCTTCTGGTTGATAGCTACTCAGCAGCACAGCTGCCGCTAAGCCACCGCTTTTGGGGCACCCTGCTGCCACCAAATGTGTATTACAAAGAGTTTGAGACGGCCGACGGCCAAAAGCTTCGCTGCAAATACGCCGTGATGACCATGCGCCAGTTTAGCATGTCAGCTCATGGCATTAGCATTGCGCCAAGCATTTGGGCCCGCTTTAGCCAGCCATGCCGCATTTTGCATCCACGATCAAAAGCGGATCAGGACCATATTATCGAAACCCTATACAGCGCCGTGCGCACCTTCCACCGCCGCACGCTGCCACTACTAAAAGAATATACAACGGTTGAAAACCTATGGGTCACAGGCCTAAAGGATACATATGCTTGTGAACTTCGTAGCGAAAGCAAAAGCCGTGGAGCTTCAATCTACGAAGCGAATAAGGAATATTACGATAAAGCCACGGCCGCCTTTGCCGCCGCCACGCTTGAGCTTAACCCCCTTGAACATCAGCCCGACCCTGACGAGTTTATGTACCACGTGCACATTGCCAAAGGCTACCGCACCCTCAAGCGCCTGAACACGCCAATCCGTCGCTTTTTTGGTAAGCTGGTTACGTTCTTCCGCCTAATGAAAGCTCCGCTTACATTCACAGGCGCCGTAGATTACATCGTCTGGAAAATTGAGCGCCACTCAGGCCACAAAATCACCCCCACCGACCGCCAGCGCAAATACCCGCTCATCTTTGCCTGGCCACTGGTCTATAAAGTCCTCACAAATAAAATTGCGAAGTAATTGGAGCATTAGATGATTACATTCATACAAAGCCTATCTACTGCTGATTTTATCGCGTTATTTATGGGCACCATAGGTAGCCTACTTGGTATTATTAATCTTTGGCGTGCCATGGCTAATGATAAAGTTAAGTTAAAAGTCGCACCAATCCAATACATTGATATTCACGGCAATAAAAACAGTAAGGCCTATTTGGCAATAACTGTAACGAACCTCAGTACATTTCCTGTTTTCATCGAGGAAACTGGATTTGGTATGGAGCGTAATGGATTCCGAAATGTCGGAATCCCCCTACACAGCCATTTGCCATTCAGGATGGAAAGCAGAAGCTCTTATACTTTTCGTTTTAAAGATAGACGACCAGAAACTGCCTATAAAAATGCATATATAAAAACATCATGTGGAGTAACTAAGCGAGGCTCATCAAAAGCATTGAAAGAATATTACAACAAATAAAAAAAGCCCCGCAAGTGCGGGGCTTTTAATTTGGTCAGCTTAGCTGTTAGGCAGCGGCTTCAGCGGCGTGTTTTGCTGCTGTGAAGGCCTTTACCACAGTCTCTAGCTGCTCGGGTGTGTGAGCGGCTGAAACTGAGCAACGTAGCAAGCACTTGCCAGCTGGGATTGCTGGTGGCAGGGCCATGTTTACGTAAACACCGTTTTCGTAAAGGGTGTTCCAAACGCGGATGCCTTCTTCTAGGCTTGGCATTGCAACGCCGATAACAGGTGTCATCTCGGGGCCAACTTTAAAGCCAAGTTCTTTAAGCGCTGGGTAAACAACGGCTGTGTTGTCCCATAGCTTTTTCATAAGCTCTTTACCGTTTTTCTTGATGTGGTCAATGGTTGCACCAGCTGATGCTACGATTGATGGCGGTGTTGAAGCGGTGAACATGTAAGCACGGGCCAAAAAGCGCGCGTTCTCAACTTCGCTGTGGTTTGATACACAAAAACCACCAATGGTACCTACACTCTTCGAGAATGTACCTAGAACAAAGTCAACCTGGTCTTCAACGCCAGCTTCTTCTAGGAGGCCGCGGCCGTTTTCACCAAGCACACCTAGTGAGTGGGCTTCGTCAACCATAACGTAGGCGCCGTTTTCTTTTGAAACACGCACAAACTCTTTTAGTGGTGCACGGTCGCCAAGCATTGAGTAGATACCTTCAATCACAACAAGTTTGTTGCTGCCTTCAGGTAGTTTTTTCAAGCGGCGCTCAAGGTCAGCTACGTTGTTGTGACGGAAGCGCACAACTGTAGCGTCGCCTAGTTTACAACCATCGTAAATACTTGCGTGGCTGTCAGCGTCGATAATGATGTAGTCGTCTTTACCAGCGATAGCTGATAGGAAGCCAACGTTTGCTTGGTAACCTGTTGTGAACAGCAAGCAGTGCTTCATGTTGTAAAAGTCAGCGATTTTACCTTCAAGGGCTTTGTGGCCAATGTAGCTACCGTTGGCCATACGTGAACCTGTGGTCCCTGTACCTGCAACGTCTAGCGCTGTTTTTGCTTTTTCGATGGCTTCATCGAAGAATGTTAGGCCTAGGTAGTTGTTTGAACCTAGTAGCACACACTCTTTACCGTCGATAACGGCTTGGGTTGGCGAAAGCATTTTTTCAAACGGTGCGCCTAGAGGGTCGCGGCCAGTAAGGCCCACAACGTGTTGGTGTACTTTTTGGATATTCCGGAATTTATCTAGTAGGTCTGCCATAATGGCCTCCAATTGTTAGATTAGCGCTAGCGATTAGCGGCTTTTTTGAACCAATGCAGCAAGTTCGTTGATGGTGTAAACGTTGCTGAGTTCATTTACAGGGATTGATGCGTCGTAAGCTTCTTCAAGCGAGAACACAAGTTCCATAACGTCGAGCGAATCAACCTGGATATCGGTTGTCATGTTTGTTTCGCCAGATAGTTCAACCTTGGCAAAGTCTTCGTTTAGTGATTTTAGCTCTTCGATAATCTTAGCTACGATTTCAGCGTGTGTTGGCTCTGACATTAGTCATGTCCCTTACTAATTGTTTTAATACGGCCTATGTGCGGCACCCAATTTGGCACCTATCATAAGTAAATTTGCCCACCAAGGCAAAGCTAAAGTGGGCATAATCTACTATATAATTGGCTTAAATCAACCCTTCTTGCTGATACCAGCGGATTGTTGCGGGGATACCCTTTGATACAGGCACCTTTGGCTTCCAGCCGATGGCCTTTTGCAGGCTGTTATCACGGCAAACCCAATCGGGGTAGCAAATTTGGCGTGCTTTTTCAGGCGCAAGCTGCGGTACACGCTGCAAGGCCATCTCGGCAAGGTATGAAATATACGAAACGCCATACACTGCAAACTTAGGCAATGTAATGTAGCGTGGCTTAGTTTCAAATACCTTTGCAGCTTCGGCGGTAACGTCTTGCCACAGGTAGCCATTTTCGGCGCCGTCATCAAGTTCGTACGCTGTGCCTGTTGGCTTAGCGTTTTTCACCCACTTGGTAATGGCTGAAACCAAATCATCCACATAAATCATCGATGCACGGGCTTTACGGCCTGCAGGTAGCAGCACTGTGCCCTTTTGCACCATTTTCATCAGCGGCAAAAATTGCATATCGCCTGGGCCATATACGGCTGGCGGACGCAAAGCATCCCACTTAAGGTCAGGCACTGAGCGTAGGGTTTGCTCGGCCTTTTTCTTGCTGTTGCCGTAGTGCGAAAGTTCAAACTCACGGGCTGAAAGGCTTGAGATAAGAAGGAATTTTTCCACTTTCTCGTAAGCGCTAACTTGGGCCAAACGGCGTGTGCCTTCGGTATTAACACGGTAATAGTCAGCACCGCGGCGTGCCGCAATAAGGCCTGCACCATGAATAACAACGTCGGCACCCTGCACAAGCTCTTTCAAAGCTTTAGCATCGGTAAGGCTGCCTTTAACGGCGGTAATGTTTTTGTGCTCAAACACAGGTGTACGGTTTTGCAGGGCACGTACTTGGTAGCCCTCTTCTGCCAAGGCTTTTAAAAGCGACTGGCCAATAAAGCCAGCGCCACCTGTTACGGCAACGATTTTTTCAGAAGCTTGTTTTTTAGGTTGAGTTTTTTCGCTCATGCGGCTGACTCTGCTTTCGAAATATCTAGCGGTTGGATTTCACCTGTCAAAAAGCCCTTCTTGGCTTTTGCACGGCTTAGCTTGCCTGATGTTGTGTAAGGCAGGCTACGCTGTGGTACCAACACAATACGGGCATCAACGCCGGTGTTGGTTTTAACTGCGGTGTAAACTTCTTTAATAAGTTCGGCTTGGCGCTCAGGGTCGGTGGTGCGGGTTTGTACAAGAAGTACAGCCTCTTCCTTACCGTCTTTACCGTCAACAGCGAAGGCTGCTGTGTCACGTGTACGCAGCATTTCAACGCTTTGCTCGGCGTGCCATTCCATATCTTGCGGCCAGAAGTTACGACCGTTGATAATAATCATGTCTTTCGCGCGGCCAGTAATCACAAGCTCGCCGTCAATGGTATAGCCCATATCTCCTGTATCAAGCCATCCCTTAGGTAGGATGCTTTCTTTCGTGGCTTCTTCATCGTGGAAGTAGCCGCTCATCAGGCTTGGGGTTTTAATGCAAATGCGGCCAACCTCACGGTCACCCAGAACTTTATCGTCTGCACTGCGGATCTCAAGCTCGTAGCCCTTTAGCACACGACCACATGAAACCATGACACGAGTTTCTGAGGTTTCATCAACAACGTTTTCAGATGTTGGGATGGCCTTACCTTCAAGCAGAGCATCTTTATCGATAGCGTCTACGTTAAATTCTTCATCCACATTTGCAAATGAGATTGCAAGTGTTGCTTCAGCCATGCCGTAGCTTGGCGTGAAGGCTTTAGCGTCAAAGCCGTATGGGGCAAAAGCTTCGGCGAAAGCATTTAGGGGGTGCGCGTGCACCATCTCGCCGCCGATACCTGCCACCCGCCACTCAGACAAGTCAACGCTATCATCACGCATACGTGAAGCACGGCGCGCGCAAATTTCGTAACCGAATGTCGGGCCGAATGAGAGTGACGCCTTGTTACGGGCAATCAGCTTCAGCCACTGTAGAGGTGAACGTGCAAAGTCATCGGTATGAAGCAAATCAACCGAGAACTGGCAGCAAATTGGGGTTAGCATGCAGCCAATAAGGCCCATATCGTGGTAGAACGGCAACCATGAGGCTACACGTTCAACACGGCCAAACTGGTTCCCTTTTAGGCCATCGGTCATCAGCGTATGGGCGTTGTTCATCATAGCTTTTTGGCTAATCACAATCCCTTTAGGGTAACGGGTTGAACCTGATGAAAACTGAATATGGCTTTCGTCTTCCGCTGTAAGTGGCTCAAGGGTCACGTCAGCTTCAGGAAGGGCATCTAGTTGTTCTGGGGTAAGCAGCTTAATGCCAGCCATGTCTTTGGTGGCGTCTTTCAGGTGTTCTTGAAGGTCATCTGGGCCAATAGCAACTTTAGCTTCAGCAGTGGTTAGTACCTTTTGTAGCTGTTGCTCGTAACCATGGCGACCACCTAGGCCTGTAATAACAGGTAGAGGCACAGCCATAAGGCCTGCGTATTGGCAGGCAAAGAATGTGGTAAGGAAGTAAGCTTCAATATCAGCAACAATACCAATACGGTCACCGCGCTTAAGGCCTAGGCTTAGCAGTTGCTTTGCTTGCTTTTGGGCAATGGTGCGCATTTCGGTGTAGGTCAGCACGTGCTTAAGGTTGCCACGTACATCGTAAAAGTTAAAACCAGCTTCGCCTTGTGCGGCATAGTCTAGCGCTTCGGCAAGTGTGTCAAAGGTGCCTAGTTTAGGCTCTAGGTTTTTAGAAGCTGTTGGTGTCGGCTGTAGTGTGCCCTCAGGCATCTGTGTAGATGTTGTCATCGTTACTCTATATAGCTGTTATTCCAAACGTCATTTTCTATAGTATTTCGGGGCAAAAGGCAAGCCTTGTGTATACAGATTATAAAGCATTGGCTGTAGAGTCACGATACGATAGAATGCCCGCAATCAAGAATATAAAGACATACGAGGAACTTCAATGACCTACGATTTTGACCTTATTGTTATTGGTGCAGGCTCAGGCGGGCTTGCAGGTGCAAAGCGCGCAGCGCAATACGGCGCCAAGGTTGCCATTATTGAAAATGACCGTGTTGGCGGTACATGTGTTATCCGTGGGTGTGTTCCTAAAAAGATTATGTCTTACGCGGCCCATACAGCCGATACTTTAGCCGATGCCCATGGTTATGGCTTTAACGTAGATGTTTCGTTTGATTTTAAAAAGTTTGCCGAAGCCCGTAACTCTGAGATTGATCGCCTTGAGGGCCTGCATAAAACCTTCCTTGATAAAGCAGGTGTCACCCTCCTTAACGGTAAAGGCGTCCTTACAGGTGCCCATGAAGTTACGATTGATGACCAACAAACCATTACGGGTAAATACATCATGCTTGCCACTGGTGGTCACCCGACAAAGCCCCCTGTTAAAGGTGCCGAGCATGGGTTTATCTCAGACGGTGTATTTGACCTAACTGAACTACCAAAGAAAATGGTTATCGTTGGCGGTGGGTATATTGGGGTTGAGTTTGCCTCTATCTTTAATGCCCTAGGTACTGAAGTACACCTAGTCCTTCGCCGTGACGTTATGCTTGCAGGCTTTGACCAGGATATTCGTGACCACCTAACGAACGAGCTTAAAAAGCGTGGGGTTATCTTCCACTGTATCTGTAATACCGAGACTATTACCCCTAAAGGAAAGCAGAAACTTGTGAAGCTTGATACGGGTGATGAAATTCTAGTAGACGAAGTACTATTCGCTACAGGCCGTAAACCAAACACCACCTGCTTTGATATTGACCTACCCCTTTGCGATAACGGCGCTGTGATTGTTAATAACAAGCTACAAACCCAAGGCGAGCATAAGCATATTTATGCCGTGGGCGACCTTACTGACCGTGTGAACCTTACCCCTGTTGCCATTCGTGATGGGCGCATGATTGCCGAGAACTTGTTTAACGATGGCGACTTTAGCCTTGATGATGGTGACATTGCAACTGCCGTATTTTCTATCCCCCCTCTTGGAACTTGTGGCCTTAATGAAGCGTTAGCATGCGAGGAATACGGCGAAGATAACATTAAGGTTTTTAAAACCACCTTCCGTCCGATGGTCAACGTTTTGCCAAACCGTGATGAAAAAATGTTCATGAAGGCCATCTACCACAAGAAAACCGATAAACTTATTGGCGCACATCTTATGGGCCGCGATGCTCCTGAGATGGTGCAATTCATCGGCACATGCATTAAAGCAGGTGTCACACACAAACAAATGCTGCAAACTATGCCACTGCACCCTAGCAGCGCCGAAGAGTTTGTGTTATTAAAATAAGCACTTAAATAAAAACAACCCTCACTAAGGAACACTTTCAATGTTGGAAAACTTCAAACTTGAAAACTCACAAGAGTACATCGACACTCTGATTGAGCTTACGACCATTTACGGTATGCGTGTTATTGGCGCTATCTTTATTCTCATCATTGGTTGGTTTATTGCCGGCCGTGTAAGCAAATACGTTGAGCGTATGTTCAGCCGTATGAAGCGTGTTGACCCTACTCTGTCACAATTTTTCTCAAGCATTGCCCGCTACGCTGTGCTTGCCTTTACCATTATTGCTGTTTTGAACCAATTTGGCGTTCAGACCGCAAGTTTGATTGCTGTTCTTGGTGCGGCTGGTTTGGCCATTGGCCTAGCCTTGCAAGGCACACTTAGCCACGTGGCAAGTGGTGTACTACTGCTTATCTTCCGCCCGTTTAAAGTGGGTGATTTTATTGAAGTAAGCGGCCACATGGGTACAGTTAAGCGCCTATCACTTTTCATGACTGAACTTGCCATGGTTGATAACGTTCAGATTCTTATCCCGAACGGTAAAGTATGGGACCAAGCCATGAAGAACTACTCAGCCAACCCAACACGCCGTATGGAGTTCATCCTAGGTATTGGCTACAGCGACGATATGGACAAAGCTATTAAAGCTGTGCAAGGCGTACTGAAGAAAGAAAAACGCCTGCTTGACGACCCGGCCCCATTCGTGGCTGTAAACTCACTAGGCGACAGCAGCGTGAACCTTGTTATCCGTGCTTGGGCTAAGAAGGAAGACTTCTGGGATACGAAGTTCACTATCCAGAAGCAGCTTAAAGAAGCTATGGACAAAGCTGGGATTGAAATTCCATTCCCACAGCGTACTGTTCACCTTATCAACGAGAAGTAAACCTCTCGCCTGATATTCGGGGCGGCAACGCCCCAAACCTTAAAAACTGGCATTTATTTGTTTAAAAAGCAAAAAATGTCAGTTTTTTTGTGTTTCAACCCCTCCTAAAGCTTGTATTCGAGCAAAGACCCCCTACCTCTTTAATAGAGCATGAATAATGCAGAGGTAAGCTATGAATACGACAGAACAACAAAACACTCGTATTAAAGACTATACAGTTAAAGGGGATGACGGTGAGGATCGCCGCGCATCATACGACCCTGAGACAACACTTACCGTTGTACATGACTATATGCCAGGCCGTAGCCTAGTTTTTAAAGCAAACGAAATGAATGCCGTGCACACGACTGAGATTAAGCAAGAGCTGCTTGACCTTAACGTAGCCATCTTGGTGGATAACCAAGAGCTAGCCAGTTCGTCTCCTTTAAAAATTTGGAACGACATGCGCCAACAACAAGTTAAAGCCTAAGGGGGAACATCATCATGGCAACTTACATCAACGTAGCACAAGCGAAAGAACAAGAGATTGCACTTGCCTGCTCGGACGAGCTAGCCCGCGGTACCGCCCGTGAACACCAATCACTTGGTGGCAAAATGTACGATGATCGTGCAAATGAAACTGCCGATAAAATCCTTAAAGGCAGTTCACTGGAAGGTGTAGGCCTTGTGGATATGGACGATGGCATGAGTCGCTAAGTCTCAAACGAATTCAAACCCCGCTACGGCGGGGTTTTTATTTAGGCCATAATACTGCCTCGCCTCTTCAAGACAGTAAAAAGCCCCCGCACCAGACGGGGGCTTTTAATTAGGTTTTAAGGGTTACGCCATTTCCATTGCTGGTTGTTGGGCCTTTTCTTGCTGAGGCTCATGGCCTTGCTCTTGCTCGTTTTCAGCAAAGCGGCTTTGGTACCAGCTTGCACGGTCTTCCATTGAAGCATCCTTTGCAGGTACAGTCCCTTCTTCACGAAGTTTACCTAGCGCCTCACCTTTGCCGATACCATGCTCTTTCGCGTAGTCGGCCGCCATTGATTTAATCTCAGCGTTTACCAGTTGGCTTGTACGCTCCTGATCTTGTTTTGACATGTGCGCTGCTTCGCGTGCTTCTTTAATAGCCGCTACTTTAGCGTCAACCTCAGGGCTAATGCCTGATGGAATATCATCACCACGGTTAATGCGGTCATTCACTTGTGCGTTCACAAGCTTGGTCATATCTTTGTAGTTCTCGGTCATTGAGTTGCGAGCTTGGTGGTAAGCCTTACCGTAGGCTTTGCGTGCTTCGCTTTCGTCAGCATGGCCTGGCACTGCCATATCGGCAATTTGACCTGCTTTTTTGTGGATATCAGATTCAACATCCTGCATCACACGATCAAAAAAGGCCACTTGCTCTTCAGTTTGCATTGGTAGCACTTGGTCCATGTATACTGGACTGCCATTTTTGTCTCGTACGTCGAAAAATTGTTTGCGTTGCCCTTGTTGAGTCATCTGGTTTTCCCCTTGTTTTTGAAACCTCTTATATAAAGTCTAGGAGCGAAAAGAGGGTTTTCAATGGTAAAAAGGCGTTTTTCAGGGGTATAATCGCAAAAAACAACAAATAGATGCATTTTTCATGGCACCACTTATCAAAACCTTTAACAGCCTTACCAGTAATCGCCGCCTACAGGGCTATATTGTACTTTCGGTCATTATTACCTTTTGCGTCACTTCAGCGATTGTGGGTGCCGCCATTTGGGGGCTTAACCATACTGAGTTTTTTGAGCGTGGCTGGTTAGAGTCTGTTGCCGATATTGTGGCCAGCTTCGGCGCTATTATTGTAGGCGTTATTATTACCCCTGCCCTTATGCCCCTTATTGCCAGCTTTTTTGAAGACCCTATTTTGAATGCCCTTGAAAAAGAATACCCAGAAGAATTCCCATCTGGCCAAACCGCAACACGCGACGGCACCTTTGCTGGCGATATTGCTGAAGACATTCGCTTTATGTTTGTGGTGATTATTCTAAACGTACTTTGCTTACCGCTTTACCTTATCCCGGGTATTAACCTTGGCGTTTACTACCTACTTAACGGTTACCTACTGGGGCGCGAGTTCTTTACCAACGTTGAAGCTAAATACACCAGCAAAAAACAAGCCCGCCAAATTTATAAGGCCAACAAAGCTAAGTTCTTTGGTAATGGTATTGTGCTGGCGTTTATGGCCACCTTGCCGATTATTAACTGGTTCTTGCCAGTGTTTGCGCTCACACTGATGTTCCACGCACGCCGTAACGCTTAAGTAACACCTAAGTAACGCCTGAGGGGGCTTATTATGATTCCATTCAAACAACACCTTAAAGCTATTGTACTCATTGCCATGATGGGTGTTATTTACCTAGTGTGGCCTGCCCAGCCTGACCTTGAGCAACAACCAGAAGAAACTGCAAAGCATTTTGAATACCGCTACCAACTTGCCAAAGCTAATGCCTACCTTTACGACAGTAAGTTTATTGGCCAACGCTGGCGCGGCACGCATATTCTTGATGAAATTGCCACCAAAGCCCCGCGCCCTTATAACATCAGCGCATTAACCTCGTTGTTTGAATACTACCGTTTTCATGGCCTACCACGCACAGCATGGCTTAACCGCAGCTGGCACGAGCCACTCCCACGTGACTATGTTGAAAAAGCCGGTAAAGCCGCCCTACGCCTTTCAGCCTTTGCGCCTGATAAAGCAGTAGAACTATTGGCTGAGTTTATTATTTACCCCGTAACCGTACCTGCCATCCCTGATGAAGCCATTCAGCTTGTGCGCAATGCCGCCGAGGCAGACAACACTCAAGCTATTAAAGCCATGCGTGTTTACTGTACCGATGAACGCTTTTGGAACCCATGCCCTGCTGATGAAACGGCCATGTGGACGAAGAAAGAAGCTGAGGACACTCTTGAAGCCGTAGAAGAGCAAACCTCACCAATACCGACAACTGAACCAACAGCTGAACCTACAAAAACACCTACGAGCGAAAGCGAGTAACGGCCTGCACGGCTTTGGCTGTGCCCGCACCAACTTTACCGAACAGTGCTGCATAATCATCAGCACGGATGGTGGTGATGAGGTGTAGCGCCGTCCAAACCATAAACGCGTGGAAGTTATACCCCCAGCGCTCAATCTGCCAAGCAAGTGGTGCCTCAGGTAGGCCTACAGCATAGAAGTACAGACCAATCGCAATGGCATTTGCTACCACCACTTGAAGGTAATACCCCTTAAGCCGCTGAGGCGCAAAACGCTTAAGCTTTTGATGCACTGAAATATACCAATGCCCCACGTGTGACAGCACAATAAGGCCAAACACGCTTGTCATCTGCCTAATTGACCCAAACCATAAAATGGCAATAGCCGCCGCCGTAATAGCCAGTATGTAAACCGCTGCCACACTTACGGCCTTTTTACGGAAAGCATCTACTGCATAATAAATCACCCCCAAGGCAAACAAACCAAACACCCACCCCCAAATAGGCTGCAAAGCCAACTTAGCTGAGTAGTTTGATAAATACTCAATCGCCATAGGGTGATGCCCAAGGTAAGCATCCCAACCATAAATGTGCTGGCGCATAGGCTCGGTCTGGTAAAAGGCAAAGGCGATTTGCTCATGAATACCAAGCCCTTTCACCAGTAGGTATAAAAACGGCAACACCAACACAAACAGTCCAAGGCGCAAGCGCTCTTGGTTCATTTTAAATTCATCAAGGTAGTAGTGCAGCACGAAGAAAACACTCACGAACATGAGCAAAGCAATAGGCTGATTAAAGGCAAGCCAAAATAAAACCGCCAGCAATGCTATATAACTTAGGCCTGTAAGCACTGTAGGCTTAACACGCCCCGCTTTATACTGGTACCAATAGGTAAGCCCAAAGTGGGCATGGCCAAGCACAATGTAGGTAATCAGCACGGTTTCGGGGTTTAAAAACCACACCATCGGCAAAAAAAGCACCAAAGACAAAAACTTTTGGATCCACAAACCTTCAATCTTTTCAATTGGTTGTGTCGACATTCTTCTTCAGTGGCCTTTTATAAAGTCTGTTATGTTTTATGATTAGAGACTATCTTATTATGATATGTAACAAAAACAAAAACTTGGCACACCCATGAAGCACCTTAACCAAAGCAATACATGGCTTTTATTGGTCTATGTTATTTCGCTCGCCTATGCGCTGGTGCTTATGCCTATTTTTAGTGACCCTGCCCTGCCGATGGATGCCGTTATCTATATGACGGTAAATGTTTCGTTTGGCTACTGGGCTGTTTACCTCCTTATTTTTGCACTGAACTTTGAACCCCAAACAAAGCGCAAGCTTGCACTTAGTGCAGGCGTTTTAGTATTTTTTGCTGTGCTCATCCTCACTAAGTTTGAAATTGTGATGCACGCCCTTAACTACACCTTTTCTGTATTCTTCAAACTGATGACCGACCTTATTGATGTTAAAATCATGTCGCTTATTCATGGCGTAACAGCGTCTGAGGTTGAATCACGTGACCTTTCAATTGGCCTTGATGCCCTATCGCCTATTTTAGGCGGTATGTTTATGGGGTGGTGTGTAGGCCTATTTATGGCGGGTGCCCATAAGGTATTACGCCTTGGCATGAGCATTAAACTGAAGGATACATTCCTTAAAACACACTTTTGGGGTGGTGGTATTGCAGGCGCCATTTTTGGTATGGCTATTCTATACACGCTGGTTTTTACGGGCAAAGGTAACCCTACCCTTGAGCAAACAATTGGTTTTTGCTTTTCATTTTTTATGCACGTGCCGCATTTGTTAATGTGCGCTATGCACCCACCGCAGCTTAAACAGGAGGCCAAATAATGGCAAACGGTGATATTGATCTTTGCGTCCAATATAAAGGCGATTGGAGCATTGAAGCTATTTACCCAGAATCTCAGCGTGACAAAGCAATGAAAGACGCTAAACGCCTTGCTGAAGATAAAGTATATGACGCTGTGATGCTTATTATCGACGATACCCGCCAGGTGTTGTTCTCGTACACGCAAAAAGGCCCTACACCAACTTATGGGGCTGTGGTTAAAGGCCTAAAAACCTCAAGCGGTAAAAAGCCAAGTAAGATTAACCCTGCGGCATTGCGTAGCTTAAAAGAACACCGCGAAAAGAAAGAAGCCGAAACCACCGATATGCCTCAAGTTGCGTTTTCAACCGCACTTATGGTGGGTATTGGTGGTATGGCCCTTACTATTATTGTGGCTGGCCTTATGGGGATTAATGGCGCCTCACTGCCAACAATTTTGATGATTCTAATGATGTTGGGCAGCATTACCATTGCCGTTGCTATGTGGGTGCACTCAGTATTTGATGAAGTTGGCCCAGCTACAACTGAAGCCCAAAAGCAGCTTGACCAACAAAAGAAACTTAAAAAGACCGAGCAAATCTTCGCTGAAGCCTACACCACAGGTAAAAGCGTTGCTTGGGATGAAGACGCCGACCAATTTAAAGCTGACGGCCACTTTGGCTTAATTTTGTACATGCTCGGCATGAGTAATGGCTTCCACCAAGCTTTACACACTGATATGCAGGCCACAAACCGTCAGATTGCCTCACTTCTATCAGGTGCTAAAATTGCCCCTGAGAGCATTTATAACTGCGCTAATAACCTGCACGAATACCTAGCCTACCCACGCTACAACGCCATGTATAACGCAGGTAAAGAAAGTGTGTTTGAACTTGTTAAAGAAACCGCAACATCACTTAACATTGGCGATGCTTTACAACAATGGTTTGGCGAAGCTGAAGCTCAAGCCGCAGCCGCTGCTGCTGCAACCACGGAAGAAGGCGCTGAACAACCTCGCACCGTACCAACCACCAACTTTGCTGTGGTAGGCTTTACCGATATTGTGAACTTCACTGAAAGCGTCCGCACTATGGGCGACGACTGGATGGTTGACGTTCTGCAAGCCCACAACAGCATCGTACGTGAAGCCATTGAATCATTTGGCGGGTACGAAGTTAAACACACCGGTGATGGCATTATGATGTCATTCCCGTCAGTTCAAAAAGGCTTGAAGGCGTGTGTATCAATCCAGAAAGGCATTAAGCTGTTTAACGAAAAAATGCCCGAGCGTAACTTTGCCCTTCGTATTGGCATTAGCGCGGGTGAGCCTATCCACATGGAAGGTGATCTTTTTGGCCAGCCTGTAAACTTGGCAGCACGTATTATGCCGTTTGCCCAGAACGACCAGATTGCAGTGTCAGACTCGCTCCACGAGATGGCAGCGGATATGCACTATACGTACACTGAAAAAGATGACTGCATCCTTAAAGGCTTTGAAGGCCCACAAACCATCTACTTCCTTCAGTGGGATGATGCCCCTACCCCTGACCCTTCTGAGAGTGAAGAACCTCAAGAGCCAGAAGCTCTGCAAGAATAGAAGAATAGAAAAAGCAGAAACCCCCGATGCAATAGCACCGGGGGTTTCCTTTTCGTTAAAAGCTTTGCAGCTTACGACTTAGTTCGTACGGGTCAGGCCCACACGCGCATTGTCGAACCGGATGATGTTGACCGAACGGCTTTCGCCATCGTCAACCACCAGCTGTACCGTATCACCGACACGGGTCCACTTCAGTTCAACCGAAACGCTCTGACCGGCATAGTATTCCTTGCCGTCCTTGCCTTCCAGCATCATGTAGTAGAACACCGAATCGCCCGACATTTCGGTCGTGATGGCCGTAACCACCGCTTCGAAAGTCTCACGATCGACCAGGTCGTCCATATCAACGGAGCGACTCCGCGACAGGTTGATCTGGTAGTCACGCAGCGCGTCGCGCGGCGAACGACCAACACCGACGATGTTGTAATCCTCCACGTTAATGAAGGCATACATCTTCGGCAGACCGTCCGTACCGTGCAGCACGGTGAAGTACGTCGGAATATTGGCAACGTTATACAGAATAGCACTGCTACCCGTATAACCGGCCTCACGAACGCCACGAGCGTTCTCGGCCGAGCCAACAGCGGCGGTTTCGGTTGCACCAGCAACACGATACCAACGCGCTTCCTTCGTGCGGGTGTTCACCAGCACAAAGCCAACAGTACCCTGATCGGCACCAACCGACTGCAAACCGCTGTACCAGTAAGACTGGCCATCGGCACCAAACACAAGGCTCATGCCCGGCGTGGTGGTCAGCTTGTCGGTGTTACCCCAGTTCCAGTAGCCGTGAACCAGGTCGCCCCAGTCGTCCAGCTGCGATTGCACAAAGCTTTCAGGCTGGATACGGTCGATCCACGCAGGTGCTTCTTCGATCGAGTAAGCTTCGATGGCGCCCGTCTGGACATCCACCGTCACCACACCCGTAGCATCAGCACCCGAAAAACCGACGTTCTTCTCGTAGGTGGTAACCACCCAGAAAGGACGCCCGTCATCGCGAATCTCGAACGAATAGTCCGTGATACCGCTGGTCAGGTAGCCGTTACCGCGAAGGTGACGTTCGACGTTGTAGCCGAAGTAACCGCCGCTGACGAAGTAGCGCATTTGGAGCTGCTGCGTTGCCGCAGTTTCCGAGGTGCCCATACGCGGGTTGTCGGAGGTATTGGCACGAACATTGTCCAGCGCCGTCACCATGATAACGCGCGAAACATCGCTGGCCGAAACCATGATGTAACCCGGCGTCGAGCCATGGCTCCACTGCTTGAACACACCACTGTGAACCAGCGGCGCAACCCAGACCAACTCGTTGTTGAAGCAAAGCTCCTGACGACGATTGTTGTTGTCCATGGCGCCGAAGCAACCATTGACGATCTGAATGTTCATCTGGCCGAGGTCGACACGCGAACCAAGTCCGGGAATCTCGCCAAGGCGCTTTTCGCCCATACGGCGGGCCAGTGATTCACTCACCGTACGCACTTGGTTGATATCCACCGGCGACACGTCGTCGGCGAACTGCGATTCCTGAACCTCCCCGATCATGTTGCGATATTCGTCCGCGTGGAACGCACCCCATGTCGAGAAGATCGGTACCACGATGAGCCAGATAGCGCCAATGACCGTCAAGGCCAAGCCGCCGTAGCTCATGCGTTCCGCACCCATGCCGCTGAGGGCAAGGCCGGCAATGCCGATCACGAGAACCCAGAACGGCAAAAACACGAAGTTAAAGCCGAGGGTCGGTGTGACGAAATAGCCGATCGTTCCGAGAACCAGAAAACCACCAACGGCGCGCAGTCCTGCCGAAAGGGCATTGTGCGCTGTGGCAGCAAACAGTACGGCACCAATAAGGCCGCAAATGAAAAACAGCATAGCTGTCTCCTTCTGTGATTTAGAAAAAATAAAGAAGATGTGTCAGTAAGACACGCGTGTTATGGTAGATAACACCACAGATTACAAGGGTAAAAACCCAAATAACTTCAAAAAATATTACGTAAAACAACCATGCCGAATAAAACGACTGATACACCTGAAACACCAATCCTTTATTCATTCCGTCGCTGCCCGTTTGCCATGCGTGGCCGTATGGGCCTATATGCGGCTGGCCTAAACCCCGAAGTGCGTGAAATTATTCTACGCGCAAAGCCTGCTCATATGCTTGAAATTTCACCCAAGGGCACAGTGCCTGTACTATGGCTAGAAGATGGCTCAATCATCGATGAAAGCCTTGACGTTATGCTTTACGCCCTTGGCAAATCAGACCCTAGAAATTGGCTTAAGAATAAAAAAGAAGCTCTTGATTTAATTTCAGAAAATGACGGTTCATTCAAACAAGCACTTGACCGCTACAAGTACCCTAACCGCTATGAAGATGAAGAAAATTTTGCCAATACCAACTGGCGTAAAGAAGGTGAAAAGTTTCTGCAAAAATTAGAAGACCGCCTCACCCAAAACACATACCTATTTGGGGATACACCTGAACTAGCTGATCATGCCATCTTCCCGTTTATTCGTCAGTTCCGTATGCCTGATAAAGAGTGGTTTGATAACGAAGCCCCATACCCTCGCCTACGTGAATGGCTAAACACCATGATTGAAAGCGATATTTTTAAAGCTATCATGCCCAAGCTAAAACTATGGGAACCCGGCGCTGAGCCTATTTACTTGCAGTCTCTTAAGTAGCCTGAGGCATGCCCACCACTTGCAATTAGGTTAAACATAGCCTATAACACGCTCTACACAGAGCACAGACAAGCTGTGCACTCTATAAGACGACATTCATTAAATGTGTCATTGAAAGGCATTTTAAGGAAGGTAAACCCACCATGTACGTAGTTGCAGCCCTTTATAAATTCGTAAACGTTAATAACCCTGAAGAACTTCAGCCAAACTGGAAACAGAAGATGCTTGATAACGATGTTACAGGCACCATTCTGGTTACGCCTGAAGGCATTAACGGGACAATCTCTGGCCCGCGTGAGGGTATTGACGCTGTACTAGCACACATCCGCAGCGACGAACGCTTTGCCGACCTTGAACACAAAGAGAGCTTTTCAGACGATAAGCCCTTCCAGCGCACAAAAGTGAAGCTGAAGAAAGAAACCATCCCTATGGGTGCACAGGTTGACCCTAAAAAGATTGTGGGCACCTACGTTAAACCACAAGACTGGAACGAGCTTATCTCTGACCCAGACACTGTACTTGTTGATACCCGTAACGATTACGAAATTTACATCGGCACCTTTAAAAATGCCGTTAACCCTAAAACGGCAACTTTTAAAGAGTTTCCGCAGTGGGTTGCTGAAAACCTAGACCCGCAAAAGAACAAGAAAGTTGCTATGTTCTGTACGGGCGGCATCCGCTGTGAAAAATCAACCTCATACCTAAAAGAGCAAGGCTTTGAAGAGGTTTACCACCTTCAAGGCGGTATTCTGAAGTACCTTGAAGAAGTTGAGCAAGAGCAAAGCATGTGGGAAGGCGAATGTTACGTCTTTGACGACCGTGTTGCTGTGGGCCATGGCCTTGAGCCTTCAAAAGATAATGGCCTTTGTAAAGCCTGTGGCCACAGCCTGATTGCGGCTGACCTTAAGCGCCCAACTTACCTTAAGGACGAATACTGCCCGCATTGTTTTGCAGAAAAAGCGCCGAAAGAAGTTTATCAAAAACTCCTTGACGAGGGTTACCCCTTGCAAGGCAAGCGTCTATAACCTACCTTACTAGCGTCTAGTTAATAAGAGAGCGTTAAAAACGTGAGCGACTTTACACCACAAAATGAATCGCATAGCGAAAAGGTCACCGTTGGGTGGCGTGAATGGGTGCGTGTGCCAGACCTGGGCCTCCCCGATATGCGCGCTAAGATTGATACAGGTGCAAAAACCTCAGCCATTCATGCGTTTGAGGTAACACCGTTTGAAAAAGATGGCGAAAAATGGGTACGCTTCCGTATTCGCCCACGTAAATCAATGCCAGAGCTTGAGCAAACATGCGAAGCTAAAGTGATTGACCAACGTATTGTTAAAAGCTCGACCGGCGAAAAAGAAAACCGTTACGTAATTAACCAGAAGCTATGCATGGGACCATGGCACTGGGAAACTGAAATGACTCTCACAGACCGTGACACAATGGCATTTTTGATGCTTATTGGTCGCCGCGCCCTAGCAGGCCGCTTCTTGGTTGATAGCGCCGCCTCATTTTTGCTAGGTCGCCCACAAGTTGACGAAGCCGAACCTATCGAGTCTTCTGAGCCTGTGTACATTGGTAAATAAATATAACGTCTTATAAATAAGGACCGTCATGGCAAAAACACCAAAAGCAAAACCAGTTGGTAAAAAAGGCCCTCTAAAAATTGCGATTTTGTCTCGTAATGGCAAGCTATACTCAACTGCACGTTTGAAAGAAGCCGCCGAGGCCCGCGGCCACGAAGTTAAAGTTATTGATACGCTTCGTTGCTACATGAACATTGCAACTGACCGCCCTACTATTCACTACCGTGGCCAAAACCTTGACGACTTTGATGCCGTTATCCCACGTATTGGTGCCTCTATTACCCACTACGGCCTTGCCGTACTGCGTCAGTTTGAAATGATGGGCGTACTTGCTGTTAACGGTTCAGTAGCGGTTAACCGCTCACGCGATAAGCTGCGTTCAATGCAGCTATTATCACGTCGTGGTATTGGTCTGCCTGTGACTGGCTTTGCCCACTCACCTGATGATATTCCTGATCTTCTAAAAATGGTTGGTGGTGCACCGCTGGTTATTAAACTGCTTGAAGGCACCCAAGGTCTGGGCGTTGTACTTGCGGATACCCGTAAGGCTGCTGAGTCTATTATTGAAGCCTTCATCAGCATCGAAGCCAACATCATGGTGCAAGAATTTATTAAAGAAGCTGAAGGCGCAGACATCCGTTGCTTCGTTGTAGACGGTCAAGTTGTTGCATCTATGCGACGCCAGGCCCCAGAAGGCGAATTTCGCTCTAACCTCCACCGAGGGGGTTCAGCGCACTCAGTTAAGCTTACACCAGCAGAGCGTAACACAGCGCTACGAGCCGCACGTATCATGGGTTTGAACGTTGCGGGGGTTGATATTTTGCGCTCTTCAAATGGCCCTGTTGTGCTAGAAGTTAACTCGTCTCCTGGCTTGAAGGGCATTGAAAAATGTACCAATGCTGATGTTGCGGGTGCTATCATTGATTTTATTGAGAAAAAGGCCGCATCAGGCCGCACCAAAGCTGAAGAATAAACAAAGTCGTTCTTCAAATTATTAATGGGTGCCCCTGATAAAGCGGCACCCATTTTAATTTTTAAATAGAATTACGACGACCATGGCGGGGAAAAAAGCACGTAAAGCATTTCATATTGGTGGCAAAATCATTGCGCCAGGCACTGATGCACGCATTAACATTGAAACCACTCAGCTTTACACCAACACCCCCGTGCATATGCCTATGCATGTTTACCATGGTAAAGAAGACGGCCCTACGCTGCTTGTTTGTGCTGCCATTCATGGTGACGAACTTACAGGTATTGAAGTTATTCGCCGTCTGATTAAAAACCCACGTATGACCGATATCAACGGCACCATCATTCTTGTGCCTATCGTCAACCACTTGGCGTTTATTCATCGTTCACGCTACTTGCCTGACCGTCGTGACCTTAACCGCTTCTTCCCTGGGCTTGATACAGGTTCACTTGCGTCACGCATTGCCCACAAGTTTATGACTGAGGTTGTTGAACATGCAACCCACATCGTTGACCTGCACACCGCAGCCGTACACCGTACCAACTTCCCGCAGATTCGTACCAATATTGATAACGCTGAAAACCTTGAGCTTGCAAAAGCCTTTGGCCTCCCCATGGTTTTGAATGCTGAACTTATTGAAGGCAGCCTACGTTATTCAGCAGGCCAAATGGGCAAATGTGCCATTACCTTTGAAGGTGGCGAAGCTTTGCGCCTATCAGAAGATGCGATTAAACCAGCTTACCAAGGCGTGTTGAATGTTATGGCGCACCTAGGCATGTTTAAGGATGTTGAAAAGCCAGCCTTGCTCGTCCCAACCATTGCAAACTCTAGCCTTTGGGTACGTGCAGATGCTGATGGTATTCTGAAAAATGAAGTAGAGCTTGGCGCCCACGTGAAGCAAGGCCAGCTGCTTGGCACGATTAACGACCCTATGGGTGACTTTGAAACCCGCGTAACCTCACCAATTAATGGCATTGTTGTAGGTGCGACAACCATTCCACTGGTGCACCAAGGTGAAGCGCTGTATCACATTGCAAGTTTCCGTAAGGTATCGAGTGTGGCGCAGAAGATTGATGATCTGCGTAGCTTTATTGAGCGTCAGGAATAGAACTAATAACAACTACGCTTAAGCAAAGCTTGAGGCTATTACTCAGCGCTGAGTAGGTCTTCTTCCGACAAAACCTCTACCCCTAGGCTTTCAGCCTTCTTAAGCTTGCTGCCGGCTTTATCGCCTGCAATCAGGTAGTCCGTCTTGGCTGAAATACTGCTTGAAACTTTAGCCCCCATCTTTTGCAAACGGTGCTTCGCTTCATCACGGCTCAGGGTCGGTAGTGTGCCAGTAAGTACCACGGTTTTACCTGTGAAGATGGTTTCTTTTTCCATGGTAGGTACTTCAAAGTCTGCCACACGCACGCCAGCATCTAAAAAGGCTTTAAGCTGGGCTTGGTTACGGGCGTTCTTAAAAAAGTCGCACACGTTTTCGGCAATGCGTGGGCCAATGCCATCAATATTCTGGATAGTCTCTTGCCCCTCTTCACTTTGGGCAACGTGCATAAAGTCGTCAAACTTAGGCCAGCGGTTGCCCAATAGGCTTGCCACTTGGTTGCCCACCATCGGGATGCCAAGCGCGGCCAAAAAGCGTGGGTAGCTTACAATTTTGCTTTCATCAATTGCTTGTAGCAATGCATCGATTGATTTTTCACCGTAGCCTTCAAGCTCAATCAGTTCGTCACGCTTCTGCGCTAGGGTAAAGATATCAGCCGCTGATTTAATAAACTCTTTTTCCAGTAGCATCTGAACCATCTTCTCGCCCAGGCCATCAATATCAAACTGGGTACGACCCACAAAGTGTAGGATGCTGGCTTCAATTTGTGCAGGGCATTCAAAGTGGTTCAAGCAGCGGTGCGCAGCCTCACCTTCAAGGCGAACAAGCTCGCTTTTACATGCAGGGCACTGCTTAGGGAATTTATAAGGCTCAGCCCCTTCTTTACGGCCGTTAGGCGCTGTGCCCACTACCTTGGGAATAACATCCCCCGCACGCTCAACAAAAACCTTGTCGCAAATACGGATATCACGCTCGGCGATATAGTCTTCATTATGCAGCGTTGCGTTTGAAACGGTCACACCACCCACATACACAGGGTCAAGACGTGCCACAGGTGTAACAACACCCGTCCGGCCCACTTGCACTTCAATATCAAGCAGTACGGTTGAGGCTTGCTCAGCCGGGAACTTATGGGCAATTGCCCAACGTGGTGCACGGGCTACAAAGCCTAGGCGTTCTTGAAGGGCTGTGCTGTTTACCTTGTAAACAATGCCATCAATGGCAAATGGTAAATCAAAACGTGTTTTAGAAAGTTTCTCGTACCAGTCAAACAGTGGTTCAAGGCTACTGAAGGTTTTAACATCAGGCACGATGGTAAAGCCCCAGTCCTTAAGGGCTGCCACTTGGTCAGTATGGCTTTCAAATTTGGCATCGGTATAGCCAAGAGTGTAGGCAAAGAAACGGAGCGGACGCTCTGCTGCGATTTTAGAATCCAACTGACGGATAGACCCTGCTGCTGCATTACGTGGGTTAGCAAATACCTTACCGCCCTTTTCTGCTTGGCGGTCGTTCAGGGCTTCAAACTCTTCGCGAGTCATGTAAATTTCACCGCGGACATCAACTACCTTAGGGATGTTTTTGCCCTTAAGCACAAACGGAATATCAGGAAGGGTCTTCACGTTCTCGGTAATATCCTCACCCTCTTGGCCATTACCACGTGTGACAGCCTGTACAAGGGCACCGTCTTCGTAACGAATAGAGCAGCTTAGACCATCAATTTTATATTCGGCCACAAGCTCAGGCATAGTATCAAGCCCCAAAAAGCGGCAAATACGGGTTGCAAAGTCTTCAATATCGCTGTGTTCAAAGCCATTACCCAGTGAAAGCATAGCCTGTTGGTGCTTCACAACCTTACGGCCCGCAGCCTTAGGCACGGCACCCACTTGTTGGGTTGGGCTATCATCAGTAACAAGTTCTGGGTGGTCTTCTTCTAGTTTAACAAGCTCATTAAAAAGCTTATCAAACTCAGCGTCTGAAATTTCAGGGTCATCTTGGTCGTGGTAGCGGCGGTTATGATAGCTAATCGCTTCACGCAGTTCAGCAATACGCTTTTGAACGTCAGTGCCAGCGCCTTTTTGCTCTTCCCCGCTATCAGGCACATCATCAGGTGCATCATCAGTGGTATTATCAGGGTTATACGAAAACAAGTCCATCGGTTACCCCGCAGCAAGTAGGCTGTTGGCAGCTTCGCGGGCAGCATCGGTAAGGTCAGCACCTGAAAGCATACGGGCAATTTCATCACGGCGAGCATCAGCCACAAGCGGCACCACTTGGGTTTGGGTGTAGTCTTCACCAGCAGTCTTCTGAATTTGCATGTGCGCCCGCCCTTTAGCGGCCACCTGCGGCAAGTGAGTAATGGCAAACACTTGGTGCTGTTTTGCAAGCTCGGCAAGGCAAAGGCCCATAGCATCAGCAACGGCGCCGCCCACACCAGTATCAATTTCATCAAACACCAAAGTTTGGCTCGGCATTGTTGCGAAGAACACCACCTTCAGGGCAAGCATCAAGCGTGAAACCTCACCACCTGAGGCTGCCTTTTCAAGGGGCGCAAATGGTGTGCCTGGGTTGGTGCGCACATAAAAGGCTACACGTTCAGCACCGTTGGCATTCCAACCACTTTCGGCTAGTGCCTCAAGGCGGGCTTCAAAGCGAACATCAGGCATTTTAAGAGTTTTCAAAACATCTTCTACAGCTTTAGCAAGCTTGGTTGCTGTCTCGGTACGTTGTTTTGTAAGTGCTGTACAGGCGTTGGTAAATGCGTCCCACGCTTTTTGGGTGTCCGCTTCAAGGGTCGCCATGTTGACGTCTAGGTTTTGCAGTGTCTCAAGTGTGGTTTGTAGTTCTTCTAGCTTTGCCGGAAGCTCATCACACAGGCAGTTATGCTTACGGGCGATACTGCGTAGTTGGTGTAAACGTTCGTCTGTATTGGTCAAAGCTTCTGGGTCAGCCTCAAGCGAGCTTGCAAGGGCATCAATGCTGTTTTCAGCTTCAGAGGCTAATGTTGCTGCTTCAGCAAGTTGGTTCACCAGTTCCGCCACTTCAGGGAAGCTATCGGTAAAGCTATGCAGCAAGCGCTCAGCTTTACCAAACTGGGTTGAGGCTGAGGTACTATCAATAATCACACGGGCATCATCAAGGGCGGTTTGAATTTTCTCACCCTGCATGAGGCGTTGACGCTCAGCGGCAAGCTCCTCCTCTTCCCCTTCTTTGGGGGCAAGGGCTGATAGTTCTTCAACGTAGACATTCAGCAGGCCAATTTCACGCTCACGTGATGAGGCTTTGTCCTTTAACGCTGTAAGTTGGTCATCAAGCTTGCGCCATGCTTTGTAGGCTGAGGCAACGGCGGCACCCGTTTCAGGCTTACCTGAGAATCCATCAAGCAATGCACTATGAAATTGGCTACGCAGCAAAAGCTGTTGGTCACGCTGGCCATGAATATCAACCAAAAGGTCACCCAGTTCTGACATTTGACCTTGAGTGATGTTTAGGCCATTCGCAAAGCAGCGGGTTTTACCGTCGGCGTTCACTTGGCGGCGCATAATAAGCTGGTTTTCTTCGGTATCAAGGCCAAGGTCTTCAGCGAGGATGAGGCTCGGGTGTTGTGGAGACAGCTCAAACGTGGCTTCAATCGTGGCACTTTTTGCGCCTTCTTGAATAAAACCAACACCACCACGGGCCCCAACTGCAAGCGACAGAGCATCAATCAGCATTGATTTACCTGCACCAGTCTCACCTGTAAAAACAGTTAGGCCATCGGCAAGCTGAAGCTCAGCCGATTTAATAAGGGCAAAGTTTTTAATAACAAGGCGCTGCAGCATGGTAATGCTAACCCTTAGATTACTTAGTCAGTTTTGGCGGCTTATGACCTTTAGAAGTCATAAGTTTATAGGCCATTTCGTACCAGTCCGAGTTTGGGTAGTTGTGGCCCAAAACGGCGGCACTGCGTGTGGCTTGTTCATCAAGGCCCAGCGCAAAGTAAACCTCAGTCATGCGGTATAGCGCTTCTGGTACTTGTAGCGTTTGCTCGTACTCATCAACCACATTTTTAAAACGGTTAATAGCCGCTAGGTATTTACCTTGTTGTTGGTAAAAACGGCCAACTGTCATCTCTTTACCGGCCATGTGGTCAAGGGTCAGGGTAATTTTAAGGCCAGCATCACGGGCATAGCGGCTGTCAGGGAAGCGCTCGGTAACCTCACGGAAGGCCTTATAAGCTTCTTCGGTGTAGCCTTGGTCGCGGTTAACATCAGAGATTTGCGTATAGAAAATCATCCCACGCATGTAGTACATGTAGGCCAAATCTTCGTAGCCTGGGTGCAGGCGAATAAAGCGGTCAATGTTGAACAAAGCCTCTTCGTATTTTTCAATACGGTATTGGGCGTACACCATCATCATTTGTGCACGTGTGGCCCAGCCTGAGTATGGGTGCTGGCGCTCTAGTTCTTCAAAGGTGTAAATAGCCGCTGCAAAGTTACGGTTCTGGAGTTGGTTCATGCCGGTGTTGTAAAGGTCTTCTACCTTACCGATCATAGGCTCTTTTTTGTTTGATGAGCACGCACTCAACGCCATGCCGCCAAATACCAATACGGTTGCGAGCATTACATTTGCGATTAAACTAAATGACTGTTTTTTCAACGGACAATTCCCAAGTACTTATTATTCTTTAGCGCTATGTTTAGTATTTCTAGTGTTTTTAGCCTAGGCTGCCATAGCTATGCATACCGCCAAGCCACATATTAACACCTAAATAGCAAAACATGGTTACCAAAAAGCCCACAACAAGCCAAATGGCTAAAACCACATCAGATGTTTTGCGGTTCATGCGGCTATGCAGGTAACCTGCGTAAACTAACCATACAATAAGGGCCCAAGTTTCCTTCGGGTCCCAAGACCAATAGCCGCCCCAAGCCTCATACGCCCAAATGGCACCTAGCAAAATAGCTAGCGTAAACACAGGGAACCCAACAGCTACGGCGCGAAAACCAAGCTCTTCACAGGTTTTTTGGTCAGGCAATAAGCTGCGGTTTTTACGCTTATCTTGGCGCCAGCGCCATAGGTGCATAAGCCCTGCACCTGCTGCCACGCAAAACGCGCCGTAGCCTACAAAGTTTGCCACCACATGGAATGGCAACCAATAGCTTTTAAGTGAAGGCACAAGGTGCTGTGGGCCAGCCATTCCAATGCTTGCAAGCCAAAGGGTAAAACCAACACCCGCCACAATCAGCGGTGCTACCGCTACATTTAAAACCTCGGTTTTACCGTCAACCTTGTTTTCAACCCATGGGGTTAGGCCAGCAACAAACGCAAGCAGCAATAGGCTTACTTCGTATAGGTTCGTTACGCCCCAGTGGCCCTGCTCTAGCACTTGGTATGTCTCCCACGAGCGCCCCATAAGCAGGCCAAATGTTGCACCACTGGCAATAATCAGCCATGAACGGCTAAACTTAAGCAGCCATTCTTTACGGGCAATAATCCAAACAAATGCTGGGCATGCGGCCATAAGGTATGCCGCCATTACAGCTGGAAATAATTTAAATGATAATAGGTCACGGGCTGGGGTCAGTAGGTCAAGTTTATGGCTTTGCAGACCAATAATCGAAAGCATGACGATAAGCAGTGTAACAACCCACATAATAAAGCCTGGGCTTTGGCGTGATTGGCGCATAGAGCCTAGTAAAACTGAAGTCATGTTCATCCCTTAACCAAGCCAATTTCTGGCCTTTAATTTATATTGATTAGGTGCTTTAAAAACACCCCAAAACCTAGCATAAAATGGCCTAAAAGTTAAAGCTTCATTTACCAATTTTAAAACATGGGCTAAACTACCCCCACGATATAACAAACACCTAATTTTTAAGGCTTTACGATATGTACGATATTACTTTTCTTGGCAACTCACCTGTTGATGTTCTGATTAATGCCCCAGAAGAACTTTTGACCAAATACAACCTTAAAAAAGGTGACTGGGCCCCCGTTAGCCCTGAGGTTATTACTAACGTACTTGAAGATCTTAAAGACGCTGAGAAAACCATTATGCCTGGTGGTTCAGCTGGTAACACAGCTTACGGCGCTGCCCGCCTTGGCAGCAAAGTGGCTTTCAACGGTTTTGTGGGCAACGACGACATGGGCCAAATTTACTACAAAAGCCTAACCGAAGCTGGCATTGATATGCCAACACCGGTTGATGGTGGCAAAACCCTTGTGATTTACGTACTAATTACACCAGATGGTGAGCGTACATTTATTACCACGGCCGAGCGTGTAGCCCTAGGTGAAGACGGTGTAAACGAAGACATGATTGCCAATAGCAAATGGCTTTACATTGAAGGCTACCTGTTCGATAACGAGTTTCAAGCCGTGCTTAAAGCCTGCCACATTGCCCGTAAACACAAGGTGCGCATTGCACTAACCCTTGCGGCCTCATTCTTTGTTGAACAACACTACGCCAAGATTGCGATGCTTGTGCGTGACGGTATTGACCTTTACATCTGCAATGAAGACGAGCTTTACACCCTTAAAAACTGCGAACTTACAGGCGACGATGCCCACCACGCAGAGCGCACACTTGCTCGCCTACGTGAGACCCCTAGCCTAGTAACGAACGGCAGCAAAGGTGCGACACTCAACACCTTGAAAGAAAAAACCCAAGTGCCAACCCAACCTGTTGATAGCATTGTTGATGCCACAGGTGCTGGCGATGCCTTTGCCGCTGGCTTTATGCATGCTTACGTAGGTGCTTATAACGCTGAAGACTCAATCAAGCTGGGCCATAGCCTTGCCGGCATGGTTATTCAGCAAATTGGTGGCCGCCTACCGACTGGCTACGAAGACATTCTTAAGTCGCACCAAGCGGCATAAGCAAAACGCATAAAGAAAAAGCCCCGCCAGATAAACATGGCGGGGCTTTTTTAAATAGGTTATTTCATTAGTCAATACGACCACCCTCAGCACGAACGGCAGCTTGCAGGCGCTTAATTTCTTCAACTAGGGCCGAGCGTTCAACCATCATACCGATGATAAGCGCTAGCATTTCCATGTGCAGGGCATCTTCTTCACTAAAGACTGAGTATGTATCAACATCGTCACCCAGACGGTTAAGCAGCTGTACAACGCCAATAACTTCGTTCTTGATATTTTTCAGTGGTACTGAAAGCATCGACATTGAGCGGTAACCGTCTTTTTTATCAAACGACTGGTTAAACTCGTACGGGCGATTATCGGGAATCAGGTAAAGATCATCAATGTTCAACAGTGTGCCGTGGTTTGCCGTGTAGCCAGCAATTGATTGATCATTAATCGGAATGGTAAAGCTTGCAGTGCTCACATCAATTTTATCATTCTGCGCTGAAACACATCGTAGTGTGCGGCTGTCTTTACCACTAAGCAGTGGCTCACACACAAAAATAGTGCCCGCCTCGGCCAGTGTAAAGCGGCGGGTTTTGGCAAGCACATAACCTAAAAGTTCGTCAAAGGCTTCGTCGCCTTTAACATCCATTGTACTTACAAACTCTTCAACTACGTTGCGGGGCGTGTTCATAACGTCTCTTCTTTATTTTCAATTACTTGGCTATTACTTTAGGCTTATTTACCAATCCAGCCTTTAATGCGGAAGTAAGCAATCATCCCGCAGGCGGCAAGTACCATCACACCTAATAATGTGGGGTATCCATACGCCCATTGCAACTCTGGCATGTTCCATTCTGAAACTTCATTGTTAAAGTTCATGCCGTAAATACCTGCCAAAAAGCCTAGTGGCATAAAGATTGTGGCAAACAAAGTTAGAACTTTCATGACCTCGTTCATCTTATGACTAACGGCAGACATATAAAGGTCAGTCATGCCTGAGGCACGCTCGCGGAAGGTTTCGGCCATATCCATAATTTGGATGGCATGGTCGTAACAGTCACGCCAAAAGTTTTCACTTTTCTCGGTAATAAAGTTTTCATCACGCAGCAGGCTTGAAAGCATGTCACGAGTAAACCAAGCTGAACGGCGCATCGTCTGCAGCTGGTTTTTAACGGTATGGATAACCTGAAGCATATCTTCTGATGGGTTATTCAGAATATCATCTTCCATAGAGTCTAGGTTGTCTGCAAAGGCATCAAGGATTGGGAAGTAACTATCAACCGTGGCATCAATAAGGGCATAAGCTAGGTATTCGGCACCTGTACCACGAATGCGGCCCTTGCCTTCACGCAGGCGTTCGCGGATGCGCTCAAAGCTATCGCCGTCATGCTCTTGGATGGTAATCACAAGGTTCTCTTTAATAAACATGCTTACCTGCTCAAGTTCGGCAAGGCCCTCTGGGCTGTTATGAGGCATGCGCACAACAATGTAGGTGTGGTCTTTATAGTCTTCAGCTTTAGGGCGCTGGTGCAGCTTCATCACGTCTTCCATTGCAAGGTCGTGAAACGCAAAGGTTTTACCCATTGTTGTAATGGCATCAACGTCTTTAAGGCCAGTAATGTTAAGCCAAACGGTGTTCCACTTTTTAGCAAGTTTAGCTACTTCATCAATTGACGTTACAACCGTTTCGAGGATGTCTTTCTCGTTAGAGTCGTAAGCCATAACTGTCATTACAGTTTCTTGCGCTTCAGGCACAGCTTCAATCACGCCTGGTTTTACACCGGCAGCCGTACGTGTTTGACGACGTGGTGTGCGCTTTAGAAGGTTATACTTCTGTAGTAGATGCTTACGTTTCATAAATGGATACTCTAATTATTATTTTTAATTAAACCATTGTACGGTCTTTTTACCGTTCTTGGCCAGATATTCATTCGTTTTTACAAAATGGCCGCACCCTAAAAAGCCACGATGTGCTGAAAGTGGTGACGGATGTGGTGCTTCAAGCACCATATGTTTTGAGGTATCAATCAGGCCTTTTTTACTGCGTGCAAAGCCACCCCATAACATAAAGACGACATTCTCTTGCTGTTCACTAACCGTGCGGATAACCTCATCTGTAAAGGTTTCCCACCCTTTATTGCGGTGTGCCGCGGGTGTATTTTCTTCTACCGTTAGTACAGCATTAAGCAGAAGAACACCTTGGTCAGCCCACTTAGTCAGGCAGCCATGTTTTGGGGTTTCCCCACCAATTGATTGCGCAATTTCTTTATAAATATTACGCAGTGATGGTGGCACCTTTTCACCCTCGGGGACCGAGAATGAAAGCCCGTGTGCTTGGCCTGGGTTGTGGTAAGGATCTTGCCCCAAAATAACAACCTTAACATCAGGTAAGTGCGTCTTTTTAAAAGCGGCAAAGTAGTTAGGCCCACTTGGGTAGATACGTGCACCATTGGCTTGGCGTGCCTTTAAAAAGGTGCGTAGCTCTTCCATGTAGGGTTTTTCAAGTTCAGGCTGTAGGTGCGTTAGCCAGCTTTGAGGCAGGTCAGCTTTAGGGGTCATGATGTGCCCTCTTCCGTATCAGGAATAAACTTAAGCGCAACGCCGTTGTTGCAGTAACGTAGGCCAGTAGGCGCAGGGCCGTCTTCAAAAACGTGGCCTTGGTGGCCGCCGCATTTAGCGCAGTGGTATTCGGTACGAGGTACTAGAAGTTTAAAATCAGTTTTGGTTTCGACGTTGCCATCAATCACATCGTAAAAGCTTGGCCAGCCTGAGCCACTTTCATACTTGGTTGTGCTTTTAAATAAAGGCTGCCCACAACCTGCACACACATACGTGCCGGGGCGCTTTTCAGCATTTAAGGGGCTTGAGTTTGGCGCTTCGGTGCCTTCACAACGCAGAACTTCAAATTCTTTATCGCCTAGTTTTTCGCGCCATTCATCTTTAGAAAACTTCATATCAAACCTCGTACAAGTGCATTACGTGGCCACTATTGTAGCGGATATTTAAGTAGTTCGGGCCACTTATCTTGCCAGTTCGTATCGTGCCCGGTGCCCGTTACAATGTGCATACGTGCTTTGGCTCGGTTATTACTGCCTGTTTGCTTAAGTAAGTAGCTATGAGCCACATTTGGCGGGATAGTGTGATCAGTTTCGCCAATAAAGTGCATCTGCGGAATACGGTTCCCACGCTCAGCATAGGTTAGTGGGTTCAATGAGTGTTTAAGAGGTTCCATATTATGAATACGGGTAAACATGAGTGTATCTAGGTTACCAGCAACTGTTCTGAGCGACTTAATATCGGTACGTGTATGGGCAAGTAAAGTGGCAAGTGTGCCGCCACCTGAAAAGCCAACAAGCTCAAACTGGTCGATGTTGTAGTTCACTTTAAGCTGATTCAAAATACGCATATAAAGGTTATACACGTTGCCGCTATAACGATGGGTGGTCCAATACTTTTTACCGCATTTGTATTGTGGGTTTTTCATGTACTGGCAAAGGCGCGCAAGGTAAATCACATCACTTGCATCATCCACACTGGCAAGTTCAAGTGCCACTGGGCGTACAGGTGTTGGGTTTGTTGAGGGCTGTGCACGGTTTAGGTTGGTAAAACCATCACCTTCAATGTATAGGCGCACAATATGCGGCGTATTAGCGGCAGGGCTCGCTTTATCTGAAGGCTCTTTATCGGTAACTTCTGTTGAAAGTTTTTGATAGCTCTTAATATCAAAACCATCAACCTTAAGCAAGACGGGCTTCAAGTCGCCGCTAATGGCGACAGTATTGGCATTATCAATGCGTTTTTTTGGCGTGGGAATGCTTGAACACCCCACAACCAATAAACCAAGAACAATAGGCGTAACAAACTTCATCATCGTTTTTAAAACCTACCAAGTTCCTTTATACAAAACCAACGGCACTATTAGCTGTTAGGCTTTGCTTTGTTAGCAGCCGCCGTACGGCCACGCTTTTGCGCAGCTTGCGTGCGTTGGTCTTTAGTTGGCGCAAAGAATACCAATGAGTGCCCTTCCGGTGGGTTAAAGTCCACTTGTGCACTGTTAAAGTACAAACGGCCAGAACCACTAATTGAAAGCACAGGCATTGCATGGTCACCGTGCTTACTTACAAAGTCAGCGTAGCTGAATTCATCAGTCAGTTGTACGCTCGCAAACTCCCAACCCTGTAGGTGTTTAGCCATTAGGTTATCGTAGCTTGCGTTTTCACCAATCAGCGTACGACCACGCAAGGTGTGGCTATAGGCTTTCGGGTCAGACTCATCATCTTTATCGCTAGCAAGCTGCACAACGCCATTACGGCCAAACTCATGCGCAAAGCGGCTGCACACTAGTGTGTTGTAGGCAAAGTTGTCGGTTGCCGCCAAAATAAAGCTGTACGGGTTAAATTCAATGTTGTGCTCGGCTTCTTCAGAGGCAATCTCACCGTAGTGCACAGGTACACTGGCAAGGCGTGCTTGACGTAGGTGGTGCCAGTTATGGTCAGCCAATAGCACAGGCACTTCATGCTCTTTAAGCAGTAGTGCAAGCTCTGAGCTTAGAGGGTTTGCGCCCACAATCAATACACCGCCTGATTTTGTTGCGGTAAGCTTAAGCTTAGTTGCCAGTGTTTTAAGGCTAAAGCCGTAAATCAGAACTGTTGAAAGCACCACAGCGAATGATAGCGGCACCATACGGGCACCATCTTCAAAGCCTGCTTCCACAAGTGCTGGGCCCAATAGACCACAAATCGCAACCAATACAACACCACGAGGTGCTACACAGCCTACAAGGATTTTTTCATTCAATGAAAGTGACGTGTCCTTAGTCGACATTGCCACCACCAACGGACGCACAACAACAATCATTGCCAAAATAAACAAGATGTCGCGCAGGCCAATTTGCTGAATATCAGCAACGGTCAGCGTTGCTGTAAGTAGAATAAACAAGAATGAAATTAGGATAATACTTAGGTATTCCTTAATACGACGGATTTCATCCACGCTTGAAATTTTACTGTTGGCCAAAACCATACCCAAAACGGTTACAGCAATTAGACCACCCTCTTCTAGCACCATGTTGGCCATAACGTAGCCAGTTACAACGGCGGTAAGGGTTACAGGCGCCTTCAAAAATTCAGGTAGGTGGTCATCGCGCATCAGCCAAACCATAGCACGGCCAAAGGCAGCACTTGCCGCTGCGATAAAGAGGATAATAACGGTCAGGTCAATGGCGCTTGCCACAGGGTCTGACTGCATGCTGCTTTGGGTCAAAAACTCATAGGCAATAACCGCAAACATCGCGCCTACAGGGTCAACAACAATACCTTCCCACTTCAGGACTGATGCCACACGGCTGTTAAGCTTTGCCTGACGCAATAGCGGGATAATAACCGTTGGCCCCGTTACCACCAAAATACCACCGAATACGATTGAGACACCCCACGAAAGGCCAGCTACATAAACAGCTGCCAGTGTAATAAGTACCCAACTTAAAAAGCCCCCAAGCCACACAAGCTGCCAAACGGCCCGACGAATTTCACGAAGCTCAGAAAACTTAAGACTAAGCCCCCCATCAAAAAGAATAACAGCTACCGCCATCGAAACCAGCATGCCTAGCATATCGCCCATTTGGTTATGCGGATTAAGCACATCAAGGCCAGGCCCTAGCAAAATACCTACTGCTGAAAGTAGAATAATCGCTGGTACATGAAGTTTCCAAGCAAGCCACTGCGCGCCAGTAGCCAGAATAAGTAGCAGCATAAATAGCTCAACTGCGTGATGATCCATCGTTTAAAACCTTTATGATTAATATGCCTGTTTATTTATGTTCTAATTTTGCCACAGGCCTAAAGTTTTAACAGAGTACGTTATAGTCCCACTGTACACAAACCCTTTTTTGGTGTAATAAGGCGGCATGAATAGTTTATCTTCTATATTCTTTTACGCTTACACAGGAGTCATGTAACACATGAAAACTCAAGCCTCTCTTGGTGCAACTGCACCCCTCACTGCCCAAATCAAAGCTGTCACTCATGGTGAAGGCGTCGAAAAAGCCCTGATGGCAAGTTTCGCTGACAACGGCACCCCGCTGGCCACACTGGCCATCGAAGCACTTGCTAACGACCTGCTGCCTACGGCCTACCCGGACCTTGCCAAACTGCGTGACAACGCAACCGAAGCCTTCGACAAGTGCGTGCTTGCAGCCATCAACGAGCTGTACTCCACCTACGGGCGCAACGTGCCTGCAGCGTTTTACAACGTTCTGCTGACCGCAGCGTTCAAGTCGGATGACGGTATCATGTACCGCATGTTCCAAAAAGCCAACCAGCTGGAAGAAGACCGTCTGAACGACGCTGTGCTTCACGCCATGCTGCTGGTCACGCCAATTGGCCTGCATGTGCAGTCGGTTCTTTCGGGTTACGGCCTTGAGCTGGTTCACGTGATGAACTGCTCGTGCATTCTGCGTCCGACGGCTCGTAAGCCGTTCGAAGCCCCCGTCGACCGTGACGAGCTTCCGGCGCTGACCGAGAACCTGATGGCCGCGGCACTTGAACAATACGGCGTTAATGCTGTATCATCGGGTGATAAGCGCGGGTTTTAAGACTCTCTCTTTTACTTTTATACTTGTATAAGGAGTTCCTTGTGGACAACAACAAGACAACCCCAGGTTTGCGCCTGTTGTGGGGTTTGCTCATCATGCTTGGCTTTGCCGGGCTTGAGCTGACCACCGGTGCAATGCTGGGTATCAGCACTCTGCTGGCCGATGGCCTTGACATGCTGGGCCATAGCGGCCTGCTTGCCTTGGCAATGACCGTGCAAATTGTGGCAGCTCGCCTGCCCGATACTGCACGTGCCAAAACCGAAGGTTATGGCGGCCTTGCCATCGCAGCTTACCTGTTCATTATGGCGGTGATTCTTATCACCACTGGTGGGCACGGCGGTCATGGTGGCCATCACGGGCACCATGGTCACATGGAAGCTGAGCATGCTGGCTTCGTCATCATGGGCTTTGCTGTTCTTAGCATCATCATCCATGCGGGTACGGGCAAGCTGCTTTACGGCGGCAAGTGTCATCCGCTTGTGTTGGGTGCCTGCGTGTACATCTTCAGTCACACCTTCATGGCAATTGCCATGTTCGGCGGTGGTCTGCTGATGGCCGTAACAGGCTTCCATAACATGGATATGATCCTCACCCTGGGCATTGCCCTGTTTATGGGTGCAGGCGCTGGCAAGCTGGGTCACCTTTCGTACCGCCGCTTGAAGCAGGCTAAAAAGTAATCTTAGCAAGCCACAGCAACACAATTAACGTAAACAGCCCCTCTTAACCGAGGGGCTGTTTTTTATGCATTTACATAGCCTCATTTTGTATACAAAACCTGTTGTATTCCCCCTCAAACTGGCCTATATGTGGGTGGTTATATTTTATCTTCACATTTTCTTTTCTTATTCTACCTTCCATCCCCTTACAGAGAGGACCCAACATGGCTGGATTATACTGGCTTTTGCTGGTGCCGGTTCTGGTGCCGTTTGGTATTTGGTTCGCCACTTACCTTCGCAACAAACCGACACTCTCGTTCATGGCATTAGGCGCTTCGATTCTTGCGGGCTGTCTTGTTATGGCGGGCATGTGGCACCTTAGCCGTGCGCAGCAAATTACGGATACTGAAATCTGGAACGGTCAGGTGACTGACAAAAAACAGGTTTGGGTTTCGTGCTCACACAGCTACGAGTGCTTTTGCACCACCGACCGTGACGGCAACCGTACGTGCCAAACGTGCTATGAACACTCAAACGACTGGGACTGGGTTGTCTACACCACTGCCGGTGACCTGACAATCAGTCGCGTGGATCGCCGTGGTTCCCACACACCGCCCCGCTGGGCGCAAGTGGAAATTGGCGAACCTGCCTCGGTTGAGCATCGCTACAAGAACTACGTTCAGGCCGTGCCCGAATCGCTCTATAACCTGAGTGAAGCGGAAAACGATGCCCTGCCCGATGTTCCGAATTACCCTGAGGTATACGACTACTACCGCATCGACCGTGTGTTGACCGTGGGCGTAACGTATGCCGATGCAGATGTGCTCAACGCTCATCTGAATACTGCGCTCATGACCCTTGGCCCGCAAAAGCAGGCAAATGTGGTTGTGATTGTTGTCAACGCCCCTGACCCCAACTACCGCTATAAGGTTGAGGCGTCATGGATTGGTGGCAACAAGAACGATATTATCGTTTTGCTCGGTACGGATGAGACCGCCGAAACTGTCGCCTGGGCTGATGTCATTACCTTTGCTGGCAATGCCGGCAACGAGCTGTTTAAGGTGACCTTGCGTGACCAACTGCTTGATGGCAACACCCTTGATGGTGCAACTGTGGCTTCGGCCATCAGTACCAACATCACAGAACTTTATGATCGGCCCGAAATGGCTGACTACGAGTATCTGGCTGCGGCCATTCAGCCTTCGGGCGGCCAAAAGGTACTGGCTGTGATTTTGAGTTTGCTTGCAAACCTCATCGCCGCAGCAGCTGTAACCTACAACGAAAACCGCCGCGGTGTGATGCGTGGTCGCTTTGGCGGCTATCAACGGCGCCGCTGGTAACTTTAAACTACCCCTCTTTTCATTTTCTGTAACATTCAAGGTGGAGAATACCTATGAAGATATTTCTTGGCATTGTGGCCGTTCTGGCCGTCATCGGCTTCGCTGTTTTCGGGACCTACGTCAGCTACTACGACCGCGGCAACGAAATGGAGCAAGGCATCATCGCTCAGTACGAAGAGAATCAGAACATTCTCTCGAACTACTCGCTGAAGGTCGCCGAAGCCGCCCAAGTGCCCGACATGTACGCCGACGACCTGAAGGAAGTCATCGGTGCTGCCATGGCCGGCCGCTACGGTGAAGATGGCTCGCAGGCTGTCTTCCAGTGGATCCAGGAACAGAACCCGAACGTCGACTCGGCTGTGTATGTGCAGATTCAGCGCATCATCGAAGCCGGCCGCAACGAGTTCCAGAATGGTCAGACTGCTCTGATCGACAAGAAGCGCACCTACCAGACCGAGCTTGGCTCGTTTTGGGGTCGCATCTGGTTCGGCATGGCCGGTTACCCGAGCATCAACCTCGATGACTACAAGGTCATCAAGAGCGAGCACTCGAACGACGCGTTCGAATCCGGCGTCGACCGTGGCATCCAGATCAACTAACCTTTAACGATAAACAGCCCCGCATTTTGCGGGGCTGTTTTTTTGTGTTTAAGATTCGCAAGCTGCGTGGTAAAACTGACTTAATATTTATTTATCTTCTCTTTTTGTTTTTCTTTCACACCACAAAGGTAAATTCCTATGGGTAAGAAACTTCCCGGTTATTTTATTGCCGTGGATGTTGAGACTTCGGGCATTATTCGCCCCGGTACCGAAAAGGATGGCCAAAAGCCCTCCCAGTGCATTTCCATTGCGCTGTTGGTTCTCGACACTCACACCCTCGAAGAAGTGGATAGCTACTACAGCACCATCCGCTTTGACCCCACCCGCTTCGACTGGAGCACCCAAGCTGAAGCCGTTCACGGCCTTAGCCAAGCACAGCTTGCAAGCTCGCCCGATATGGCGACCGTTGCCCGCCAAGTGCTGCAGGTGATTCAGCGTTGGTTGCCGCCGCAGGAAGCAAAGCTTTTCATGGGGCACAACCCCAGCTTTGACCAGTCCTTCACGCAGCAGCTGATGGCCGAAATCAATGAGCAGCTGAAGTTTATCCACCGTGCGCTGGATGCTTTCAGCTTTGGCTTTGCAGCTTTCGGCCTCGAAAACTCGGACGAGCAGTTCACGTTTATGGACGTTGACCGCTCGGGCGTGCATAACGCGCTGGACGATATTCGTCTATCGGTTTCGATGCTGCGTCAGGTGCGCAAAGCTGGTGAGGCCTACCGCAAGCAAAACCAAAAGCCGCCGTCAAACACGCCGGTTGCCTCTACCCCCTTCATGGCTGAGTACCTCCGCCGTGAGGCTCAGTCGGGTGATTTTCGAGGCATCGCCATTTACGGCCGAAGTAATAAACCAGGCGAATTCAAATACGTCTGGGTTTATTATGCTGGCATGGGCGAAGATCGCTACGTCGATATGGAAGCTGAATACATCGACGGCATCAGCGAAATGCTGAGCACTGGCAAGTTCATCAAGGGCAACGAGTCCCGCCGTCCTCTTGTGGATGGTAAGGATGAAATCGTCACGCCGATTCAGACCAACTTCCCGTCGTATGACGACAAAGCCTAATACCCACTAACGACTAAGCCACCCCGATTGGGGTGGCTTTTTTATTGCTAATTAATGAATCAATTAAGCAAAACTTGGCTCAAGGCCATATTGAGGTTCTCGTTCTTTTACCTTAGGAGTACCCGTTTCAACAAAAGGCACTTCTTTACCCGTCATCAGGTGTTTACTGACCATCGTCTCAACACCATTAATCATCTGGTGATTTACAAGCCCACGTGCCAAACGGCCTGTGGTGCTAAACAATTCCGACCCTTTTGTATTAAAGTCTGCCAGTTCAGCTTTATCAGCAAAGTTTGACTCCATTTGGTAAAACCCACCGCCAACATGCCCGCCGCCATAAAAACGCCCAGGTAACTTGCTAAAGTCTAGGCTGCCTATTGTTTTGGTAAAGTTTATATTGATGCATTCATGGCGCTTTACGCGGGTTGGTTCATAGTTTTCAATCAAGTTACACACTTGTGGCGCATCAAAGTTAACGGCACGTGCATCCACATGGCGCAGCTCAGGGTCTTCCTTAATGGCATATATCATACGCTGGCTAATCGCAGCCCCCATACTATGGCCACAAATTGTGACTTCATAATCTTCGGGGATTTCTCCGCTAAGGAGTAGGTCTTTAACCTCTTGCTGTGCCGCTTCAAACTGGCGTTTACCGCCGTTCAAAATGGCATCTCGGTATTCATTAGGTTCAAAGTTAAGGCCTGCAAAACCAATAACAGCTGACTTACGCTCGTGGTTAATAAAGGCCCCTGCCTGCAAACCTGTATCAGGGTGGTTAATAAGCCCAGGCGTTCCGATATTGGCAACCTTATGGCATTCCTTCAAAACCCCTTTTGAGAATTTTTGAGGCGGTGCTTCATCATAAAGCTCACGAGTGCTTTGCTACAGATCTTCGGTATAGCTTCCGTCTTTGCGGGCAGCCTTGTAGGCTTCGGTGTTTTCATAAGTTACCGGAATAAAATTACGCGTCCCAAAGCTTTCAATGGGTTCGTATCCTTCAGGCAGTAACGCTTTGTTTTGTTCATAGTAGGCCGTATCAAGGTGGCGGTCGGCAGCTTGAATAACACCAAGAGCATCCATCAAGCCATGGGCTTTCAGCATAGCGCTTTCATTTAGTGTGGCCTTACCTTGTGCAACTTGGCTAAAGCCCTGTTCGGTTGACATTTTGTGAATTTGCATCCGCTGATGAAGGCGGCGTGCGAGAATGGTGGTATCGCCCTGTGGTGCAAGCACCCCTTGCGGGTGCTGGGTTCTAACATCTGTTAGGTTTGAAACTGGTATAAATCTTAGTACATCTTGCCGCATATAAATGGTGTGTATTATTCCTTTTTTGATAAAGCTGTATATTAGGTATATGGAGAGTTTATGATTTTTCAACACCTTAGGCCGCATAAATAGCAAAAGCCACCCCAGAGGGATGGCTTTCTTTCGTTATTTTTTTGGCGTTTCGCAAATCAAAAGCCAGCCCAGGCCGACAATTGTATAAGCGAAAGCAACTGTTCCAACAGCAGCATCGTCAGAGATGATACCGTTAAGCGCAAGGGGCATTGCAATACAAGCAGCAATAAAGCCACCAACAAAACCACAAGCGATGGAACGAAGCATTGGGAAACAAGCCATTAAAGGCTCCTGTGTTAAAACTGAAAATTGAAGATACTCTACTTGTATGAAATATATGGGGTTTCACTGTAAAAAAACAAGCCCCAAGCAAGCTTGGGGCTGTGTATTTAAGGCGTGAATCATTTAACGAGAAAACGCAGGCTCTTGATCCATACCATTCTCTAGACCGTCGCTTCTGTCATGTTCTTGCCCTTTAGCGGTTTGAACGTACGGAATATCTTTACCCGTCATCACATGCTTACTAACCAAAGCCTCAACACCGTTAATCATTTGGTGGTTTACCATGCCTCGGGCAATTTTAAGTTTTGTGCCAAGCTTGTCTTTACCATCGGCAGTAAGGTCGGCGATATCTTCTTTGCCTTCAAAGTTTACGTCCATCTCGTAAAAGCCACCGCCCACATGGCCGCCGCCATAAAGGTTCCCTGGTAGCTTACTAAAATCGATGCGGCCCATCGTGCTGGTAAAGTTTACGTTAATACACTCTTCAGGTTTTACGCGCGCAGGGTCAAAGTCTTTAATTTGGTTCCCAACTTGCGGGGCATCAAAGTTAATGGCACGGGCATTCACGTGGCGCAGCTCAGGGTCTTGCTTCACATCATAAATGGCACGCTGGCTAATGGCAGCCCCCATACTGTGACCACTAAATACAACCTCGTAATCGTCAGGGATCTCACCACTTTGTAGTAGATCTTTTATTTCTTGCTGCACAGCTTCGTACTGGCGCTTACCGCCTGTAATCAAAGCATCGCTCATTTCGTTGCCTTCAAAGTTTAGGCCCGCAAAGCCAATCACCACTGATTTACGCTCGTGGTTAATAAAGGCCCCTGCTTGTAGACCAGTTTCTGGATGGTTAATAATACCTTCTGAGCCCACGTTGGCATGTCGACCTGCGCTTTTTACAGCGCCTTTATTAAAGTCATAACTTTCTGGTAAGGCATAACGCTCTCGGGCTTGGCCTTCTAGGCGTTCGGCAAAGTCGCCGTTTTTCTTGCCTTCTTGGTAAGCGGCATTAGTCTCGTAAGGCACATGCAAAAAGCGGCGTGTGCCAAAGCTTGCCATAGGCTCATAGCCCTCAGGCATAACAAGCTTATTTTCATCATAAAAGGCTGTGTCTTGGTGGCGGTCAGCCATCTGAATAGCGCCAAGGGCGTCCATTAGGCCGTGGGCCTTATTAAGGGTTTGTTGGTTTACGGCAAGTTCGCCTGCGGCAATACGCTCAAAGCCTTGATCAGTTCCCATCTTGTGAACTTGCATACGCTGGTGAAGTCGGCGGGCAAGTGTAATGGCATCGCCTTGTGGTGCTAGTGCCCCTTGTGGGTGATGTTTACGCACCTCGGTAAGGTTGGATACTGGAATAAACTTTAGAACGTCGTTTTGCATATATGTTTGGCCCCTTAATTGCCCCTACATATAAAGTATGTGAATTGGCCATTGTCTTTTCAAGGATTTTACATATAAAACCCCCTCGCCAGTGCGAGGGGGTTTTTGCGTTAAAAGTTACGACTTATCGTCGTCGGACTTGTCGTTCTTGCTCTGGTTGGCGCGGGCTCGGGCTTTGAGGCCATCATTGATGCTGAGGCCCACGAACACGAGGAACATCACCAGTTCGAACGTGCCGATGCTGGCCATGCCAGTGACACCGAAAACAGCCGCGAGGATGTTCGGAAACAGCCATTCGGCAAGCCAGGCGACGATTGCTGCGCACAGCAGGTTACCAAGGAAATTGTCAAACATAAGGTGTCCTTTACGGATAGAGGAACAGGAGAAAAAGGAACTTAGATAATTGTTAATTTGAAATATAGTAATGCCCCATAAATTTTACAATAAAAAAAGCTGCTTTACCCAAAGATAAAGCAGCCTTTTAAGATACTCAGTGTTATACGGCTTTTGCTGAAAGCTCGGCCAGTGTGGTCATGTGTTCTGAGATATCATTAGTTGCGACAGATTGTTCCTTTACTGAAAGCGACACATGCTCTGCCACTTGCGACACATCACGAATTGCTTCGTTAATATGTTGCATTGCTGATGTTACCGTTTCAGATGATACCTTAACGGCATTAATCTCGGTCACAATCTTCTTTGACGAATCATTGGTTAAGCTTGCAAGCTTCTTAACCTCATCGGCCACGACGGCAAAGCCACGACCTGCCTCGCCTGCCCGAGCCGCCTCAATAGCCGCGTTAAGCGCTAGGAGGTTAATCTGCTCAGACACGTCTTGAATAAACGCCAAGACTTCTGTCATCGCAGCAACTGAAACTTCCAAATCAGCAGCTGACTTTTTAGTTTCTTCCGACATGCCTTCAATATTTTGAATATTCTGGTTAACGTTCGTAAGGTTGTTTGCAATATCTCGGATAGATGCACTCAACTCATTCGTCGCTGATGTCGTCGACTGAATAGAATGCACCATACTGTTTTGGTTTTCTTTCTTGTTTGAAATATCAGAGGCATACTTCACAACGTTTTCGGGCTTGCCTTCGTTGTTATATTCAATGGTGTACGATGCTGCCAAAAAGATACGGCGACCATCTTTACCTACACGCTGAAACTCACCGTCTTGCAGAACACCCTCACGTAAATTATCCCAAAAGTTTTTATACTCTGAAGATTCAGCGTAGGCTTTATCACAGAAAAGGCTGTGGTGTTGGCCTACAATATCTTCAAGCTTATAGCCTGTGGTCTTTAAAAAGTTCTCGTTGGCTTCAAGAATATTGCCATTCATGTCAAAACGAATAACAGCTTGCACACGGTCAAATGACTGACGGGTTTTTACAACTGAATTTGTGATATCACTGGCAAGTTTAACAATACGCTCAACATTACCTTTACTATCATAAATTGGGTTGTATGAGGCTTGAATCCAAACTTCTTTTTGGCCTTTCCCGTAACGTTTAAATCGGTTTGCGGCAAACTTTCCTTCACGTAAGCGTTGCCAAAAATTTTCATACTCTTCCGACTCGCCATATCGTTTATCAACAAACAACCTATGGTGTTTACCAACAACCTCGTCTAAATCGTAACCCATTGTTTTTAAAAAGTTGTTATTGGCCCACAAAATATTGCCTTGAGGATCAAAGTGAATTAACGCCTGACTCTTATCAAGAGCAGTTAAGATGTTGTTTGAGTTATCTTTTTTTGATTTTATAAGTGATTTTATCATTAGACTCTCCACACAAGATTAGCTATTAAAACAATCTTCCCCCCAGAAGTGTCGCTGAAACTTATGGTAGTTAAAATAAATTTTTACCAACTAATTACTGACAGTCGCGGATAGCCTTACAAATGCAGAAAACCCCCACCGTATGGCAGGGGTTTTCATTTCGTTATGCGTTGGCGTTGCTGGGGCTGTCGGGGGTGCTGTTGTCGTAACCGACAACGAAAACCCGAACGACGAAAACCGTCACAGCAATGGCGACAGCCAGAACCGGATACGAGGCGAGCTGGTAAAGACCAACGGCCATCAGAACGAGGCTGGCGAAGAGGCCACCGAACATGCCGAGAATGCTCGAAAACATGAACGCGCGAAGGAGCTTCTGAAGAAGCATGATAAGTCTCCTAAAAGAAAAAGTGACGAAAGATATACGAATATATATACAAGGTATAATCCCCTATCCCCCACTTTACAAGGGGTTAGCGTACGATTTTTAGGATTTAATTAGGCAGCAAATTTACCTACACACGCTGTATTTTTAAGCCGCTAAAATTGCAATTACAATTTTTTATGTTTTTTTGGCAAATGTATACACTTCTCCCCTTGTAAGACGCCCCTTTAGACCTTATAAAAGAAGGGTCTTAAAAATAAGATTATCTATCCTTCTAAAGGTTTACCTTTTTTCTTTCCTCCTCTCTTTCTATAGGAGTCATTTATGACCAACAACAGCAACGGGTACTTCCCCGCTGATCTGCCTGTCTTCAACCATGTTGAAGAGATTAATAAGGCAGTTCGCGAAAACCAGGTTTCCATCCTTACGGGTGAAACTGGCAGCGGTAAGACCACGGGGATCGCACAGATCCTTTATCGGGCTGGCTATTCAGACATTCGCATCACGCAGCCGCGTATCACGGCAGCAACTTCGGTTGCTGAGTTCGTGGCATCGGCGCTTGGTGAAGATGTTGGCCAGACTGTTGGCTACATGTCGAGCCTGAACAAGTGCACTGGCAAGCAGACCAAGGTGGTTTTCATCACCGATGGCTTGCAGCTGGCGCAGGAAGTTCATGGCAACGGTATTTCGGACGGCGAAGACGCTGTCATCGTCATCGACGAACATCACGAGCGCAGCGAAAACATCGACACCTTGGTGGCGGTGCTGATCGAGCGTATCAAGCGTGGTGCGAAGTTCCGTCTGGTGTTCTCGTCGGCTACGGCTGATGTGGATCGCCTGCAGGCATGGCTTTCGCCGATGTTCGGCCACATTCCGCACATTCACGTGAGCGGACGGACCTTCCCCGTTACCGAAAATCTCATCCACCAGGATGCGGCATTCGATACGGCAGTGGAAGCCCTGATGGATCAGAAAAACGTCCTGGTGATTTTGCCGGGCGTTCGCCAGATCCTGACCTGGGTGGAAGGCTTCGAAACCTGTGGCCTCGATGTTGAGGTACTGCCCTTGTACGCCGATCTTTCAAAGGAAGAGCGTGACAAGGTGTTCGTGACCGACTATCCGCGACCGAAGGTCGTGGTGGCTACGAACATTGCGCAGACGTCGATTACCATTCCGGATCTGGATGTGGTGGTTGACCTTGGCCTCGAACGTCGCCCGACGGTCGACAAGTACGGCATTCCAGGTCTGGCCAAGTGCCTGACCTCGGTGGCTGACTGTGATCAGCGCAAGGGTCGTGCTGGCCGGGTTCGTCCCGGTGAGTCGTTCCTTTGCGGCACCCCCCGTGAACGGCGCCGGGCTTTCCCGGTTCCGGCCATCAACGCAAGCCAACTGGACGGTCTCGTCCTGCGGCTGGCACGTGGTCGGTTCACGCCTGAGCGGATGCAGTGGCTCGATGCCCCGAGCAAAGAGCAGCTGGAAGTGTCCCGCAAGCGTCTTCAGATGCTTGGTGCCCTGAACAAGGGTAACAAACTCACCAAGCTTGGTGAGGAAATGGTGACATTTCCGGTGGACCCGAACTATGCCCGCATGATTTGCGAAGCACAGCGTCGGGACGTCCTGGAAGATGTTCTTGTCATGGTAGCGGTGGCCAGCACTGGTCGCGCCATCTACGACACGCAGGATGAGTCGCTAGTTGCGCAGGCTAACGCCTACGACAGCGAGTTCATGCTGATGAAGGACATCTTCGTCGACACTTACCGTGATCTGCAGATTGCGAACCCCCGCAACCCTGATGCGTGGCTGGAAGAACGTGGGATTATCCCGCGTCGTTTCCACCGTGCATATGACGTGTACCTCGACCTTTGTGAACGTACGGAAGTAACGCCGTTCACCGGCTTCAAGCCGATCACGAAGGAAAAGGACATGATCGCCTCCATCTTCAGCGGCCTTTGGGTCTACGGAGTGTGGCAGGTACAGGGACGCCACGGGGTGGACTTGGCGGGCAACCGTCGTCTGCTGTCGAACGAAGGCGCTATGCCTGAGGACGGCAAACTGATCGTTGGCGAACCCTTCAATCTCAACGAAGGTCGTGAACTTCAGCTTTACCTGCTTCAGCGGGTGACTGGGATCACGAAAAAGATCGTCAAGGAAGTGCTGCCCGGGGGCTGGAATGATGTTCCTTACCCGGCAGAACAGGCCGAACTGCAAAAGGTGTCTCAGCCGCCCCGCAAGGGGCGCAGTGGCAAAAAGTCTCTTGGTAACAAGGGCCGTAGCCGCAAACGCCGTTAACGAATGAAAAGGCCCCCACAGCAATGTGGGGGCCTTTTTTATATAGCTGCGCATAAGCAAAGCTTATTTCTTGCTACAAGCTCTCAGCTTGACCGTCGGCAACCTCGGGCTTTGCCCTGCGGGATGCCGTCCTACCTGCTTTCGGCAGGAAGTGCCTTGCAAAAGGGTAATCAATTACTCAGCAAAAACCTCGTTGCTAAGGCGCTTAGGATTGTCCTTAAGCTTTTGGTTATGCACTTCATAGCCTTGTGCGTTCAATGCATCGTTCATAATTTCGAACGAAAGGTTACGCAACAACAGCTTCATGGTACGGCTCATGTCGTTCCAGTCTTCAGCTTCTGATGGCTGCTGCCCTGAAAAACTTTGACGAATGGTCTCAAGTTCCATTTCGTATGGCTTATCCACAAGCACATTGCCTTGGCTATCACGTACATTCACATCAGCGGCAATGCGGGTGTAGTAGCGGCCAAATTTACCTGAAATAAAGTTACCGTTTAGAATACGCAAATCAATATCGCGTAGTTCAAACATAATTTCGCGCACTTGCGGGTTTGCCACATCACGGTTAACGTTAAAGCTTTCTTCAATCACAGAGCGTACAAAGGCAGGCGCACTACCAGGCAAACGGTCTGGGTTGTAGGTGTGCAATACAATATGAGGCTCATAGCTTGAGTGTGCTTCTGGAATACGGTGGTCAACAAAACGACCCATGTTAAAGACAACATCTGTGCCTTTTAGGGCTTCACGCATATCTTCGCTGCGCTCTTCATAGGCATGGAAGAATGTTGAGGCATTTGCCGGAATCAAATCATGGCGGTACTCACCAAAGCAGGCTGTAAGGCCAATGCTTGCGATAACTGGCACAATGTACAATGTGGCTTTAGGCAATTTGAACATATGTCGGGTCACTTAATTAATTTTTATTACCTCATAAGCCTAGCATGGCTTTTAAGCCTGCATAAAGGGTTTAGCGCTGAATGGGTAATTTATTTAAAGGCGGTGTGCTAAAACAACACGGTCGTGCTCGGCAAGGTCTTTTACGATAACGGCTGGGGTAAAGTTGCCGCTGTCTTTCAGCAGTTTTTTAAGGTCATCTGCTTGGTCGTATCCAATTTCAAAAGCAAGCAAGCCCCCTGCTTTTAGCTTTGCTGGCGCTTCGTCAATAATGTGGCGGTATGCGTCAAGCCCGTCATTGCCACCATCAAGGGCAAGGCTAGGCTCGTGGTGCGCAACGTCACGCATCAAGTTGGGGATATCATCGGTACGGATGTACGGCGGGTTTGACACAATAACGTCAAAACCATCTTCGCTTACATTATCAAACCAGCTACTAGCACGCAGCGTTAGGCGGTCGTCTAGGTTATTGGCCTCGGCATTTTCCTCAGCGCAAGCAAGTGCATCAGGGCTTACATCAACCCCTAGCCCTTTGGCATTTGGCATTTCATGTAGCAGGCTTAGAATAATAGCGCCTGTGCCCACACCTAACTCAAGGATGTTAAGTTCAGCGTTACGGTCTTTATGAATATCAAGAATAGCCTCAACCAAGCTTTCAGTATCAGGGCGCGGAATAAGCACACCTTTACGTACTTTAAGGTCAAACTCCCAAAAGCCCTTTTCGCCTAGAATGTAGGCCATAGGCTCTGCCTTTTCACGGCGGCCTACGAGGTTATCAAACTTTGAGTACTCTTCACTGGTCAGTGGTTCTTTAGGGGTGGCATACACGCCAATACGGTCTTTACCCGTTACATGGCAAAGCAACAGCAGTGCATCAAGCTCAGGCGTTGTGCTGCCTGATTCTTTTAGGCGGCTTGCCGTCTCGATAAGGGCTTGTTGGTATGTAAGCACCCTTAACCTTCTTACTCTTCTAGTGAAGAAAGCTTAGCCATTTGGTCTTCACGGATAAGGCTGTTAAACATTTCGTCCAAGTCGCCGTTCATGAAGTTGCTAAGGTTATGCAGGGTAAGGTTGATGCGGTGATCCGAAATACGCCCCTGCGGGTAGTTGTATGTACGGATACGCTCACTACGGTCGCCCGAGCCCACTTGGCTCTTACGGTCGGCCGCACGCTCGCTATCAACGATGGCACGTTCGTGGTCAAGCACACGGGCTAGAAGAATCTTCATACCCTTCTCTTTGTTCTTGTGCTGCGACTTTTCATCTTGGCTACTTACCACAATACCTGTTGGCAAGTGGGTAATACGTACGGCCGAGTCGGTCGTGTTCACTGACTGACCACCAGGGCCTGACGCACGGAATACATCAATACGAATGTCTTTAGCTTCAATGTTCACGTCAACCTCTTCCGCTTCAGGAAGTACCGCTACAGTACAAGCCGAGGTATGAATACGGCCTTGGGTTTCAGTGTCGGGCACACGCTGCACACGGTGCACGCCAGATTCAAACTTCATTTTTGCAAATACGCCTGGGCCCGCAATGTTGGCTACAATCTCACGGATACCGCCAAGGGCAGTCTCAGTACGTGAAAGTTCTTCAACCTTCCAGCGGTTTTTCTCGGCGTACATTGAGTACATACGGAACATATCAGCCGCAAACAGCGCAGCTTCATCACCGCCCGTACCAGCACGAATTTCAATAATAACGTTTTTGTCATCCGCGGCATCTTTCGGGATAAGGGCAAGCTTAAGCTCTTCTTCCGCAGCAGGGATTTTCTTTTGCAAAGCGCCAAGTTCCATCTCGGCCATTTCGGCCATCTCAGCGTCTGAGCCATCTTCAATCATTTCATTAAGGTCATCACGCTCTTTAAGCAGTTCGCGGTACACCTTAAATTTATCAACAACTGGTGTAAGTTCAGCGTATTCCTTGTTCAGGCTCGTGAACTTTTCCATGTCGTTTGTTGCCTCTGGCTGGCTAAGCTCTACGGCTAGCTTCTTATGGCGTGCTTCAATGGCTTCTAGTTTAGGTAGGATATTCATGACTCTTCAACGTCCGTTAAAAGTTAGTATCGTTTGTAAAAATGTCTTCTAGTGCGGCGGCAGTTTGTTTATCTAGCTCGCCTCGGCGCACAGCTGAAACTGGTGCGTGTAGTAGCTTGTTTACAAGCAGTCGGGTTGCTTCTTCAGCGTCCAAGTTCTTGCTCAAAACATCTTCACGTGCTTGGTAAAAATATTCACGTAACACTTTGATTGTATTTGACTGTTGGCGCGCAGTAAGCCACTGCATAAACACACCAACCTCTTGGTCTACAATCGCCTCAGCTTCAACTTTAGCTTGGTTGCGCTTCTTCTGCGCTTTAGCCGCAAGCTGGCCTAGGCTATCAAGATCATACACGTAGCAGTTCTCTTGCTCGTGAATCATTGGGTCAACGTCACGTGGCATGGCCATATCAACAAACAGCAATGGCTGCTGATTACGTTTTACCATCGCAGCGTGGGCCATCTCGGCTGATACCACATAGGTTTTACTGCCTGTACTTGTTAGCACAATATCGGCACGGCTTAGAGCTTCGGCCATATCATCAAAGGCAATAACATTGGCATCAAAACGAGTGGCAAGGTTTTGCGCACGTTCTGGGCTGCGGTTACACACTAAAATATCAGTTACGCCAGCCGCTTTAAGGTGTTGGGCGGCATTCTCGCACATTTCCCCTGCCCCAATAAGCAGAACGGTTGTGTTTTTCATGCTACCGTAAATGTTTTCAGCAAGGCGCACAGCAACCGATGCCACTGAAACAGCCTCACGGGCGATAGCAGTCTCGGTGCGAACACGCTTACCAACCTTAAAGGCCGTGCTTGCAAAGCGGTCAAGGAATGGGCCTGCAAAGCCTTTATCAAGGCTTGTTTTGTAGGCTTGCTTCATCTGCCCCAAAATTTGAGGCTCACCCACCACCATTGAATTAAGTGATGCCGCTACGCCAAAACCATGGCGCACCATTTTAAGGCCTGTTTTATGGAACATATGATGCTGTAGGTCTTGCGCTTTAATACCTGCCATATCCGCTAGGCGGTATGTTAGCGCATCGCTATGGCCATCGTTTAGGCCATGGCCGTAAACCTCAAAACGGTTACAGGTTGAAAGCACCATGCTTTCTTCGATACCAAGATTTTTCAGGTGATGACTTACATCGTCTGACGACACTTTAGCCAGCGCTTCACGCAGCTCAAGTGGGCAGGTATCGTGCTGTACCCCCCATACAAAGCTATTTGGCTGTGTCATCATTGTTCAGATTAACCTTAAACGTTATTTCTTGCTTACAAAGGCTACAACGTCGCCAAATGGCACAGTTGTTTGGTCGCCTGTTTCCATGTTCTTCACGCCGCACTCGCCTTTTTCTACTTCATCTTCACCGATGATAATGGTCCAGTTGGCGTTGGCTTTATCAGCCTTTTTAAACTGGCTCTTGAAGCTTGTTTCTTCAAGGGGCATTGCAACTGTATGGCCCTCAGCACGTAGGTCTTCGCTCACCTTAATAGCGGCGTTACGGGCATTTTCACCCATGGCAACAATCGCAATTGGGCGTGGCAGGTCAGGCAGTGCAGGCATAAGCGCTTCTAGGCGTTCCATGCCTGAGCCAAAACCAATAGCTGGCACATCGTCGCCGCCCATTTGGCCAATAAGGCCGTTGTAGCGGCCACCCGATAGCACCTGACTTTGCGCACCTAGTGCATCGCTGTGAACTTCAAATACGGTATGGCTGTAGTAATCAAGGCCACGCACAAGGTTTGGGTTGTGCTTCCACTTAATGCCTAGGGCATCAAGGCCTGTTTTTACAGCATCAAAGTGCTTTGTTGATTCTTCTGAAAGGTAGTTATGCATTTGCGGTGCTTCTGAAACAATCGCAATGTCTTCCGGCGCTTTTGAGTCCAACACACGTAGTGGGTTGCGCTCTAGGCGAATTTTTGAATCTTCTGAAAGCTTATCAGCATGCGGGCGCAGGTAATCAAGCAAAGCTTCGCGGTAGCGCATGCGGTCGGTTTGGTCACCCAGTGAGTTTAGCTCAACGTATAGGTCTTGCCCTACGCCAATGGCTGTCAAAAAGCGGAAGGCCATGCTCAGTAGTTCTACTTCAGCCATAGGGTCAGCAATACCAAAAATCTCAGCGCCTACTTGGTGGTGCTGGCGCATACGGCCCTTTTGTGGGCGTTCGTAACGGAACATAGGTGTGCTGACGTAACAAACCTTAAGCGGTAGGTCTTTCTTCATACCGTTTGAGTAGTAGGCACGTACAACGGGGGCTGTGCCTTCAGGGCGTAGTGTAAGGCTTTCGCCGCCACGGTCTTCAAAGTTGTACATTTCTTTGGTCACGATGTCGGTGCTATCGCCAACGTTACGGCTAAAGATTTCGGTAAATTCAAAAATAGGTGTACGGATTTCACCAAAACCATAACGGCCAAACACATCAAGTGCAGTTTCTTCAATATGACGGAAGCGACGCGCAGTCTCTGGTAACAGATCATGGGTACCGCGTGCCGGTTGCAATAGTTGGCGCGCGCTCTTAGCGTCTTGTTTATTGGCGGCAGTTTGTTGCACTGTGCTCATAGGTCTTTTCCGTCTTTTATTAATTTATAGGTTCATGCGCTTAGTAGCGGTCAGGAACACTCTCTTCTTGTATCACAACAGAGGGTACTTCAACAATTGCCTTTTGGGCTTGAGTCTCTGGTTCAGGCGCTGTCTTCGGCTTTGTTGGTAGCTTAATGTTTACCTCTTGGAAGACACCTTGTGGGTAGTAAATATTGTTTAGGTACTCTGGATTCAATGAAAGGCCACGTACACGACGGTCAATAATACCGCTTACGCCTTTACGTTCACCATTCACGTAAACAATCAATGCAGGGGGTAGGCCTACGTCTAGTAGTAGGTCATCTTCATTAGGCACAGCATATTCTTCCCCTGCCACAAGTACCTTTGCAAATACAGGGAGCGATGCCCCTTCTCGGTATACTGATACCCATACATCATCCACAGCCTTAAGCACTACTGGGGTTGAAGCTTCAATAGCGGCTGGGGCTTCCATTGTAGGTTCGTACTGGGTTGCCGTTTGTAGAGGTTTCTCTTCTACAGCATCCAGGTTAATCGGGCGGTCAAAAGCTGTTGCGGGCTGAGCTTCAGTTGCCTTTGGCTTCATAATGTCAGGCATGGCGTTATAGCCATCAGTTTCTGGTACTGCGGCATTAGGGCCAATCACATCGTGGCTTGGGCGGTCAACCGTCCACCAGATAGCACCCATCAAAACAACAACCAGCAGTGAGGCGAAGATAACCTTCATGGTTGGCAGTGCGCCCTGCTCTACCGGTGTTGGCAGTGTAAGAGTTGTTTTCTCTTCTGTTTGTAGGTAACGGCCAAGGTCTGAAAGCAGGTCTTGTGCATCAAGCTCCAGCACTTGGGCGTAAATACGAATAAAGCCACGTACGTATACAAGCTCAGGCAGTTCTTCAAATCGGTTTTGTTCTAGCGCCTCTAGGGTTTCAGCACGAATCTGGGTTTTACGTGCCGCTTGGCTCAATGTCATCTTTTGGGCTTTACGGGCACGTTCAAGGCGGCGGCCAATATCTAGGGCGTCTAGCAGGTCGCCTTGGTTTTCATCAACTGTTTTCTTTGACTTTTGAGCAGCTACCTTTTTAGTGGCAACCTTTTTAGCAGTAGTCTTCTTAGCCACAGGCTTTTTAGCATCTGGCTTTTTAGGGGCCTGCTTCTTGCTAGCCTCTGGCTTAGCAGTGGTTGCTTTTGCGGCTTTAGGTTTTTTAGCTTTTTCGTCAGTCATCAGAATCTTGATTTATTAGTTATTTGCTGAGCCTTTATGGAAGGCAAATTTTGAATGCATTTATCATACGATAAGATAAGCAGAAATTAAACGTTCACCACCCCTAAAACAATAAAAATTTCAATAAATTGGCAATAAAAAAAGTGCCACGGCATTACCATGGCACTTTTAAAGCCTTTGCGGCCTTTCAGACTAGCAATAACTAGCGTGAGCGGCGACGCTTAGATTCGGTTTTACGAATCCGACGTGAGGCCTCGATCTTCTCGCGACGACGTTTCTCAGAAGGCTTTTCAAAGAAACGGCGTTTTTTAATTTCACGGAAGAAACCTTCGCGGTTCAGCTTTTTCTTAAGCTGGCGAATGGCCTGCTCTACGTTATTGTCGTTTACATCAATACGTACCACGACAAATCACCCCTTTCAAAAGGTAGTAGGTTAATGTTTTGTTTTTAAAGCACCTTGCCATAAAAACTTAACAGACATTAGATATGCCTCAAAAAAAGCTTAATCTCAAGCGTTTTTTTAGGCACAATAGAGGCGCGCACATTTTAAAACATGTAAATTAAAGAACAAGAAAGCCCGCCGCAATGGAACACAAAGACCCTTCAACACTTGGTAAACTTAAAACCTTGTGCAAAATCCTTTTCCAAGGCGACGCTGAAACACGCCAAGTTTTTATCGATTACCACCTTATTCGCCGTAAGTATGTGCTGTCTCGTACGTCTGAGCATTTTGGCAAAGATAAGTTTGAGCCTGCCCCGCTGCTAGGCCGTAGCCTGCTTGACGTTGGCTGTGGTAACAACCGCATTGCGCAAGAGCTTGCACTGCGTGGTGCTGACTGTATTTGTATTGACCCCGATGCTGATGTTCTTACCCGTGCCGAACAAGACGCCCAAAAATACGGTGCGCCTATTACATTCCTTCAAACCACCGTTCAAACCATGGTTAAAGACGGTCAGCAGTTTGATATTATTCTGTGCCTTGATTTGCTTGGCCACTGTAAGGACAGTCAAAAAGCTGTTTGGGCCATGAAGAAGATGTTGGCCCCTGGTGGCCTTATTGTATTTTCGGCGATTAACCGCACATGGTCATCGTTTTTCTATCATAAGCTTATGGCTGAATATCTTCTCCGCTGGATTCCCCGCGGTACACACAACAAGGAAAGCTTCCTTTCACCTAAAAAACTTACCGAGATGCTTGCAAAAGAAAACCTCGAGATTAGCCAAACCGTTGGCGTAACCTTTAACCCTTATCAAAAAGACTGGTATAAAACGGGTGACCTTTCACGCCGCTACATGGGCGTTATTAAGCATAAAGAAGATGCGCGCGTCACCTCAGCAAAACCACAAAAGGAAGAGCCTGAAGCCTAATCACTTTAGCCTACAAGCTTCACCGCACAAAAAAGCCGGCCCTAAAAGAGGCCGGCTTTTCTTATATTTGACGCTTAGTCTTTTAGTAAAGGCTCAAGCTTGCCTTGGTCATGCAGGGCATAAACATCATCACAGCCACCAAGGTGTTTACCGTTTACAAAAATTTGCGGCACGGTAGTGCGGCCATTGGCCATTGAGACCATCTCGCTTTTACGTTGAGGGTTGGCCATAAGGTCAATCTCTTCGTAGTTTTGGCCAAGTTTGTCAAACAGTGCCTTGGCACGTTGGCAAAACGGGCAATAATCTTTTGAGTAAATAAGAACCGTCGTCATGGGTACTTTCCTTTTTAATCTCGATATACTTTATCTAACGACTGAGTCCGTGTGAGGTTCCCACATTTTGCAGGAGGACTACCCTCCTACTTTAGGCTCTACAAATGCGAACGTCAAGACTTGTACATACAAAACACCAGCCTCTTTTAACGCTTGGGCGCAGAAATCAGCGGTGCTACCCGTAGTACATACATCATCTACTAATACAACACGCTTGCCTTTAAGGGTTTCATCCGCAACAAAGGCACCTTTTAACTGAGCACGGCGCACATCAGCCTTTTGCCCTACTTGGCTTTGCGTATGGCGCACACGGGTTAAACCAAAAGGCACAACCTCAATACCTGAGAGTTTGCCTAAGTGCTTAGCAAGGTCACCCGCTTGGTTATAAGCCCTGCGGTATAGGCGTTTTTTATGGAGTGGCACAGGAACAATAACGTCAGCACCGTCTTCAATATAGGGTAGCATTTGCTGTGCCATAAGGCGTGCCGCTGGGCGCTGGCCACCGTATTTAAGATTCTTCACCATATCCATTGCCATCCCCTCATACAAAAACGGGGCGGTAAAGCTGTCATAATGGTCTTCTTCGGCCATAAAGTTCATGGTTTCACGCAGGGTATCTGCGCTATGAAGCTGCCCCCAGCACACCGCACAAAGGGTTGGGCTAAAATCAGGGGTTTGAACCACCGTACGGCAGCCAAGGCAAGTTTGTGGCAAGCATAGGTCAAGCGCCCCTTTAGAAATGCGCTTTGCAAAAGCATAAGCCTTTGCCTTACTGAATACTTTATTTGCCTGCTTAATCATGGTAACTAGATTAGCATGAATCAAATGATTTACCAGCCCCAGCACCTGCAAGCTCGCTTTAACAATGCCGCGAGCAATGACCGTTTGCACCCCATTTACCGTGAGGTTGCCGAGCGCCTGTGCGACCGCCTAGAAGACACTAAGCGCACCTACCCCCTTGCCCTTGAGTTAGGCACAGGTTCGGGCAGTATTGCGCATAGCTTCCCTGCTTCAAAGCGCCCAGAGTCTCTGCTCACGCTTGACTTCAGCCATGATGCCCTGCAAAAGGCTGAAGGTTATGATCTTCGCCTGCAAGCCAACGCCGAAATGCCGCTACCGTTTGCCCCCCGCACGTTTGACCTTGTGCTTACAAACCTTATGCTGCCTTGGGCTAATAACCCCACACGTGTGCTTGCTCAAGCGGGCCAAGCCCTAAAAGATGACGGCCTGTTTTTGGCAACCACCCTTGGTGATCAAACATTTTATGAATTTCAGCATGTATTTGGTGCTATGGGGGCGAAGTTCCCGCACATGAACCCAATGCCTGATGTGCAAACTGTTGGCAGCATTTTGCAGCAAGTAGGCTTTGCCCTGCCTGTGATTGACCGCGACATGATTACCCTTGAGTACAATAGCTTTAGCGATATTCTGGCTGATCTTAAAGCCGTAGGCCCTACAAACCTGCACCCTGAGCGTAAGCGCGGCCTGACCACCAAAGCTTTCTGGGCTGAGGTTGAGCAAAAGTACACTGAGATGTTTGCCAAGCCTAACGCCAAGCTACCCCTTACCCTTGAGGTGATTTACCTCCACGGTTGGCGCCCGCACCACAGCCAACAAAAGCCGCTGCCCCGTGGCAGTGCACAAGTTGATTTATCTGAAGTTTTGGGCAAGATGTAGAAATTTAAAAGGGCGGTGATGACCGCCCTTTATTATATATTTAGTTAATACCACGTTGTCTTTTCCTGCCAGTGCGGCTTTGCACGAAGTGGCTGCGGGCGGTCAGTATCAGGGTGCCCCACGTAGAAGAAGCCCATAATGCGGTCTTCTTTAGACTCATCTACCTTAAGCAGGTCTTTTACTGGTTTTTGCTCACAAAACTTACCGCTCTTCCAAAAGCCTGCAAGGCCAAGGCCATGGGCTGCAAGTGCCATGTTTTGTAGGGCAGCTGCTGTTGCGGCATGGTCTTCCCATACAGGTGGGTTTTTCTCGCCGCGGCCGGGTGTAGCTACCACTGCAATTACCGTTGGCGCACGGAAGGCCTTTTGGCCAGTTTCTTCACCGTTTTCAACAGCCAAAGCATCTGCTAGCTTTTGGCGTGCGTCTCCCGAAAATACATGAAACGCCCAAGGCTCGGTACGTTTGTGGTTTGGTGCCCAAGCGGCCATTTCAAGGAGGGCTTCGATTTGTTCTTTACTGACGGGTTGGTCGGTCACAATGCCGTTGCTGCGGCGGGTTTCGATAGCTGTAAAAATATCCATAGGGAGGAGTTGCTTTCTAGTTCTGAGTTTTATGTTCTTGATATTATGCAACGGTGTTAATCTGTATGTGTTAAAGTAACATATAATTAAAAAGACGCTCAACCCTATGAAGTTCCTAATTGCACTATTTGCCTTTGGCGCTGCTGTTATTGGTGTGTTGGTTGCTGTTCTCTATGAAGAAGGCAACATGCAATACAGCGACCGCCTTGAAGTTATTCAAAACAACGACTGTGTTGTTGTCCTCCACGGTTTAAAGATGAGCCCACGCCATTTATCATTCATGGCTCGCTCGCTCGAAAAAGAAGGCTATGATGTTTACAACATCGGCTACGACTCTGACGCTGAGACCATTGAAAACATTGCCCGCAACCAAGTGCGCAGCCAAATGCCACAAACCTGTGAAGGCCGCTTGCACTTTGTAGGCCATTCAATGGGGGGGATTATTATCCGTGAGCTTTTGAAGCAAGACACACCCGGCAACATCGGCCGCATTGTGATGCTCGGCACCCCAAACCAAGGCAGCGAGATGGTTGACTTCCTGATGGAAACCCCAGTCATCAGCACTGTATTTGACCTTATGTTTGGCCCGGCTGCTGAAGAACTACGCACTAAGAAAAATACCTACCTTGAAGAACTACCTGCGCCTGTGGTGCAAACAGGTATTATCGCTGGCGATAACTACATTGAGCCTATTGGCGGTATGTTTGTCCTCCCTGCCCCGAACGACGGTAAGGTAAGCGTGAAGAGTGCTAAGCTCCCAACCATGACTGACTTTGTGCTACTGCATGATTCTCACTTCTGGCTGCCAATCAGCCACGAGGCCCGTATGCAAACACTGCACTTCCTAAAAAATGGCAAGTTTAAATAAGCCTAGAATAGCAAAAAGCCCCGCTTGGTAGCGGGGCTTTTTTATTGGGGCAAGTTACTTACCAGCTGCTTTATGCAAGCGGTTGCGGGCACGGTCTTCACCGATAAGCGGCAACAGGTCAGCAAGCTCAGGGCCATGCTCAACGCCTGTAAGGGCTAGACGCAATGGCATAAACAAAGCTTTACCTTTGCGGCCTGTCTTCTCTTTCAGTTCACCAACCCACTGGCTCCAAGTATCGCCGTTGTATGGGCCTTGAGGTAATGTTTGTTCTGCTTGCGCAATGTAGGCAGCATCTTCGTCGTTTAGGTTTGCTGGGGCAATGTCTGCAAAGCAAAGCTTAAACTGCTCTGATACTTCTTCAAGGCGTTGCAAGTTCGGGCGTACAGTCTGCCAGAAGCTTTCAAGTGTTGCCTCGTCCATATCGGCTGAAATCATATCAAGCACTTGGTCTTTAACCTCAGGCCATTCCATTTTATGGATAAGCTGTGCGTTAAGGCGGTCAACTTGGTCAAGGTCAAAGCGTACTGGTGCACGGCCGATTTTTGAAAAATCAAAGCGCTCGGCAAGTTCGTCAATCGTCCCAATTTGCGGGTCAGTACTTGTGCCAATCGCTGCAAGGTACGAAACGATAGCCTCAGGCATGTAGCCGTTTTCTTGTAGCTGAGTAATTGAAAGGCTATCCAAACGTTTTGAAAGTTTGCCGCCATCATGGTCAAGCATCATTGGTAGGTGTGCAAATTTAGGGCATTTACCATCGTTCAATGCTTCAAAAATACGTACCTGAATAGCTGTGTTCGTTACGTGGTCTTCACCGCGGATAATATGTGTAACCTTTTGGTTAATATCGTCAACCGCAGCGGCAAAGGCAAATGTAGGAATACCGTTTGAACGCACAATAACAGGGTCACCACCAAGGTGCTGGGCTTCGTAGCGCACGGTGCCACGCACTAGGTCTTCGAACAAAATTTCGCCATCAATAAGCTTAAAGCGAATCACAGGCTCACGGCCTTCCGCTCGAAAAGCGTCACGCTCGGCATCGGTAAGGTCACGGTGGCGGTTATCGTAACCAGGAGGCAGACCACGAGATGTACGCATACGACGAATCATGTCGAGTTCTTCTTTCGATACAAAGCACTCGTACACAAGGCCCATATCAAACAGGGTATCTAGGGCTTTAGTGTAATCACCATTCGCAGCACGTTCGCGCGTGCGGTATGGGCCATATTCGCCACCATGGGTAATTGATTCGTCAGGTGTCATACCTAGCCAATCCAGAGCAGCCATCATGTTTTGTTCGGCGTCGTTTACCTGTCGCTCAATGTCCGTATCTTCGAAGCGAAGAATAAATTCCCCCTTCTCTTTACGTGCAAACAAAACGTTTGCCAAAGCTGTACGTACATTACCTACGTGTAGCTTACCTGTTGGGCTTGGTGCAAAGCGAACTCGAACCGTCATGATTTTTAGGCCTTTCTGTTTAAATAAGGGTCAAAAAGTAACACACACGGGCATTATAAGGCAATCGTTCTTAGCTTGCCAGTTGCGAAAAGTTTAATTATTATCCACCAATGAAAATCGCAACATGGAATCTGGATCGTCGTAACGATAACGCCCTAGACGGCGTTAAGACGCTTATTGCCGAACATGAGGTTCTATGCCTTCAAGAAGTCCACGAAGACATCCTAAACGACGTTACAGCCCTCACCGAGCATCACTTTATTGCTGATGAGTGCACATACCGTGGTGGGCAAACTTTTATTGTGATTTTATCAAAGCACCCCATTCATAATGCTGAGTGCATTGACCACAAGCACTGGCGTAGCCTGCGCAACTGGTGGCGTAACCAAAAAGAAGGTCGCTGCTTCCAACGTGTAGATATTGACCGTGATGGCCAGCAGTGGCGCGTGATTAATGCCCACCTACCTCTTAACGTTTCACCGTTTTGCCGCATGTGCGAGTGGGCACGTATCTGGAACCAGATTGATGAAGACCATAACCGCAACGTTATCTGCGGTGACTTTAACACCTTTGCAGGCCCGATTTGGGCATTGTTCTTTGGGGTGTTTATGGGCTTTAGACTCAAAGACTTGTTCTTGAACGAGCGTAACTTGATGCAAAAATACATTGAACGCTCAGACTTTACAAACCCCTTCCGTAAGAAGAAGTTCACCCACACGCGCACACACATGCATGTGCCCTACCAGCTAGACTTTTTGCTACATCATGAAAAGCATCAAACAAAAGATGCGAAGCGCTGGCCAAAGCGCATGGGATCAGACCATTGGCCTTTATCAGCTCAGATTGAGCTTCAGGATTAATCGTTAACGATTAAAGCTTACCAACAAATTTAAGGAGTGGAATATTTGCGCCGGGCACTTTGTCGGCGTAGGTGTTGAGCTCGTCACGCTTTACCCATACAACGTCTTGGTTTTCCTGTGGGTCAACCTTACCTTCCCACTTGGTCACGTGGTAAAGGGGCATAACCAAATGAAACTCAGGGTAAGTGAACGAAGCAAAGGTTAGTGGCTTCAGGCATGACTTATCAACCTTAATGGCAAGCTCTTCTTCAAGCTCACGTACTAGGGCGTCTTCAGGGGTTTCGTTAGGCTCAAGTTTGCCGCCAGGGAATTCAAACAAGCCAGGGTAAATTTTATCTGCGGGGCGCTGGCCTAGCAAAATGTTCCCCTCACCGTCATCAATCGCAGCGGCAACACAATGAAGAATCTTAGGCATGGTCAATCTAACCCTTAAGCTTGTGCGGCCTGCGAGTCTTGCGACTGAAAGCGACCGTGGCAATGCTTGTACTTTTTACCGCTACCACATGGGCACGCTTGGTTACGGCCAATGTTTTGGCCAGCGTATGGGTTAGTCTCTTCGCCAACGTACTCTGTACCTTCGGTGGTTTCACCTTCAGGGGTTTCAAAGCCGTCTTCGCCCGGTAGCGCTTGTGGCATGCTGTTTTCACGCACTTCAACAAGGCTTAGCAGCATGATTGTTTCTTCACGAATATGGTCAAGCATCACTTCAAACATGCTGAATGATTCAGTCTTGTATTCGTTCAGAGGGTCTTTTTGTGCAAAACCACGAAGACCAATACCTTCACGCAAGAAGTCTAGGCGCTGTAGGTGGTCTTTCCACTGTTGGTCAATCACCTGTAGAAGAAGGCTCTTCTCTAGGCGGCGCAGAAGCTCTGAACCAAAGCGTTTTTCTTTTTCAGCGTAAGCGTCTGTTGTGTAGTCACGTAGCTTTTCAAAAATCTCAGCTTCGGTGATGTTATCTTCCTTTACCCAATCAGCAACTGGTGGGTTTACTTGGAAGATACGCAGTAGCTCTTCTGATAGGCCTTTAATTTCCCACTGTTCAGCGTATGAGCCTGCAGGCATAAAGCGTGCAATCAGTGCATCAAGCACATCTTCACGGAAGTCAGAGATAATGTCTGATACTTCTTCTGAGCCCATCACTTCGCGGCGTTGGTCGTAAATTACTTTACGTTGCTCGTTGTGCACATCGTCAAACTTCAACAAGTTCTTACGAATGTCAAAGTTACGGGCTTCAATTTTACGTTGGGCACTTTCAAGAGCACGGCTTACCAAACGGTTTGAGATTGCCTCGCCTTCTGGCATGTTTAGGCGCTCCATGATGGTATCCATGTTCGATGAGAAAATGCGCATCAAATCGTCTTGTAGGCATAGGTAGAACTGGCTTGAGCCAGGGTCACCCTGACGGCCTGAACGACCACGCAGCTGGTTATCAATACGGCGTGACTCGTGACGCTCGGTACCAATCACACGTAGACCACCAGCTTTAAGCACAGCTTGTTTTTCAGCTTCGTGCTCTTTAGCTAGTTTGTCTTGTTCTTTTTTGTCTTCAACGCCTTCAAGCATCAACTCTAGGCTACCGCCTAGTTTAATGTCGGTACCACGGCCAGCCATGTTAGTGGCAATGGTTACAGCACCTAGACGACCCGCTTGGGCTACAATTTCAGCCTCTTGCTCGTGGTAGCGGGCGTTTAGCACACTGTGCTTCACTTTACGCTTTTTAAGCTCGGCTGAAAGTTGCTCTGACTTTTCAATACTTGTTGTACCAACTAGTACAGGTTGCTGGCGTTCAGCACAGTCAGCAATATCGTCAATAATGGCGTTGGTTTTTTCAGGCAGTGTGCGGTAAATCAAATCAACGGCATCTTCACGGGCAATCGGAAGGTTCGTTGGGATAATCACAACACTTAGGCCGTAAATTGATTCAAACTCTTCAGCTTCGGTATCAGCTGTACCAGTCATACCGGCTAGTTTGTCGTACATACGGAAGTAGTTCTGGAAGGTAATTGCCGCAAGGGTTTGGTTCTCGTTATGAACCTTCACGCCTTCTTTAGCTTCAAGGGCTTGGTGCAAGCCTTCTGAAAAACGACGACCCGCCATCATACGGCCAGTAAATTCATCAATAATCACGACTTGGTCATCTTTGATGATGTAGTCTTTATCGCGTGTAAATAGGGTATGAGCCTTCAAGGCTTGGTTTAGGTGGTGAACAAGCGCAACGTTTGTTACGTCGTATAGGCTTTCACCTTCAAGGATGCCATTATCTTTAAGAAGTTTTTCAGCGTAGTCAGTCCCCTCTTCTGTCAGGGTTACGTTGCGGGCCTTCTCGTCCTTAATCCAGTGAAGTTCTTCCTTCAGGCTTGGGATAATCTTATCAACCGCCATGTAGGTTTCGGTACGGTCTTCCGTTGGGCCAGAGATAATAAGCGGCGTACGGGCTTCATCAATCAGGATAGAGTCAACCTCATCCACAATCGCAAATGATTTATCACGCTGCACCATTTCCTTCAGCGAGAACTTCATGTTGTCGCGCAGGTAATCAAAGCCAAGCTCGTTGTTGGTGGCGTAGGTCACGTCTGAATGGTAAGCCGCACGGCGTTCTTCGTCTGATAGGCCTGGAATAACAAAACCACAGGTCATGTCCAAGGTTTCAAACATTGGGCGCATCCACTCAGCATCACGGCGAGCAAGGTAATCGTTCACTGTTACAACGTGTACGCCTTTGCCATCAAGGGCGTTTAGGTAGGCTGCTAGTGGTGCAACAAGTGTTTTACCTTCACCTGTTTTCATTTCTGAGATCATGCCTTTATGCATCACCATCGCACCAATCAACTGTACGTCGTATGGGCGTAGGCCCAGGGCACGGCGGGCCGCTTCACGGGCAACAGCAAAAGCCTCGACCAGCATATCGTCAAGGGTTTCGCCTTTTTCTAGGCGTGATTTAAATTCTGAAGTCTTTTGACGAAGCTCATCTTTGGTAAGCTTTTCGATGGTAGGCTCAAGGGCGTTAATCTGGTCTACAAGTGGTTGGAGAGAGCGTAGCATGCGTTCGTTGCGGCTACCGAAGATTTTCTTGAGTGGGTTCATTACCATAACACTATTCCTATACGGATTCTTATCGTCATCTAAAATTATCTACGGGGCGTTTTGCCCGCAAATTTGGGGCTAGAAGTGCAATGCACTAGAAGCGGTTGGTATCGTACGCCTGAATATTGCTAAGTGCAAGCATCTTAGCGTTTTCACGCCCATCTTTAATGAACGGGTACGGGTTTACCTTGTGCTCACCAAGAAGCACTTCAAAATGCAAGTGTGGGCCTGTTGAACGGCCGCTGCTGCCCATAAGGCCAACAACTTCACCTGCTTTAACGCTTTGGCCGTTGCGCACAAGCGCTTGGTTCATGTGGCCATAACGTGTACGGATACCGTTACCATGGGTTACTTCAACCATAATGCCGTAACCAAAACGGTAACCAGAAAATGTAATCACACCGTCAGCAGAAGCTACGATTGGGGCGTTGTAACCGCCCGCAATATCAACACCTGAGTGCCAACGTTGTTTCTTTGAAAATGGGTCAGTACGCATACCGTAGTTTGATGAAAGGTACGTACGCTTGTTCACAACAGGCCAGTGGTGTGGCTGAACGTTGCGGTTAATCTGTGTTTTTGAAAGTAGATCAAGGCTTGTTTCCATCACACGCTCAACATCATCCGTACGGCGGCGTGTTGAAGCAAGTTGCGTTGCAATGGCAAATACTGAAGTTGCTGGTGTGCGGACGCTAATTTCACCGTCGCCTACTGGCTCAATGTTGTCTAGTTCGGCTAGGTAGTCACCAAAGTATTTATCTTCAAACAAGCGCTCACCGATGCTGTCAAAGCGATCAAGACGGGCCTGAATGTTGCCTAGCTCGTGGGCAAAGAATTTCATTTTATTATCGCGGAAGGCAAGTTCTTCAGTTTTTTCTGAAAGCTCCGACTCTAGCGCAACGATTTGCAGGTTTTTAGCTGCAAGCTGGCTTTTAAGGTAAGGGTCAATTGATTGCTGAGAAACAGCGTAGCTGAAGTAGTAAAGGCTCCAACCCAATAGGCCCAAAATAAGGCCCGCCATAGCTACAAGGTGCCAAAGACGTGGTGTCAGCATGCGCTGATGGCCTGTATCACCAAACGAAACAGACAAGTGCATCGTCTGACGTAGTGTCAGAAGCAAGCGCTTGAAAACTGAAAGTTCGTTTGTTGGCATGGGTTTTACCGCTTATATCTATTAATAGTTTTGCATGTTTATCACATAATTCGGCGCAGGGTCAACCGCCCAAATCGCTGTAAATCAGGTCGTTTACGTCAACCGAGGCTTAACTATAGCATTTATCTCATTTTTTATTTTACGGTTTTTATTCAACCTTGGGTTTTTGCTATACAGGGTGCGTCCTGAGTGCCATACTTAACCTCTATTAAAGCTAATAAAAAACAACAAGTAGGTATCTCGTCATGGCGAACCGTCTCAAACTCACTTCAACAATTTTTGGCCTAAGCCTTTTCTTAGCGAGCCCAGTATTCATAAGCCACGCACAAGACCATGGCCACAGCCACAGCATGGACGCCCATGACCATGGACTAACAAGCTCTGATAAGCCTATCGTTTATGTAAACGATACCCCTATCACAGAAGCTGACGTTGTGATGCAAATTGAAACGTTGCCTCACATGTTCACCTCAGGCCGCGATGATGAAATTCGCCAAGCCGTGCTTGAGCGCTTGATTCAGCAACGTCTTGTTGTTGATGCCGCAAAGAAGATGGGAATTGAGAATGATCCAGAATACCTATCACAGCTTAAAACACTTAAAGATAACCTTATCTTTAACTTTGTGATTTCAGATAAGCTAGATGAAGAAATTACCCCTGCCCGACTTAAGCAGTATTATAAGGACTATGCAGAAGACTATGCCTACCCTTCTGTTCGTGCTGCACACATCTTGGTACAGGACGAAGACACCGCAAAAAGTATTATTAAACGCCTAGATAAAGGCGAAAAATTTGCTGATGTTGCCATTGAAACCTCAACTGGTCCTGCAGCTGCTAAGGGCGGCATGCTAGGTTGGCTGGCTCGCAATACAATGGTCGAACCATTTGAAGAAGCTGTATTCTCGCTTAAAGCTGGCGAATACACAAAAGAGCCTGTTAAAACCCAATTTGGCTATCATGTGATTAAGGTTTACGAAGTTGACGATAAGCATGTACCTCTTCTTGAAGAGCTTGAGCCTGAATTTCAACAAAAGCTAAGTGAGCAAATTGTTGAAAAATACATCAAGACTTTAGAAAAAGAAGCGACCATTCGATATGAAGAAGCCAAGTAAACGTTACGGGAACCTAAGCTTTTTAAACACCATCATTGTAGCCTGTGTTGCTGTTGCAGCGGCAGGCTGCGTTTCTACTGGGGGCACCACCTCAAGTGATCTTCAGCGTGTGATGAAAATTAGCGCCGTTGATAGCGCTTTTGCTTCTAAAGCAAGTGAAAACATTCAGCGCCTAGGGAATGTAAGCGTCGTTACAGAAGATGACTTTTCTGAGCTTACCCTTATCCTTGATGGCCTCAGTGGTGTTGCCTCATCGCAAGTTCTCTCAAAGCCGAAGATTGTGGGTATCCTGCGTAAAGAGACTAAGCCGGGCACCTACCAAATCAGCTATACCCTTATCGATAACCTAGGCAAAACCCTTGCTAAAGGTGACGTGTATGGCGTGGGGCACGAGCAAGAAGGCTTTTACCCTGCCCTAAATGATGAGAATACAGCTGCTCAAACAGCCGCAATGGAAGATGCCCTGAAGCAGCTGAATGGTCAAATTGCTAAAGATCTTGCCCTCAACGGGTTCCGTAGTGTGGTTTCAAGCCAGTTGGTGGCCGTAGCCCAAGTGGCTGTGCCGGTAGCAGATGAAGTTAACTTCAGCACACGTCAAACGTTCTATGCTGAAGGTATGCCCTCTACCCGCTTAAAGTTCTTAGGCTTTAGCCAAGACCCTCAAGGTCAAAAGCAAGCCCTGCTGGATGTTGTTGAAGGCAGCATCCCTGATCTTGGCACTGTGATTTACCTACGGGGTCAAAATCAAAGTTAAGCTGCCTTTAAAATCGCTTTAAGCTTTGCACAATAAAAAGAGCCCCACCGATTAAGGTGGGGCTCTTCGTTACGTTTAGGCAGCGTCCTTGGTCGCGGCATCCGAAGTTTCCTTCGGAGCCTTTTCCTTGGTCTGTGCCTTGGACTGGGCCTTCTTCTGGCTGGTGTTGCGCCCCTTGCCACCCTTGCGGGGCTTCTGGGTACGCTTGCCAGCCTTTTCGGCTTCCTGGCGCTGACGCGTCTTCACGCCACCACGGCTGCCACGGGTGGGCAGACCGAAGTAGAACGGGAATTTCGCACGCAGGATGTACAGCTCCTTCATGGCAGCACCAACAGCGCTGACATCGGTAGCTTCGGCCGACTTGGTCGCACTGACAACAGCCCGCAGGCCATCGGCAGTCAACTTCGACGACTTCAGCACCTTGGCTGCATAGTCCTTGGGCTGCGTTTCCGACTTCTCTCGAGCTTTCTTGATCGAAGTGTAGATACGCTGGACATTGCCGGTGATGCGCTGCTGGATGAGCGGGGTCATCGCAGTGACGACCTCTTCACCCGTGGTCGCATTCTCGATCCGCTCATAGAGCGTCACGAGGCTCGACGTGGCCTTGTCCGCCAGACGATCGAAATGATCGAAGTCGGCAGCACCCGAAGCAAACGGGCCAGTGTTGGCCGCCGCTTCCATACGCGCAACCGCAGCCGTGGCACGAACCGCCGAACGCAGCAGCTCTTCGACCACGTACAACGCCAGATAGCTGGTGTCGGTCGTGGTGTCCTTGCGCTGCACATGGCGGAATGCACCCTGCGTCAAGGTGGTAATCACCTTGCTGGCATGGCTCATGTAGACCGTCACACCCTGTACGGGCTTCTGGTCGGGTTTGACAGCACGCAGCGATGCTTGCACATCGATGCCGGGCGGGTTGAAGGTACCGATGCCGTAGGCATCGCCCACAAGCACAGCAGCCTTGCTCACACGGTCGATCATGTGTTCCATGATGGGCTTGGCCGTGTTGATGCGGGACTGGAGCTTCGACTCGAGCAGGTTGCCGAGGGTATCGAGGGAATTGGTCATTAGATTTTCTCCTGTAACAGGCAGAATAGAAAAGGAAAAGAAGAGTCTAGGGTAGACCGACTTCAAGTAATGGCTCCCTTCGCCTTTTACAAGGGGTAAGGTGTTAATTTTATTGTTAAATCACATCTAAGCTTCCAAACACAAAAAAGCCTCCTTGCGGAGGCTTTTTCAAAAGTGGCTTACTACCGACTTCTGTAAGATTACTTAGCGTCTTTTTTCGCTGTTGTTTTCTTAGCAGCTGGCTTCTTTTCAGAAGTAGACTTAGCAGAAGCTTCTTTCTTAGGAGCAGCCTTTTTAGGGGCAGCTTTCTTAGTTTCAGTCTTCTTCTCTTCAGTCTTCTTAGCAGCTTCTTTCTTTGGAGCAGCTTTCTTAGCTGATTTCTTCTCAGCTTTTTCTTCTGAACCAAAAGCAGTTGCTGGCTTGTCTGTTAGCTCAATGATAGCCATTGGAGCTGCATCGCCTAGGCGGAAGCCTGCTTTAATAATACGTGTGTAACCACCAGCGCGGTCTTTGTTAGCTGGGCCAATGTTGTCGAACAAGTGTTTTAGTACTTCTTGCTCTTTAACTTTAGCACCCGCTAGACGACGTGAGTGAAGGTCACCCTTCTTCGCTAGGGTAATTAGTGGCTCAACAACCTTACGTAGGTCCTTTGCTTTAGGCAAAGTAGTACGGATTTGGCCGTGCTTCAGTAGTGAAGTTGCCATGTTTTCAAACAAAGCTTTGCGGTGCTCTTTAGTGCGACCTAGCTTACGACCTGACATACCGTGACGCATGTTCGTATCCTCTCAGTTTCTTTAGTTCTGTTTAGAACTGACGCTCGTGTTTACGAGCTAGTTCTTCAATGTTTTCAGGCGGCCAGTTGTCTAGCTCCATGCCCAGTTTAAGTTCCATGTGTGACAGAACTTCTTTAATTTCGTTCAGTGACTTACGACCGAAGTTAGGAGTCTTAAGCATTTCTGACTCTGTCTTCTGTACTAGGTCACCAATGTAAACGATGTTGTCGTTCTTCAAGCAGTTTGCACTACGTACTGACAACTCAAGCTCTTCAACCTTCATCAATAGGTTCGGGTTAAAGCTTAGCTCGTCTTCTTTACGGTTGTCTTCTTCTTCAACTTCTTCGAAGTTAATGAATGTCGCCAACTGGTCTTGCAGAATACGTGCAGCAAAAGCAACAGCGTCTTCAGGTGTTACAACACCGTTGGTTTCGATTTCCATAGTAAGCTTGTCGTAGTCAGTAATCTGACCAACACGAGCATCGTCAACCTTGTATGCTACACGACGTACTGGCGAGAAGATTGAGTCGATAGATACCAAACCAATCATCGCGTTTTCTGGGGCGTGTGCTGAAGCTGGCTCGTAACCTTTACCTGTAGCAATGGTTAGTTCCATTTCAAGCGTGCCTTCATCTGACAAAGTCGCAATGTGGTGATCTTTGTCGATGATCTCAACGTCGTGAGTTGTTTCAATGTCGCCTGCAGTTACAACGCCAGCACCCTTAGCTTTAAGAGTAACTGTCTTTGTACCTTCTGAGTGAAGGCGAACAGCCATAGTTTTAAGGTTCAAGATGATGTCAGTTACATCTTCTTGTACACCAGGGATAGATGAAAACTCATGCAGAACGTTTTCAATCTTTACCATGGTTACTGCTGAACCTTGTAGGCTTGAAAGCAGTGTGCGGCGCAAAGCGTTACCAAGTGTGTAACCAAAGCCGCGCTCTAGTGGTTCTAGAACGATCTTAGCAAATTTGCGTTCGTCCTTACCTGCAACGATATCAATCTTGCTAGGTTTAATAAGTTCTTTCCAATTAGCCTGAATCTGCATGTCTGATCCCCGTTTTTATGGGTTGAATTAAAGTGTGTACACAGAAAACTGTGCCGCCAACCAACGGCACAGTTTCTACAAAAGTCAATTAAACGCGGCGGCGCTTTGGTGGACGGCAACCGTTGTGAGGAATAGATGTCACATCGCGGATTGCAGTCACTGTCAAACCAAGGGCTTGCAGAGCACGTACAGCTGATTCACGACCTGAACCAGGACCTTTTACGTTTACTTCTAGAACTTGTAGGCCGTGCTCTTGAGCAGCTTTACCAGCTACTTCTGCAGCAATCTGAGCTGCAAATGGAGTTGACTTACGTGAGCCTTTGAAGCCTTGTGAGCCAGAGCTTGACCATGAAATTGCGTTACCTTGAACATCAGTAATAGTAACCATTGTGTTGTTGAACGTTGAGTTAACGTGTGCAACACCGTTAGTGATGTTCTTTTTCGCTTTACGTTTTGTACGAGATGCTGGACGTGCCATTCTATCTACCTACCTATCTCTTAATTACTTCTTCTTACCAGCTACAGCAGTACCGCGAGGGCCTTTACGTGTACGGGCGTTTGTTACTGTGCGCTGACCACGAACTGGCAAACCACGACGGTGGCGTAGGCCACGGTAGCAACCTAGGTCCATCAGGCGCTTAATGTTAAGAGAAACTTCACGACGAAGGTCACCTTCTACGTTGTGATCTTTATCGATGATGTCACGAATCAAAGCGATTTCGTCTTCGTTCAAATCTTTAACGCGACGATCAGTTTTGATCTTTGCTTTCTCTAGAATACTTTTAGATGTAACACGGCCAATCCCATGAATATAAGTCAATGAGATCCAAACCTGTTTATCTGTTGGGATGTTCACACCGGCAATACGAGCCACGGTTCAACTCCTTCTTTAAAACTTTTAATACTGCTAGGGCAAAATACCCTAGAACTTAGGGAAAATAGCAGATATTTAACTGCTGTCAACCCAAAGCTACCTATTTTTTTATTTTAGCCTTGACGCTGCTTGTGGTTAGGGTCTTGGCAAATAACAAATACACGACCGTTGCGCTTCACGATACGGCAGTGCTTACAACGCTTTTTAGCAGATGCTTGAACATGCATGATGGTTACTCCTTTATAAAAATCAAGCCTTAGGGTTTACTTTTTACGGTAAACGATTCGGCCTTTGCTCAAATCATAGGGGGTCATTTCCAGTGTTACTTGGTCCCCAGTCAAAATACGGATAAAGTGTTTACGCATACGACCCGAAATGTGCGCCAGAACCTGGTGACCATTTTCAAGCTTTACACGGAACATAGCGTTAGGCAGAACCTCTACCACTTCGCCGTCTACTTCGATCATGTCTTCTTTTGACACGGTAACTCCCTACTCAAATTATTAAACTATGCTTGTTGTGCCGACGCGGTGGTAATACCCATCGCTGTGCACAGGTCGGCAAAAACTTCATCAACTGAACCCATGCCGTCAATTTCTTTTAGTCTGCCTTGATTACGGTAGAACTCAACAACCGGGGCTGTTTGTTCACGGTAAACGTTTAGGCGGTGGCGAACGACGTCTTCTTTGTCATCTTGACGCTGAACAAGGTCTTCACCTGTTTCGTCACACTTCCCATCTACTTTAGGTGGGTTGTGCTCCACGTGGTACGTGCGGCCTGAGCCTAGCGCAACACGGCGGCCTGTAAACCGCTTAATGAGGTCTTCTTCTGCTACCTTTAGGTTAACAATCGCATCTAATGACACGTCAGAAGAGCTCAAAACTTTATCGAGTGCTTGTGCTTGTGCCACAGTTCGGGGCAGTCCGTCAAGCACAAAACCTGTTTTACAGTCTGGCTTTGTAATACGCTTAGCCAAAATGCTCATAATTAGTTCGTCAGAAACCAAGTCACCGCGGTTAATGCAGTCAGCCACTTCTTTGCCAATATCGCTTTCGGCTTTAACTTCTGCACGAAGCATATCGCCAGTTGAAAGCTTTGGCACACCTAGAGTTTCGGCGGCAAGTTGAGCTTGGGTTCCTTTACCGGCCCCTGGAGGGCCCATCAGTACGAGGCGCATTTTTCTACCTTAGATCCTTGCTTTACGGCCACCACGTAGGCGAGCCTTCTTCATCAAGCCTTCGTAGCGGTGTGCTACCAAAGCTGCCTGTACGCGGCTCATGCTGTCTAGTGCAACAGTCACCACAATCAATAGACTTGTACCACCAAAGTAGAATGGCACGCCGTATTGGCCAATTACCATCTGTGGAAGCACACAAATAAATGAGATGTAAACCGAACCGATGATCATCAAACGGGTCATCACTTTATCGAAGTATTTAGCTGTCTGTGCACCTGGACGAATACCAGGAACAAAGCCGCCTTCTTTCTTAATACGCTCAGCCATCTTCTCAGGGTCCATCATAAGGGCAACCCACCAGAAGCTGAAAATAAAGATCCCTGCCACAAACAGAGTGTTAAACACCCAGTGGCTAGGGTTTAGGTACATTGCAATGTAGCTTGCAACGTTTGAGCTACCAGCAGAGTCTGCAAAGAACTGCTGAAGCATGAAACTTGGTGCCAATAGAAGCTGTGACGCTAGAATAGGACCCATAACACCCGCTAGGTTAACCTTAAGGGGCATATGGTTCACTTCACCACCTGATTGACGTGCACCTACCTGACGTTTCGGGTACTGCACTGTAATCTTGCGGTGGGCGCTCTCCATGAATACACAGAAAGCAATAATCACAACAACCATAATGGCTAGGCCAATCAGTGCAAATTCACTTAGTGAGCCTTCACGGGCCAAAGCAAAGGTTTGGATAAGGGCTTTAGGTAGCTCAGCGACGATACCTGCAAAAATCAACAGTGATGCACCGTTACCGATACCACGGGTGTTAATTTGCTCGGCCATCCATACAACAAACATTGCACCTGCAGTGAATGTAAGCGCTGTATGTAGCTTAAAGCCAATGCCTGGGTGCAGCACAACACCATCAGCCGCCATCAGCGCTGAAGACAGCATAAAGCCGTTCATCATCGCAATACCAACAGTTAGGTAGCGAGTGTACTGGTTAATCTTGCGTTTACCCGCCTCGCCTTCTTTCTCCAACTCTTGGAGTGAAGGAACGGTCTTAGCAAGAATCTGCACAAAAATAGAGGCAAGAATGTAAGGAATAATGTTAAGGGCAAAAATAGAGGCACGGGCAAAAGCACCACCTGTGAACATGTTCAACATGCCCAAGATGCCTTCTTGTAGGTTTGCCTGAGAGAACTTCGCCAGCGCGATTGGGTCAATCCCTGGGATAGGAATATGCGTACCCATACGGAATACAATAAGAACACCTAAAACAAACAGAATGCGACGTTGTAGGTCCTTAGCTTTACCAAACGCTTCAACTGCAGCGTTTGAATTTTTCTGTTGGCGTTGTGAAGCCATGGGCGTATTCCCTCTCAAAAAGTTAAAAGTATGCACAGCATACTAACAAAAATAAGCAAGTCTGGTCGGCAAAAAGCAGTCCCCAGCACATAAAAGTGCTGGGAACTGCCTAAAACCTTAAGCTTTAGCTTTTAGCAGCTTCTTGACGACGAAGAACCTGCTTAGGTAGGAATTTTTCGATCTTAGTTAGTGGAGCAACAGTTACTTTGCCACCAGCTTTTTCGATTTTTTCCTGAGCTGATTTAGAAATCGCTTGAGTTTCGATTGTCAGCTTAGCTGAAATCTCACCTGAGCCTAGGATCTTAAGACCGTCGTGCTCTTTTTTAGTGAAGCCGATTTCTTTCAGTAGTTCTAGGTTAACGGTTTTCTTACCGTCTAGACGCTTGTCATCAACCATCTTTTGTAGCTGTGATAGGTTCACAGTTACGAAAGTTTTACGGAAGTTGAAGTTGTTAAAACCACGAATTGGCAAGCGACGGTATAGAGGGTTTTGACCACCTTCGAAACCTGGCATTACTTTACCACCTGAACGTGATTTCTGACCTTTTTGGCCACGACCACAGGTTTTACCAACGCCGCTACCGATACCACGACCAACACGTTGTGCTAGACCGCGTGCGCCTTTGTTATCGCTTAGTGTGTTTAGTTTCATAATACTATCCTTTATATAAGGCTATTATTTAGCAACGGTAACTAGGTGGCTGACCTTGTTGATCATGCCCCAAGTTGCGTCGTTGTCTGGCAACTCAACAGTACGGTGCATTTTACCTAGGCCCATTGCTTTAAGCGTGGCGCCTTGGCTTTTCTCGCGACCGATTGAACTACGAGTTTGCGTTACTTTAACAGTTTTAGAAGCCATGATTATTTAGCCTCCTTCTTAGCTGTTGTCTTAGCGGCAGCTTTTTTAGCTGGTGCTTTTTTCTCAGCTTTAGCGTCGTCCTTCTTCGCAGCAGCCTTCTTAGGTGCAGCCTTCTTAGCAGGAGCTTTTTCAGCTTTAGCAGCTGGCTTAGCTTCTGTTGAAGTTTCTTCGCCTGATGAGATTGGCACACCGGCGCTTACGCGGCGGTCACGCAATTCATTCATTTTAAGGCCACGCTTAGCAGCAATACCACGAGGTGTTTGCATGTTAGCGAAAGCTTCAAATGTAGCTTGAATTAGGTTGTATGGGTTGTTTGAACCAAGTGACTTAGCAACAACGTCGCGCATGCCCATTGATTCGAAAACAGCACGCATTGGACCACCGGCAATAATACCAGTACCAGGTGTTGCTGGTTTCATGAATACCTTTGAACCACCGAATTCACCGTAAATGTTGTGGTGAATTGTGCGGCCTTCGCGCATTGGAACGCGAACCATACGTTTTTTAGCTTCGTCGGTTGCTTTACGAACAGCTTCAGGCACTTCTTTAGCCTTACCACTACCCCAACCTACGCGGCCAGCTTCATCACCCACAACAACAATTGCTGAGAATGAAAAACGGCGGCCACCTTTAACTACTTTAGCAACGCGACCAATATTAACGAGCTTATCTACGTAGCCGCTGTTGTCTTTTTCTTCTCTGAAAGCCATTTTACTTTACTTCCTTACTATACGATTAAAAGTTCAGGCCACCAGCGCGTGCAGCGTCTGCCAAAGCCTTAACACGGCCATGGTAACGGAAAGCACCACGGTCAAAGAATACATCTTTAACACCGGCTTTTTTCGCACGTTTTGCTAGTTCTTCACCTACTTTGGTTGCGCCATCAATGCTTGCACCTGACTTGATGCTGCCACGTAGCTCTTTATCAACTGTTGAAGCTGAAACAAGTGTTTTGCCTTCAGCGTCGTCGATAATTTGTGCGTAAATGTGGCTGTTGCTGCGGAAGATGCTTAGGCGTTGACGGCCTGTACCTGTAGCAGCAGCTTTCAAGTGGTGACGCATACGACGAGCGCGGCGGACTACTTTATTCTCAATCATTTTAAAAACCCTTTAGCTAATACGTTTAATTAGCGGTTATTTTTTCTTCTTGCCTTCTTTCATGCGTACACGTTCGTCAGCGTAACGGATACCTTTACCTTTGTAAGGCTCCGGAGGACGAACTGCGCGCACGTCGGCAGCAAATTGGCCAAGCTTTTGCTTGTCAAAACCAGTAATAGAAATGTTGGTGTTGTCGGTAACTTCTACCTTCAAACCTTCAGGAATTGGCATTTCAACAGGGTGTGAAAAACCAGCGCTAATATCTAGCAAGTTCCCTTTAACAGCAGCACGGTAACCAACGCCATGAACAGTAAGCTTTTTCGAAAAACCTTCTGAAACACCTTGAACCATGTTTGCGATGGTTGCGCGGCTGGTGCCCCATAGAGCACGTGCAGCTTTAGTGTTGTTGCGAGGCTCAAAAGTCACCTCGTTATCTTTATGTGAAAATTCCACGTCCTGATGAACAGACCAGGTCATTGTGCCTAGTTTGCCCTTAACAGTAATATCGCGGCCATTAACCTGTAGTTCTACACCTTGAGGAATAGCAACAGGGTTCTTACCAACTCGTGACATTTTATAAACTCCCTTATCTTAGAAGACTTGGCACAGCAGTTCGCCGCCAAGTTTCTTTTCACGTGCGTCCATATCAGTCATTACACCGTGTGAAGTTGTCACGATAGTAATACCGAGACCATCACGCATTGTTGGAATGTCTGTTGAACTTGTGTACTGACGAAGGCCAGGTGTTGAAAGACGCTTAATTTCGTTGATTACAGGCTGACCTGCGTAGTATTTCAACTCAACATCAAGAACTGCAAAGCCCTTTTCGTCTTTAGCTTCTGTTACACCAAGGATGTAACCTTCTTTTTCTAGTACTTCAGCAATAGCCTTCTTCACTTTAGAAGCAGGCATGCGCACTACATTTTTCTTTGCATGCTGGCCGTTACGAATACGGGTCAACATATCTGCAATTGGATCACTCATAGTCATAGTAATACCCTTACCAGCTAGATTTTGTTACGCCAGGCAACTTACCGTAAGAGGCCATCTCACGGAAAACGTTACGGCAAATTTTGAACTTACGGTAGTTACCGCGACCACGACCTGTGATCGAACAACGGTTACGTACACGTACTGAGCTAGAATCTTTTGGAAGCTTGTTCAGAGCATCACGAGCGTCCATGCGCTCGTCCCATGAAAGGCTTTCGTCAATGATTTTAGCTTTTAGCTCCGCGCGAAGGTCAGCCTTGTTTTCTACAAGACGTTTACGACGTTCGTTACGGTTGATAACACCAACTTTAGCCATTATTGGTCATCTCCTTTTGTCTGTCCTTTGAAAGGCATGCCGAACTCTTTAAGTAGAGCTAGAGCGCCTTTATTGTCTTCTGCTGTTGTACAGATAATGATATCCATACCACGGACCATATCGGTCTTGTCAAAATCAATCTCAGGGAAGATCAACTGTTCCTTGATACCCATGGCATAGTTGCCACGGCCGTCAAATGACTTAGCTGATACACCTTCAAAGTCGCGAACACGAGGTAGAGCGATTGTTACCAAACGGTCTAGGAATTCGTACATGCGGCGGCCGCGTAGAGTTACTTTACAACCTACTGGCATGCCTTCACGAATTTTAAATGTCGCGATTGATTTCTTAGCGCGTGTTACAACTGGAGCCTGACCAGTGATAAGGCTCATGTCGCGTACTGCGCCGTCGATCAATTTTTTGTCTTCGTTAGCTTTACCAACACCCATGTTTACCACGATCTTAGTTAGACGAGGTACAGCCATTGGGTTTTTAATGCCCAATTCCTTTTTAAGGTCGGCAGCAATGCGCTCGTCGTACTCTTTACGTAGACGTGTCATTGCAGGTGCTGCTGCTTTTTTGGTGGTTTTTTTCTCAACCATTAGTCCACCCTTACTTATCTAGTTCTTGGCCGCTCTTTTTGGCAAAGCGTACTTTTTTGCCATCTTTGAGCGTTTTGAAGCCAATACGAGTTGCTTCACCTGTTTTAGGGTCAGCAATCATCACGTTAGAAACGTGGATTGGAGCTTCTTTGTTAATAATACCGGCTTCATCGCCCATACGCATTGGACGCTGGTGACGCTTCACCATGTTCAAACCACCCACGATAACGCGGTCTTCTTTGGTTAGAACTTTAGTGATAACACCAGTTTTGCCTTTTTCCTTACCAGCAGTAACAATTACGTTATCGCCAGTTTTTAGGTAGCTGTTGAATTGACGTGTCATGATTACAGCACCTCCGGAGCCAATGAAACGATTTTCATGTACTGGCGAGCGCGCAGTTCACGGGCCACAGGGCCAAAAATACGTGTACCTACTGGTTCGCCTTTTTTGTCGATAAGTACAGCTGCGTTTCGGTCGAAACGGATTGTTGTACCATCTTTACGGTGAATCTCTTTTGCTGAGCGTACGATAACGGCACGAGCAACTTCACCTTTTTTAACTTTACCGCGAGGGATAGCGTCTTTAATGGCGACAACAATAACATCACCTACGCGAGCGTAGCGGCGCTTTGAGCCACCTAGAACTTTAATACACTGTACAAGACGTGCACCAGAGTTGTCAGCGACATCCATTGTGCTTTCTACTTGGATCATCTTTTTCTACTCCAATTAGGATGTTATTTAGTTGAAGCCGCTGACTCGTCGGTCAGTACTTCCCAGCGCTTCAAGCGTGAGAATGGCTTGCATTCGATAATTTTAACCGATGCACCTTCCTGCAATTGGTTTGACTCGTCATGAGCATGAAATTTCTTGCTGTGACGGATCGTCTTACCATACAGAGGGTGCTTAACCGCGCGGTCAACGCGTACGACTACAGTTTTGTCAGACTTAGTGCTAACAACTGTACCCTTCAAAATACGACGTGGCATTTTACTTCGCCTCCACTGATGCACCTGAGGTGCGTTGGTTCATTTCTGTTTTCAAGCGGGCAATGTCGCGACGCACTTCGCTAGAGCGGTGTGTCTTCTCCAATTGGCCAGTGGCCTTTTGGAAACGTAGGCCCATTTGCTCCTTACGAAGCTCTAGCAGCTTGTCTTTGACCTGATCGTTGCTCAGGGCACGGATTTCTTGTGCTTTCATAGTCACTATCCTTAGTTACTTTGGGCCCGACTAGAAGTCGCGGCTTACCATTGTTGTTTTAACAGGTAGCTTGTTCGCAGCAAGACGGAACGCCTCACGTGCTACTTCTTCTTTCACGCCTGCCATTTCGTACATAATACGACCTGGTTTTACGCGAGCTACCCAGTATTCTGGGTTACCTTTACCTTTACCCTGACGTACTTCTGCCGGTTTTTTCGACACAGGTACATCTGGGAAGATGCGGATCCAAATACGACCACCACGAGCAATGTAACGAGTCATCGCACGACGTGCTGCCTCGATCTGGCGCGCTGTAATACGCGCTGGCTCTAGGCTTTTAAGGCCGAATTCGCCGAAGTTTACTTCAGACCCACCCTTAGCCATACCATGGATACGACCTTTATGGGCTTTACGAAACTTTGTTTTCTTGGGTTGCAACATAGCAATTATTCCTCACTTTTCAAGTACTATTCGTCAAATAATTATTGTGATGACGAATCTGTACGGTCAATTTCAACCTTTTCACCGTGGTTCAACCATACCTTAATACCGATAATACCGTAGGTTGGTTTCGAACGTGCAACACCGTAATCGATGTCTGAACGTAGGGTGTGTAGAGGTAGGTTACCTTCGCGGTACCACTCTGTACGTGCAATATCAGCACCACCCAAACGGCCAGATACGTTAATACGGATACCTTTAACGCCTTGTGACATGGCGTTTTGTACGGCACGCTTCATAGCGCGACGGAAGGCAACACGACGTTCGATCTGTGATGCGATGCTTTCAGCGATAAGCTGGGCGTCAGCGTCAGGGCGACGAACTTCAACGATGTTTACGAATACTTCTGAAGAAGTTAGCTCGCTTAGAGCTTTTTTCAGAGTTTCGATGTCTTGACCTTTTTTACCAATAATCACACCAGGGCGTGCTGTGTGGATAAACACACGGCATTTTTGCGCTGGGCGTTCGATTACGATTTTTGAAACACTAGCACCTTTAAGACGCTTGTTCAAAAATTCGCGAATTTTGTGATCTTCTTCTAGCAAGCCAGCGTAGTCCGCTTTGTTAGCAAACCAGCGTGAGTCCCAAGTGCGGTTAACACCTAGGCGCAGACCAATTGGATTAACTTTCTGTCCCATTATTTCTGACCCTCTTTTGCTTGCTTTTCTGCCACAACAATAGTCATGTGGCAAGTTGGTTTAAGAATACGAGCACCGCGACCGCGACCACGAGCGTGCCAGCGTTTCATTACGATGCTTTTGTCAGCAAACGCACGTGAAACAACTAGGTTGTCGATGTTCAGGTTGTGGTTGTTCTCGGCATTCGCAATAGCAGACTCCAGAACACCTTTTGCTAGTTTAGCGGTCTTCTTTGGAGAGAAAGTAAGAGCAGCTAGAGCGTCTTCTACTTTCTTGCCTTTAATCATATCTAGTACCAGGCCAGCTTTCTGTGGGCTTGTGCGCACAGTACGTAGCACTGCTTGTGCTTCGTTCTCAGCCAGGCGACGAGGTTGTTTTTGCTTAGACATTTATCAAGCCCTCTCTATTTCTTCTTAACCTTGGCATCGCCATGGCCAGAATAAGTACGTGTTGGAGCAAATTCACCTAGTTTGTGACCAACCATGTTGTCGGTCACTAGAACTGGTACAAATTTGCGGCCGTTGTGCACAGCAAATGTCAAACCTACAAATTCAGGCATGATCATGCTGCGACGTGACCAAGTTTTAATAACAGTCTTCTTGCTTGTTTCAAGAGCTGCGTCAACCTTTGAAGACAAATGGTGGTCTACAAAAGGCCCTTTTTTCAATGAACGTGGCATTTAATTAACTCCCTTTGCCTTATTTCTTATGACGCGAACGAACGATAAGCTTGTTCGAAGGCTTCTTACGGCTGCGTGTACGGTAACCCTTAGTAGGTACACCCCAAGGTGTAACTGGGTGACGGCCACCAGATGTCTTACCTTCACCACCACCGTGTGGGTGATCGATCGGGTTCATAACAACACCACGAACGGTAGGACGGATGCCCAACCAGCGCTTACGGCCAGCTTTACCTAGTTCTGAGTTGCCATGGTCTGGGTTTGAAACAGCACCAATTGTTGCCATGCAGGTTTCTAGTACGCGACGACGCTCGCCTGACGGCATACGTAGCATTGCGTAGCCACCGTCTTTACCAACAAGCTGAACGTATGCACCAGCTGAACGAGCCATTTGACCGCCCTTGCCTGGTTTTAGTTCAACGTTGTGAACGATGGTACCCACTGGGATGTTTTTAAGGGCTAGCGCGTTACCTGGAGTAATTTCGCTGCCTTCACCTGACATTAGCTTGTCGCCAGCTTTAACACGTTGTGGGGCTAGAATGTAAGCTAGCTCACCATCTTCGTATTTAAGCAGAGCTAGGAACGCTGTACGGTTTGGATCGTATTCCAAGCGCTCAACGTTAGCAATCATGCCAGTTTTGTTACGTTTAAAGTCAACAAGACGCAGCTTACGCTTGTGACCACCACCACGGTGGCGCACAGTAATGCGACCTGCGTTGTTACGGCCTGCGGTTTTCTTCTTAGTAACCAGCAAGCTTTTAACAGGTTTCTCGTTTGACAATTCACTACGGTCAACCGTGATAAGGTGACGGCGACCTGGAGATGTTGGTTTGTATGTTACCAATGCCATTGTCTTAGTTCCTTTATATTAGATGCCAGTACCAAGGTCGATGTTGTCACCCTGTTTCAGAGTAACGTAGGCCTTGCGGATATCGTTGCGCTTACCCATGATGCCACGGAAGCGTTTTACTTTGCCTGCAATGTTAACTGTGTTCACTTTAGTTACAGTTACACCGTACATTGCTTCAACGGCTTTTTTAACGTCTACCTTAGTGGCGTTTGGCGCAATGTTGAATACAACTTGGCCACGCTCACCGGCAACACTTGCTTTTTCGGTTACCACTGGTGACACGATAGTCTGTGTCATCCACTCGGTAATTTTTGCTTTAGTCTTAGCCATTTTACTTAGCTCCGTGTTACGCGTGCTTCTAGCATCGGCACAGCGGTTTTTGTTACAACTAGCATGTCTGCACGTAGGATGTCGTATACGTTAGCGCCTTCTGTAGGAAGAACCTTAACGTGTGGCAAGTTACGTGTAGCTAGTTCGAAGTTCTTGTCGTTGCTGTCAACGATGAACAAAGCGTTTTGTAGTGAAAGCTTAGAAAGCTTAGTCGCCATGTCCTTAGTTTTTGGTGATGAAGACTTAGCTTCGTCCAAAATAACTAGTTTCTTGTCAGCTGCTTTGCTTGCTAGTGCTGAAGCCAAACCCATTGCGCGGATTTGCTTAGGTAGCGACGTAGCAAATGAACGTGGCTTAGGACCGAACGCGCGGCCACCGCCAACGAAAATGTTTGAGCGACGTGAGCCGTGACGAGCGTTACCGCTGCCTTTTTGACGACCCCATTTAGCACCTGTACGTGCGATTTCAGCACGAGTTAGTGTTGAAGCTGTGCCAGCGCGGCGCTTTGCCAACTGCCATAGTACAACACGGTGCATGATGTCTTTACGCACTTCTCCGCCAAAAGTAGATTTTGGTAGGTCAATGCTTTCCAGCTTTTTGCCGTCTAGATTGATTACATCAAGTTTCATTGTCTTTATCCTCTACTTTGCCGGACTATTTGTTTGTTTGTGGTTTTTTAACCGCGTCGATAACGCGAACCACACTACCTTTAGCACCTGGCACTGAACCTTTAATAAGGATCAAACCGCGGTCAGCATCAACTGATACAACTTGCAAGTTCTGCTGTGTACGTGTGCGGTTACCCATTTGACCAGCCATTTTCTTGCCTTTGAATACCTTACCAGGATCCTGACATTGACCAGTTGAACCGTGTGAACGGTGAGAAACAGACACACCGTGTGATGCACGCAGACCACCAAAGTTGTGGCGCTTCATCGCCCCTGCGAAACCTTTACCGATTGTTGTGCCTTGCACATCAACGTATTGGCCTTCAGAGAAGATGTCGGTTTTAATTTCTGAACCCACTTCCAGCATGTTCTCAGCTGAAACGCGGAATTCTTTTAGGTTTTTCTTAGGCTCAACCTTAGCTTTGGCGAAGTGGCCTAGCTGAGGCTTAGCAATACGGCTTGGCTTAGCGTTTTGCTCGCCAACCTGAATAGCTGTGTAACCGTTTTTCTCGTCAGTAAGCTGTTGTGTTACCTGTAGGTCTTTAACCTGCAGAACAGTTACCGGGATATCGCGGCCTTCTTCAGAGAAAACACGAGTCATACCAACTTTAGTAGCAATAATACCTGTACGCATTAGTCAATCCCTCCGCTTACAGTTTAATTTGCACATCAACGCCTGAGGCTAGGTCTAGCTTCATTAGGGCATCGATTGTTTGTGGTGTTGGCTCAACAATTTCAAGCATACGCTTGTGCGTACGGATCTCGAACTGCTCACGTGATTTTTTGTTCACGTGTGGGCTACGAAGAACAGTGAACTTCTCGATGCGTGTAGGCAACGGGATAGGACCATGAACTTGTGCGCCTGTGCGCTTAGCGGTATCTACGATCTCGCTTGTTGATTTGTCTAGCACACGGTAGTCGTATGCTTTTAGACGAATGCGAATGTTTTGTGTTACATCCATTTTCTTTTCTCCTTAAGAGCATTCGAGAGGCGGTTTCCTGTCCCGCCTCTCCAGAGGCTCTGATTTACTTTAAGCTTAGTTACAACTTATTTTGTAATTTCAGCAACAACACCAGCACCTACAGTACGGCCGCCTTCACGAATAGCGAAGCGTAGGCCTTTGTCCATAGCGATAGGAGCGATTAGCTCAACGTTCATTTCAACG
>DJLZ01000002.1 GCA_002436405.1 Proteobacteria bacterium UBA6503
CGCAGGAGAACAAGACCATAAGACCCTTTCCCGCAACGCCCAATTCTTCCATCAAGACAAAGAGTTTGTGAAGTTCATTAAGGTGTTCATCTACCTAAATGACGTCACCACCGAGAATGGTCCGCATTGCTACATTGAGGGCAGTCATATAGATGAACTCAACCAGCATGGCATTCCATACTCAACTCGCCTGCCTGACGAACAGGTGCTAGGCATCTACGGGGCCGATAAGCTAAGAATAATAGAAGGCAAAGCCGGCACTATCATCTTCGGCGATACTGTCGCCGCCCATAAAGGCTTACCTCTCAAAAAAGGCAGTCGCCTGATGCTGCAGCTAGAGTATGCGGCATCACTATATATGTCGCCAGTCTGCCCCTTTGGTGACTTAAGCGCAGAGGCTAAAGAAGCGATTCACCCTGATGTGCTGAAGCAGGTGAGGTTGTTTGCTAATTATGGTGATGTGGCTAGGATTAGATATCAGAGCCTTTCGGCAAAAAACCTCAAGCCAAATATGCCTTTAGCTACCTCATTATTTCACGTATTATGTAAGCGTTGAAATAATAATATAGATTGCAAACCTGCTGTTTGAGGCAGGTCTGTGCAGCAGGCTGATGAAGACATTAAAACAAGATATCCTTAAAATATTTAAGAGAGTTAAGCTTCCTGTAAGTGCTTTTGAGTACGAAGACTTTCAGAGACTTAAGGTAAAGCGGTATGACCCAAAAACTTACCCTCAACATAACTTGCATATTGAGGATGAATATGCAGTTGCAGGGTTTCCTCCAGGGCATAAAGCCTCTCGCCTTTTTGCTGAGAAAACTGGTCTTAATCCGCAAATGTCGTCAAATGGTAAAAGGCTTATTATAAGAGTTTCCTTAAATAGCCGAGAGCACGATGAAATGCTTCGGTGGTTTAAAATCGTCGAAGGACGTATTCTTCTGAATGATTTGCTTTCATTCTCTGCTGCATTGGCTATGAATTATGAATTTATTAATGATCGAAAAGTCATAACCTCAATTGGTGCTCTGGAAAAAAAAGCAAAGGATGATAATTGCTCAGAATCTACTTCTGCCATAGCCGAGGAGTTGTGCGAGTTTATTCAGAATATGCCCTATTATACTGATGCAGACTTGTTGTGCCCAGTTCCGAGAAGCACAATTAGTTCAGAAGCGTCTCTCCCAGAGAGATTATGCGATCTTGTATCTACTTCTACAGGAATATTGAACTTAAATGGAAAGGTTCGATGGGTTAAGAAAGACTGCCACTTGCAAGATGTTGCTTTAAATCAGAGATGGAAGTCGCTGGAGCTATCTGGTTTTGAAATAGATGATAGTAAGACTGTAGATGGCAAAGTAATTATACTTATTGATGACCTTTATCAGTCTGGCAATACCATGCATTTTCTAGCTAAGCAATTGATTGACTGCGGGGCCAGAGCTGTGCTGGGCTTAGCAGTGGTTAAGGCTGTAAGTGATGGCGACAATATTCTGAAAGGTAAGTAAGATGACTGAGGCTTATACTCTATCCCAAGGAGATAAAAACTTTCCAGAAAGGTTAAGTTTATTTTTGGGCAATAAGTGCCCACGTAAAATTTCTTTTAGGGGTAACCTCAACCTTTTAGACCGTGCAGGTCTTGGTTTCTGTGGTTCTAGAAAAGCTACAGAGCTAGGTTTAGAAATGGCCACAGATTTTGCCAATTTTGCGGTTGAGAATGATATAACTGTCATTTCTGGGAACGCAAGTGGTGTTGATTTTGCCACTCACCATGCGGCCTTAGCTTCAGGAGGTTCCACTATTATGGTTTTACCAGAGGGAATGAACCATTTTACGATTAAAAAGGGGCTAAAAGAAGTTTGGGACTGGGAACGCGTACTTGTGATCAGCCAATTTAATGACAATGCTCCATGGCGTGCTTATCAGGCCATGGAGCGCAATAAGCTTATAATTACTTTGAGTAGCACAGTCATCGTAATTGAGGCTGGTGAAAAAGGTGGTACCTTTAATGCTGGGGTCGAGACTCTAAAATTTGGTATTCCACTATTTGTCTCTGGCGATTTAACAATAGGAAATCAGTTCCTTCTAGAAAGTGGAGGGCTCAAAGTAGCAACGCGTTCAAGTAGCCCTAAGGTAGATATGTCAGTCATTTTGGAGGCTATAAGGTCAGATAAGGGGCTAAGCATGCTGGCAGTTCAAGAAAGCTTATTTTAATACTCGACTTCCTCTTAAAACCAAGCGTTACTTACCTTAATGGAGGTAAGTATATATGCCGTATGAAAAAACCAAAACCATAAACTGCGCTATTTACACCCGCAAGTCGACTGACGAGGGGTTGGAGGTGGACTTTAACACCCTTGATGCCCAACGGGAGGCTTGCGAAGCGTACATCGCCAGCCAGCGGGGTGAGGGGTGGCGTGTGTTGAAGCAAAGGTATGATGATGGCGGTTTTTCGGGTGGCAGTATGGAGCGGCCCGCTCTTAAACGCCTGATGCAGGATATTAAAGCCGGCCATGTGGATATTGTGGTCGTGTATAAGATTGACCGCCTCACACGCTCGCTGATGGACTTTGCCAAGCTGGTGGATGTGTTTGATGCCCACAACGTGACCTTTGTCAGCGTGACCCAATCCTTTAACACCACGACGTCTATGGGGCGGCTGACGCTGAATGTGCTGCTGTCATTCGCACAGTTTGAACGTGAAGTCTCGGCCGAGCGGATTCGTGATAAAATTGCCGCCAGTAAAAAGAAAGGCATGTGGATGGGTGGGGTGCCACCACTGGGCTATAAGGTTGAAAAGCGGCAACTGCTTCTAGACCCGCCCAATATGCCGCTGGCGCAACGTATCTTTAAAGACTACCTAAAACTGGGGAGTGTGGTGGACTTGAAAGAGGGACTGGATAATGAGGGCATCACGTCACCCGTACGGCTAACTGCCAAGGGTAATGCCAGAGGTGGTCGGCCATTCTCCCGCGGGGCACTGCATCACATGCTTCGCAACCCTATATATAACGGGAAGATTCGCCATAAAGACGAGACCTATGACGGGCAGCATACGGCCTTGATTGAAGATGACCTCTGGCAGGCAGTACAGGACAAGTTAGATACTCAAGCGGCGTTCCGCCAAGGAGAAGTTAAGAAAGTCAAAAGCAAGGCTCTGTTGAAGGGACTTATTTATATGCCGGAGGGGATTCTCTACACGCCGACCCGTACCAAGAAGGGTAAGACCTCGTACCGATACTACACCAGCCAAGAGCTGCTGAATAAGCGTGACCACCCAAGTGCAGCCCTAGGTCGCTTGCCAGCCCATGAGGTGGAGCAGCATTTGCTAAAAGGCCTGCGGAAGGAACTGACCAAAGACGAAGCCCTTTACAGTTGGTTGGGGCTTGACCCGATGATGGATAGAGACATGGCCCAGCACATCCGCAAGCATATTGAGGTGCTGGGTGAGGGGTTAGTGAAGTGTTTAAAGCGGGTTGAAGTACACTCGAAGAAACTAGTGGCAACGGTTTCAATAGCAAGCTACGCTCAATTGATAGCGCAAAGGCTTGATGTAAATGTTGAAGCAATGGTTGATGAAGCACAAGTGGATATCAGCTACTATGTGCGTCGCGCCTATAAGGGCACGGTGATAATAAAGCCTACTAGCAAAACAGCGCAGACGTTGGATAGCCTACCGCAGGTGCAACTGCAAAATCTGGTGCGGGGGATTGTCTGGCGAGATGAACACTTTGCCGGCATGACTATCAAAGCAATTGCCGAACGAGAAGGCCTCTCAGAAGCAGGTATTCGCAAAATCATTATGGGCAGCTTTGACCAACTCGCTAGTTTATATTCCCAGTAAATTCCCTGTTATTTAGAAGCTTATAAAAGTCTCAATCAAGCTGGGGCTTTGTTTTCGTGTGTGTGGTGGGGTTGGTTTTTGAAAAAATCCCTGTTAATTCCCTGTTAAGCAGGGAATTGAGTAGACCAAACGCACTCGCCATTTTGGCGATTTGAGACTTTTGCCCAATATCGCTGAAATACGGAAAGTCTCAGCGTGCGTTTGATTTAAGGTAACAAAAAACCCCGCTGTGGGCGGGGTTTTGGTGGGGTATTCCCGTTTGGTGGGAATACGCACAAATTAGTGGTGGTGGTATCAGACTAAACGAAATAGTCTCAATTAAAAAAAGCAGCCTTTAAAGGCTGCTTTTTTACGCAAATTATCAAATCACTAGAAGCGATATGACACGCCCACACCTGCAATAACAGGGTCAAGCTTCACGTTGTTGGCGTTCACAGCGCCGTTGTTTACGTGAACGTCAACATCAAGGTTGATGTATTTTACGTCGGCGTTCATGCCCCAGTGGTCGTTAAACCAATAGTCGGCACCTGCTTGGAGTACCCAGCCAAAGCCGCCATCAACATCAAGCTTGCTTGCACCTTCGTCAGCATCTTCGCCATAGAACATTGAGTAGTTAATACCTGCACCAACGTAAGGGCTAAACTTCTGATCAGGTGTGAAGTGGTATTGCAGGGTCAAGCTTGGAGGCAAAATCCATGCGTTACCAAGGTCGGTACCACCTGCAGTAATATCGTGGTTAGAGGTTGCGGCAATCAGCTCTAGCGCAAAGTTTTTGTTCAGGCGGTAGGTCAAGTCAACCTCAGGTACGATAGAGTCTTTTACATCTGTTGATGAGGCACCTGTTGTACCGTCACCGCGGGCGATAACATCAATCGCACGTACACGAACCTGAAAACGCTCTTTTGCAAAAATGCCCAGAGTATCAGTATCTTGTGCATGGGCTGCTACCGGTAGGAATGACCCACTTAGGAGCAGGGTTAGAACTGTTGGTTTAATAAATTGCTTCATGTGAGTATTCCCTCAAGCTTTTGTATTTTGGTTATACATACACCATATGCCTAAGGCACATATGGCGACTTGATAGTTGTCAATTTTACGGCAGAAAATTTACTTTTTTAGCGTTTTTTGCCAAGGTTTTGGTGGGGGTTTAGGCTGTGACTTTTACCTTGAGGTTTTGGGGCTTCATCGTCATCAATCAACACCCGTTGGGCGGCGCCATCAAGGTCGTCGTATTGGCCTGATTTAATCGTCCAGACAAAGGCTAATAAACCTGCAAACCCAAGGATAAGCGCTAACGGAATTAGATATGCCAATACACCCATGTTTACCCCTTATGCATTGTTTACGCGTTAAATTTAAGCCTGAACGCATTTAAAATAACACATAATGACGAAAGTGACATGGCAATGGCCGCCACCATAGGTGTTACAAAGCCCATAAAGGCCAAGGGGACAGCAATAAAGTTATAGCAAATAGCCAGCCCAAAGTTTTGTTTTACTAAAGCTTGGGCACGTTGCGCAATACGATGGGTATGCGCCACAGGCTGTAGGCGGTTGCCCGTAAATACGATATCTGCTGTATTTTGTGTAATCTCAAGCGCGGTTGAGGGGGCCATTGATACATTTGCTGCAGCCATAACAGCCGCATCGTTCAAGCCGTCGCCGACCATAAGCACACGGTAGCCTGAGGCTTGTGCTTTTTCCAGAACGTCATGTTTTTCAATGGGGGTGAGTTCGGCTTTGGCTTCTTCAATGCCTGCATCGTGAGCCACCGTGTTAACCACGGCTGCCTTATCCCCCGAAAGGAGCATGGTTTTAATACCGCGCTTGTGCAGTACTTCAATTGTTTTGGCAGCGTCAGCTTTAAGGTCATCGGCAAAGTAAAAGCGTGGCACAGGCTTGCCGCTGATGCTAAGGCCAACGTGCGCTAGCGCTTCGGTAGGTTCGTCTTGATAACCGCACCATGTATCACGCCCAAGGCGAACTTTTTTGCCATTTACCTTGCCTTCAAGGCCCTTGCCAGCATGCTCTTTAACGTCTGTGGTTTTGAGCAATTTACCGCTATAACTTGAGGCCAGTGCCTTTGCGAGCGGGTGATGACTATGGGCTGCCAGCGAGGCTGCATATTGATGATGGGTTGCATCAACAGTGCCATGTAGACTAGGTATGCCAAGGGTAAGGGTGCCTGTTTTATCAAAGTAAGCCGCATCGATACTGGCAAGGCGCTCAAGTGCATCGCCTGACTTTAGGTAAACACCTTTGCGCATTAAAACGCTTGAGGCTAAAACTTGTACCACAGGTACAGCTAACCCCAAGGCACAAGGGCAAGTAATAATAAGCACTGTTACAGCAATGAGCATGGCTTGTTGCCATGCCGCACCAAGCACTAACCACCACAGCACAAAAGCGGCAAGGGCTAGGCTATGCACTACAGGGGTGTAAAGCTTTGCAGCACGCTCGGCAAGGCGTACGTACTTAGCATGGCCTTGCTCAGCTTGTTCCATAAGCTTAATAATATCGGCCAGTAGCGTATTTTCAGCAAGAGCTGTGGCCTTAATTTTAAGGGGGGCGTCAAGGTTAAGAGTCCCAGCAAAAACGTGCTGACCTTTGGCCGCAGCTGTGGGCATGGTTTCACCTGTAATAAGCGAGGTATCAAGGCTGCTTTGCCCTTCAATAACCTCACCATCAACAGAAATCTTTTCCCCCGCGGCTACCAGCACCATCATACCTGGGGTCACTTGCTCAATGGGCAGTGTTTTGGTTTGGCCATTTCCAAGCACCTGTGCAAAGCCTTTGAGGGCAGAAGCAAGGTCGTTTGCGGCACTGCGTGCCTGACGTTTTGCACGAAAATCTAGGTAGCGGCCCACCAGTAAGAAAAACATCAGCATGACGGCTGAATCAAAGTAAACATGCTCGCCTTGGGTTAGTGTTTCAAACAGGCTCATGCCTGTGGCAAGAGTAAGCGCAAGCGAAATGGGTACATCCATATTTGTGTGCCCTTTTTTAAGGACTGACCATGCCGAACGGAAGAATGGTCTGCCTGAAAAAACAATCGCCGGAATAGCAATTAGTGCTGAAACCCAGTGCAAAAACTCACGTGTGGCCATACCCATGCTGTTGGCATCGGTAATCCAAAGCCCAAGCGATAACAGCATAATATTACCAGCGGCAAATCCCGCTACGCCTAGGCATAGCAGCAAGAAGCGGTTTTCAGCAGTGTCGGCATTGTCGGCCAACTGCTCACGGAAGGGGTGCACCCCAAAACCAAGGTTTTCGATAGTCTGGGCATACTGGTCAGCCTTTTGGGGGCTGCCCTGCCAGCGGATGGCTAAACGCCCAGTCGTAAAGTTTAGGCGCGCATGGGTGGTTTGGGTATCGTCGTTAAGGGTGCCTTCAATTTTACGAATGCAGTTGGCACAGTGTATCCCCGTGACCTTAAGCGAAAGCTCATGCTCGGCTGGGTTTTCAGTACTAGGGCGTACAAAAGCAGTATAGCCAGTTTGTAGTGCGTTTTGTATGGGCTGTTTAGTGTTTTGTTGTTGCGGCATTTTTACGTGCCTCCTCAAGCAATTGGTTGTAGTGCAAGCCTTGCTCGTAAGGGTTATCAACCACGGTGCCAGTGTGTGTACCAATGGCTGAAATAATGAAGTATGTATTCACAGCGACGATCAATGCAAAGAAGGCGACAAAGTAAAACAAAATGCGAAGGCCAGCCTTGCTGCTTGCTTGGGCTTGGGTCATATCCTCAGGGAATGTTGTGTAAGTCATTTTGTGTATTTCCGTAGTGTTTTAATCGTTTGGTCGTTGGCTAACAAAAACTGTTGTAACCTCGGCCTCGGTACCATGTTCATTGGTAAGCGTAAAGCTAAATTCTTTTGGTGATTCTGCTGGCGCTGCGGCTTGCACAAAAACTTTGAACTGGCCCACATGCCCTGCACGAACATACAAATGTTTAAGGTCTTGCTGGGTAGGGCTGTTTAGGCGGATAGCCGCCCCCTCAAGCCCCCGAAGGCTTAGGGCAAATGTTTGGTGCTGATGGGTTTTGTTCAGCACTTTAATGCGGTAACCGTTGCGAATGTCGCCATTTGAAAGCTTTACAAATAGTGGGTTGCGGTCGTGCAGGACGTTCATTTCAAATGGGGGGCGCATCACAAGGGTGTAAAGCATAGCGCCACCTACAAGACTCAGCACAAGCGTGTAAAGTATAGTACGCGGACGTAGAAGCTTAATCGGGCTTTCTTTCTTACCTGCAGCACGCTCTTCAATACGTCGCTCGGTATCGTATTTAATCAGACCAAGAGGCAGGCCAACTTTTTCCATGGTGGTATCACACGCATCAGCGCACAAGCCGCAGGCAATACATTCCATTTGCAAGCCTTTACGGATATCAATCCCTGTGGGGCAAACTTGCACACAAAGGCTACAGTCTACACAGTCGCCAAGGCCGTCCCAACTTTCGCCTTTTTTATGCTTACCGCGGGGTTCGCCTCGGGTTTCGTCGTAGCCAATAATAAGCGTGTCTTTATCAAACATGGCTGATTGAAAACGTGCATAAGGGCACATAAAGGTGCACACCTGCTCGCGGGCAAAACCTGCCATCATGTAAGTCATGAAGGTTAGGCCCCCTATAAAGCCCAGGACAACGGTTGAAACATCACCCGTAAAGAAACTTTTAACCAAGGTAGGAGCATCATTGAAGTACAACACAAACGAACCTGCCGTCCACCAAGCAATAATCAGCCATAAAGTGTGGGTGAGGGCGACTTTCCATGTTTTTTCAAAGGTCCATTTCCCTTCGCGCAGGCGCTTGCGTTTGTTGCGGTCGCCTTGAACAATACGCTCAACCCAAACAAATAGGTCGGTCCAAATGGTTTGGAAGCAAAAATACCCACACCATACTCGGCCAAACATGCTGGTTACAAAAAAGAGGACAATAGCCGCCAAAATAAGAAGGCCCGTCAGGATGTAAACCTCTTGCGGCCAGATTTCAATCCAGAACCAGTAAGCACGGCGTGCTGGTAGGTCAATCAGAATAGCTTGGTCAGGCGCATAGGGCCCACGGTCCCAACGGATAAAAGGCGCAAGGTAATAAATAGCCAAGCACACCACCATGGCAATCCATTTGAGATTACGAAATTTACCCGAAACTCGTTTCGGGTAAACACGCTCCTGTTTTGCAAACAGGCTCAAAAATGATGGGCTTTCAGAAGGCTTATTCATAAGACAGCCTCTCCCTTAGAATGATTTATTTCTCGCCGCCACCAAGTTGGTGTACGTAAACAGCTAACTGTTTAAGGGTGTTCTCATCAAGGCGGTAGCGCCAAGCGGGCATCATCCCCATGCGTGGGTTGTAAATACTGCGGAAGATCTGCTCGCGGCTGCCACCAAATAGCCAAATTTCATCGGCCAAATTGGGGGCGCCCACTTCGCGGCCGCCTTTACCGTCAGCCCCGTGGCAGGTTGCACAGTTTTCTTGGAAGATTTTATAGCCTGCATGGGCGGTAAGGTCTTCACCTTCATGCAGCTTACTAACAAAGTCGGTCAGGGTTTGAATGTCTTCACGCGGCAAGATGTTATCTACTCCAAAAGCAGGCATGGCCGAAATACGTGTCTCCATGGTGTGGGCCGTATCACGAATACCGCTGTGGATGGTTTGGTAAATATCAGTTACTTTACCGCCCCATAGCCAGTCATCATCGTTTAGGTTAGGGTAGCCACCAATGTTACCTTCGGCACCTGTACCATGGCAGGTTGCACAGTTTTCTTTGAAGACGGCATTACCGCCAGCAAGAGCAAAGTTGTAAAGCTCGGCATCGGCCATAATTTCATCAAGGCTGGCATCGCTAAAGCGCTCAAGGTAAGCGTTTTGGCGTGCACGGATTTGAGCTTGGCTTTCGGCAAGTTCTTTAAACTGGGTGTAGTTTTCAACACCACGGTGTGTGGGCCACATAGGGCGCTGGAAGACAAACCAAGCTGCCCAAATGCAACATGCTAAGAACACCCATAGCCACCAACGGGGCAGAGGGTTGTTGAGTTCTTTTAAGCCATCCCATTCGTGGCCAGTGGTTTCAACGCCTGAAACCTTATCAATATCAGGGGCATGCTCGTGCTGGTGCAATTGGCTGTGATCTTTTTTACTCATGGTTTTTGTCGTCCTCTAGTGGAATACGTCCGTAGTCTTTAAATTTGTTTTTGCGCCCCGGCCAAAAAAGCCAAATCAAAATGGCCATAAAAATACCGAAGAATAAAAGCAGGCCAATCATGCCGAAGGTGCCATTTGCTGCAAATGCTTTCATGGTATTTCCCCTTACTTGGCCTTAACTTTTGCTGGCATTTTATCAAGCGTACTTGGGTCGATTTCGCGCGTTGAGCTAAAGTCAACCATGGTGCCAAGCACCTGCAAGTAAGCAATAAGTGCATCCATTTCCGAGACAATCATCGGCTGACCGTCAAAGTCGCGGGCTTTAACTTTATCGCCATAGCGTGAGGCCAAGCCTGTGGTGTCGTAAGTTGGTTCACCTTTGGCTTGGGCTGCAACATCAGCCAAGGCGTATTCAATCATCTCGTCAGTGTATGGTACGCCAAGTTTACGAAGGGCTTTCATGTGTTTATGGCTATCAAGCGTTGCGGCCTCCCGGTGCATCAAAAAGCTGTAGGTTGGCATGATAGACTCGGGCACAACCGAGCGTGGGTTAATCATGTGTGCCACGTGCCAATCGTCAGAGTATTTGCCGCCAACACGGGCAAGGTCAGGCCCCGTACGCTTTGAACCCCACTGAAAAGGGTGGTCATACATACTTTCAGCTGCAAGCGAGTAGTGACCATAGCGCACAACTTCGTCGCGTAGCGGGCGGATTTGCTGTGAATGGCAATTATAGCAGCCTTCGCGGATGTAAATGTTATAGCCAGCCAACTCCAGTGGGGTATAAGGGCGCATGCCCTCTACTTTCTCGATAGTTGTTTCGTATTTAAAAAGCGGAATAATCTCAACCAGGCCGCCAATCAGTACGGTTACAATAATCGCCAGCAGCAGAACAATAGAGTTCTTTTCCAGAAAAACGTGGTGTTTAAACATCTTAAGAACTCCTTATTTCTTTGCTTGAGCTTTAGCAGGTTGCGCTGCGTGGTCATCCCAACGTGGGGCGCGGTAGGCCACGCGTGGGTTGCCGTCTTTATCAACCTCATTTTTGGCCACATCACCTTTAATCGTGCGGTAGAAGTTGTAGCTCATGATAAGGGCACCCGCGAGGTAAAGCAGGCCACCAAAAGCACGGATAAGATAGAAGGGGTGCATCTCGACGACAGTTTCAACGAATGAATAGGTCAAGAAGCCCATATCATCATATTCGCGCCACATAAGGCCCTGCATAATACCTGAAACCCACATTGCGCAGATGTAGAATACAATACCTAGTGTTGCGACCCACAAGTGCAGGCGCACAAGCTTAAGCGAGTATACTTCTTCGCGGCCCCAAAGTTTTGGCACCAAATAGTAAAGGGCACCAAATGTAATAAAGCCCACCCAGCCCAAAGCGCCTGAGTGCACGTGGCCAATGGTCCAGTCGGTGTAGTGTGATAGGGCATTCACAGCGCGGATAGACATCAGCGGGCCCTCAAAAGTACTCATGCCATAAAAGGCAAGGGCAATAATCATAAATTGCAGCACAGGGTCTTTACGAAGTTTGTGCCACGCGCCCGAAAGGGTCATCACACCGTTAATCATGCCGCCCCAACTTGGCATCCATAGCATAACCGAAAAAGCCATACCAAGGGTTTGCGCCCAGTCAGGTAGGGCTGTGTAGTGCAAGTGGTGCGGGCCTGCCCAGATGTAAATGAAAATAAGTGACCAAAAGTGCACGATTGATAGGCGGTACGAATACACAGGGCGCTCGGCACGCTTTGGCACAAAGTAGTACATCATGCCCAAAAAGCCTGCGGTTAGGAAGAAGCCTACCGCGTTGTGGCCGTACCACCACTGAATAAGCGCGCTGTGCACACCAGCAGCTACGCTGTAGCTTTTGGCACCAACGTGGTCAATCGGTAGTGAAAGGTTGTTGCCCAAGTGAAGGACGGCAACGGTAATAATAAAGGCAAGGTAAAACCAGTTGGCAACATAAAGGTGAGGCTCTTTACGTTTGATGATGGTCATCATGTAAACCAGTAGGTAAGCCACCCATACAACAGTAAGCCAAAGGTCAGCATACCACTCAGGTTCGGCGTACTCTTTACCTTGGGTAACCCCTAAAACATAGCCTAGCGCCGCCATAACAATAAATGTCTGATACCCCCAAAAGGTAAACTTAGGCAGCCAACCACCCCACAGACGCACACCACAGGTGCGCTGCACCACATAGTAGCTGGTGGCAAATAGCGCGTTGCCCCCAAAAGCAAAAATAACGCCCGAGGTATGCACAGGGCGTAGGCGACCAAAGGTCAAGAAAGGCTCAATGTTCAGCCACGGAAAAGCCATTTGCAGGGCAATAAGAACACCCACAAGCATCCCGACCACGCCCCAAAAGCAGGTGGCGAGGGTAAACATTTTAACAATTTCTTCGTTATACTTAGAAGTTACACCTTGAGTTAAACTGGCATTCATTGGGGTTTTCTCTTTTAAATTAGTTCAGCCTGAGGCTATTATTAGGTCAAGGCCAGCGCCTTGACAAAAGTCAACTTTTCACCCATTAGTGAAATAAATTTTGCATCTACAAGTTTGTGCAAAACACAATATATAAAAGCGAGGTCATGATGTCACCCGATCAAGTGATTGCTCATCTTAAAAAACATGTGCTCTTTCAAGGGTGTACTGATGCTTTTTTAAACGACCTTGCCGAAAAAGCTGTTTTGCAGCGCTTATCAAAAGGCCAAGTTCTGTTTTTGCAGCACGATGAGGCTAAACGATTTTTCCTCGTTTTAAAAGGCTGGATTAAACTTTACCGTGAAACTTTAGACGGCGCACAAGCTATTGTAGATGTTGTGCCTTCTGGTCAGATGTTCGGCGAAGCGCCCCTGTTTTTAGACCATACCAGTAGCTTTGGCGCTGAAGCCACTGATGTTAGCGAAGTGATTTCACTTCCTTTGCAACCTCTTGAAGCTGAGCTTAAGAAAAACCCTGCCTTTGCCCTTGAAATGCTAAAGCACATGGCCCAGCGCCAACAAAACCAAGAGCGCGAACTTGAACACCGCGACTTGCAAACAGCGCCGCAACGCATTGGCTGCTTTATTTTGCGCCTTGCCAAACAAGATGCTGAGGGTTCAGTTACGCTACATCTGCCATACGATAAAAACCTTGTAGCCCAGCGCCTTGGTATGCAACCTGAAACATTCTCGCGCGCGTTATCTAAGCTTAAAAAAGCTACAAATATGGAAGTTAAAGGCTCAACCATTAGGCTTGAGAGCTTGCAAACACTGGCCGAATTTTGCTGCGCTGGTTGTTCGTCAACATTCCCCTGTGGTGACCTTACCTCCAAATAGTCTCGTAACGTGATTCACTTTGACCATTGTCAAAGACGGGGCAAACCATAACGCATAAAGTCGGCCCATGTTTAAAACGAAACTTACCCCCATTGCTGATTATATATTTGGCGCTAAGGTGCTTAATATTATGCTGCCGCTCTTGATGGTTTATCTGGTGGTGGGCACGGTTGCGCAAAAAAGCATGGGTCTTTACCATGCAACTGAAGTGTTTTTCTTTTCGCCAGTTGTCTGGCTTGGCAATGTTGTGCCTTTGCCGGGTGTGCCTATCCTACTAGGGGCATTGCTGTTTTGCCTATGTGGGCACCTTGTTTTTAAAAGTCCATTCCGTAAGCGTAAGGTGGGTATTCTTATTACTCACCTAGGTGTGGTGTTTTTGGTGGGGGCAGGGCTGTTTTCAAGCTTTGTGGTGCAAGAGGGGGCACTTGTGCTTGAGCCTCATTCACCTAAAGCCACCTATGCCGATTACCACAAGCGTGTGGTACGGGTGGTTGATGCCGAAGGTGATATTGTCACTGAAATGCCTTTTAAAAACTTTTTAACAGAAACACCAACCTCTGAAAACTGTGCCGACTTACCATTCCCTTATGCATTGCTAGAAGCTTGCGAGAACTGCAACATCATTAAGCGCACGCAAGACGGTCAAAGCTTTTACATAGGCATGGCGCAGCATATGCAGCTGACCCCTAAAGCGCTTGAAGCCCAGAACGAACAAAACCTTAGCGGCCTGACCATTGCCGTGCCCTCACCAGCAGGCGAGAATAGTATTTACCTTGCCCTTGAGGGCGTGCCTGTTTTGCCTGAGATTACTTATAACGAGAGCACCTACACCCTGCAGGTCTTAAAAGAACCACGCAGCTTGCCGTTTAAGGTTGAGCTGCTTGACTTCCAGCGTGATACCCACCCCGGGACGAATATGGCATCGGCCTATCAATCCCACGTACGTATTATTGACGGTACAACCCAATGGGAAGGTCTTATTAAGATGAATGACCCTATGCGCTATAAAGGGTATGCCTTGTTCCAATCATCTTTTACTGAAACCCCTGATCAAGTGCAGTCGGTATTGGCTGTTGTTTATAACCCGTATCGCGTTTGGCCATACTACGCCACAGGCCTTATTGCCTTGGGGCTGATAGTGCACTTGTTGTTTGGCCGCTCACGCAGAGGGAAGGCCGCCCTTATTTTTGCAGCCATATTGCTGGGCGCCCCGCAAGCTATGGCTACCGAGAGCCAGCCTCTTGCGCTTGATGAATTTAAAACGCTTCCTATCCTGCATGAGGGGCGCATCAAACCAATAGAGTCCTTTACCGAAGTGACCCTTAAACCTCTAGGGGTTGAAGACCCTAACCAAGCCTTGGCAGAGCTTGTGCTAGCCCCAGCCACAGCAGCCATCAAGCCGTATATTTTAGTAAAGAGTAAGGCCGTTATAAATGCGTTAGAGCTCACCACAAAAGAACCCTCACGCTATAGCTTTGCCGAACTGCAAAAAGCCTTTGCCCAAAAACGAGCCCTTGTTGAGCCTTTAATAAGTGCAAAGCCCGAGGCCCGCACGCCCGCCCAACAAAGCTTAGTTGAGCTATATGAACATACGCAAACCTTAGCGCAGCTGCTTTCAAGCCTAACGGTCCTTATGCCCTTAGATGTACGTCTAGATGATCTACCGCCACAACCTGATGCATATTATAGTTATGCCCAATGGCAGCCACACCGCGCGGTGATTCAACAGCGCATCGAACAGGTGGTAAAACAAAAAGGCGGTGCCGTGCAAGACTATTCAATGAATGAGCAAGCACTGGCGTTTTTATCATTCACCCTTACGCGCCTTGAGGCTGAAGGCAAACACGCAACCTTATTTAAAGTTGTGCCTACCGTGCAGGAGGACGCACCTCTTGCCAGCCCTTGGGATGTTGTTAACCAAGCCCTAGGCACGCCACAAACAGCAGAGCACTTTGGTGCTTGGCAAACTTTAGCCCGTGCCTATAACGACCATAACCCCCAGCTTTGGCAACAAACTCTACAGCAATTACACACGCTGACACCTGCTAGCCGCATGGTACAGGCCGAGGTTTTTTATAATAGCCTTGCACCTGTTAAAACCAGCTTTGCCTTATATGGGCTAGGTCTATTGGTTTTGTTGGCAGGCGCTGTTTTGGCAAAACCAACTTTAGCAAATCGCGCGCTATTACCGCTTGTGGCAGGCGGGCTTGTGCACCTTGTAGGTGTTGCATTACGGGTGGCTATTTTGCAGCGGCCGCCAGTGGGCACACTTTATGAATCAGTAATATTTGTGGGGCTTGTGCTGGTCGTGTTTACGCTGTGGCGCAGCCTTAAAACAAGGGACTCTATTTGGCTTTGGTTGGGCGCAACGGGTGGCATGCTATTACAAGCCTTAGCGCTTACGCTGCCACAAACAGGCGACGATATGACCATGCTTACCGCCGTGCTCAATACCAATTTTTGGCTGCTGATTCATGTGCTGACCATCACTGCCGGTTATGGCTTTTGTTTGGTGGTAAGTGGTCTTGCTCATGTGTGCTATGCACGCGACGACTGGCAAAAACGCTACCGTCCAGCTTTACGTAATGCGGTGCGTTTAGCTTTGCTTTTCACGTTTGTGGGCACACTGCTTGGCGGCGTTTGGGCTGACCAATCATGGGGCCGATTCTGGGGGTGGGACCCTAAAGAAAATGGTGCCTTACTTATTGTGCTATGGCTTGTATGGCTGCTGCATGGTGAGGTTGCAAAAGCATTGCCATGGCGCTTTGTTTTAGCAGGGTATGTCTTACTTTCAGGTGTCGTAGCATTGTCGTGGTTAGGGGTAAACCTGCTGAGTGTAGGATTGCATAATTATGGTTTTACCGAGGCCATGGCCATTGTGCTTGGTGGGGTGTGGGCTGCCGAAATTGCCTTTTTAGCCATTGTGCAATTAAAACGAGAGAGGCTGTAACAATGCAAAAACTAGCCATTGTTTTAGGGTGTGTTGTGCTTTTTGCGGGAGCGCTTTTTCTGGATACATATTTTGAGCAACAACAGGTTGAGCAGTTGCAACGTTCAAGCATTGCCAAAAGCGAAGCGAATACGACTGAAGAACACGTGCCTAATACTGAACTTACGCTCTTAAACGGTCAAACTAAGCAACTGTATAGCCTAAAGGGGCACTATGTATTGGTAAACTTTTGGGCCACATGGTGCGCCCCATGCCTTGAAGAAATGCCCGAGCTTTTAAGCCTTGCACAACATAAAGAGGAACTTCATTTGGTGCTGGTTTCAGTTGATGAAGCGCATCATGCCATCATGCCATTTTTTGAAAAGCTAGGCCTTACTGAAGCCGTAAAGGCGCAAAACGTGCATCTGGTAACTGACGCAGACCAGCAACTGGCGCAACTGTTCCAAAGCTTTAAATACCCTGAAAGTTACTTGCTTACACCAACTATGGCTTTGCAACAAAAGTTTGTAGGCAAAGTAACGGCGAAGGGGATTCTCAAGGCGCTGAAGTAGCTGGCCTTAAACTATAGCCCTAAATGGCTTTTGCGTGGCGTGGGGTTTCGCTGGGTACTCTAAAGTACACATCAAACACACTGGCAAACAAGCGGGCAAGGGGCTTTGCTTCGGGGAAAATGCGCACTGTATTGCCACGTACTTCTAAAAAGCCCTGGCCTTGGTATGGGGCAAGGCGTTCAAGCTCTTCGACAAAGTAATTTTCTGGCACGCCAAAGGCTTTGCAAATGGGTGTAAGATCAACATCCAAATAACACATGATTTGTTCAATCACTGCCGCACGTAGCTTATCGTCATGGCTAAGGCTGGCACTTTTAACACTTACGGGTTGGTTGTTATTAACTTTGGTGATGTAAACACCTGTATTCACTTCGTTTTGAACATAACCCTGCGGCAAATGGCCAATAGCAGAGGCACCAAAACCAATAAGCGTGGCGCAAGCGTCAGTGGTGTAACCTTGGAAATTCCGTTGCAGTGTCCGCTCGGCCAGGCCTTTGGCCATAGGGTCATCTGCTTTGGCAAAATGGTCAATACCAATGGCAACATACCCAGCCTCAGTCAAAAGGTGTTGCGCTGTTTCAAAAAGGTCAAGGCGCAGTTCTTTTGTTGGCAGTGCGTTTTCATCAATCAAACGCATGTGCTTTTTCATCCATGGTACGTGGGCATAGCCAAAAAGCGCAATGCGGCTTGGGGCAAGCTCTAGGGTTTTAACAATCGTTGCCTGCATGCTCTCGATGGTCTGATGGGGGAGGCCATAAAGCAAGTCAAAGTTAATATCATTAATACCATACTGGCGCAGAAGCTTAACGGCCTTTTCACTGAGCGCAAATGGTTGTTTGCGGTTCACGGCTTTAAGCACGGTATCGTCAAAGTCTTGTACGCCAAGGCTAACGCGTGTCACACCATGCTCGGCATAAGCTTGTACACGTTCTTCAGTTAAAAGGCGTGGGTCAAGTTCAATGTCTATATTCGTTTTTGTGCTGAACTTGAAGTTTTTCTTTAACTCAAAAAGTAAGGCTGAAAAGTCTTCACCGCTAAGCATACCTGGTGAGCCCCCACCAAAATGAAGGTGTTGTACATTCAGTTTTTTAGGCATGTGGTTAGCAACAGACTGAATCTCTTTTTGCAAGGCTTCAACATACTTTTTAACAGGGTCGTAACGTTTGGTAACTTTTGTATGACATCCGCAATACCAGCACATTTGCGCACAGTATGGCACATGGATATATAGCGAAATCTCTTCGTCAGTTGGTAGTGCTCTGAGCCACTGAAAATACGCCTCTGGTGACTCCAAAGGTTTAAAGTGTGGTGCCGTTGGGTAGCTGGTGTAACGCGGCACCTGACGGTCAAGGTTCAACATGTTTTGGCGTAAAGAACATTTCATGAAACCACAATAAGGCGAGGGCACAATGCTGTATTTGACTTTGGTCAACTAAAGCAGGGATAGCTCTAAGAAATTTAAGACTAAAAAGCCCGCCTGATTTACATCGGCGGGCTTTTGAATTAGTGGTGGAGGAGTTAGGCGCAATTAATAAGTCTCAATATGTTTTGAGAATGACCTGATACTTTTAACAGGTGTTTCAATTAGCAGTTGCAGGTTTGTATACATCTGTTGTATAAATTTGCCATGGCTCACATACAACCTATGGAGGTTAGTCGAAACGAACCACTGTGCGTTTGAGCAAACGCACTCTCGAAAAATCCGATTTGAGACTTTTGGAGAAAATGCCGGAAATTCGCTGTTTCTCAGAGTTCGTTTGGATTCTCGAACGACAAAATCCCGCACGCTGCGGGGTGTGTGGCGTTAGTTAAGTTATTGAAAATAAATGGAAAATTTAATGGTGGTGCTGTCAGACTAAACTAAA
>DJLZ01000004.1 GCA_002436405.1 Proteobacteria bacterium UBA6503
GAGACAGTTCGGTCCCTATCTACCGTGGGTGTAGGAATATTGAAAGGAGTTGCCCCTAGTACGAGAGGACCGGGGTGAACGTACCTCTGGTGTACCAGTTGTTCCGCCAGGAGCATCGCTGGGTAGCTAAGTACGGAAAGGATAACCGCTGAAAGCATCTAAGTGGGAAGCCTGCCTTGAAACTAGTATTCCCTATCAGATTCGTCGTAGACTACGACGTTGATAGGTCAGGTGTGGAAGCGTAGTAATACGTGAAGCTAACTGATACTAATAAATCGATCGGCTTGAATTTGCATTACTGGCTGTAGCCACATGTGCAGATTACAAGTAACACCAATTTAGCACTTAGGTTTTTTATAATCCCTAATGTGTTAGCCAATACACAACTCTTATATTATACGGCAAAACATTCAGCACTCTAAAGGCTTTCACCAAGTTATATTTCCTGGTGGTCATAGCGTTGGTTCAAAACCCGTTCCCATTCCGAACACGGCCGTGAAGCCCAACAGCGCCCATGGTACTGCGTCTTAAGATGTGGGAGAGTCGGACGCTGCCAGGTTATATAACTCGGCGAGAGTCTTTAGTTTAAAATTAGTTAACATATTTGATTCTTCAAAGAGTATAAAAACCTCCCTTCTGGGAGGTTTTTTTTTGTGCTATTATCATAGCCAATAACATTGCGAAAGCCCCCATTATGCAAGAATTTCTACAAACCTATTTAAAAAACGACCCCGCAGCAAAGTCTGCGTTTGAGGTTTTCTTTCTTTATCCAGGGCCTAAAGCCATTGCTTTGCATCGTATTGCACACTGGATGCACATTGGTAACGTGCCGTTCCTGCCGCGATTTATTTCTGAGTGTGCGCGTATCCTCACGGGGATTGAAATCCACCCGGGTGCCGCGATTGGTAAAAACCTGTTTATTGACCACGGCATGGGCGTTGTTATTGGTGAAACGGCTATTATCGAAGATAATGTTTCGATGTATCACGGCGTAACCCTTGGGGCCCATGCTAAGTGCCAACTGAACGATCGCCGCCACCCCCATATTCAGTCAGGCGTTATTTTGGGCGCAGGTGCAAAGGTACTAGGCTGCATTACAGTAGGCCATAACGCCAAAGTAGGGGCCAATGCCGTTGTAATTGATGACGTGAAGGACGATACAACCGTTGTGGGCATCCCCGCTAAACCTGTTGGAGGCAAATAATGATTTACGATAGCATTATCGATACTGTAGGCCGCACACCGCTTGTACGTGTGCCAAAGCTATCAGCTGGCCTACATGCTGACATTGCCCTAAAGCTTGAGTTTTTTAACCCACTAAGCTCAGTAAAAGACCGTATTGCCAAAGCCATGATTGAATCAGCTGAAGCCAAAGGCCTTATTACATCAGGGACCCATATTATTGAATCTACGAGTGGCAACACAGGTATTGGCCTTGCGTTTATTTGTGCCGCCAAAGGCTACAAGCTTACACTTGTGATGCCTGAGACAATGTCATACGAGCGCCGCGCCTTGCTATTGATGCTAGGTGCTGAGGTTGTATTAACGCCGGGCCCTCTCGGCATGACAGGTGCCAACAAGCATGCCGATAAACTTGCAGCTGAAGGTACAAACACATTCGTCCCAAACCAGTTTGCAAACCCTGCAAACCCAGAAGTGCATGAACATACAACGGCTGAAGAAATTTGGACCGATACCGACGGCAAAGTGGATATCTTTGTGGCAGGTGTTGGTACTGGCGGTACGCTTACAGGCTGTGCCCGTACTCTTAAAAAGCATAAGTTGACTGTTAAAGTAGTGGCTGTAGAACCTGAAGAATCACCTGTAATTTCAGGCGGTGCTCCAAGCCCGCATAAAATCCAAGGGATTGGCGCAGGGTTCATCCCCGATAACTTAGAGACTAACCTTGTGGACGATGTCATTCGTGTGACCAGTGAAGATGCCCTAGCCATGGCCCGCAAAGCCATTAAGGAAGAGGGCATCCCGATGGGCATTAGCTCAGGCGCTGCGCTTTCAGCTGCCCTGCGCTTGGCCGCTGACGAAGCCAACAAAGGTAAGCTCATTGTGGCGATTATCCCAAGCTCAACCGAGCGTTATCTTTCAACACCTCTAGCCAAGGAAGCTTTTGAAGCTGGCAAAGCCCTACCAACGGTGGAGGTTGAATAACCACATGCAGCACGTGCCATTCCCTGATGGAACATTTATGGGTGAAGTAACCCTTAACTTTAACCCTAAGCGTTTTGAACGTACGCTTTACCAAGCCCTTTGCAATGCTGCAAATACGCACGGCCTCAGTAAACAAGCGACCGAGGATACCTCAGGCAATCCCAAAACTGACCGCATGGACTATAAAAAGCTGCTGACCTTTGCCAACATCTTGGCAACCAAGCTTGAAGACCATACCCAGAAGGGCGAGCGTGTGGGTATTCTGCTGCCTAACATTAACGCTAACATTGCCACGTTTTTTGCAATCACACGTAATGGCCGTGTGCCTGCGATGCTGCAATATATCGTTGCGGCTGAAACGGCCTATTCAGCGTGTCAGACATCGCAAGTCCGTACGGTTGTCACGGCCAGAAGTTTCCTTACAAAAGCATCAGAGCAGGGCAATACGCGCCCTCAGGCCATCATTGACTACTTCATTCAGCAAAACATGAAGGTTTTGTACCTTGAAGACCTTGCGAAGGGCGTAAACCTTTGGCACAAACTGATTGCCCTGACCAAGGCGATTAAAGACGTTAAAGACCCTCATATCGCAGCAAAACCGCACGACGAAGCCGTTGTGTTGTTTACCTCAGGCTCAGAAGGGGCGCCAAAAGGGGTGGTTCTCAGTCACGCTAATATTTTGGCAAACCACGGCCAAGTGTGCACGCAGGTTAAACTGGACCCTACAAAGGACGTTGTGTTTAACGCCCTGCCGATGTTCCACTGCTTTGGGCTGCTGACGGCAACACTGCTGCCACTTTTTGAAGGTATGGGCGTTTCACTCCATACAAACCCGAAGGACGCTGACCTTATCCCGAACCTGATGCATAAATCAAAAGCGACCATTACCTTTGGGACCAACAGCTTTTTTGCAGCCTACGCCGCTGAAGTTCTTAAAACCGATGGCGATTATGACCCACAAACCATTTTTGGCCACCTGCGCTTTGCGTGGGCAGGGGCAGAGGCCTTGAAAGAAGAAACCCGCCTTATGTGGCAGGATAAATTTGGCGTAACACTCCTCCAAGGCTACGGCGTGACTGAAACCTCACCCGTGATTTCCCTTAACATGCAGGATGCCCACACGCCACTAAGCGTGGGCCTTATTGTGCCAGGTACGCAGTATGCCCTCGTACCAATCGAAGGGTACGATGCTGGATACGAGCTTTACGTCAAAGGCCCGCAAGTGATGATGGGTTATCTTAAGGCCGATAAGCCCGGCAAACTTGTGCCTCCGCCTGAAGGTTGGCATAACACAGGCGATATTGCTTACGTAGATGAAAAAGGCTACCTGTTTATTGTGGGGCGCTTGTCTCGCTTTATTAAAGTCAAGGGCGAGAAGGTGCCTTTATCAGTGGCTGAAAACATTGCCAAAAACCTATGGCCAGATGCTGAGCACGGCGCCGCTAAATACCAATACAAAAACGGTGATGAAGCCATCATTCTGCTTACAACTGCGAGTGGGGTGGACCTAAAAGCCATTGAAGCCGAAATGAAAGCCCGCAAAGTGCCCCTGCGCCATATGCCAAAAGAAGTTGTGCAGGTGAACGAACTCCCACTACTAGGCAGCGGTAAGGTTAATTTGCGCGGTCTTGATGAACTCGCGGCTGAAAAGCTGGACGATAAATAGAGAAATTGGCGGCCGTTAAGTGTAACAAACCGCCCGTTTTTCCGAATATAATCATGTATATCCATTTATTTTAAGAAAAGCAGCCCACAGGGGTTGACAGTGTAGGCCATGGCGACTATAACTGCATAGTTCTTGTGTGAGGGGAAGTCAAAACCCTAATGTCTCTCAAGTAGAGCGGTCAACAGAAAGACGACACACGAGTACAAAACACCATTACCGCGGGGTGGAGCAGCCCGGTAGCTCGTCAGGCTCATAACCTGAAGGTCGTAGGTTCAAATCCTGCCCCCGCAACCAAGAAAAAGGCCCTGCCGACTAGGCGGGGCCTTATTTTTTTGATTTTAATGATTTCTCGGGTTTTGGACCAATTTGCGATTTGGACCAAATTTGGACCACGCTAAGACTTTAAAAACCAATTTTAAATACTTCTGCTTTTCTTCAATCAGCCGATGTAGCAATTCTTATTACTTGCCAAAACATCCCCTTTTATATGTGACAAGCCTGTTTTTAGGTGTGACAACCCCCATTTACATGTGTGACAACCCTATTTTGTGCCTGTGACAACCCTAAAATCCCATGTGACAAGCTGCCTAGAACACGATTCCTAATGTGTTTAGTACCCGTCAGGAATGGTGACTGACATACTTTTTAGAGTTGGCAGGATAGGGAGTTATCAGTACAAGGTTTTTTGGTGTCCTAGCTTTAGGGCTAGCTTTCATAAATTTGTGAAATCATTTATGGAGGTATAAAGCATGTTGAGTGAAGCTTTGGTAACAGTAAAAGGTCTTGTTGAAAATGTCCCTGTACTAACTGAGTCTATGGTTCGCTGGTGGATATATAACGCAGCTGAAAATGGATTTGATAAAGTTCTGATCAAAATTGGGGGCCGTGTGTTTATTGATATGGTAGAATTTAATTCTTGGTTAGAAATTCATAGGATTGGAAAATAATGGATATCAAAAAAATTAAGCTATCAGAGTTTTTTGACAGAACTGAAAGTGTCATTGCTAGTATATCTAGAGGAAATGCTGTTGAGTTTTCTACTGAATCAGGTGATTTTGTAGTTCTTGCAAAAGAGGACTATGACTCAATTACGGAAACACTTTACCTTTTATCTGGAGATAAAAATAGAAAGCGCCTTAATGAATCTTTGTTGGAAGCAAAGGATGGGTTGGTAAAATCCATAAAGCTCGACTAGCGTAGCGTAAAATTTTTGGAGCCAATGTGATGAAAAATTTCCTAAAGAAAGCTTTTGCAGGTGTTTTTGTACTTGCTGTAATTGCTCTATTCATAATTACGCTTGAGAATTTACCCGAGAATAAAACATGGCTTGATGCTGTCCAGGTTTTCACAATGGCAATAATTGCTTTGGCAGCTCTAAAAGTAAGTTTTGATAACCATTCGTTAGCTTTAAAAAAGACTAAGAGAGAGCAACTCAAAGAAGCTCTTTCGTTAAGGAAAAGAATGAGGAAATTTTCATACTATTTAAGAGAGAAGCATGGAGACTTACTCAAAAATGGTAGTCTAGAAGAAAAGTGGATTGAAGAGCTAGATAATAGCTTCCTTGATTGGTTCGAGGATTACGTTGAGTTCGCACCAAATAAGGAAGCTTCTGCTTTGGTTAAACAGTTTTATGATATAATGAACCTTATGGGCACATACACCTATCCGGGCTTTAAGGAAGAGGACCGTTTAGAAGTTAATACACAGCTTGCAAATGAAATACACAGCTTTGAGGAAAAACTACTTAACATAAGAATTTTCTAATTTCTTCAATTAGCCTTGTCTGATCAAATAAATGTATCCCCAGTATGCCTAAATCATTACATGCATTAATGTTCATAAGCGTGTCATCTACAAAAACACACTCCTGAGGCTTTTTGTTAAACCTTGTACATAGTTCCTCAAAATATAGCTTACTCGGCTTCAAAACGTGAAACTGGCCTTCTGAGTAGTTATTTTGGAATGAGTGTCCTGAAATAATATCTGAAAAGATATTTTCAGAGCTCTGACCAAACACCCTGTCTAGCACCTTTTCTAAGTGAGGCTGATGGTTGTTACTCGCAACCGCAATGGTTACGTCTTTGTTTTTAAGTTCTATCAGGTATTTAGTGAGCTCTATGTTTGGTCGAATAGATGTGTAATCAATATTTTCTGCATGAGCTTTGTAAAAATCCATCTCGCTAATGCCATTAGTGCAGCAAAGCCTTCTGATTTTATTTAGCATCCCTAAGTGACCATGCTTTTTACAGTAGTCAGTACACTTGCGCCATTCACTTTTGTGTATATCAAAGTCATTTAAAGTTCTTAGTAAGGCTTCAGATATTATTCTCAAACTGAGCTGGTTTGCTGGATATAAAACGCCATCACTATCTAGTATCAAAGTCTTTATCATTTAGCTAACAATCTCAATGTAACTTATCTAGAATGTTTTTTTTTAAGCAAGCTGAAGTATACTACTCATTTTACACACTTCAAAACTAGAAGTAGAAAAACTCCCTAAAACTTCTTGGTTACTAAGTGATTTTCCAGTATTTTCGGAAGGGTAAATATATGCTGCTGTCGTAAGACAAAAGAATAAACTCTACTAGAGGTGAGAGCTGTTTTTTACGAAATGGTCTCATTGTATAAAATAAGATTAGTAAGGAATAGAGCGTGCCAATACTTAACTGGTTAACACGAGATGAAGATGTGAAAGCGGCAGCAAAAGTGCCGTATCGTCTGCTGGAAGAAGTTCCTGACTTATCTTTTGGTGATAAATATAACGGCAATATGCTTATACAGGGTGACAACCTTGAGGCGCTTAAAGCTTTGTTGCCCTTCTATGCAGGTCAAGTGAAATGTATTTTTATTGACCCGCCGTATAATACAAAATCAGCTTTCGAACAATATGATGATAACTTAGAACACACAAAATGGCTTGCTATGATGTGGCCACGGTTAGAAATTTTGCATGAGCTTCTGTCAGACGATGGATCACTTTGGATCACAATTGACGATAATGAAGTTCACTACCTAAAAGTATTGTGTGATGAAATATTTGGTAGAAAAAACTTTATAACAAACGCAATTTGGCAGAAGAAACATACACGTCAGAATGATGCACGGTATTTTAGCGATAACCATGATCACATCCTCGTCTTTGCAAAAGAAAAAGAGAGGTTTTCAATAAATCTCTTGCCACGCACTGCTGAAATGGATGCAGGTTATAAGAACTTAGATAACGATCCTCGAGGGCCTTGGGGGTCGCAGCCCCTGCAAGTAAAAACTCCTAGCCAAACTGGCATTTATACAATTACCACTCCATCTGGCAGGCAAGTCGACCCACCAAGTGGTAGAAGCTGGGGGGTTTCAGAAGAAAGGTACTCTGAGCTAGTTGCAGATAATAGAATTTGGTTTGGAAAAACTGGTGATAATGTTCCTCGAGTTAAGAAGTTCCTCTCAGAGGTACAGCAGGGTTTAACACCAGTAACTATCTGGCCACATGAAGAAGTTGGCCATAATCAGCATGCAAAAACCGAGGCTAAGAAGTTCAACTCAGTAGACGTGTTTTCTACTCCAAAGCCTGAAAAGCTTATGGAGCGAATACTCCATATTGCATCTAATGAAGGTGATCTAATTCTCGATAGTTTTGCTGGATCAGGCACAACTGGTGCTGTCGCACACAAGATGAAGCGCAAATGGATTATGGTTGAGCTTGGTGATCATTGCAAAACTCATATTGCGCCCCGCATAAGAACCGCTATTAATGGAGAAGATCAAGGGGGGGTGTCAGCTAGCACTAACTGGAAGGGCGGAGGCGGCTTTCGCTTTTATCGCCTTGGTGAAAACGCATTTGACGAAAACGGTCAAATTTGTGCTGATATTCGCTTTCCTGTGCTTGCAGCACATATTTGGTTTTCTGAAACAAACACACCGTGGAATGGTTCAGATGATAGTCCTGCCATTGGCATCCACGAAGGCAAAGCCTATGCACTTCTCTACAACGGTATTTTAGGGGACAAACGCCCGCAGGGTGGCAATGTGCTCACCAGCCGTACATTGAAAATCATACGCGATGAAATTTCAGATGTAGACCCTGATTTTTCAGGACAGTTAATTGTTTACGGTGAAAGCAGCCGCTTGGGTGATGCACGGCTAAAGGCGGAGCATATTACATTTAAACAAACGCCGTATGGTGTGAAATCACGGTAGGGGGGAATTATGATTTTAAAAGACTACCAAAAAGCAACGCTGAACACATTGTCCCGCTATCTGGAAATGGCACGCCTGTATGGGCCTGCAGATTCTTATATAAAAATTGTCGCGGAACCAGAGATGAAACGCCGCCTTGGGCGGTATGCTCAAGATTATAAGCCGCTCAATGGCATGGAAGACGTGCCCTATGTTTGCCTGCGTCTGCCAACTGGCGGTGGTAAGACAATTTTGGCAGCCCGTTCAATCGGGATTGCACGTGATAAGTGGGTGGAAAAAGACTATCCAACGGTGTTGTGGTTGGTGCCATCTAACACCATTCGCCGGCAAACGGTGGAAGCTCTCAAAAACCCGCGCCATCCATACCGTAAACAAATGGATGAATTATTTGAAGGCCGGGTGCGGGTCTTTGATATTGGCGACTTTACCAATGTGCGCCCGCAAGATGTAAGCGATAACTTGACCGTTGTCGTTGGCACAATCCAAACGCTGAAAGTGGCAAACACCGAAGGTCGTAAGGTCTATGCTCATAATGAATACATGGAGCCGCACTTTACCAATCTGCCAGCCAATATTGATGGACTGGAAAAAATTGACGGCACAAACAAGGTAAAATTCTCGTTCGCAAATCTACTGCACATGCTTCACCCCATTATGATTGTGGATGAGGCACATAATGCGGTGACGGGCCTTTCGCGCGAAATGCAGCAGAGGGTTTCCCCAAGCTGTATCATTGAATTTACAGCCACGCCGCGCCTAAACAGCAATATTTTGCACAGTGCCACGGCGCAAGAGCTTAAAGATGAGGAGATGATCAAGCTGCCGATTGTTCTTGGGGAGCACCCAAGTTGGCAAGGTGCAGTTGACGGTGCTATTCAGCGCCGAAAAGAGCTGGATGACATAGCGCGAAAAGATAAAAAATATATTCGGCCAATTGTACTGTTTCAGGCACAAAAAAAGAATGAGGAAGTTACGGTTGACGTTCTCAAGAATTATCTCATTGATACCTGCGGCATTGATGAAGACAAGATTGCCATAGCAACAGGCGAACAAAGAGAATTGGACGGTATTGATCTGTTTGATCCCAAGTGCCCCATTGAATATGTGATCACTGTGGAGGCTCTCAAGGAAGGCTGGGATTGTTCTTTCGCTTACATCTTCTGTTCTGTAGCCCGCATTAAAAGCGCTACTGCCGTTGAGCAGTTATTGGGGCGCGTGCTGCGGATGCCTTTTGCAAAAAAGCGAGATGCTGTAGAACTCAACCGCTCTTATGCACATGTATCTGAGCCAACCTTTTCAGAGGCAGCGAATGCGCTGCGTGACAAGCTTGTTGATATGGGCTTTGACGAAGAAGAGGCGGCGCTCAATATTGAAATAGAGAAGAAAGGTGATGAAGGTTTACCTCTGTTTGGCGGTGGTTTTGGTGCAGTAGCCAAGCCCAAGCCGCAACTTACAGAAAAACTAGATAAAACGTTTGATATAAGTGGACTTTCTGACGCTGATCAAAAATCGATCAAGATCGAGCAGAATGATGATGGTGAGGCAACCATCACCGTGACGGGGCACGTATCTGACGTAGCTATTGAAAAAATTGAAGCAGCAATTCCAGCAACTCAAAAAGAGGCCTTTAAGAAAAAGGTGGCTGAACACAAACAGCGTGTGGAAAAAGAGTTGTCTAATGCGGCAAAGCAGGTCCCATTTATTGTTCCTCGGCTAGTGTCAGAGATCCAAGGCGAACTTGAATTAGCTGATCACGAGATTTTCGATGAATATAATGATTGGTCACTGTTGGATTACCCAACCAAGTTGAGTGATGATGAATTTAATGTTCGTGAAGATGCCAAAATGTGGGAAATTGACCTTGATGGACACAAACTTTCCCTCTCCATTGCTTCTCAGGATGAACAGCTTTCAATGGACGTTGCAGTTGAAGAGTGGACAGAAAATGCTCTGGCATTGGCTTTGGACAAATTATTGAAAGATGAACACCGTTTTGGTCAAGGAGAGAGAGTGAAGTGGTGCTTGAACCATGTTCATTACCTTGTTCATGATAGAGGCATTCCCGTTAGTGCTCTATGGCGCGCCAAATTTGTTCTAGGTCGTAAGTTACAAGAGCAAATCAAGAGTATGCGGAAAGAACAGGCTGCAAAGGCCTACCAAAATTTTCTTTTTGCACCTGAAGCAAAGCCCAACATCTCATTTGATGACGTTTTTGAATTTTTTGACGGGATGTACGATGGCCAGAAACCTTACCTTGGAAAATATTCTTTTAAGAAACATTTTCTCGAAATCGTGCCAGAAATTGATGGCGGAGATAAGGGGGAGGAGATGCAATGTGCTCTTGCGTTGGAGGCTCTGCCTGGCTTAAAGCATTGGTTACGTAACATTGCTAACCATCCACATTCTTTCAGGCTTCCACTGGCACAAGGTTGGACTTACCCTGACTTCATCGCAGAAATGAATGACGGTCGTATTCTGGTTGTGGAATATAAAGGGGCACACTTGTTGAACGATCCGGATACGAAGGAAAAAAGACTTATTGGTGAACTGTGGGAAAAAGCAATGAATGGCAAGGGACTCTACATCATGGCCGTTAAGGATAATGACGGACGGAATGTTCGTGATCAGTTAATGGACTTGGTAGAGTGACAGCATGAATACCCCATCTTTCACCAACTGCTTTACGGTCCGAAGGCCTCTATAGTTGACCAAAATTTTCTCCATCTAGGTATAGATAAAAAGCAGAAAAGAAAAAATATGTCGCGCTAAATATGGCAGTTTTCATTAGATACGGCAATTCAGGGCAGGTTTTTAGGCTTCTATTTTTGATCAGGAGGTTTTTGGAAAAAGCCCTCTTCCTCTAGGCGCTCTATTTTGGGCTTCATCATATTGTTTTCTAATGCCCATTGATGAAGTTTTTCAATGCGACTTTTAAGTTCTGCTTTACCTTCTGGAGACAAATTTTTCGAAATTGAAAGCTGGAATTTTTTCCATTCAAGAAATCCTTGACCATTTTCAATCATCATCATGTCGTGTTCTAGGATTTGCTCCTTTTGTTCTGTTTCAGTCATGTCAGGCAATGACTTAATGTGTCCAAAAAGATTTTGGGTAAACACATCCTCGCGCGCGATTGAGGCTATTTCTTGGATATAGTTTTCCGGCAGTAACTCCTCAATCTTTTCAATCTCAAATTCTTCCAGTACAGGGAAGGGGTTATCTATGCCAATTTTTTTTGACCAATCAAACTTTATTATACTTATTGGGTATTTCAACATATGAAGAGTTATCAAGATTAGAATGATTTCTTCAAACGCGGAAAGCCAGTTTAATAAAGCGTGTTCTTCAAATGTTTGATGGTTTGATTTGAGTCTGCCCAGTTGGTTGGAAAATTTAAACCCCTTTGTGTGCACATAGTTATGCAGATAACTTAGGGCATTAAACCTATTGCGAAGTAATAGTTTGTCATCAAATCCTGCAATATTCTGATTTGAACGAAGAATTTTCCAAATCTTATCTGTTTTTGGTGTATTAGCCTCCCAAGTATCCTTCGAGTGAAGCCATTCTTTAACTATAATATGCCCCTCATCATTGATGTTATAGTAAACGGATAACATGCCAAGTTCGAGGAGACTTCTTAAAGACGTAAATGCCTGCTTATAGAATCCTAGAAGCGCTAAATTACAAGAAATTTGTAGCTCATGAAAGGATTCTACATAGGGGAAAAAATGCCCAGAAAAAAGGTTTTCAGTTGTGTGTGGAATAGCTTTTCCAATACTTTGGTAGCCCCATGTTAGAGCAGCTATTCTTTCGTGAATGTGGATATTAAGATCAAAGAATTTCTCAGTCGCTTCGAGTGTCTTGATGCTGCATTCCGGTGTGTAGGAAAAAGGGAGATATCGCATACTCTAACTCTCAAAAATCTTACTGTTCATCTTCTCAACTACACTTCTAGTATGATCTTCAGATAGGTGGGAGTATCTCTTAACCATCTGCAGGGTTTTGTGACCAAGGACTTCTGCAATTTCTAACTGGCTGGCGCCGTTCATAGCTAGGTAGCTGGCAGCGCTATGCCGCAGGTCATGAAAACGAAAGTCTGTAACACCTGATGCTCTTCTTGCATTCTCCCAAGCTTTACGAATATCGATAGGCTTTTGTCCATCAAGGCGAGGGAAGATGTATTCAGTGGATACGTCTCGGTCTTCCATGAACATACTCCGCCACTTTAATTGTTCATCAAGTATTTGACGCAAGTAATCTGTAATTGGAGCTGTACGTGTTTCACCGTTCTTGGTATCCCTCAAAATGGCAATGTTACGCTCAAGATCTAAATCGTTATCAGTAAGTTTAAGAATTTCACTTTTTCTCGCACCTGTTGATAATGCAAAAATGACAATAGGATAAAGCTGAGGGTTAGGGCTTGCTTTGCATGATGAAAGTAACGCAGTTCTTTCATCATCATCCAAAAAGCGTATGCGTGCTTTGTTAGCCTTTGTAATTTTGCTTACACCCTGCATAGGGTTAGAGGCACCAAGCCAACCCCAGCTTTGGGCATGGTTCAGTAAAACTTCCAGATTACTTCTATAGTGCTTCAATGTTTTCGCAGACTTTGGCCTGTTGGGTTTCTGACCGTCTGCAAGTTGTTCTCTTTGATCACCAGCCTCACGAAGTCGAGAAAGTGACTTACTTATTAATTCATGACTAAGGTATGAAAGAGCATATTTACCAAATTCTTGCTCCCAAAAGTTTAGATATGTATTTTCCACGCGTTGACTGCTAAGGGCCTTCTGTGGAAGGATTTCATTACGATATTTTTCAATAACATCAGATAAGGTGTACTTCTTGGCTTTATTAGAAACAATTTGGAAGTTGCCGTCTTCTATTTGTGTTTCAACACGCCGTGCCCAAGCTTGAGCATCTGTTAGACGTTTAAATGTTTTGGCTTGAGTAGGGTAGCCATGCACACGGACGCGAGCTCTGTAAGTGGTTCCTTTTTTGCCAACACGCTTATCAATAACAGCCATAAATAATGTTCCTTGTGATCAGTTAGTAGAGATAAGTTAGCAGCCTTTATAATATTAGAAAACCATTTTTGGACCAAATTTGGACCACTAAAGCATAATAATTGCCAGTAAATCTCAACAAGTCTCAACAAGCTATCTATAAATAAATGTATGAAATGTAATGTTTATTATTAATATTAAATGGGTTTTAAAATATAGAACTTAAATCTCATAACCTGAAGGTCGTTGGTTCAAATCCAACTCCCGCAACCAAATAAATCAAGGGGTTAGCTGAAAAGCTAGCCCCTTGTTTTTTGCATTTGGCACAATTTTGGCACAGTAAGACCAAAATTGGCACAGTTACCGTCAGCAAATCTCAGCAGCCAGCGATCGAGCTGAGGCGGTTGAAAATTTTGCAAACTCACCCCATAATTTTCGTGATGACGCGGGGTGGAGCAGTCCGGTAGCTCGACAGGCTCATAACCTGTAGGTCGCAGGTTCAAATCCTGCCCCCGCAACCATTTTCAAGGGCTTGGCGATTGCCAAGCCCTTTTTCGATTCCTGACGCAGTACTTCACGGTAAGCCACGGCAACCCACGGGAAGTGACCGACTTGACAGAAAGTCCACAGCGTCAGTTAGGACCGCGGTCTGGCAGACTGACACCCGCAGATTTCCGCCGCCATCCATAAGAACAAGACCATTATGTCAAATGAAAGGGTCTGCTCATGGATGGAGAGAACATCCTGACCATCGACCAGCTGGTGACTGCATTTCCAGCTTTTGGCGAAAAGACAGTCCGCTGGTGGATATACAATGGCAAGAGTAACGGCTTTGAAGCCTGCCTCATTCGGATCGGATCACGCATCTACATAGATCGGAACCGGTTCATCGAGTGGCTTAAGAGCCATCGCCCCGTGCGGGACGTTCCTGAGGAACCCCGGCCGCAGGCGGAAACGCTCGAAGACGTTGAATAGGCCTTCGGCCAGAAGAAGGGGGGAACTGGCCCGCATCGGAGGAGGTAGCCGCCGATGCGGCTTTTTTATGCCTCAGTGATGAAACGGGTTCGGATCATAAATCGGCGTTCCATCCCTATGCTTGAAGATCGCGTCCTCAAGGTAGTTCACCTTCATGGCCGACACGACCTGCTGTCCTCTGTAAAACAATAGCTGGTGCGCCATCGGGAAATTCATCACCTCGTTTGGCGTGAGCAACGGCCTCGCACCTGATGACAGGGGCAAATTCCCGTTATTGATTGTAAGTCCATTCTCGTTCGAATAGCTGATTGAAGGCGTCGTAGTCTCGCCGCACATGAGGCTGACCCACTGGGCAGTCTCCACGTCCGCAACGCCAAAAACCTGCTTCACCGCGCAATTCGATATGATCGAGTCTGCCTTGTCACCGTACACAGCAGCAAGCTGCTTCAGATCCTGTGCGAATAGCCAGAAATTGATGCCATAGCCCGCCATGTAGGTGATGCCTTCCTCAATCACCTTCATTCGGCCCAGCGCAGGGAATTCATCCAGCATGAAAAGCACCGGATAATCGCCTTTTCGCGTGTAGCCCGAGAAGTGCTTAATCAGCGTTCCCATGAACAAGCGGATGACCGGGGCGTAGCTATCGAGCTTGCCAGGCGGAATTGAGAAATAGACCGTTATCGGCTCAAGCAGCATCCTCGGCAGGCGATATGTGTTCGTCGCCATCATCCGCTGCAAACGCGGACTGTCCCAGATACCCATCTGAGAGTTGAGCGTGCTCATGATGCCAGCGCGCACTTTTGGGTCGCCTTGCAAGAACGCTGATGCTGCGCGCTGCACCTGCGTGGTTTTGCTCTCGAGCATTTTCTCCCTGAGAAACACCTCTAGCTCTTCAGCCTCAAGCGTCAGGAAGTGTCGGAGCGTCCACATTGTGTGCTCTTCTTCGGGAAGCTCGGACACAATGTAGAGAAGAACACCTGAAAGCAGGTTCCGCGCTTCATTGTTCCAGAATTCGTCTTTGGCGCCTCGATCAACAATCAGAAGCTCTGCGAAGGACCGAACATCTTCCCAAGCTTCGTCTCCCTCTTCGATCAGATCGAAGGGGTTCCAGAAGTCTGTGTCATCATCGAAAGGCGCAAACTTGAGGACGCGATGGCCCATCTGCCGACGCCAATCGGCCGTCACTGCGTAATTCTCTCCCTTGATGTCGTTCACGACCATCGAGCCGCCGTACATCAGCAGATTTGGAATCACGGCCGAGACGCCTTTGCCCGCGCGGGTTGGCGCAATCGTCAAAAGGTGACCATCGCCTTCAACAGTGGTGAGGGCTTCCTGTCCCTTTTGCGACAGATGCCCTGTGATCAGGAAGTTGAGCTCTTTCTCGCGGAAACGCCGGAACATCTTTTCGCTCGAAATGCCGTTACCGGCCTCAATAATCTGTTCCGGCAACATGAAGTAGGCACTGCCATAGCCGAACCCCATGGGCTTTCCCCAAGGCTTTGCGCCCTTCGCAACTGCTTGTGCCTGTCCGCGCTGATAGCCTTCTTGGTATCCCTTCTTCATCTGGAACACCAAATAGATCACGAAGCCAATACCGACCAAAACGAAGAATGCCGTAGGGTCCATCATCTTCTCCCATACTTTACGCGCTCGGCGCTTCTCATGCCGAGACTATAACCACCGTTTCCGAGATTGCAGGCCTTTTCCGCCAGTTAGTCGTACGCGACCCGTTTCCGGGGCTTTGGTCTTGCCAATTCTTCCTTTGCTTGATCTCACGCTTGGCGGCCTTTCCCTTGTGATGGCTGTCTAGCGTCCGGTCGGCTTCAGGCGCGCAAAGGCGCGTCGGCAATTTCTTCCCCGCCGTTCGGACGAACGGCTCCTCGCGCCGCTGCGCTTCAAGAAAGAACCTCCTTACCCTCGTTCGCTTCGCTGCCGTCCCTTCGGGATGCGCGCAGCCTCCTGTCCGCTTGGTCGAGCCTCACGAAAGGCCGCGATCAAGCGCGGCCTCCAACAGCAAAGGAGGCAAGACCAATGACGACCAAAATGAAAACACGTCACTCACGACGCACGAATGTGGAACGCCGCGACGTTCATCAGCAGGTGACGGATAACATCATCGCCGCGATCGAAGCGGGCGCTGGCGAATGGCAGATGCCATGGCACCGCTCAGGCAAAGGGCTTAATCGTCCCGTCAATATCGACACCCGCGCGCACTATCGTGGTGTCAACATCCTCAACCTCTGGGTTGCGGGCGAAGCGCGCGGCTATACCGAAGGTGTTTGGGGCACTTACCGCCAGTGGCAGAACCGTGGATGCCAAGTCCGCAAAGGCGAGAAGGGCTCGCTTGTCGTCTTCTACAAAGAGCTGGAATTTGAAGATCAGGATGCTGATACCGGCATGACCTCGACCGAGACCCGCCTCATGGCGCGCGCATCCACCGTTTTCAACGCCGAACAGGTTGATGGATATGAGCGCGAACCGCTGCCCACTCCCGAAAATCCCGCAACGCCCATCGAACAGGCTGAAGCCTTTGTCGCTTCGAGCAAGGCTCTCGTTCGTCACGGCGGTGGCCGTGCCTACTACAATCCCAATCAGGATTTCATCCAGATGCCTGAGCGTGAGCGCTTCCTTGGCACGGATACCAGCACACCGACTGAAGCCTACTATGGGACGCTCCTGCATGAGCTGACCCATTGGACTGGCCACAAGAAGCGTTGCGAACGCGAATTCGGCAAGCGCTTTGGTGACGAAGCCTATGCGATGGAAGAACTGGTCGCGGAGCTGGGGGCGGCGTTCCTATGCGCTGACATTGGGATTTCACCGCACCCGCGCCCTGACCATGCAGCCTATGTAGATCATTGGCTGAGGGTGCTGAAGGCCGACAAGAAGGCCATCTTCACCGCTGCATCGCAGGCTTCGAAAGCCGCTGACTTTTTGGCTAGCTTGCGCGAGAAGGCTGCGAACGCTGACGCACTTGAGGTCGCCGCATAGGCGGCCTTATGCTCTAACTGGTACCCCAATCAGTTGACGCAAGCGCTCACGGATTTCTTCGTATACCGGCACGGCGACATCTTCTCCGACCTCCACGGTGACTGCCAGACCATAAGGAATGGCGTCGTCAAGCTCGCCTGCTGCTGCCTTGCAAGACACCTTCAAGACAAGATCGCCGTCGTCGACAAATGCCTTCGCCTCATCACCTTCCCACCGGCGGTGATAAACCGTGCCTCTCCCAAAGGCGTTGTGGGAGGGTTGTTGCTTCGAATTGCTGACACCCAACGAAAGCCCTTTGTCACTTCCAGGCTCTACCTCGAATTTCGCCATTCGGTACATTCGATGGTCGGTATTTAGCGGCGTGAACCACCCGACCGTGGCGGTAACGGCTCTGAACCCAGCCATATTTTCGAGTTGGGGTGGCAGCGGAATGCGGAATTCATCGGTTTCCTTCGCATGAATGGTGTTCCATCCAATCATGGTCGCGCGCCGCTCAGTACAGTCGATGACCTTGCCGATATCGACCATTCCGAACCCCAAGAAACGAGTGGCGTCCTCCCGCTGGTGTTCCCAGTAAGTATTCCCGATTTCCTTCGAAATTTCCGCGACTTTTGTCGCCAAGCCATCATCCCATTTTGCCGCATGAACCAGCAATGTCTTTGCGAGTACGGCATGGAAGGCTTCATTGACGCTAGGATGAGGCGGTTCTGCCGGAATTTCATCCAATGCTTCGAGAATCTTTAGCGCGCTGTGTGTGGCCAATGCGGTCGCTACACTTGTGCCGCTTGAATTGAGCTTCCTTGTTACTTCGCCGCTCGGACCTGGCGCGGCGACGCCGATACCAAAAAAGCGACCAGGCTGCTTGACCGGATAAACGGACATCGGGGCCTGATTACTCGTTGTTCGAACATGCTCTCGACCGCCGGGGAGCAAGATTTCCGGTTTTACGCCTCGCAAATAGCCGAGCCCGAGCGCGGAGCTTGGGTTAGGCAGGCACTCTGTCTCATAGGGGTCGAGTGCCATTGGCCCTGATCCGTTAGGTTCGATAGTATCTGCGTGGCACGCGCCAACGGTTAAGGCGTTCATGCCTTCTGATGGCGATAACAGGCGGCGAGTTGCGCGTTGCCGAAGGATTGCTCGCAGTAGAATGGTTTCGCGCTCTTCGGCGGAAGCAGCTTCAAAGTCAGCCCACGCTGCAACGCCCTCCAAGGGTATGGGATCTGGGATATTGCCAGCGCTGACGAGAACCAAAACGCCGTACTCCCACGAGAGGTAGTCAATCAGGCGTGCCCAAGGGCTCAGAACACCGGAAAATCGACGGTTCAGATCACCGAGCGATAGATTGACCACTTTGACGTTGGGCGCCGTTGGCTCAGCATCGCCCTCGCCGACAAACATCCTGAGGAAGCTCCGCCAAACGAGATCGATTGCCAGCTTATTTGGCGGCATACGTTCTTCCCGTTCGCCATCGAATCCTGCCTGCTGCGGATACATGACTGGGCGAACGTATAATTTGCTTCGAATGGGCGTAGTCGGCGTCGGTGCATTCAAGTCTCCATGCACAATAAGCGAGGCCATGCTTGTGCCGTGAATTTGCTCTCTTGCCTGACCGTATTCGGCAGCAAAATCATCGGGGTCATCAACCGAAAGGCGATCAGCCAATTTTGTATGCTGCGCCATTGGAAGCCCATCGAGCAAAGCCGCTCGAGGCGCTTGGGCTGGGTCGGGCGCATCCTCGGCATCAGCATCTTCAGCTTCAGCGAAATCGAGTTCTTGCGGATCGGTCACTAGCGATTGCGGCCGCAACACCATCACTTCGTCAAATGCCGCTAGTCCGAGGTCTGGATTGTCCAAAATTTGTCGGACGTATTCAGGCCGGACTTGGAGAAGAGCTGCATCATAGCGAATTTCCGGGATGGTCGCCTGATCGAGAATCTCACCTCCAGCCTCAGCAACCATTTCTTGGAATTTTTGGTGCGCGGTTTCTCGAAGCGGCGCACTTGTCCGATACCAAAATTCTACTTCGAGCGGGATTGGCTCGTCCGGCGCTTCCTCCAGATGCCTAATCCAGTCGGCTTTGGCTTCTTCGGTAATTCGATCTTGAGGCCCCCATGGCCGGATATCTGCCAAGTGGTCGAATACCTTCTTCCACTCTGTCCGTCCGTACCCGAGCTCCTCACCTGCTTGGTATCGCTTCCACAAGCTGACAATCTCGCGCAAAGCGGTCGCGTCCGGCATGGTGAAGTAGATACGGCGACGGATTGCCTTGTCAGGCTTGTCCTCGACAAAGAAGTCCTCACTAGGATCGGTTTCGTCTTCGTCCTCGCCTAAAAATTCCAAACCCGGCACATTGCGCCGCGCCCGGTCGAAATCGACCACTTCACTTGCAATTTCGAAAACGAGGGCTCGTTCGGGCGCGATTGCCGCAGGATCGTTTCGGAGCTCTGCTAGCTGTTGAGGGTCAGGGAGAACCTCGGAAAGCCTTTCGAATTTTGGTCCAAGTCTCTGACCTTGGCGTTCCGCCCCGGCTGGACGGACCTTTTCAACTATAACGGCTGGCTTACCTTTGGGAGATTCCCTTGTGGGGTTCGGTAAACTGAGAAGAGGACGTTCTGCCATTCATTATTCCGCCGCTTTTGAACTTTGGTTTTTGGGTTGCGCGCGGTCCTCCCACGCTTGAAGCTGTTCACTCAGGATCGACTTGAGCTGCTTTTCACGCATCGAAAGAACCTCTCTGCGCCGTATATCCAAAATGAATTCTTCGGCCTCGGCGTAGCTCACTGAACCTAGCCGTTTGACGACGTTTGCAGGCGAAATTCCCGGCGAACCATCAAACTGTTGGAAGTGCTTTTCCAGATAGGATTGGAGCTCTTTTGCCGTTGGAGCGGGAAGGTTCAGCCGAAGTTGAAATCTGCGCCATACTGCTCGGTCGAGAAGCTCTGCATGGTTCGAAGCCGCGATGATTACCGCGTAGCTTGGTAGTTCATCAACGTGCATCAAAAGAGAGGATACTACGCGCTTAATCTCACCAGTTTCATGCAGGTCGCCACGTTCCTTGCCCACTGCATCAAATTCATCAAAGAATACGACACAAGGTGTTGTGCGGATGAAATCGAATACCCTCTTTAGGCGCTGTGCAGTTTCACCGAGATAGCTGCCAATGAGGGCTTCATAGCGAATAACAAAAAACGGCACCGCGAGCGATTCTGCGATGGCCTCAGCTAATGAAGTCTTTCCGTTGCCTGGTGGCCCGACGAGCATCACCCGATGGCGGGGGTCAAGCCCATGCGCCCGTAGTAGGCTCGCGCGCTGCTGTTCTTCGATAAGTTGATCGACATTCTGCCGTGTCTGTTCGTTCAAAACGATGTCATCGAGGCGATGCTTTGGCGTGACTTCTGCAAGTGCTTCGCGAACTCGGTTTTGGTTTTCATAGCCTGCGGGGGGGAGTGCTCGACTTCCGTTGCCGTTTGTTTGCAGGGCGCGCGTAAGCCTTTCCGCGAGCACATTGTGCTGCTTCCCTTTCTCTTCTGCAATGATGTTCTCCACGGCGGAGCGAACGGCAGTTTTGTCGCCGCCGACGCTGGCTTTCACCAGAGAGATTAAGAGGTCGCTTCGCGCCATCGCATCAATTTCCGTTATGGTTCTTCTTCAGCTTTTCCACGAGCGCTTCCACGATCCAGTGATTGCGCGAAATTGGCAGCTCTTCCTGTTCGACCTTGTCGTCGATCTCTTTCAGGATTGCTTCGGGTATCCTTATGGTAACAGGAACCCTGCTCTTATCCCCGTTTCGATCTGCCATGCCATGAATCCACTATGATGTCACATTGAAATCATATTGACATTTGGCTGAAAAGTCCATTTTTTTGTTGGGGAAAGCCTTCCCCTGCCTGCAACCAGCGCAAAGGGTTTGCGCCGTTTTCCGTCACCCCTTCGAGCGGGGGAGGCCTTTCAGTCCCCCGCAACGCCCCCTCGGGTATGGACGCAGCGCAAGCGCTGCGGCGTTCTTTGCTTGACCCTCACCTTCGAGCTTATGCCAGCCACGACCGCTTGCAAGGTCGCCGTCCGCCGCTGCCCGCGACTGTGATCGTTTGGTTGGCTTAGGCTACCATTCGGGTGGCGACGGATTTCACCCCTTCGAGCCAGCTTATGGCTGCCTCGTGGCGGGGCGGCCTTCTTGCCGCTTGTCGCTCGGCTGGCGCTCGCATCACTTTGGATACCGCTTTCACCGATAGTGACGCTCGCCGCTGGGCAGAGGGTCAGGCGCGAACGGCTTTGCCGATTGGGCGACCAGCATGGTGCTGGCCTGTCTTTCGCCTTGAACCATCAGGAGGCGAGAGAATGTATAAACCCTATGAACCCCATCAGATTGAATGGCGCGGTTTGCCTATTGAAGTGCGCTACTGCCCAAGTTGGTCGAAGTCGCACGAAGATATCTACGGTGAGCGCATGGCGCATCTGGAAATCAGGGTGCTTGATGAGCCTCGAAGTCCGCTACCTATGACCGAGACGGGGTATCGGTCTCATTTCATCCACGCCAAGGCCATCGAGCATGAAGGAGGCCCTGTCGCCTATGTGCGCGCTTGGCTGGAAGAGGAGGCGAAGTCGCCCAAGTGGAAGGAGCTGGAAGCTGCCTCGCGGCAAATGTCGCTTCTATAATAGCTGCCGTGGCCTTAATTGCCCGTCTCAGCCTAACGCTGAGGCGGGCTTTTCTTTGTCGCAAAATCTGGAGGAGGGCGGGCATCGACTGCTCTGCACGATGGCCACGGTGTTCTAAACGCCGCTTTCCATGTCGGTTCTTGTCGGTGTCATGGCGTCTCTGAAGATCCTTTCGACTTCTGGCCGAAGTCGCCCTGGCCTTTACTCACTGGCACCATTGCGGGGGCGGCGTCCGATGCAACGGTGCGCTTGTCAGTTTCTTCCCCGTCGCCTGACGGCGACTTCCTCGCGGAACAAGAAACAGTCCGCTTCCCGTCCTCCACTGCGTTTCGTCCCTTCGGGTGCATTCGTCCGCCTGAAGCCCCCGCTCTTTGGTTGCCAGAAAGGCCGAACGACCCCGGCCACAACCAAAATCGAAAGGACGAGACCAATGACTTACACCAACGAAAAATACCTCGACATGAGCTGGGATGAATACACCTACGAAGTGGACATGATGCTGATTGCCGAATTCGGCGAACCCGCCACCCACGAACAGCTTTGCGACATCACCACCGCCTACAACAACGGTGTTGCACCGGGAGATGTTTTCTCAGCCATGGCCGAGGCTCAATATGGCAACGAATATGACGACCGTTTTGAAGGCTTCGGCACTTGGATTGGCGCAGCCGCTTAATCCACACCAGTTTTCAAGAAGGCGCTCCGATGGGGCGCTTTTCTTTTATCTCATCCTGAGTCGATGGAACCGTCTCATTTTGATTCAGCTTCCTTGCACGGCTGACGTTGGCGATGGCCAAGGCGTGAACTCATCATAGCTGCCGTGCTCTTCGATTGTGGCTGCCCCTCTGATTGACGCCGTTATGGCAGGCGGCGCCTTCCTGTCCATGAGCGGCCCGCACCAGCCATGACAAGCAGAGCTTGCCCATGGCCCGTGTTGCTCAGGACAGCAGCGGCTTCAGCCGCCCGCCTTTCGGTTGGCGTCCTTCGGGACAGCCACAAACAATCGAAAGGAAACACGACCATGGGCCTAGATATGTACGCCTTGACCACCAACCAGACACCACCTCAGCCGGTGGACTTCAGCGAACCTGATGATGCGAGGCAGATTCACTACTGGCGCAAGCATCCCAACCTGCATGGCTGGATGGAGCGTCTCTACCGCGAGAAGGGCGGCAAGGAAGATACCTTCAACTGTGTATCGGTCGCGCTCAGTGCTGATGATATCCATCAGCTTGAGATCGACATCGAAGCAGGCAATCTTCCGCCAACCAGCGGCTTCTTCTTCGGTGCCAGTGATGGCGACGAAACTAAGGACGACCTGGCTTTCGTTGCGAAAGCCCGTTCGGCCATCGGCGAAGGGAAGACGGTATTCTATTCGTCTTGGTGGTAGCGCTCCGCCGCATCAAAGCCCTCTCAGGAGTGAGAGGGCTTTTCTTTTGCTGGTGAGGTTAGCAGCGCATGGTCAGGATGAAGATGCAGCCTTTGGCAACCAGCGCAGCGAATGGTGCATCCGGCAGGATGTCGGGATGCAGGTAGACGACGAAGCAAGTAATGCCGTCGCCGCTGGGGCGAGGCTCGGCATGGCCGACCGGCTGGCCGTCGATGCTGGCAATAAGAATGCCGTCGCTGTCAGGCGCAAAGGTCAGGCGCGCCTGAGTGGTTGAAGTGCGAATGATGCCAGTCAGGCAATCACCGTCTTTGAGGAAAGTGCCGAGGATTGGCATGAGCTTACCCTTTCGTTCGTTTCTGCAACCTCCGCAGTGGCGGTCGCTCGCGAAGAAACAGGGATGGTCACTCAGTCCTGCCACCGATGACACAATCAGCGGGGAACCCCTCCGCCGCCCGAATGGGCGAGCGGGACGGGGTTGGCGGGGCTGGGGGCTATCGCATATCTGCGACAGGCGATCCGTCAAATGTGGGGGGGTGGGAACGAGCAGGGGCAAAGCTCTTGTTACGCGGTGCGATCCGATGGTGTTGCGCTGGCTAGGGCACTCAGCACCAATCTCTCATCCGTTCTGATAACGACTATCAGAGCGAGGCTTGATTGCCTTTTGCGGCATGCGGGGGCGTCATGTCGGGATCGAAGCTATCGCGGCTTCGCTCGATGGCCGTCACTGAGCTTTCAGATCGACGGGCGGTGCAGGGGTGTCTCTCAGGGGCGTTTTGTCCTGGCCGCATCCCATCGCTGCCTTTCCTCACATGGCCAATCATTGATCCCGTCGCCAGTCGCCGCAACGGCGCGCTTGCCAGTTTCATCCCCTGGCCTTCGGCCATTCCTCGCGAAACAAGAAACAGGCCGCTTGCCGTCCTCCACTGCGTTTCGGCCCTGCGGGTGCAGCGCCCGGCTGAGACGGTCTCTCATTTTGGCCATGGAAAGGCCCGCGACGGTCGCGGGCTTCCTAACCAAAACAGGAGACACATACCATGACCACCATCGCAACCTTCACCAAAACCGAGACCGGCTACATCGGCGAAATCCATACGCTGGCTCTGAAATCGAAGCTGACGCTAAGCCCCGCAGACAACACCAAGGGCAAGGCTCCCGACTTCCGTGTAATCGCTGAAGACGGCATCGAGATCGGCGGCGCTTGGAAGCGCAAGAGCAAGAGCGGCAACGCTTACCTCTCGGTCCGCCTCGACGATCCGAGCTTCACCGCCCCAGTTTACGCCAACCTCATCGAGCGTGACGGCCAGCACCTGCTGATCTGGAAGCGCTAATGACCCGCCGCCAGCCCGTCGCCCGACATTGATCGGAGCGACGGGCGACGTGGCCAATAAACATAATCGGAAGGAACCGAACCATGACTGAAACCCAAAAACCTGAACTTGTCGAAATCACCGTCGAGCAGCTCACCGTCTACCGCTACCACGTCGAGATGAGCGATGATGTGACCGACCCTGAAGCCATCGCACTGGAACGCTTTCGTGCTGGCGAACTGCCGGATGCTGGCCCAGCTGAGGGCGAGGAGCACGAGCTCACCACCTACTTTGTTGGTCCCGTGAAGCCAGAAAGTGCGGCGTCTTTGATCTACGATGAATGGTGCGAAGAGTATCGCCCTATCGCTAATGACCTCTGCCAGGGCGCGCCATATGACGGTCTGATGTTCGAGACCTATGGTGCCGAAGTCGAGCACGTTCGCAGACAGGATCGCGCCTGCATCTGGACACTTGTTCAAGCTGAAGACGAGCTCATAATCTTGAGCGGCTGGCACTTCGTGAACCGCCTTGGCTACTTCGTTACCGAACGTCCTTGGGGCGGCCTTGAGGTGGCTGAAATCACGCTGGACTGATGACATGCGAAAACCGCCCCCATTGCTGGGGGCGGTTTGTCGAAGCGATAGGAGCCGGTCGAGGCACGGGTCGGCCTCTAGGATTGGTAAGCTTTGGGTTTGTGATGATACCACATCGCGTACATTTCGTACCAGAAGTAGATGTTGTTATCCGTGCCGAGACCGCAAATTCTGCGACCATCTTGAGTGATGGCTTTGATGTCCACGTTCTCAGGTTTTACACGAATCCCGGTTTCATTGAGAGCGTCTTGGCGAGACGATGAAGATCGTCCGCCACCTGCCAATGCTGGTGAAGCCATAGTACTATTGCGCCGCATCCGTTGCCGGTGCGGTTCCCTAAAAAGAAAAAGTGGAAAGAGTCAGCGCTGACAGGAGGCATAAGCCTCGCCAGTAAAAAGACTAGAAGATGGCGCTGATGTCTAAGGTGTGGTGATCAAATAATACACTTACAACCCCCACCATGTCAGTTTTTTTTAGCTTCCATTTCGCTCGCCGCGCGGCGCTAGTGGTGGCATTTTCGGGGGTGTCAGGCGTTGCCTAGGAATTTCGCCTGACGGTGTTGTGGCGCTCTGTTGGGTGCTGGCGCTTGTTGTTCGTTGTTGTCCCTTGCTGTTTTTGTGTGCGTAATATAGAGCGTCGTTGCGGCTTATAGCGTTGTCGTTTCTGTTATTTTCCATACAGCAGGGAGGTGCATTGCAGCTCACGCTGACGGCAAGATGTATTTTCGCATACGAAAACCCTTTGCCTCTGATGGGCGCGGGTTTTCTGGCGAAAAGGCTCTTATGGCATTCGACCATCCCCCTAACGTTCTGGGGGAGGTCTCAAGCCGAGCTCATCATCTTGCGCTTGCAGCGGGCTTGAAGGGTTGCCCAGGCACCTTGTGAAACGGCATTGGAGGTAGCCCCATGGCGCGACCAAGAAAGGCTCCAGAAGACCAGCGCACCCGCGTGCTCAGCGTGCGGCTGACGGCCGATGAATATGCTCGCGTCGAGGCTATGGCGCGCGATGCTGGAATGCTTGCTGGACCCTATGCCCGCACCACCATTCTGGACAAGCGGCCGCGCTCCAAACCCGTGACCAATCTGGTGTTCGAAAAGCTCCTCTACGAGCTGACATCCATCGCCACGAACTTCCGCCAGCTTCACGATGCAACCGGTGAAGAACGTTTCCTAAAAATGGCGCGCTACGTTGGCGGTCACATGGTGGAAAGGCTGCTTGGTCGAAACGACCTCATCAGCCTCATCGAGGAACAACTTGAACCGCTCAACGGTGCTGGTCATGCCATCAATGGGCTTGCCCGCCGCGCCAACTCAGGTGCTGACCTTGACCCCGAAGATCGCAAGTGGGCCATGCAAGGTTTGAAGCTGGCGCTCGCACCGTTGGAAGAAGCGCTGGGCGAAGGCGGTCAAGAGACTGGCGGGTAGGGGCAAGGATGCGGTTCAAGATTCCATCCAAGCAGCCTGCTGCCTTTAAATCATCGGCGCTCTATCTGGCGGGCCGTACAAACGGGCTCTCCACCGATCGCGTGGCATGGATGGAAGCCCGAAACCTTGAGACGACCGACCCCTTGGCCGCTGCCGCCATCATGGAAGCGACCGCCGCGCAAAACCTTCGCTGCAAGAAGCCTGTCTATCATTTCGTCCTGTCCTTCGATCCGAAGGATGCGCGACGGGACAAGCTACCGCCAGAAGTGCTGCGTGAGATTGCGGGCGAGGCCATCGAGCGCATGGGGCTGACCGAGCATCAGATGCTTGTCTATGCCCACAAGGACACCAAGCATCCCCACATGCACTTCCTGATAAACAGGGTGCATCCCACCACCGGCAAAGCTTTCGACCGTCACAATGATGGGCGCAGGCTGACGGAGCTTTGCAGAGAAATTGCCCGAGAGCGTGAGCTCAACATCCCGCGCGACAAGGAACGCATTCGCGAGCTGGAGAAGGTGGACGACTTCGATTTGGTCGAAAGCCTCGATGCGCCAACCGAGGGCGAATACTGGCAGGCCAAACGCGAAGAAAGAGAACCTCAGATTGCCATGGGCAAGGATGAGGTCAAAGCCCTGCGCGAAAAGGTGCAGGGCCACTTCTACAATGCAAAGGACTGGCATGACCTTACCGCACGGCTGGGAGCGCAGGGCGTCTTCCTGCAACGCAAAGGTCAGGGGCTTGTGCTCGCCAAGGGTGAGCGCTTCGCCAAGCTCTCGCAGATGGGCAAGGGTGTTAGGCTGACTGAACTAGAAGATCGCTTCGGTGAGCGGTTCGACGTGTTCATGGCCGAGCGCATGAAAGACCTCGCACGGGATGACGCGCCGGAGGCGCAGATCCCAGGCTACGAGAACATGACGCCTGCCGAACAGCGCCGTGCTAAGAAACTTCGCGAAGCCCAGCTTGCCGTTGAGCGCAAGAATGCAGACGCCGTGCTGGAGGTCGATGCCGCCGACTTAGACTATAACTACTGGAAAGGGGTCGAGGCGGTCTACCGGGCTGGTGAGCGTCGCATCTCGCGGCTGGAGCGTGATCGCGGTTGGCTGAAGAAGACGTTGCCGAACTACGAAGCCCGCGAAAAGGCTTCAGAGGCTCAATTCAACCAGTCCTTGTTCGACATCTTCCGCAACCCGGAAAAGGCAGCGGAACGCTGGTTGAAGCTGGAACAGACTTTTGGGGTCGCCGACGCCGAGCGCATGGTGAAGAAAAACGCCAACTTGCTTGGTCGGATGAACGGGGCACGATATCTAGGGGCAGACACCGAGGCGCGAGGGAATGCGAAGCGTGCCTTCCGAAAGCTTCATCTGAAACGCCGTCGCTGGCGGGAGCAGCAACTCAAACTTGGGCATCATCGCGACCGTATCGAGGCCAACCGCCGTGCTTTACGGATTGCGCTGAATGACTTCGCCATGCTGCGATTGCGCGCCGATGTGCCGTTTGAATTGCGGGAAATCATGAAGGAGAAGGCGATGCGCCGCGCCAAGGCACTGACCCGCGCGACTGACAAAGCCATCCTTGCCAGCAACCTTGCTGAAGATCGCAAGATGGAATTGCTCCGCGCCCGTCGCACCTACATGGAGCGAAAGCGGGAACGCGAGCGCGATCGGGACTACAATCGCACCCAGGGGCTCGACTATCTGGACCGATGAGGCCGCTAGCGGCCTGCGGCAACTCACGGGCAGTTCAAGACTGCGCGGCGCGCTTTTTCAGGCGATGCTCCCACCAGTCGAAATAGCGGATTTTGCGGGCTCGAAAGGCTGGGAGGCCTTGAACGAACACCAGTTGATCCTTGGCTTTCATCGTCAGAATCTCGCCAGTCGTCATCAGCTGGCGTGCACCTTCGAAAGCACCTGAATGGAAAGAGCCGGCCACCAGATTGAACGGTAGGGACGAGCTTTGCCCCTCCGAGTGCATCCGAACCGTTGCTGTCCCCAACATGTCCGACAGCAGCTTGGCGGCTGAAAAGCTGAACATCAGTCTGGAAGCGGCCGATGCCGTGCGTGAATGTTGGTACCTCAAGTACGGCAGTGCCTTTGAAGGGATTGAAAAATTCCTGGGCATTTCGCCGCACCTGATCTCGGACTTTGTGTACGAACGAGGCATTGACCTTTCGGTCATCCCGCCGAACCCGGCGCTGAAACGCGAGCTTGAGCGACTGGTTGCAGCAGGGCATTGCCTTGCGGTGTTGAGCAATGGCTCGTGCCGCCATGCCGAGCGCGTGCTTGAGCATCTGGGTATTAGCCACCTGTTTGAGCGGGTGTGGGGCTTTGATAGCTTCGCTCATGGTATCTGCAAGCCGAACCACAATGCCTTTCGCCATGTAATGGCGGAGTGGCAGGTGAAGCCTGAAGAAATGACCTTGGTTGAAGACTCAACCTCAAACCTGCGAACGGCTGAAAAGCTGGGCATTGCAGGGCGGGTGTTGATTCGGCCTAACCAGCCTGAGGCTGGAACGCTGACTGGCATTTATACCGCTTGGGCAGCCGACATCAACGGTTGGTTGACTCAACTGGCATAACAGCTAGATAACAACTGGCATAATTGAATAACGACTTTGGACCGCTCCCTTTATGGGGGCGGTCTTTTTTTGTGCTATGATAATGGGATGACGCACAAGAAACAAAACCTCCCAACAAAGGTATGCCCCGTATGCGGGCGGCCTTTTACGTGGCGCAAAAAATGGGCTGATGTATGGGATGAGGTGAAGTATTGCTCAGAGCGTTGCCGCCGCCGTAAAGACCAAGCCTCAGACCAATCATCAGAAGCTCAACCAAAAGACCAATAACTAAAGCTTCACACCTGCGATTAACATCAGCAGTGGTGTGTTTTCTTTGCGGTTGTCGGTATCGGTAGCCGGGCGAAACATATCCGCGCCGTACATATGCAGGCCATTCGCTTTCAAGGCGCTTTGATGGTCTTCAATGGTATGGAAGTATAAAACATCTTCTGATGGCTTACCGTCTAAATCCATCGTGCCTGAAAGGCGCTTCCCATCGATATTACAGTTCTCATAAAAGGCGGCCCATTGCTCCATAGCTTCAGGGTTGGTGGTAATGAGGCAAAAGCTACCGCCTTTTTGTAAAACGCGGCCTAGTTCTGCTGCGGCTTTTGCTAAGTCTTCAAGCAAATGAAAAACCAGAACTGAAAAGACGCCGTCAAAGGCACCGTCTTCCAGAGGCAGCTGGTAAGCATTGCCTTCAGTAAAGGTGATGTTGTCGCCTGTGTAGCGTTCATTTGCACGGGCAATAAGGTAAGGTGAGGGGTCAACACCCTCGTACGTTTTATAGCCCAATAGCTTTTGGCTACAGATGCCTTGGCCGCAGCCAAGGTCAAGCACGTGCTTTGCGCCATAAACGTTAAGCCATGTGTTTAGGCGTGGGTAGATGTCTTTATCACGCTGGGTTTGCCCCGGCTTTTCAATGGCATCAATCCACGTTTGGGCTGTGGTTTGGTCAAAGGTTTTATCGTCCATTATTTAGTCCCTAGTTTAATAAGGGCATCAAGCAGGACGTTTGAGCCTTTTTCAATATCATCCCAACGGCTCCACTCTTCAGGTGAGTGGCTTACGCCATTCACACTTGGCACAAACAGCATGCCCGTAGGGGTGATTTGCGTAAAGAACTGTGCGTCATGCCCTGCGCCTGATGGCATGGTAAGGCGCTTATAGCCACGTTTATCAGTAAGGTCTTCTAGCATTTTAATCATGCTGTCATCGCACAGTTGTGGGTCAAGCCAGCTGAGTTCTTCGTATTCAAACATCAGGTCATGGCGGCGGGCAATGGCCGAAAGTGCCTTACGGCATGAGGTTGCAATGTTTTGCATGACGTCTGCGTCCATATCGCGCCCAACGATTGTAAACTCAGCCTCACCGGGGACGGTGTGGGGGAATCCTGGCTTAAGCTCAACCCGGCCGATGGTAATACGGGTAAGGTCGGTGCCGTCTTCGTCAATAATACGGGGGATTTGGTGGGCAAAGTCAGCTAGCCCTACAAAGGCATCTTTACGCAAGTGCATAGGCGCCGTGCCTGAATGATCCGCACGGCCTTTGAGGCGTACTGACCAGTTGAAAACACCTGCAATACCCGTTACAACGCCAACTTCTTTACGTTCAGCCTCAAGCACGGGGCCTTGCTCAATATGAATTTCAAGGAACGCCTTAAGTTTTGCAGGGTCAAGGCGGGCATGAAGCGCTTGCATCGGGTCAAGGCCAGCCTCATGCATGGCTTCGGTAAGTTTTTCACCTTCGGCTGAGCGGGCTTGCTGAATCCAATCAAGAGTAATTTCACCCGACAGTGCCTGTGCACCGAACATACCGCCAAAGCGGCCTTCTTCATCTTGAGTGCCAATCACTTCAATGGCGCAGTTGAGCTTGGTGTTATTTTCTTTAAGGGTACGCATGCACTCAAGGCCAACCATAACGCCGAGCGTGCCATCAAAAATGCCGCCCTCAGGCACAGAATCAAGGTGTGAGCCCATCACAATAGTCGGTAGGTCTTTGGCACCGTAGCGGCCAATAACGTTGCCTGCACCGTCCATACGCGCAGTAAAACCTTCTGCTTCTAGCTTTTCCATAAACCATTTACGTGAGGCCATATCGTCAGGGGTAAAGGCTTGGCGTGTTACGCCACTGCCGCCTTTAACAGCGCCAAACTTTGCAAGCTCTAGCAGGTCATGTTCAATACGTTTAATGTTGATGTTTAGCATGGGTTAACCTCTGTTTATAAAAAAGCCCCCATGGCAGAGGGTTTTATTGAAAGTGGGTTGAATTAGCGTTTTTGCACAAATTCGGTACGCAGTACTAGGCCTTTAATGCCTTCGTATTTGCAGTCAATCTCTTCTGGGTTGTCGGTCAGGCGGATAGACTTAATCACAGTGCCGCGCTTAAGGGTTTGGCCAGCGCCTTTTACAGGTAGGTCTTTCACAAGGGCAACTTGGTCACCGTCTTGTAGCTCGTTGCCTTGGGCATCGAAGGCTTTTACGGTGTTGCGTTCGGCGTGCAGTTTATCAAACTGCGATTGTGGCATCCAATCGCCGGTTACATCATCAAATACGTATTCTTCGTTGCTCATGGGCTTACTCCTTATGTTATGAGCGAAGCTTAGCAAGTTTAAGCTGGAGTGGGTATAAAAAAAGCCCCCACCATAAAGGAGGGGGCTTTTCATTTCGTGATTAGTCGAGCAAACCTTGAAGGTCAGCGAAGACGTAAAAGTCTTCAACCCAAAGGTTGGCATCGGGGTGGCCAAGGTCGCTGGCCAAATGTGCCACAATGGCAAACTTGTAGGCGTATTCATCCACGTACTCTGCAACGCAGCGGCCACCAGTGTGGCTGTGCAGATGCTGCTGACTTTCGCGGGTTTGGTTGGCCCATTCTTCAAGTTCTTTAACCAGCCGTGCTTCAAGCGCACGGTAGGCGGCAAGGTCACTCATAGAGGTTAGTCCTTTTTATCGTCGCCGCTATCGTTGCCTTTGGGGGGCGTTGATGGCGCGGGCAAGGCCAAGCATTTGCTCGGCTGCGGTTTCGGCATAGCCCATGCTGACATCGGTACTGATAGTCAGGCCAGGGCGCAGGAGGGGCGAACCCACCGTAATCGTTACGGTGTTGTTCTTGGCTTTTTTGTCGGACATTGAAATGTTCTTTCAGAAGTAAGAAGAAAACAAAGAAAGAAAAATTAAAGAAGATATATAAAGTCGTGAGGCATTAAAGCTTTTAAGGGCTGGTTTTGCAAGCTTAATTAGGCTACGTCCAAGGCAGTTGCTTCATGGATTCTGTCATGTGGTCTACAAATAAGCGCACGCGGCTTGCAAGGTAGCGCTTGTGGGGGAAGATGGCATAAAGGTTGCGCGCCGGGTGGATAGTATATTCGGGTAGTAAACGCACCAAATCACCACTGGCAAGGGCACCATGGCAGCTGAAAATTGGTAAAATAGTGATGCCAAGGCCTGCTTTAGCTGCCTCTAGCATAATATCGGCGTGGTTGGCTTTTAAGGTTTGCTTAAGTTCGACTTGCCCCGTTGTGCCATCAGGCCCTTTGTATGACCATGTGTTTTGTGCATGGTGGCGGGTATAGGCCGTTGCTGGAAGGTTAGCAAGGTCAGCTGGGGTTTGTGGCATGCCAAATTTTTCAATAAACGCAGGCGAGGCGCACACATAAATAGGGCAGGGTGCAAGCTTACGGGCAATGAGCGATGAATCAGGCAATGCGCCAATACGGAGCACAACATCATACCCTTCTGAAAGAACATCAACGTGGCGATCATCAAAGTCAATATCAAGCACCACGTTAGGGTATTTGTTCGCAAACTCAACAAGGGGTTGCACCAAACAGTGCGAGCCAAAAGCCGTAGGCGCATTAACCTTTAAAGTCCCTGTTGGGCAGGCTTTAAGGTCGTGCAGTTCATTTTCAGCCTCTTCAAGGTCTTCAACCACTTTACTAATACGATCGGCGTAAAGGGCACCTTCTTCAGTTAGGTTTACAAGCCGTGTTGTGCGGTTAAAGAGCTTTACCGATAAACGTTCTTCAAGGGCTTGAATATGCTTACTTACTGCAGGGGCTGAGATGCCAAGCTCTTTACCTGCTTTACTAAAGCTTTGAGTTTTAGCCACCGCTAGGAAGACCTGAAGCCTTGAGACTTGTTCCATTTAATTATTAACCTTTAGTTAAAATACACTTAATAAATATAGGTATTATCAATTACTAAATAATAATTATACTTTTTATATGGCCATAAGCAAGAGGCCAGTAAGGAGAAAATAATGATTAATGTAATCCGCTACGAAGACCTAGGCATGGCGAACCACGGTTGGCTTAAAGCCCGCCATCATTTTAGTTTTGCACGCTATTACGACCCACAGCGTATGGGCTTTGGTGCCCTGCGTGTAGTGAATGACGACATCATTTTGGCAGGTGCGGGGTTTGATATGCACCCCCACGCCAATATGGAAATCATTACCTATGTACGCAAAGGCGCAATTACCCACCGTGATAGCCAAGGCAATAAAGGCCGTACCGAAGCTGGCAATGTTCAGGTGATGAGTGCTGGTACTGGTGTGTATCACTCAGAGTTTAACCTCGAGAATGAAGACACAAAGCTGTACCAGATTTGGATTGAGCCTAATAAGCAAAACATTGAGCCTGCTTGGGATGCACATGAATTCCCGAAAGGGGCAACGAACGAACTTACATTGCTGGTATCAGGCGATGGAAAAGCCCCACTTAGCATTCAGCAAGATGCCCGCATATATGCCGGCCGACTTGAGCAAGATGCTGTATTGAGCCACACCGTTAAACACCAAGCTTATGTGTTGGTTTCGGAAGGGGAAATTCAGCTGAATGGTAAAGCCCTAAAAGCGGGCGATGCTGCTGAGGCAACTGAAACCAAACAACTTAAAATTATTGCAAACTCAGAAGCTGAAATCCTTGTGATTGATGTGCCTGAACTTAACTAAGACTTAATTTTACTAAAGGAATAGAACCATGAAAAAACTATTACTATCAACCGCACTTGTTGCAGGTTTTGCAGCCCCAGCTTTTGCTGAAACCACAACCTACACCGTTGACCCTAGCCACACGAATATTTTGATGAGTGTTTCACACCTTGGGTTTTCAACAATGGTGCTTGAAGCTCTAAAGCCAGAGGGCACAGTGAAGTTTGACCAAGAGAACCCACAAAACAGTGCAGTGAACATTACCCTTAAAGCCGCCCACATTGATGGTGACGATCAGAAGTTTAATGCGCACCTGCAATCGGCTGACTTTTTTAACGCAACCGAATACCCAGAAATTACATTTAAAAGCAAAGAAGTAAAAGTAACAGGCGAAGGCAAAGGCCAAGTTCTGGGTGATTTTACACTGCTAGGTATCACCAAGCCCGTAACCCTAGAGGTAACCTTTAACAAAGCAGGTTTGAACCCATTTTCAAACACAGAAACTGTAGGTTTTACGGCCTCAACAAATCTTAAGCGTACCGATTACGGTATGGACTACGGCGTACCAGCGATTGGTGATGACATTAAGGTTGATATTAACCTAGAAGCTATTAAAGCTGAGTAATACGGAAGGATATATAAAATGAAAAAGATTGCAGTTGTTTACCACAGTGGTTACGGCCATACCGAAGTACAGGCCAAGCATATTCTTAAAGGTGCTGAAGGTGTTGATGGCATTGAAGCTAAGCTTTTTAAAGCAGAAGACGTAACTGAAACACCAGAAAAACTTAACGACTATGACGGCATTATTTTTGGCTCACCAACCTACTTGGGGTCAGTGTCTGCATCGTTTAAGGCATTTATGGAGGCTTCATCAAAACTATGGGGCGAGCGCAAGTGGCTTAATAAAATTGCCGCCGGTTTTACAAACTCACACTCGCATAGTGGAGATAAACTCAACAGTATAATGCAGCTGGCAGTTTTTGCAGCACAGCACGGCATGATTTGGGTAGGTGTATCCGACCTCAATGGCTCACCAGACGATAATATGGGCGACCCTGAAGCGGTTAACCGCCTAGGCTCATGGTTGGGCCTTATGGCACAGTCGGACAACGCGTCACCAGAAGTAACCCCACCAAAAGGCGACCTTAAAACAGCCGAGCTTTTGGGTAAACGCGTTGCTGAAATTACGCTACGAATGCAGTAGACTGTTTGCGTAATTCAAAATAACAAGAGGATGCCCCACATGGAATACCTACACACAATGGTACGTGTTAAAAACCTAGAAGAGTCGCTTGATTTTTACTGCAATAAGTTTGGCCTTGTTGAAGTAAACCGTATGGAAAATGAAGCCGGCCGCTTTACGTTGGTATTTTTGGCGGCACCGAACGATGCCGAAGACGCTAAGCAAACCAAAGCCCCACTTGTTGAGCTTACCTACAACTGGCCAGATGAAAATGGCGATGTTGAAACCTACACGGGTGGCCGCAACTTTGGGCATTTGGCCTACCGCGTAGAGAACATCTACGAGACATGCCAAAAGCTGCAAGATCAAGGCATCACCATTAACCGCCCACCGCGTGATGGCAACATGGCCTTTATTAAATCGCCTGATGGTATCTCGATTGAGCTTTTGCAAAAGGGTGACCCTTTGCCAAAGCAAGAGCCTTGGGCCTCAATGGAAAATACAGGTAGCTGGTAATCTAAATGCCGTTAAAAACCCCCGCACATGCGGGGGTTTTTTTGAGTTCTAGACTTTAAAAGCGGAAACCAACAGATATGGCACCAAATAGGGTGTTGCCATCTTGGCCATCAAACTCTTTCGAGCGCCAGTTCAGCGTATATGAAAAGCGTGTATCGCCGTAAGCAAGGCTTACACCGACGTTGGCATCTGCCACCATGATTTTTTTATCAACCGAGTGGCTATCACTAAAGGTATTGCCATCCAAAAAGATGTTACGTGCCATGGCGCGGCCTTCAACCCCACCAAAGAATGACCATGCCCATACGTTTTTAGGCACAGAAAAATACCCATTCCCCGGGATTGCCGGACGCACACGCATTGGCGGGGCTTGCCATTTGTAGGCGGTTGGCAAAATTTCAAACGTACCGCCAGCAGCACCGTAAGTGTAAATGTTACCTAATGTTACGCCTGTATGTGGGGCAACACGAAAGGTTAGGGGGCCAATTTCAGTGCTGGCAGCTTCTGGCCAGCTGCGCTCCCATGACAAAATTAATCCAGGCTCGTTATCAAGTTGGTTATCCCAGCCCTCAGGTTCTTGGACATCAAGCGTATCGTGCACTAGGGTTTGGGTTTCTTCACCTAAGGCCATAGGGCCTACCACACCAAGGGTAACTTCAATATCATCTTGGTGGTTGCCGCTAATACTTGTAAGACCTGCCGAGCCATAAAGGAAGGCTGCATACGGGCGGTCATTAGGCTGTAGGTTCGGGTTAGAAATATCCTTTGGGGTATACAGGTTTTGCCCGAATGAGTAATACACCGATGTGGTGTCGTTTACTTTAAAGGTTGGCAAAATATCAGCCAGAGCGTAGGCAAAGTCAGGCGGTGGGGCTGAATATTCGTAAAATGAAAAACGAATGCCGTTTGTGTAATCTTGGTCAGAGCCATCACCGTAGTTATCATTTTCAGAGGTAATGGTAAAAAACGTAGCGTCTTCTTTTTTAATTTCCTCGGGGATGCGCTCTTCTAGTGGTGGGCGCGGGGGTTTGATTTCTTCAGTTGGTTGCTCAGCTTCTTGGGCAAAGGCGGTGCTTGTCGCGAATGATGCTGCTAGAAGTACAGCTGTGAATGAAGCAGGTAATGTGAGTGCCGAGAATTTATGTGATGTCATCTTTTTCTTGCTCTGTTTGGGTGGCGCTATTAAATCCGCCTTATTATGCCCAATTTTAGGCGTAAGAGGGAATAAAAATGCCCCCAAGCGGGGGCATTCAAAATTGAGGCTATTGCTCCAACTCTTTCGAGTAGTAGTGACCCGTTTTGGTAAAGCCACATGACTCGTAAAGTTTTTCAGCAGGGTCTGCGCCCCACTCTGTATCAAGCTCAAGTAGGTAGCAACCTTCTTCAAGGGCACGCTTTTCAGCAAAGCCAATAAGGTCGCGGCCGTAGCCTTTACCACGGTAATCTTCGTCAACTACAACGTGTTCGATGTACATCACAAAGCCGTCGTGAAGGTTGTGGTTTGGCATAAGGCCAATAACGCCTACAACTTCGTCGTCAACTTCGCCAATAAACATACGGTAGCCAGTGGCACGGGCTACAAATACGCGTTGGGCATAGGTTTGCATATCAAGGCCTTGAATAAGCTGACAAACGACCGGGTAGGCCTTGTGGTAGTCGCTGTCCGAACGTGCTTCGCGGATGTGCATAAGAAAATGTTTTGTTGTTGAATTGACTGGCATACCAGTTGGCACCCAATCCAAGTTCAAAATAGCACTATTTTATTGAAAGGCAAGCGGCGAGTTTAAGGTACTGAATATAGGCGGTATTTTCCAAAGCAATACTTGGCCTCATGCGGCTTTTGATGTATACATTTCATCTGGAAAGAAGATAAAGGGAGTAATCAATGAATATTATCGTTACAGGTGGCGCAGGTTTTATCGGCTCTGCTGTTATTCGATACCTTATTCAAAATACTGAGCACAACGTGATTAACGTTGATAAGCTTACGTATGCAGGTAACCTTGCTTCTTTGAAAGATATTGAGCGTAGCCCAAACTACGTTTTCATGCAGTCTGACATTTGCGATGCCAGCCACATGGACGAAATTTTTGAAACCGTGCAGCCTGATCTTGTGATGCACCTTGCGGCTGAATCACACGTGGATCGTTCAATCGAAGGCTCGGCCGAGTTTATTCACACCAACATCATTGGTACCCATACCTTGCTTGAGGCTGCCCGTAAATACTGGCAAAAAAGCCAAAAAGAGGGCTTCCGATTCCATCATATTTCAACGGATGAAGTTTACGGCGACCTTGAGGCCCATGACCCAGCCTTTACTGAAACCACAGCCTATGCGCCAAGCTCACCTTATTCAGCAAGTAAAGCCAGCTCTGACCATCTGGTCCGTGCGTGGGGCCGTACATACGGCTTGCCTATTGTGATGAGCAATTGCTCAAACAACTATGGTCATTACCAATTCCCTGAAAAGCTAATCCCTCATATGATTTTGAATGCGCTTTCAGGTAAAAACCTACCTATTTACGGTTCAGGCCAACAAGTGCGCGACTGGCTGCACGTGGATGACCACGCCGAAGCCCTGTTCCTAATTGCGACCAAGGGCAAACTAGATGAGACCTACAACGTAGGCGGCGAAAGCGAAAAGCAAAACATTGATGTAGTGAACACCCTTTGCACCTTGCTAGAAGAACTGGCAGCTGACCGTAAGCCAGAAGGGCTTAACCAGTTTACAGACCTAATTACATACGTTACCGACCGCCCTGGCCACGACCAGCGCTATGCGGTTGATATTACAAAAATAAAAACAGACCTTGGTTGGTCACCTAAACATACGTTTGAAAGTGGCATGCGCGAAACTGTGCAGTGGTACCTTTCAAACCAAGAGTGGTGGCAAGCCGTGCTTGATGGCTCGTACCAGCTAGAACGCATTGGTACAACAACAGGCGAGCCTGAGGCAATCCATATTAAGGAGGCTGCAGAATGAAGGGTATTATTCTAGCAGGTGGTAGTGGCACCCGCCTTTACCCAATGACGGTAAGTGTTTCAAAACAGTTATTGCCAATTTACGATAAACCAATGATTTATTACCCGTTAAGCACGCTGATGCTTGCGGATATTCAAGATATTCTGATTATCAGTACGCCTGAAGATCTACCACATTTTAAAAACCTATTAGGTGATGGTAGTCAGCTGGGGATTAACCTGACTTACGCCGAACAACCAAGCCCAGACGGTTTGGCTCAAGCCTTTATCATCGGCGAAGAGTTTATCGGCGATGATAACGTATGCCTTATTTTGGGCGACAACATCTTCCACGGCCCAGGCTTTACACAGATGTTGCAAGATGCGGCTAATACCCCGAAAGGCGCAACCGTTTTCGGCTATAAAGTCCATGACCCTGAGCGCTTTGGCGTCGTTGAGGTGGATCATAACTTCCGTGCAATCACAATTGAAGAAAAACCAGAGTTTCCAAAGTCAAACTTGGCAGTAACAGGTCTATACTTCTACGATAATGACGTGATTGAAATCGCCAAAAATGTAAAACCTTCTGCCCGTGGTGAGCTTGAGATTACTGATGTAAACAACGCCTACCTTGAGCGTGGTGATTTGTTTGTTCAGCCGCTAGGCCGTGGCTTTGCGTGGCTTGATACAGGCACGCCACGCTCACTTGCAGATGCTGCCAAGTACGTTGAATCAGTGCAAGACCGCCAAGAGCTTATGGTCTCGTGCATCGAAGAAATTGCATGGCGCAAAGGTTGGATTGACGATATGACCGTGTTCCGTCACGGTAAGGCCCTAGAAAAGAACGAATATGGCCAGTATTTGATGAACTTGGTAAAGGATACACGTAACCATGCCCTCAGCCAAAAAGTCAGCTAACAGTCTTATTAAGCTTGTACAGGTTCCCAGCTGGAATGATCCACGTGGGAACTTGTTCGTTTTTGAAAAAGACCTACCACCGTTTGAAATTAAGCGTGTGTATTACCTGACCAATACTGTTGAAAACTTCTCGCGTGGGTTCCACGCGCACCGCGACTTGCAGCAAATTGCTGTAGCGGTGAACGGCCGTTGTCGCATGGTGCTTGATGATGGCACCAAACGAGAAGACGTTTGGCTGGATAGCCCAAGTAAGGCGATTTATATCGACTCTATGATGTGGCGTGAAATGCACGACTTTAGCGCCGATTGCGTTTTGCTTGTACTTGCCAGCGCCGAATACGACGAAAGCGATTACATTCGTAATTACGACGACTTTATTGCCGCAGCAAAAGGGTAGGTCATTCATGCACGTCCCATTCCTTGATCTTAAAGCCATTAATGCCCCATACATGGCTGCTTTTGAAAAAGCAGCCGCTGAGGTTATTCAAAGCGGTTGGTATATCCAAGGTACAAAACTGAAAGAATTTGAAACCGCCTTTGCTGCATACTGCGGCGTAAAGCACTGCATTGGCGTAGGCAACGGCCTTGAGGCTTTGGCGCTTGTGCTGCAGGCTTGGGTCGAAACAGGTAAACTTACCGAAGGGGATGAGGTTCTTGTTCCAGCTAATACCTACATCGCCTCTATTTTGGCAATTACCAAGGCAGGTTTAAAAGCTATTTTGGTTGAGCCTGATGCCCAGTCATTCAACCTATGCCCAAAAGCAGCTGAAGCTGCGATAACACCCAAAACAAAGGCAATGATGCCGGTGCATCTGTATGGCCAACTGGCCGACATGACTGCACTAAAGGCACTTACTGATAAGCATAACCTACTTGTGCTTGAAGATGCTGCACAAGCCCATGGTGCTTCACGTGGTGGTATTAAAGCAGGGGCGTTTGGTGATGCTGCTGGGTTTAGTTTTTACCCGGGTAAGAACTTAGGCGCCTTGGGTGATGGCGGTGCAATTACCACCAATGATGATGCATTAGCAAAAGCCCTTTATGCGCTACGCAACTATGGCTCTGAGCAAAAGTATTACAATGTGTACAAGGGCACAAACTCACGCCTTGATGAAATTCAGGCCGCCTTTTTAAATATTAAACTTGAAGGGCTAGACGCTCAAACAGCCCGCCGTATTGAAATTGCAAAAGCTTATGATGCAGGTATTCAAAATGATGCCATTCAAAAGCCTATGTGGGCAGGCGAGGGTGACCATGTATTCCATTTGTATGTGGTGCGTACGGCGAACCGTGAAGCCCTGCAAAACCACCTGAAGGCACAAGATATCGAAACACTCATCCACTACCCTGTGGTACCGCATAAGCAAAAGGCCTACCCCGAGTATGCTCACCTAAGCTTACCTGTGACTGAAAGCATTCACGAGCAAGTGCTCAGCCTACCAATGGGCCCACATTTAAGTGATGCACAAGTGCAGGCCGTTATTAAAGCCTGCAATGCTTACTAAGCTTTTTTAGGTTTCTCTAGGCCAAGGCCTGCGTATTTATATGCCCCATAAGCTGAAATGACAGTTGCAATGCCACTGCTAATTACGGCCGCCCAAGCGGCACCTTCAATCTCATAACGCTGAATAAGTGGGAACATAAGCCCTACATAAGTGATGAACATCACGCTGCGGCCATACACAATATAGCGCACTTGGCCTGAGGTCATAATAAGTGGGTAAAGCGTAAAGGTGGTTGACCACATAACAATGTTCAGCACCAAAATCAGCATAGTGCCATAGGCGTGTGTATAGTCAGCGCCTGCAACAATTGTAATAAGTGGCTTACCAATAAACACCAGAACAATCAAAGCAACTAAGGCAGCACCTCCCATAGCGCCCCCTAGTTTGAACACCATGCGGCGTGTGGCGGCATAGTCTTTTGTTGAGTTAAGCCAAGCCATATCAGTAAACACAGCCGGTAGCATGAGCTTGTTGACGGGCGATGCTACTGCAGTACTAATTTTTTCCGCAATACGGTAAAAACCTGCGCCAACGGGTCCCATCAGTGCACCCAAGAAAAGGGTCCCAAGTTGTTGGGTGCCCATGCCTAGGCAGCTGTCGGTGTAAAGGCCAAAGGCAAACTTCCAGGCACCTTGTTGAGGTGAAAATAGCTTGCCCTTTTGCCAAGGCTTCACAACTTTTTCTTTAGCTTCAGCATCTAGTTTTTTAATGTCTTCCTGCATGTAATACGCGGCAACAGTCAGGCGAAGCAAACAGCTGAACCCACTGCTAATAAACATAATTAGAATAAAAGCGTTAAGCCCGTAGCCGTTCATAAAAAGGTAAATAACCAATAGAAGTTTCAATGCTTTAGGTGCAACGTTTAATGTTGAAATTGCATTGAATCTATCAGTTAAACGCAGCGTCCCATCAGCAATACCGCTAATAGAAGTAAAGACCAATAGCACCCCCATCCACGGCAAAAGGTGGGTCACTTCATCAGGTAGGTTAAAGAACTTCACAACCAAGAAATCAAAATTCATTAGGAGGCATGCCCCCACAATTGAGGCTAAAACCTCAAGCCCTAAAGCAAAGCCAACAATGTGGCGATAAGCATGAGAGTTACCTTCTTTAATGGCATCTGCCCCGTAGCGTAAAACCAACTGCCACGAGCTAAAGGTTACAAACTGGGTCAATATGGCAAGGGTGGTTGTAATAATAGCCAGAGCCCCAAAGTCTTCAACGCCAAGGGCTCGGGCCGTAAGTGCCATCGTGAGCAGGCCTAAAATACTTTTACCGCCTTCACCCCATAAAAGCTTTTTTGCATTACGAAAAGGGCGCTTCCACGCATCTTTTGCTGTAAAGTCAAAGGTCTTGATGTCGTCAGTTGTTTTAGGCTTAGTTGTTTTGGCCATGGGCGCATCCTTTTTGTAGGTGCTGTATTCTAAAAAGGGAAGGTGCTAAAGTCAAACAAACCTTGATGAAACCCCACAAATGTGGGATATTTTGGCCTTATATTTAAGGGGTTATAACATGAATACTTCAACAACAGATTTGGTCATCTTTGGCCTGGGCGAAACAGCAGAGCTGGCCTATGAGTACTTTACCCACGACCCAAAGTACGCTGACTACACCGTAAAAGCCTTTTGTGTGGATGCTGAATATAAAAAGGCAGATACCTTTTTAGGCCTACCAATTGTGACCCCTGAAGACGTTACAACACAATTCCCACTGGCAACGCACAAGGCGTTTGCTGCTGCCGCAAGCGGCCAACTTAACCGCACACGTGAAGCCCTTTACAACAAAGCCAAAGGCCTGGGCTACACGATGGCCAGCTATGTAAGTAGCCGTGCCTTTGTGTGGCATAATGTTAAAATTGGTGAAAACTGCTTTATCCTTGAAGACAATACCCTGCAACCCTTTACCGAAGTTGGCAACAACGTGGTGATGTGGAGTGGTAACCACCTTGGCCACCGCAGCGTGGTTGAGGACCATTGCTTTATTACCTCTCACGTTGTGATTTCAGGCTACTGCACCATTGGTGCTTACAGCTTTGTGGGTGTAAACGCCGCCTTTGCTGACGAAGTCAAGGTCGCAAAAGACAACTTTATCGCCATGGGTGCCGTGATTAACAAACCTACTGAAGAGAATGGTTTTTACGTGGGTAGCCCCATGGTTAAAAAAGAAAAAACAGCCAAACAGCTGATGAAGGTAGCCTAACTCAATGCCAACCTTTAAACGCTATACACCCGACAATATTCATCAGTGGAATGATTTTGTGAAGACCTCAAAAAATGGGTTCTTTATGTTTGATCGTGCGTATATGGATTACCATGCTGACCGCTTTGCGGATCACTCACTTATGGTCTTTGATGAGGGGGGTAGCCTTGTGGCGGTGCTGCCTGCAAACGAGCGAGATGGTGTTCTTTACACGCACCAAGGCTTAACCTTTGGCGGCTTTATTGTAGGCCGAAAAATGCGTACACCCCTTATGCTTGAAGTTATGGAAGGCCTAAAGGCTTATGCCAAAACAGAAGGCTTTACCAAGGTTGTTTATAAGGCTATTCCACATTTTTACCATCAACAACCCGCACAAGAAGACCTTTATGCGCTCTTTCGCCAAGGTGCAAAGCAAGTGCGTGTTGATGTGTCATCGACCATTGATTACACAACCAAGCGCTACAAGTTTTCATCATCTCGTAAGTCCGGCCTCGTAAAGGCCAAAAAAGAGGGGCTTACCGTTCAAGCAGGGCTCGACTTTACGGCCTTCTTTGGCATGATGAACGAAGTTTTGGCCGAGAAATACGATACGCAAGCCACCCATACTGCAGGTGAAATGACAAAGCTACACACAAGCTTCCCGAACAACATTAAAGGCTTTGCCTGCACTCGTGGGAATGAGCTTTTGGCCGGCGCCATTGTTTATGAAACGGAAACTGTAGCTCATACCCAGTATCTTGCCGCAACAGAAGAAGGCCGCAGCGTCGGCGCTTTAGACCTGCTGCTAAAACACCTGATTGACGAGGTTTACACAGATAAAAACTATTTTGACTTTGGTATTTCAACCGAGCAAGCTGGCCAGTATTTAAACGAAGGCCTTATCGACCAAAAAGAGGGCACTGGTGCCCGTGCCACCATTCACCAAGTTTACGAGCTGGAGTGTAAATAACTATGAGCTGGTCCAAACTAGGCAACGTCTTTAACCCGAAAGTCACCAAGAAAGACTGGTATAAAGATACCTTCCTTACTCCAACTCCCTTTCTAAAAGATAAGAGTACTATTCGTGTTTACGGTGGTCTGCGCGATGCCGAAGGCGCAAGCCGTATAGGCTATGTAGATATTGATGCTAATGACCCTACTAAAGTTTTGAAAGTAAGCGATAAGCCTGTTCTTGATTTGGGTAACGACGGTATGTTTGATGATAACGGTGTGATTTTGGGTGATGTTGTGCGCGCATCAGATGGCAGCATCCGCATGTACTACGTAGGCTTTCAGCTACCAGCAAAAGCAAAATTTTTGGCATTTACAGGCGTTGCGATTAGTCATGATGGCGGTGATACTTTTAAGCGCCATCAGGAAACGCCTATTCTTGACCGCGCCCCCAATGGTCATTTCTTTAATGCAATTCATACCGCGTTGTATGAAAATGGGAAGTGGAAGTTTTGGTGTGGGGCTGGCAGTAAGTGGCAAAAATTGGGCGATAATATTTATCCATCGTACTCAACTTGGTACGCGGAATCAGAAAATGGCTTGGATGCCATTGAGGTAATTGCCGAGTGCCTAGTCCCAGAAGGTCGAGAATACCGTATTGGTCGCCCGCGTGTAATAAAGTTGAATGGCCAGTATCACATGTTTTTCACCTCAGATACTCTAGACAAAGAGTATAGGGGAGGGGTAGCAATATCAGAAGATGGTATAAAATGGAGGCGTACTAAAATTAACTACCCTGTCACAGTTGGCAACGGGTGGGAGTCTGAGATGGCTTGTTATTTTGCCCCTTTTGTCGTGGATAATAATCTTTACGCCTGTTACAACGGTAATGGTATGGGGCGCACAGGTTTTGGTCTTGTAAAATATAATGGAGAATTAATAAATTATGGCAACGAAGCTACAAACACGTAAAACTGAGGCGCAAGCTACTAACCGTGAAAAAATGATGGAGATGTTTCAGAACTCTCCTATTCCAGCAGATGAATTGATGGTGAACCTACAGCTTTACACACGCAGTTCTGTATTGGCCAAAATGATGTACATCAAAGAATTGTACGAGCTTATTCTCGAAACCCCAGGTGTTATTATGGAATTTGGTACATGGTGGGGAAGTAACCTAGCATTGTTTGAAAACTTCCGAGCTATTCACGAGCCATACAACTATTCACGCCGTATTTATGGTTTTGACACATTTGAAGGCTATGCAAACCTTTCTGACAAAGATGGTACAGATGCGTTAGCATTTGAAGGTAACTACGCAACGGCCTCAGGATATAAAGCGTACCTTGAGCAAATGCTTGACCTTCATGAAAATGAAAATGTGATGGGTAACATGAAAAAGACTTTCTTGATTGAGGGCGACGTTACCAAAACATCAAAACAGTTTTTCAAAGACAACCCAGAGACAATCGTATCTTTGGCCTACTTTGATATGCAAGTTTACGCCCCGACAAAAGCGGCGCTAGAAGCCATTAAACCACACCTTACAAAAGGTAGTGTTATCGCAATGGATGAGATTAACTGCCCTGAGTTCCCCGGCGAAACTCAAGCTTTCCAAGAAGTATTTGGTACGGCTAATGTGCGTCTGAAACGCTCTAAGTACTTGCCAGACCGTGCTTACTTTATCGTTGAGTAAGAGGGAAGCCTACCAGTTTGGTAGGCTTTTTAATTGGTGTCTCGCACTCGGGTAAAGTCTTTTAGACGAATGTGAAGTTTGTAAGCTTTCTTGAGAAGTCTTGTTAAGCCTCGCGCCTTATGCATGCCTTTTAAAGCATTATATAAATATCGGTCATACGAAGTCACTACATAAGGGGATGTAAAACTAGTATTTACCCTGTGTTTTTTTGGTGCTTGCTTGTGAATACGTGCAAGACCTGCTGCAAAAGCTTCTTCAGAATGTACTTTGAGAATTTGTTTTCTGAATTTTTTTTGTGAGTTTAAGAGAATGCCTTCATTAAGGTATATTTCTATACTATCTTTAAGTTCTCCATAATGGGGGAAATATACACTCTCAAAAACCTCTGAGCGAATAGCCAGCTTTTTTAGAATAAAGACTGGTAATTGTTGTAAACCCACTTCAAGGCTAGTGATTTCAGCGCCAGCGGGTAGCGCTTCGACATAAAAATCTGCTGCATCAATGTATTTTTGGTATTTTGCCTTATCAAAAACGCGGCCGACAAGTTTCAATCGGCTGGCATCATATGCTTTTACGGCTCTCCCCCAGTGCCTGTCATTGGGTTCTACCCCTACAATGACAATAACAAGGTCATCATACTTTTTTAAAAGCTCTGTACAGTATTCAGGGAAGTTGAGTTCGCCTACAGGGGCATATCGCCAAGAACCACCAATGGAGAGCATAATGCGCTTACTTTGCGGCAGGTGTAAGGTTTTGCGCGCAGCAGTTTTGTCGCATGGGGTATCAGCACCTTCAGTCGTAATTGGGACAGGCAGAACGGTTGACTCTTGCACGCCACGGCGTGTTTGTGAAAAGCGTTCGCCTTCAGGGGTCAGGTCTACAACTATGTCGGCAATTGAAACACCTAACCAAAAAATGTGGTCAGCGTGGTTGTAGTAAATGACTGGGCGCAGAAAGTCTTCCGTGCCGAAAGCTAGAAGGGGCACAGGATCGTGCATGTGCGTGTGCAGTACAACTTGCTCATAGTTCATTGCAAGCTTACGAAGCTCTAAGCCCTTTTCAAGAGGTGTTAAGCCTTTTAAATGCAAGCATTTGAGGCCCTCACTCTCTAGGCTATCGTATAAAAAGTCGGGGGTATCGTCGGCATGTTGGTCAATAAATAAAACATCATGGTGGGTTTTTTCTGGGCGATGTTTAGCCCATTTTTCAACAACGCGGGTATGGCCGCCCGTTTTATAGCCCGTTGTCATTACATGCAAGACTGAATTTTTTTTGGGGTCAGAAGTGAGAAGACATGGATGGTTTTGAGCAATCTGGCATAGTAAGCCTTCAAGCTCTGGGCTGGAAAATACACCGCATGGGTTGGTTGCTGCAAACTCTGCGGCTTTTCGAGCAAAGTAAATTTGCCTATCTTCTGTATCTGATAATAGCGCGCGCGTTACAAGATTATCGTAGTGCTTGTAATTATTCTGAATTTTTTTATTAAGGCCGAGTTTCGGGAGCATAGCGCTTTTATGATTATTGTGTTACAAGGTGCATTCTAGTTAATATTAGCTTAATACGCACGAGTTTTATAAGGCAATGGCAACAGTTAACCAAACACTCTCAGTCATTTTACCGACCTATAACATTGAGCAGTACCTGCATCAGTGCCTTGATAGTGTTGTGAACCAAACCTATACCGACCTTGAGATTATCATCATTGATGATAACTCAACCGATAGCACCCCCGATATTATCCGTAAGTATGCCGCCCGTGATAGTCGTATTAAGCCCGTCTTCCATAAAACCAATGCAGGGCCCGGCCCAACCCGTAACGAAGGCCTAGAGCTGGCCACGGGCGCCTACGTTACCCTTATGGACCATGACGACTGGCAAGATCTTGATAAATACGAAAAGATGATGGCAAAGGCTGCCGAACACAACGCCGACATCGTGTTTTGTAATGCCCAAGAATATAACCAAAAAACAGGCTTTATGAATAAGGCTTACTATGTGGCCCCGCACATGTACGCTGGTGGTGGTGTTCTGAAAATCGAAACTGATCAAGACCGTGGTGACTTATCACGTATGTTGTTCCCACCTTGGGCAAAAATTGTTTCCAATAAGCTTATTAAACAGCACGGCATTAAGTTTTCAGCGGATGATAATAAGTTTGATGATGTGCTTTTCCATTACATGGCCATCATGTTTGCTGAAAGTGCCTACTTTATTGATGAGATTCTATATACCCACCGCATGTTCCCTGAGTCTATCTCAGGTAGAGCAAAGAAAAACTGGGATATGATGTTTGACCTTTTTAAAACATGGGACGAGCTAGAAGCCATTTGCCTTGATAAAGGAAAAGACCCTAAAACTGTTTTTGTTTTTTATATCAAAACTTTGGGTGGCTTTATGTACCGTGTGCGCAGTCATAAAGAGTTTGCAAAGCGCTTAAACAAATTGATTGACCAATATGGCCTTACCGCTGAAGACTTTCCGCAGTGGCAGCGTAAATTTTATTACCGTGCCCGCCAATATAGTTTTGGTAATTGGGTGGGGTACAAATTGTGGTACCCTTTAAAGCGCTCATATAAGTTTATTCGTGGAACAGTGCGCCGCAAACTGCGTACAAATTAATGTGTTGAGTCATATGCAAAAGCTATTATCAGTTATCATCCCTACATACAATATTGAGCAATACCTTGAAAAGGCGCTCGATAGCGTGGTGAATCAGACCTATAAGAACCTTGAGATTATCATCATCGATGATAACTCAACCGATGCCACGGGTAAGATTATCCTTGAATACGCTGAAAAAGATGACCGTATTAAGCCTATTTTTCATAAAGAAAACGCACGTCCGGGTCCAACCCGGAACGAAGGCCTAGAGCTGGCCACAGGTGATTACGTTACCCTGATGGACCATGATGACTGGCAAGACCTTACCAAGTACGAAAAAATGATTGCCAAGCTTGAACAAACAGGCGCTGACTTTGTAACCTGCGACGCTGAAGAATACAATCAGCGCAGCGGCAAAGCCTTTACCAAGCCATGGTATAAGCGCATTCAAAAACACCCGCATGACGGCAAGATTGATATTTCAACATGGTCGCAAAAGTCGCTGTTTATTAATGCCTACACGGCACCTTGGGCAAAGATTGTGCGCCGTGAATTGGTTGAAGAAAATCAAATCCGCTTTTCGGGTGGCGATAACCTGTTGGATGATGTTTTGTTCCACTACCATTTAATTATGGTGGCAAACTCGGCCGCATATGTGCCTGAAGTTCTGTACACGCACCGTTTCTTTCCTGGCTCAATTTCAGGCCAGTGGCGTGAAGGTGGGGATGTGGTGATTGAAACCCGCTTTGATACCTGGAATGACATTGAAAAACTATGCACTAAATACGGCATTGATCCTAAGTTGCCGCTTCGCTACTACGTGAAGAAGTTTGCTATTTACTGTTACCGTGCCGATAGCAGCCGTAAGTACATTGCAAAAACCAATGAAGTGCTAGACCGTATTGGCCTAACAGAAGAGGATCTTGCAAAGTCATACCACAAGTACTACCGCAACTTGCGCAACTATTCGCCCGCACGTCGCTTTGTGGTCCGCACCGCCCGCATGCTTAAAATGCGTACTCGTTTGTTGTTTGGCCGTTAATAGAAAATTCTAGAAAAGTTCAGCGTCTTTAAAGCTGCCAGCAACGGCATCTTTTGCTGAAAGTTGTGGGGTTGTGCCTGCAGGCCACTCAATCCCCAGGTCAGGGTCGTCCCATTTAATGGCACGTTCGTGCTCAGGGCTCCAGAAGTCAGTGGTTTTATAAAGGATTTCAGCGGTATCGCTCAGGGTTAAAAAGCCGTGCGCAAACCCAGCGGGTACCCAAATTTGCTTTTTGTTTTCAGCCGAAATCACTTCGCCAACCCACTGCCCAAAAGTTGGTGAGTTTTTGCGTAAGTCAACGGCAACATCAAAAATCTCACCGTCAAGCACACGCACAAGCTTACCTTGCGCCTTGGGCGCCACTTGGTAGTGCAGACCACGCAGCACCCCTTTTGCTGAGCGTGATTGGTTGTCTTGAACAAAAGTCTCGGTAATGCCTGCGGCTTCTTTTAGCTTATTAGCGTTGTAGCTTTCAAAAAAGTATCCACGGTCATCACCAAAAACTTGCGGGGTGATGATTTTAATATCTGGGATTGAAAGGCTTTGTACGTCCATCGCGGGTTTACCTGTTTATTAGTTTGAATAGTTTTTTATAAACGTATCAAGGTGTTCTGTCCAGCTTGGGAGGGTGAGGCCAAAAGCCTTTTGCAGCTTTGTGGTATCTAAGCGTGAGTTATGCGGGCGGGTTGCCTTTGTAGGGTACTCACTCGTTGTAATGGGCTTAACATCATCAACAGTGCACTTAAGCGGAATATGACTATGGCGCACAAGGTGGCGGGCAATGCCGTGCCATGTGGTTTCACCCTGGGGTACCAAGTTGTAAATACCTGCGTTCTCTGGCGTAAAGTGTTCAACGCACTGCTTTGTTACTTGGGCAATGAGGGTGGCATGTGTTGGCACGCCGTGTTGATCATTAATAATGGTCAGGGCATCACGCTCAGCGGCTAGGCGCATAATGGTGTTCGGGAAGTTCTTGCCGTCTTGGTCATAAACCCAGCTGGTTCTAAAAATAAGGTGTTTACAGCCACTGTTTTGAATCACCTTTTCACCGGCTAGTTTGGTGCGGCCGTAAACTGAAAGTGGAGCGGGGATGTCAGCTTCGGTATACGCACTGTCCTTAGAGCCATCAAAAACATAATCTGTTGAGTAGTGCACAAGAAGCGCACCATTTTCGGCGGCCCAATTGGCCATAGCTTCTACCGCTTTGGTGTTGATAACTTCGGCTGCTACAGCATCATCTTCGGCCATATCGACGGCGGTGTAGGCGGCTGCGTTCAAGATAACATCAGGCTTATGGTGTGTAAGCGTAGCTAGAATAGCCTCGCTGCTTGTAAGGTCGCACTGTGAGCGGTCAAGGGCCACAGCGTCTGTAAATTCACGCTGTAGGGCTTTACCAACCTGACCATTTTTACCAAAAATTAGAATATTCACCGTTTTGCCTCTTTATAAAATATGGGTTCATTCTAAGGGGTAAGGGCTCTTAGTCAAGGTTACTCTTATATTAGGGGTGTTTAGTAAAAATTAGTGCAGCTCTATATAAGATAATTGTACATACATATAAAAACAAAACACAATCATCAGTAACGTAACAAGTAGGAACGGAACCCCCTTATGAAGAAACATTTACTTTTTACCGCTATTTGCGCCCTACCACTGGGCCTAGCCGCTTGCGGTGGTGGCGGAGCCATGGAAGCACATAACCTTAATGCCACAATGGGGCAGGAGCTTATTGACCTTAAAGCCGCATACGATAAAGACATCCTGACCGAGCGTGAATATAACCGCGCCAAGAAAGACATTATGAAGCTTTATGACCGCTAATGGCTTTAGCATGAATAATAAAAACCTCCCAATCGGGAGGTTTTTTATTCTAGGCGTATTCGCTCCATATAATGCTATTATTGCATGCGACATACTTTGCAATTAAGTGCTGGAAAAAATGCTATGAATACACGCTTATCGATATCTATTGGGGTTTATATTGTTTGGGTCCTTATAACTTTGCTGGGTGCAAAGTGGCTTTTGGGGGGTGAAGAAGCTGCCCTTATTGAGTTGGTAAAGAATGGTATCGGCTGGCAGTTTGTGGGTGGTGTAGCCCTTCTTGTGGCCGCTATTTTTGTATTTAAGTGGCAAGACCTTCAGTTTTCTCTGCCCCATAGTGTTGGACGGGTGATGTGGTTCCCTGTTCTTATTTTAGCAGCGCTAAGCTCAATGATTTTTGTTACGGGCTTGCCTGAGCCACGCATTATTTTCTTTATCGCATTAAACACCCTTTTGGTTGGGGCTTCTGAGGAAATTATGTTCCGTGGGGTTTTGTTTCGTGCATTTTTGACAACCTGTAAGCTTTGGCCAGCAATTATCCTAACTACCGTTTTGTTTGGGGCTGTACATGTGCTTAATGGCTTTAATACAGGCGAGTGGGGGATGGCCGCAACTCAGGCTGTGACAGCGAGTATGAGTGGCCTCCTTTTTATTGCTATTGTTATTCGTACAGGCTCATTGTGGTCAGCCATCGTGTACCACTTTTTGTGGGATTGTTCGCTGTTCTTGATGAATGCCGCACATGAGCCAGCAGCAGCGAACACCGTAAACGAAGCTGTAACGCTAATACCAGCGCTGGCGCTGCTTATCCTTATTGCTCTGCCAAACTTTTTATGTGGTTTGTTTTTGTTACGGAAAGTACGTCATAAGACCTTTTTTGAAGGCCAATAAACAGAGCGCACAAAAAAACCTCCCGATTGGGAGGTTTTTAAATAATGGAGGTGTGTAAAGGCTAAACGAAAAATTCTCTAGCCTAAGCTTAGTGGGGATTTGTCTTTTTTATGGGAGGATTATACCCCATAATCACAAGTGATAAGTTTTAATCTGACATGACCCGTGAGAGGGAGAAAATGGCATTTATCAAACAAAATTTTTTAAAACTACTGCTTCTATTCTTATTTGTGTTTGTAAGCTCAACCACATATAAAGTGAGTTCAAGGCTATATAATTCTATATTAGAGCTTGGCAAAGAAGAGTTCTATTCACTTGAAATTCCATACGACATTGCTGAAGAGTACGCAAAACTTCGTCTGCTCATCTTTCTAGATGTTTCAACGCAAAAAGTGGTTCCAATTAATTGGCTTGTCAAAAAGGTCACGCAAAGTCGTGTGGAAGGCCACAGAAATAATATAGAGAGTAAAATTCCAAAGAATTCTCTACTGAGCGTTTATGTAATGTATCTTACAGATATCTTGCCAATAAAGCTTAGTGATAGCTCAGAGTATCACACAAACCATATTCTAGTTGACCAAGCCCTTCGAAGACTGTCTACCAGCAAGGCATTTAGTGAGCATTTCAATATTGCTATAAGGCCAGCACTTACAGCAAGGCTTGTTGGCATGCTACACAATCTTAACTTTAAAGATTTAGATAGCGCCCAGAAGTTTATATCAACAATTAATTCTAGTAACCCAGAGCAAGTTTATAAAAAGACATTGGGTAATTACATTCCAGGCTTAGATGAGGCATTCAAAGTCCTTAACATAGAGCATCCTCAGTCCAGGACTTACCTAGGTCTTGAATACGATAAATATTTGCTTGCTGGATACACAGGAGCATATTTGATTTCAATATCTGAGGTTTGGAAACAAGTTAACCCCGCAACTTATCAAGCATATTTTTGCTCTAAAAAACTCCAAAATTTGTTGGCAGAAAGCAAAGAGGCAAACTTAAAGACCATTAACCTTTTCAAAACGAAGAGTTTCATAGATTCTAACCAGTATCAAAGCTTTTATAGCCAGATTAACAGCTACCAAAATATTTTTATAAATTACGAAACAGAGTGCCCCTAGGGGGGGAGACAGCACCGCTGAGAAAAGTCTACGGGTACGGGTGAAAGCAAAAACCCCGCTGTGGGCGGGGTGTTGGGGGAAAGTCTCTGGGTTGTGTGGCAACCCAAGACTTAATGGCGGTGCTGTCAGACTAAACTAAAAA
>DJLZ01000001.1:0-421 GCA_002436405.1 Proteobacteria bacterium UBA6503
CCTGTTTGCTCCCCACGCTTTCGACCCTCAGCGTCAATCAATGGCCAGATAGCCGACTTCTCTTCTGGTGTTCCTGCCAATATCTACGAATTCCACCTCTACACTGGCAATTCCGCCATCCTCTCCATGATTCTAGTCTCCCAGTTTCAAATGCAATTCCAAGGTTGAGCCCTGGGATTTCACATCTGACTTGAAAGACCGCCTACGATCCCTTTACGCCCAGTAAATCCGAACAACGTTCGCCCCCTCCGTATCACCGCGGCTGCTGGCACGGAGTTAGCCGGGACTTCTTATCTAGGTACCGTCATTAATTCTTCCCTAGCGAAAGAGCTTTACAACCCGAAGGCCGTCATCACTCACGCGGCATGGCTGGTTCAGGCTTGCGCCCATTGACCAATATTCCCCACTGCTGCCTCCCGTA